>NZ_JBLXAT010000005.1:0-50124 GCF_048265805.1 Shewanella sp. | reverse complement strand
TGGTGCGCATGGAAGGAGTCGAACCTCCGACCGCCTGGTTCGTAGCCAGGTACTCTATCCAGCTGAGCTACATGCGCTCACAATACAACACTAAGAAAATGGCGGAGAAGGAGGGATTCGAACCCTCGATGGGAGATAAAGCCCATACTCCCTTAGCAGGGGAGCGCCTTCGGCCACTCGGCCACCTCTCCGTCGTTTCTTGGCGCACATATTACTGTTTGAAGAAAATAAGTCAAACGCTTTTTAGGAAAGGCAAAACAGTTTGAGGCGTTTTTAATCATATACCTTTCAAGTGGTTGTAATAGCGCTCAAATCGCTTGAATTACAGACAAAATTAAAGCGCCAGTCTTGCGATCTGGCGCTTATACAACATCACTCACAACGATCTATTTGATCTTAATAGTTACCTTCGTCCGAAGAGTTCCCATTTTTTTCTGATTGAATGCGTTGATAAATCTCTTCACGGTGTACAGATACTTCTTTTGGCGCGTTAACCCCAATACGTACCTGATTTCCCTTAACTCCTAACACTGTTACAGTGACTTCATCACCGATCATTAAGGTTTCGCCAACTCGACGAGTCAAAATCAGCATTAGTCTGCTCCTCTATGTTTCCGTATTCTGTATACGGCATTTGTCCGTAACCGCTGTTATTATAAAGTGAGCTTAGTACAAATTAATAGTGGTGAGTACTAAATCCCCAGTTTTTCGCTACTTTTATTGTAAAAGGTTGTGGAAATCGCCGCAAAGCCCCTTTTCAAGCAGTTTCAACCATTTTCAACAACTTGCCCCTGCACGCTAACATAAAAAATTCCATTTCCCAAATACCGCCGTCACAAATACAGTGACCACTAATGTATTAATCGCTCACATAACAATTTAGCGGAATGTTCACCACCAACGGTAGTACGGATAACATGCCAACCAACCGTCTCCTATAAAAAGCAAAAAGTCGGCAGATGCCGACTTTTATTAGCACTTGTAGCCGTTTAACTACAGCTTAGCTGCCAACCACTCACTGACAGAAGCTAATGCTGCTGGCAGCTGTTCAGGTTGCGAGCCACCGGCTTGAGCCATGTCTGGCCGACCACCGCCCTTACCGCCCACTTGTGCGGCAACCATTGCCACGAGTTCACCCGCCTTCACTTTACCAACGAGGTCTTTAGTAACACCGGCAATCAGGTTGACTTTATCTTCGCCAGCAATCCCCAGTACCACAATACCAGAGCCGAGCTTTTGCTTGATTTCATCTTGCAAGCCACGTAAAGCGCCCGCATCAACACCTTCAAGCTGCTTAATTAACACTTTGACGCCAGCAATGTCCTTCGCTTCAGACACTAAGTCAGCGCTTGCTGCTGCGGCCAACTTGTCTTTCAGCTGACGGATTTCTTTTTCTAACTGACGAGCATGCTCTAACTGTGCTTTAAGCTTAGTCACCACGCTGTGACTATCACTCTTCAACAGTGATGCAGCGTCATGCAGTTCTTGTTGTTGCTCTGCAATATAACCCATTGCAGCGGCACCGGTTACCGCTTCAATACGACGGATGCCGGCAGCGATACCGCCTTCGGACACAATTTTGAATACGCCGATATCACCAGTGCGAGTGACGTGTGTACCACCACAAAGTTCAATGGAGAAGTCACCCATGGTGACTACGCGAACTGTGGTATCGTATTTTTCACCAAACAGCGCCATCGCGCCCTTCTCTTTGGCTTGCTCAATATCCATCTCAGCGACTTGCAACTGATGATTACGACGGATTTGGGTATTAACGATCTCTTCTACCTGCTGCAACTCTTCTGGTTTAACCGCCTCGAAATGTGAAAAGTCGAAACGCAGACGTTCAGGTTGTACCAAAGAGCCCTTCTGAGCCACGTGTGTACCCAGCACCTGACGCAGAGCGGCATGGAGCAAGTGAGTCACGGAGTGGTTCAATTCAGTACGGTGACGTAATTTCTTGTTCACTAACGCTTCAACAGTTTGGCCCGCTTTCAAGCTGCCAGACTTCAGTACACCTTTATGACCAATAGCCGCAGCGTATTTTTGTGTGTCGACTACGTCGAATACACTGTCCGCTTGCTGCAATTCACCTTTGTCACCCACTTGACCACCAGACTCTGCATAGAACGGCGTTTTATCAAGTATCACTACCGCCTCTTGTCCTGGCAGCAAACCTTCAACTTCAGCACCATCAACATAAATGGCAACCACTTTACCTTGACCAGTAGTGGCTTGATAACCACAGAACTCAGAATCCGCATCGGTTTTCAAACCAGCGTTATAGTCTGCACCAAACTGCCCCGCGGCTTGAGCACGTTTGCGCTGTTCTTCCATGGCAGCGTCAAAACCGGCTTCATCGACAGTGATATCACGTTCACGACAGACGTCAGCGGTTAAGTCCACAGGGAAGCCGTAGGTGTCATAAAGTTTGAAAGCCGTTTCACCATCAAGCACGTTGCCATCAAGCTCCGCCAAAGCGTTATCCAGAATGCCCAGCCCCCGTTCCAGCGTACGAGCAAACTGTTCTTCTTCTGCTTTCAGCGCCTTTTCAACGACTGCCTGTAGTTGCTGCAACTCTTTAGCGGCATCGCCCATCACTTCGATCAGTGTTGGCACCATTTTATAGAAGTAGGTATCAGTAGCACCAAGTTTGTAACCATGACGTACTGCGCGACGAATAATACGACGCAACACATAGCCACGGCCTTCGTTAGATGGCATAACACCGTCTGCGATAAGGAATGCGCATGAACGAATATGGTCAGCAATCACACGCAGCGACTTAGCTTCTAAATCGTCAACCCCGATGATTTCAGCAGCCTTGGCAATCAAAGTCTTAAATACATCGATTTCGTAGTTAGAGTGAACGCCCTGCATAATGGCAGAGATACGCTCAATACCCATGCCAGTATCAACCGATGGTTTAGGCAATGGCAGCATTTCACCGTCCGCTTGACGGTTGAATTGCATAAATACGATGTTCCAAATTTCGATAAAACGGTCGCCATCTTCCTCAGGCGTACCAGGACGGCCGCCCCAGATATGTTCGCCGTGATCGTAGAAAATTTCAGAACACGGGCCACATGGGCCAGTCTCACCCATCTGCCAGAAGTTATCCGACGCATATGGTGCGCCTTTATTGTCACCAATACGGATAATGTCTTCTGCTGGAACGCCAATCTGCTTATTCCAGATCTCAAACGCTTCGTCATCGTTTTGATAAATGGTGACGCACAACTTTTCTTTCGGCAGTTGCAGCACTTCGGTCAAAAAGCCCCAAGCGAATTTAATAGCATCTTCTTTGAAGTAATCGCCAAAGCTGAAGTTACCCAGCATTTCAAAGAAAGTGTGGTGACGAGCAGTGTAACCAACATTATCCAAGTCGTTATGTTTACCACCAGCGCGCACACAGCGTTGGGCGGTAGTTGCACGGCTATAACTACGTTTATCGTTGCCGAGGAATACATCTTTGAATTGGTTCATCCCTGCATTGGTAAACAGCAGAGTTGGGTCATTCCCCGGGACTAAAGAACTACTATCAACAATCTGATGACCATGCTTGCTGAAATATTCCAGGAAGGCGCTTCTAACGGCGGCAGTGGTTTTGTACATGAAATCGTCCTGAATTGCGTTGGCACTAAATAATAATAAGGCTCAAGTATATGGCTTAAGCGCTAACTTATGGATTGCCCCGCATTATAAGCGTGCAGCGTAAGAATACCAATGGGAATAAAAATAGTGCGGGATAGAGAGGAAAACGCTAGTCAGCTAACAAGAAGTCACTAAGGTGATTGCTAAGGGCGTAGTTGGCTTGTTCAAAGTTAAAGCCCTGCCCCAAAAGATGGCGCAACATTTTAGCCTGTTGCTTTTGTTTAGCTTGAAAATCTTTGGTAGGTACTACGTTAGAAAACTTTCGCTGTAACCGCTGCTCAGCCATAGCGAACCAATCCACGTCAGCGTTATTGAGGACTTGTGCAGCAAGTTGCTTACTAATGCCCTTCAACTGCAGCGCTTGTTCTACTTTTGCAGGGCCATGCAACTTAGCTGTTTGAGAGCGCAGAATGGCTTCAGCCAAGCGTTGGTCATCAAGATAACCTAATGCCAATGCCCAACTTACAGCTTCATCAACAGCTACGTCATCAAAGCCTTTTTGTAGCAGTTGCTGCGCCAGTGCGGCGCAGCTTTTGTCGCAGCGAGCCAAAATGTTCACTGCAGCAGATTTGGCGGTTGGCTCGCTCAGAAAACTTCTCCAGTTTCGAGATCCACATTGCCTTCGTTATTGCCTTTGTCATCACTAGCTGGCATGCCACCTTTGTGGAGCAGCATTTCACGCAGTGCGGTATCAATCTCTTTGGCAATTTCAGGATTTTCTTGCAAGAACTTGCCAGCGTTGGCGCGGCCTTGACCAATTTTATCGCCTTTATAGCTGTACCAAGCACCAGCTTTCTCTACCAACTTATGTGCTACACCTAAATCAACCAGTTCACCCACACGGTTAATACCTTTACCGTAAAGGATTTGGAATTCAGCCTGTTTAAATGGTGCTGCAACTTTGTTTTTCACAACCTTCACGCGGGTTTCATTACCCACCACTTCATCGCCTTCTTTAATTGAGCCAGTACGACGAATATCAAGACGGACAGACGCGTAGAATTTCAGTGCGTTACCGCCAGTAGTGGTTTCTGGATTACCAAACATCACACCAATTTTCATACGAATTTGGTTAATGAAGATCAACAGAGTATTAGATTGCTTAAGGTTACCCGCTAACTTACGCATAGCTTGGCTCATCATACGAGCTGCTAGACCCATGTGAGAATCGCCGATTTCACCTTCAATTTCAGCTTTTGGCGTCAACGCAGCAACGGAGTCGACGATGATGACATCAACAGCACCACTACGCGTCAACGCATCACAGATTTCCAGCGCTTGTTCACCAGTATCGGGTTGTGAACACAGCAGGTTATCAATATCTACCCCGAGTTTACGGGCGTAGATAGGGTCAAGCGCGTGCTCAGCATCGATAAAGGCACAGACTTTACCCTCACGCTGTGCTGCAGCAATAACTTCCAATGTCAGTGTCGTTTTACCTGAAGATTCAGGACCATAGATTTCAACGATACGGCCCATTGGCAAACCACCAGCGCCCAACGCAACATCCAACGAAAGCGAACCAGTTGAGATGGTAGCAACATCCATGCTACGGTCTTCACCCAGCTTCATAATAGAGCCTTTACCGAATTGCTTTTCAATTTGGCCCAACACGGCGTTTAACGCTTTCTCTTTATTTGCATCGATCTTCATATCTGTCCCTCTGTGCTCGAAACCTGCATGGAGTGCTACTGACTCCCGATTGCGATGTACTTAATTGCAGCTAGTATACTGTACAATCATACAGTATCAAGTGCTGGATCAGATTATTTCTTCTACGGTTAACTAAAGTGGTTGAAATTTAGCAGCAAAAAATTCGCCGCACGTCGTTAAAGCATGAGTTAGAACTGGTAATATGACGCCCAAATTAAAGGAAGCTGCCAAGGTTCATTCGCACTTACCTTAGTACTTACGTTGCGCCAGATAGTAGACAAGGAAACTATGAGTATTCACAACCAAACGCCGGATTTAGAGGATTTGGAAAAACATACGCCGATGATGCGCCAATACCTGCAGATGAAAGCAGAGCACAGCGATATGCTGCTGTTTTACCGTATGGGCGACTTCTACGAGCTGTTTTACAGTGATGCAAAACGAGCATCCGAGTTATTAGGCATTTCACTTACTGCACGCGGTAAAAGTGGCGGTGATCCAATCCCTATGGCGGGTATTCCGTATCATGCGGTCGACAACTATTTGGCTAAATTGGTACAGCAAGGCGAATCAGTAGCCATCTGCGAGCAGATTGGTGATCCTGCCTTAGCAAAAGGGCCGGTAGAACGCAAAGTGGTGCGGATTGTTACCCCAGGGACGCTGACCGATGAAGCGCTACTGCAAGAGCGACGAGATAACCTGCTAGCGGCAGTTTATGAAGGTAAAAAAGGCTTTGGTTTTGCTACCTTAGATGTGGCGTCTGGCCGCTTTATTATTGCAGAACTCGCTACTCTCGAAGCGCTTGAAGCCGAGTTACAACGTACTCGTCCGGCTGAACTGCTGTATAGCGAAGACTTCACACATAAGTACTTGGTCAATGATGTCAAAGGTGCTCGTCGCCGCCCAGAGTGGGAATTTGATTTAGACACCGCCCTGCGACAACTATTAGAACAGTTTGGCACTAAGGATTTGCGTGGTTTTGGTGTTGATAACGCCCGCTTATCACTGCAAGCTGCTGGCTGCCTGATCCAATATGTGAAGGACACCCAGCGCACCGCCCTGCCCCATATTAATAGCATCACCCAATTTAGCCCGAGTGATACCGTGGTGCTAGATGCAGCCACACGCCGCAACCTTGAACTCACCGTTAACTTAGGTGGCGGGTTAGAAAACACGCTTGCTTCAGTGCTGGATAAAACCGCTACAGCAATGGGCAGCCGTATGCTGCAACGCTGGATTCATCAACCTCTGCGCCACCAGCACCAAGTGACGTTACGTCATGAAGCGGTAACCGAGTTACTGACGAGTGGCCAATTTGAAGTGCTACACGAGCTGTTAAAATCTATCGGCGATGTGGAGCGTATTATCGCGCGGTTAGCTATTCGTAATGCCCGTCCTCGTGACTTAGCCCGCTTACGCGATGCGTTGGCAACCTTACCTAATGTACGTGACACGATTGCCGACAGCGCTAGCGAGCACCTCAACGATTTATATGCCGCGCTGAACGAATTTCCTAGCGAACTTGAGCTGCTGCAAAATGCCATTGTGGATAATCCGCCAGTGCTGATCCGCGATGGTGGCGTGATCCGTGAAGGCTACCACTCGGAGCTCGATGAGTGGCGCGGCCTCAGCCAAGGGGCGACCGACTATTTGCAACGTCTCGAAACGCGCGAAAAAGAGCAAACCGGTATTGCCACTCTAAAAGTCGGCTTTAATAAAGTACATGGCTACTTTATTGAAGTGTCTCGCGGCCAATCCGCCTTAGTACCCTTGAGTTATCAACGGCGCCAAACGCTGAAAAATACCGAACGTTATATCATTCCAGAGCTGAAAGAGTACGAAGAAAAAGTACTCTCTAGCCAAGGCAAAGCACTCGCGTTGGAAAAGCAGCTGTGGGAAGAGCTGTTTGATTTACTGTTGCCTAAGTTGCACGACTTACAGCGATTTGCCCTCGCTGCTGCCGAGCTTGATGTGTTAAGTAACTTTGCCGAGCGCGCCGAAACGCTCAACTATCAATGCCCGCAGCTGACCGACGCAGCAGGTATTGATATCAGTGAAGGCCGTCATCCGGTGGTAGAAACCGTGAGTCAAAATCCGTTTATTGCCAATCCGGTCTTATTAAGTCCTGAACGACGGATGCTGATCGTTACCGGGCCAAACATGGGCGGTAAATCCACCTACATGCGGCAAGTAGCGCTGATCACTCTGATGGCTTATGTCGGCAGCTATGTGCCAGCTTCATCGGCTATCATTGGTCCAATCGACCGCATCTTTACCCGTATTGGTGCATCAGATGATCTTGCCTCTGGCCGTTCAACCTTCATGGTGGAAATGACTGAAACCGCCAATATTCTGCATAACGCCACGCAAAATAGCTTAGTGTTAATGGACGAGATTGGTCGTGGCACATCCACCTATGATGGCTTGTCGCTGGCATGGTCCGCTGCTGAATATCTCGCGCAGAAGATTGGCGCACTGACGCTGTTTGCTACGCACTATTTTGAGCTAACACAGTTGGCCGAACTGCTACCGCAGGTAATCAACGTGCATCTGGATGCCATCGAGCATGATGACTCCATCGTATTTATGCATGCGGTTCAAGAAGGAGCGGCTAGCAAGAGTTATGGCTTGCAAGTTGCCGCACTCGCAGGCGTGCCGCAAACGGTTATCCGTGCAGCAAAAGCCAAACTGCAACAGCTAGAAAGCCGCGATGATGGCCAACCGGTGGTGACTCAGACGACGCCTGCGCCAATGCAAACTTCGCTGGCATTGGAAGCCTCCGAGTTAGAAACCATGCTACAGGCGATTGACCCCAATGAGTTAACGCCGAAAGCAGCACTGGAACTGCTATACCAATTAACGACGTTAGCCAAAAAATATTAAACCCGCCCAAAAAACGCAAAAAGCGCACCTGCAAGTGCGCTTTCTTATTGCTCTAAAAATCGCTTACATACGGAATAAAGCTTCTACTGATAACCCCTGTGAAGACAGCATTTCACGTAAGCGTTTTAATGCTTCCACTTGGATTTGTCTAACGCGTTCACGAGTTAAGCCGATTTCAGCACCTACATCTTCGAGCGTTGCAGGTTCATAACCGAGCAAGCCAAAACGACGTGCTAATACTTCGCGTTGTTTTGAGTTCAACTCATTGAGCCATTTCACAACGGATTTGGAGATATCTTCATCCTGAACTTGTGAGTCAGGTGTATTCATATCCTCATCGGTCAATACATCCAGCAGCGCTTTATCGTTGTCGCCACCAATAGGAGTGTCTACTGAAGTAATTTTTTCATTGAGTTTCAACATGCGGCTGACATCAGCACTTGGCACGTTCAACCGTTCGGCAATCTCTTCGGCGGTTGGTTCATGGTCAAGCTTTTGTGCTAATTCACGCGCGGTGCGCAGATATACGTTCAACTCTTTCACTACATGGATAGGCAAACGTATGGTACGCGTTTGATTCATAATTGCGCGTTCAATCGTTTGGCGTATCCACCAAGTGGCATAAGTGGAGAAACGGAAGCCACGTTCTGGATCGAATTTTTCGACCGCGCGGATCAGACCGAGGTTGCCTTCTTCAATCAAATCTAAGAGTGCTAAGCCACGATTGTTATACCGACGAGAGATCTTTACTACCAATCGCAAATTACTTTCAATCATACGATTGCGCGACTTCTCGCAGCCTTTAAGTGCTTTGCGAGAAAAGAAGACTTCTTCTTCTGCGGTAAGTAATGGGGAAAAACCGATTTCGCTCAGATAGAGCTGGGTGGCGTCGAGGTTTTTTTGAAGATCATCCTGAACAATGTCTGCCAGTGTATCGTTTTGCACTGTTTCAACGTCGTTTACAGAAAAATCTTGGAATTCTTTGTATGAAGCATTGGTATTATTGCGGCTCATGATGTGCTCTCCCGAAATAGAAAAAGACAACTACATTTGTAAATCCTCCAATGCCAAATTGGCTTCTAGACAATCAACGTCTAGGTAAATAAGTAAGCGGGTTTACCGATTTTCCAAGATATCTGATCTCAAAATGCAACATCACTTGGTTGGTACCGGAGCTGCCCATTAAGGCAACCGTTTGACCAGCTGAAACCTGCTGTTTTTCCTTAACTAAAATCTTATCCGTATGGGCGTAAGCACTTAAGTAATCATCGCTATGTTTGATAATGACGAGGTTCCCGTATCCCCGTAAAGCATTACCAGCATATACCACGCGACCATCAGCAGCGGCTTTGATTATATCGCCTCGATTTCCCGAGATTTTAATCCCTTTATCTCCTTGCTCTCCACTGGAAAACCGTCCTATTAATTTGCCATTCGCTGGCCATAGCCAACGCCCGACTTTTTCAGGCAGTACCGATACTTCTTTATGCACGATACTGTTAACATTTTGTTTACCAGTTGTGACAGCGTACGTACTATTATCTGCCGAAGCAAGCTTTTTTTGTGTATTTTGTGTTGATTTTTTATGAACCGGAGTATTTTTTGCAATCTGTTGTTTTGAAACAGGTTTATCACCTACTACTTTAGTTTTATGTGGGTGATTTACGCTAGTTGAGCGTGATACTGTTTGCTTTTTGGGGCTAATTGGTGCCAATCGCAACACCTGCCCAGGATAGATGGTATAGCCACTATCGAGCTTATTTAATTGCGCCAAATAACGAAAATCTTTATCGGCTCCCCAAGCAATCGAATATAAGGTATCGCCTGTTTTTACCTTATAAGTACTCGAATTAAGCGAGCCTTTTTCAAATCGCGGCCATTGTGCTTGCTGCAGCGTATAGACGGGAGCGGGACGGGAAGATTGAAAACTACAGCCAGTGAGAAAAAATAACACAAGTGAGCACCACAATAAGCGACAAAGCCGCTTATTAGTGAGATTGATGTTGTGCTTAGCTAAATACTCGCGCACCGAGCTCCCCATTCCATGGCTAGGCTAAATCCCCATTAATTAACGGCACAAACTTTACCGCTTCAATCACAGTGGAAACATACTGTCCGCCGTGACGCTGGATTTTTAGCAGTTGCTGATTGTCGTCGCCGACCGGAATGATTAATACACCTTGCTCCGCCAGTTGCTGCAACAACGCGACAGGCACCTCTGTTGCCGCAGCTGTCACAATGATAGCGTCAAATGGTGCGCGGTTAGCCCACCCTTGCCAACCATCACCATATTTAAAAGCGATATTGTGTAAATCAAGCCGCTTTAAGCGCTGACGGGCTTGGATCTGCAAGCTTTTAATGCGTTCCACAGTACACAATTGTGGCACCAACTGCGCTAAAATAGCGGCTTGGTAACCGGACCCCGTACCGATCTCTAGCACTTGTTTTGGTTGATGCTCCAGCAATAACTCGGTCATTCGCGCCACAATATAAGGCTGGGAAATCGTTTGCCCCGAGCCGATGGGCAAGGCGGTATTCTCATAAGCTTTATGAGTCAGTGCGCCATCAATAAATAGCTCCCTCGGTGTTTGGGCAATCACTTGCAACACCTCTGGGTTACGAATGCCCGATTGGGCTAAACGTTGCGACAGCTGCACCGCAGCAGAAGCAGAAGCCATACGACTCATAGTGTATCAATCCATTCCTTCAATTTAGCTAACTGCCGATAAGCAGTTAAATCAACGGTTAACGGGGTTATTGACACATAACCTTCAGCTACCGCATAAAAGTCGGTGTCTTCGGCACTATCCAGTTCAGCGCCGACAGGCCCAAGCCAAAAGATATCACGACCATGTGGGTCCTGCGTTTTTATCATATCTTCTGCTTTGTGACGTGTGCCCAAGCGTGTCACACGCACACCTTTAATCTGATCTAGCGGCAAATCAGGCACATTGATATTGAGGATCTGATCAGCATCTAGCGGATGGCGTATCAATCCCTCAATAATTTTCACGGTGTAAGCCGCCGCCGTGCCGTAATGCACTAATTGGCGCCCAGCCAAGGAAACCGCTATGGCGGGTAACCCAAGAAAACGCCCCTCCATTGCGGCAGCCACCGTGCCGGAATATAAGGTATCATCACCGAGGTTAGCACCGGCGTTAATACCTGAAACTACGATATCAGGCTCTTGCTCACACAGTTGGCGAATCGCTAAATGCACACAATCGGTAGGCGTACCATTTACCGCAATATAGTCGCTATCTAACTTATTAATTCGTAAAGGATTAGTCAAGGTTAAAGAGTTACTTGCACCAGAACAGTTACGATCTGGTGCAACCGTCAGCGTATTACCTAAGCGACTTAGCGCTTCCGTTAACACTTTAATACCGACTGCATTCACTCCGTCATCGTTACTGATCAGAATGTTCATGCGTTGTCACCTTCCTGCTGCTCGCGCTCAGCTAACCATTGCTGACGACGCACATCAGCCATATCTTGGTATTGCGCTAATTCCCGAAGTACGGACGTCGCAAAAGCGCCAGCTGGCAATATAAAATCTAAGGTGATGGCGTTATCACTCAACTGCTGCCAACTAAAATTATCTGCCAATAGCAACAACGGACGACGCTCTTGTTTTAAATCAAATTTTGCTAGGCCAGCCAAATCACTTTCGTATCCAGCCAAAGCGGCGAGCTCAACGACAGCGGCATCGGCAAGCGCAGGCAGTTCACCCTCGCCCCAAAGTGGCGCTGATATCTGAATATCACGACTCGCTAAACGCCCTAGCAACTCGTCATCCCACTGCTCGACAGTGAAAAAGCTGCGCGAACCGGCCAGCATGACGCAATCACCTGTCAAAGGCTGTAATTGATGTTGTGCGAGGCGGTAAGTCACTACTTGGTTGAACACCAAAGAACGCATGGCCGACAGAAACATCGCCTTTTGATTACCGCTTTTTACTTTCTTACCCGCGAACATGTCGCGCGCTTTTTGGATGTTGGCGCCATCATTACCAAAACGCTGCTCACCGAAATAGTTAGGCACACCTAGCTGTTTAACTTGATCTAACCGTTCAAGCAACGCATCCATACCGACGACATTACGCAAGGTTAGCTTAAATCGGTTACCGGATAACGCGCCGATTCGTAACTTCTTATTATGGCGAGTGACCTGCAATACCGTTAAACGCTCACCATTAAGGCTCTGCCAATCTGGCGTTTCTTTTCCGGGAATACGAACACAGAACCACTGTTCGGTTACGGCATTTTTATCTTTTTGACCAGCGTAACTCACATCACGTGGATGCACTTTGGCAAACTTTGACAAGCGCTCAGCCACTTCTACTGTGTTCAAGCCATCTTTCTGAATATAGAGTAGATGGTGCTCACCTTCGCCCATCATCGTAAATGGCAGAATTTCCTGCACAACAAAATCAGCATTTTCAGAGCGGATATCCGCAGTGGTGGTCGGGGCACCATGTAAATAGGTCAGCGTGTTCACTTAAATGTTTCCTTGCATCAGTACCACAGCTTCAACTGCGATACCTTCTTTACGACCAGTAAAGCCGAGTTTTTCTGTGGTAGTGGCTTTGACATTAATATCATCAATATCCACCTGTAAGTCTTGTGCGAGCACCGCTCGAATCGCTTGAATATGCGGTAGCATCTTAGGGGCTTGGGCAATCACGGTGACGTCTAAGTTGCCAACACTGTAGCCTTTCGCTTGCGCCAGAGATAGGCAGTGACGCAACAAGATGCGGCTATCGGCGCCCGCAAATTCAGCATCAGTATCGGGGAAATGCTTACCAATATCTCCCAGTGCTACCGCTCCCAAAATAGCGTCAGAGATAGCATGTAGCACAACGTCACCATCTGAATGAGCGATTAAACCGCATTCATAAGGCACTTCAACACCACCCAGTATGAGTGGCTTATCGCCACCAAATTTATGGACATCAAAACCATGGCCAATACGTAATTTCATGCGTTACTCCAATCCTTGATTCATGTGTTGGTGGTGCAAAAGATAAAGCTGCGCCAGTGGCAAATCATCGGGATGCGTCACTTTAATGTTATCGGCGCGGCCGCAGACTAATCCTGGGGTAATCCCTGCCCATTCCATCGCAGAGGCTTCGTCAGTCACGTTAACCCCAGCAGCAACCGCTTGCTCAAGCGTAGTTTTAAGTTGGTAGGCGGGGAAAAATTGCGGCGTTAGTGCATGCCATAACGCTTCCCGCGGAACGGTGGTGTCGATACAACCATCAGCATTGGCGCGCTTCATAGTATCACGCACTGGGACAGCTAAAATCGCCCCCTGAGGGAATTGCTGCTGGCTGGCAATCAATTTATCAATGTCTTGATGGGTAAGACAGGGTCTAGCGGCATCGTGCACTAATGCCCAAGCCTCAGCTTCATGCAACTGGGCTAAAGCGGCAATCACCGAATCTACTCGTTCGCCGCCGCCAATAACTTGGGTCAATTTAGGATGGTTGGCCTCGGGCAACTTGGCAAAGTATTCATCTTGCGGATGCAACGCCACGACCACACGGCTAATGGCAGGATGGCTCAATAATACGTTTAATGTGACCGATAGAATGCAGCTACCAGCCAATGGCAAATACTGTTTTGGACACTTTGCCTGCATACGGCTACCAATACCTGCTGCCGGCACAACGGCAATAATCTCTTGGGAGAAGTGATTCATATTGAATGGTTAACTCACGCGCTAAAAAACGCTGGCTTAAGCCAGCTTAATTCGCGGTCATGGAGCGTTGTTCTCCGCCCACGACTCGATAAAAGGTTTCGCCTTTTTTGATGAGTCCCAGCTCGTTGCGAGCCCGCTCTTCAATGGCTTCAGTCCCACTACGCAGATCAGTAATCTCTGCTTTCAACGCATTATTGCGTTGTTGTAATTGGCTATTACTAGCAGTCTGCTCGGCGATTTGGTGCTGTAATTGGAAGTACTCCGTTAGGCTGTTATCACCCATCCAGAGTCGGTGTTGTAGCACAGCTAATAAGACAATACCCAGCAGTAGCAAACGTTTCATGATGATAAATTCCACCGTCAGAGTGTTAGCAACCTGCGAATATTACAACAAAAAAGGCCGCCTGTTGGCGGCCTTTTACTAAATCAGCAAAAATTAAGCTTGGCCCTTAATGGCAGACAGACCGCCAAATGGTGCTTTTTCGCCCAATGCTTCTTCAATACGCAGCAGTTGGTTGTATTTTGCTACACGATCAGAGCGGCACAGAGAACCGGTTTTGATCTGACCAGCAGCAGTACCAACCGCCAAATCAGCGATGGTAGCATCTTCAGTTTCACCACTGCGGTGTGAAATCACCGCGGTGTAACCAGCTTCTTTTGCCATGCGGATAGCCGCCAGCGTTTCAGTCAGCGAACCGATTTGGTTAAATTTGATCAGGATTGAGTTAGCAATACCTTGCTCGATACCACGCGCTAAAATCTTAGTGTTGGTCACAAACAGGTCATCACCCACCAATTGGATTTTGTTACCCAAAATCTTAGTTTGATATGCCCAACCTTCCCAATCAGATTCGTCCAAACCATCTTCGATAGAAACGATTGGATATTGTTCTGTCAGTGACGCCAAGAAATCAGAGAAACCGTTTGAATCGAACTTCTTGCCTTCACTAGACAGATCATATTGACCGTCTTTATAAAATTCAGATGCAGCACAATCCAGCGCCAAAGTTACGTCGGTACCCAGTTTGTAACCTGCGGCTTCAACGGCTTCTTTAATCACTGCCAGCGCTTCAGCGTTGGATGACAAGTTAGGTGCAAAACCACCTTCATCACCTACTGCAGTGTTCAGACCTTTGCCTTTGAGCACTTTTTTCAGGGTGTGGAAAATTTCAGACCCCATGCGCAGTGCTTCGCGGAAATTTTTAGCGCCAACAGGTTGTACCATGAACTCTTGGATATCAACGTTGTTGTCAGCATGTTCACCACCGTTGAGGATGTTCATCATAGGTACAGGCATGCTGTATTGACCTGGTGTACCGTTCAACTCAGCAATGTGTTGATACAAAGGAATACCTTTAGAGGTTGCAGCGGCTTTAGCTGCTGCCAAAGATACCGCCAGAATCGCGTTAGCACCCAGCTTGTCTTTGTTTTCAGTACCATCAAGGTCAATCATCACTGCGTCGATGTCGGCTTGTGCGGTCGCATCTTTACCTAACAACGCATCACGGATAGGACCGTTTACATTAGCAACCGCGGTCAATACGCCTTTGCCCATGTAACGAGATTTATCGCCATCACGCAATTCCAGCGCTTCACGGCTACCAGTAGATGCCCCAGACGGTGCAGCAGCCATACCAACGATACCACCTTCCAGATGAACTTCGGCTTCTACAGTTGGGTTACCGCGCGAATCCATGATTTCGCGACCAATAATGTTGATAATCTTAGCCATAATATCCTCGATATGAGATTTAAGTTTGAAAGAAAAAAGCCATACCCATATACCGCTTTTATATGGGTATCGGCTTTTCGTCGCCTCAATCTACAAGTCTTATAATATGATAATATCTTTCCTGCTAATAATGACAGTCCTTTTGATAAAAAAGCCGGAGCTGCTTCGCAGTCCGGCTTTTTCTATCTTAACCTAATTTCTGTTTTTGGAAACTGTTAGCCGCGCTTACAAAACCTTCAAACAGTGGGTGTCCATCACGTGGGGTGGAGGTGAACTCCGGATGGAACTGACCCGCCACAAACCAAGGATGGTTTGGCAACTCGATCATCTCAACCAATTTACGGTCAGATGACAGGCCGCTGAACACTAAGCCGGCTTTCTCGAGACGCTCAACATAGGTGTTGTTCACTTCGTAGCGGTGACGGTGACGTTCGATGCAGCTTTCGCTGCCATATGCGGTGGCCGCTTTGGTGCCCGCTTTCAAGTGACACAGCTGTGCACCTAGACGCATAGTGCCGCCCAAGTCTGATTTCTCAGTACGGTGTTCCACTTGGCCGTCTTCGTCGATCCACTCAGTGATCAAACCTACCACTGGGTGTGGCGTTTCTTTATTGAACTCTGTTGAGTGGGCACCTTCAAGGCCGGCAACGTGACGGGCAAATTCAATCAATGCCACTTGCATACCTAAACAGATACCGAAATAAGGCAGATTGTTTTCACGGGCATACTGTGCCGCCATGATCTTGCCTTCAACACCGCGCTCACCAAAGCCGCCTGGCACCAAAATGCCATCCAAGCCTTCTAGTACTTCCACACCTTTAGCTTCAACGGTTTGAGAGTCGATATATTTAATATGTACTGATGTGCGAGTTTTGATGCCTGCATGTTTTAACGCTTCGTTCACTGACTTATAGGCATCTGGCAATTCAGTGTATTTACCCACCATACCAATGGTCACTTCACCATTTGGATTGGCTTCTTGGTAAATCACGTTTTCCCACTCAGAGAGATCAGCTTCTTCGCATTCAATGCCGAAACGTTTCACGACCAGCTCGTCCAAACCTTGTGAACGCAACAGTGCAGGGATCTTGTAGATAGAGTCTACGTCACGCAGTGAAATAACCGCTTTTTCTTCTACGTTACAGAACAGCGAAATCTTAGCACGTTCAGTGGCAGGAATTGCACGGTCACCTCGGCAGATCAATACGTCTGGCGCAATACCAATAGAACGCAGCTCTTTCACTGAGTGTTGGGTCGGCTTAGTTTTCACTTCTTGTGCTGGACCAATAAATGGCACTAGAGTCAAATGCATAAACAAGCTACGGTCACGACCCAGTTCTACCGCCAATTGACGGATTGACTCAAGGAATGGCAGTGATTCGATGTCACCCACAGTACCGCCGATTTCAACAATCGCCACATCACGACCTTCACCACCTTCAAGGACTTTCTCTTTGATGGCGTTGGTGATGTGCGGGATCACCTGAATGGTCGCGCCCAGATAGTCACCACGACGTTCTTTACGCAGCACTTCTTCGTAGATACGACCAGTAGTGAAGTTGTTACGACGGCCCATCTTGTTACGGATGAAACGTTCGTAGTGGCCGAGGTCAAGATCTGTCTCTGCGCCGTCCTCAGTGACAAACACTTCACCATGTTGAATTGGGCTCATGGTACCTGGATCAACGTTGATATACGGATCCAGCTTCATGATGGTCACGTTAAGACCACGAGCTTCGAGAATGGCAGCCAAAGACGCTGCTGCAATACCTTTACCAAGTGATGAAACAACACCACCTGTTACGAAAATATACCTAGTTGTCATGCTGAGCCTGAGAAAAAACGAGTGAGAATTCAGCGCTAGAAAAGAGCGCCAGGACGGGGCGACAGTATAACAAAGCCAATGCAATTTACCAAACGGCAAACTGCATAAAATGGGACAGAACTGATGCGTTTTAGTTAACTATTTAATTTCTGAACGTTTTACATCATCCCAAAATTGGTCAAGGCTCACCAAAGTGTGTTCGCTAAAGGCTTTGCCAGAATCGGCGACTCGCTGCTCCACACCACGAAACCGCCGCTCAAATTTGCGATTTGCCTGCTGCAATGCATCTTCAGGGTTAACGCCAAGGTGTCTTGCTAAATTAGCCACGGCAAACAGTAAATCCCCGACTTCTTCTGTCAGTGCCGCTGATGGCGACTGCTCCGGCTCCACTTCAGCTAACACCTCTTCGAGCTCTTCATGGACTTTATCAAGCACAGGAGCCAACTCATCCCAATCAAAGCCGACACGAGCCACCCGTTTTTGAATTTTTACCGCGCGCGCTAAAGCAGGTAGCGCTTTGGGAATATCTGCGAGAATCGAGGTTTGCTCGCGGGCTTCACGTTCTAACGCTTTTTGTTGTTCCCAATTATCTTTAAGCTGCTGCTCTGATAACGAGCTATCAACCAATTCACCAAACACATGCGGATGTCGACTCACTAATTTGTGGCAGATACGGTTGACCACTTCAGCAAAATCAAATTGTTGCTGCTCGCGGCCTAGCTCGGCATAAAACACCACTTGAAACAGCAAATCGCCCAGTTCTGATGGCAGCTCCTGCCAATCTTCATTCGCGATGGCTTCTGCCACTTCATAGGCTTCTTCAAGGGTAAATGGCACGATAGAGGCGAAGGTTTGCTGTTTATCCCACGGACAGCCGTGCTCAGGATGACGCAACTGCGTCATAATGCGCAGCAGGTCATCCAGTTGGTATTTGTGAGTCATTGAATCCATCTTAAATTACAGCCGGCGGGCCTCAACCACACCGTCAACTTGCGTCAGTTTAGAGATCACTCGTGACAAGCCTTCGACGTTATACATCTCCATTTCCAGCTCAATTGTGGCGGTTTGATTTTTAACATCCGAGGAGGTGTTCATCGCCAGTACGTTAGATTTCTCTGCTGCCAACACTGAGGTCAAATCACGCAACAATCCGGTACGGTCATTGGCCAGCACGCGTAAACGTACTTTGTAACCGCCCGAGTAATTTTCCCCCCAAACCACATCAACGACACGCTCAGGGTGAGCACGCATCAACTCTTTCACTTGTTCGCAGTCGGCACGATGTACCGAAATACCGCGGCCTTTAGTGATAAAACCAAAGATTTCATCACCTGGTACAGGCTGGCAACAACGTGCTAGATGGCTCATCAAGTTACCGACGCCGTTAACTTCAATACGGTCTTTATTGTTAGGCGATGGTTTTTGACTGCTCTTTTTCACTAGTTCATCGATGGCATCAGCGTCATCCGGTTCATCGTGACGCAGCTTACTTTGGACGTAGTTGACCACTTGGTTCAAACGTACATCGCCGCCACCAATCGCCGCTAGCAGATCGTCCATCGAGCCCATGTTGAACTTATCAGCCGCCACCGAGGCGTCTTTGAGGTTCAAGCCAATGCGCGCTAATTCAGCGTCCAACATTTCGCGTCCGGCCACCAAATTCTTATCGCGGTCTTGCTGTTTCAGCCAATGCTGAATCTTGCTGCGAGCGCGCGATGTTTTGATGTAACCCATATTAGGGTTAAGCCAGTCGCGTTTAGGGTTGGGCGTTTTGGAGGTGATGATTTCAATCCGCTCGCCCGTTTGTACCTGATAGGTAAACGGCACAATGCGGCCATCCACTTTGGCACCAATACAGCGGTGCCCCACTTGGGAGTGAATATAGTAGGCGAAATCAAGCACAGTGGAGCCCATAGGTAAGTCGACGACTTCACCACTTGGGGTAAACACATAAACTCGGTCTTCAAACACTTGGCTGCGGATCTCTTCCACCAAGTTACCGCTTTCTGCCACATCTTCCTGCCACTGCAGAATTTTACGCAGCCAGTTGATCTTTTCTTCGTAGCCAGACTGTTTGCCGCTGACATTACCTTCTTTATATTTCCAGTGAGCAGCAACGCCAAGCTCAGCGTCTTCATGCATCTGCTGGGTACGGATTTGAATTTCGACTGTCTTACCTTCTGGCCCCACCACTACCGTGTGGATCGATTGGTAACCATTGGGTTTAGGGTTGGCGATGTAATCATCAAACTCACGCGGAATGTGGTGCCACATGGTGTGCACCACACCTAATGCGCCGTAGCAATCTTGCAGGCGCTCAGTGACTACGCGTACAGCGCGCACATCGAACAACTCATCAAACTTCAGTTGCTTGCCGCGCATTTTGCGCCAAATAGAATAGATATGTTTCGGCCGACCATAGACTTTGGCTTTGATCTGCTCTTCGTCTAAACGCTGTTGCAGTTGCTTAACAAAGTTATCAATAAAGGTTTCGCGGTCTAGACGCTTGCCGTCCAATTGGTGGGCAATATCTTTGTAGGTAGCAGGATGCAGATAACGGAAAGCGATATCTTCTAATTCCCACTTCAGTTGCCCAATCCCCAGACGGTTTGCTAATGGGGCGTAAACATCGGAGATTTCACGCGCCAGCAATACACGGGTTTCTTCATCGGCATTTTTTACGGCACGTAGCAAAAACACTCGCTCAGCCAGTTTAATCACTACCGCGCGCACGTCTTCAACCATCGCCAACAACATTTTGCGGATTTTATCGATCTGCGGTTCAGCTTCGTCGCGACTTTCGTAATTGACCTTCAACGAGCCAATGGCTTCCATGGTCTTAGCGCTGTGGACCAAGGTCCCCAACGACTTGCCATAGTTTTCTTCGATGGACTCTTCATCAATCACGCCAGCATCAAGATAAACAAACAGCAACGCCGCCAACATGGTATCAATGTCCATATTCAGCGGTGATAAAATCTCTATCATCTCACGCGCTTTGGCTTGCAGATCATGTTGGGTTAATTCGCAATCGCCAAGGGGTAAGGTATCCATTCGCTGGAACAACGCCTTCAGTTGTTGCGCCTCATCTTTTTGAGTGATGTGACGGCAAACCCACTCATCCAGATTAAAATCTGCGTCCTGAAAGTGTGCTTCTCGAACAGATACCATGGTTTCTTCCCTTAAATGAGCCAATCGTGGCACAGTGCTATCTATCTTCGGTATTGGGCAGAAGATGTCAAATTTACAATGCGGTTTGCTAAACGTATCAATCGCATCTGCTGGTTATTTACACGTAAACTTATTTACGCACAAATAAGGCCATTGCTTCAATATGATGCGTTTGCGGGAACATATCGAGCACTGACAATTTCTCTAACTGATAGCCTTGTTTTAATAACTGCTGGCTATCTCGCGCTAAACTTAGCGGGTTACAAGATACGTAGACTACACACTTTGGTGATAGTTTCGATAAATATGCCAACGCTTCAAACGCGCCAGCACGCGACGGGTCCAACAACAGTTTATCTACTTTGCCAAACCAACTCGCTTTGTCCAACGGTTCGTTTAAATCGCTGCAATAAAATGCCGCATTGGCTAACTGAGCCGCTTGCGCATTTGCTTTCGCGAGCGCAACAAGGTTGGGGACGCCTTCCACACCAATAACTTTCGCACCGCTCGCAGCAACAGCAAGGCTGAAATTGCCCATGCCACAGAAAAGATCCAATACGGTGTCATCAGCCGTCGGCGATAACCACTCAACGGCACGGTTGACCATCGCATTATTCACCCCGCCGTTAACTTGAATAAAGTTCCCCGGATTAAAGTGCAGATCTAATGAGCCATATGCTAGCGGCAGCGCATAGTAAGGTTGTTTACCCTGCAGATATTCCCACTGCTCATCTGCATGCTCTAACACCATGGCGCAGTTAAGGCGTTGTGCCAATTCCACCAGCTTAGTTTTATCTTTATCGGACAAGGATTGAACGACACGAATCACCACCATAGGCTGCGGCTCAGTCGCAATCAACTCGACATGCCCAAGTGCAGCAACCCCTTGTAGTTTTGCTAGCGTGGCGGCAACGGGCTTAATCAGTTCACTTAAACTGGCATCCAGCACCTGACATTGCTCTATCGCAACCACTTTATGGCTCTCACGTCCGCGAAAACCTAAAGTGAAGCCTTTACTGGCTTTATCATACCAGCTGCTCAAGCGCGCTTTGCGACGATACTGCCACGGGCTGGACAATACATCATCAATTGCAGGCAAGGCGATCTCTGGCGCCAACTTGTGAAATAAATTGGCTAATGTTGCCCGTTTGTGGTCAGTTTGCTCGGCATGTGACAAGTGCTGAAAATTACAGCCACCACAACGCTGATAATGGGGACATTCCGGTTCGATTCGCAGGTCACTACGGCTTTCTAGTTGGAGTAATTTTGCCTTGGCGTACTGCTTTTTGTTCTCTGTAAGCGTAACTTTTACGCGCTCCGTCGGTAAAGCGCCGGGCACAAACACCACTTTACCTTGTAACTGACCAATCCCCTGCGCTAAGTGATCGAGTGACTGAATGGTCAAACTCACATTCTGCGGTTTACTCGAGGATCTATTTGGTTTCTCTCTAAAAAATTGCGCCATTCAGCTCTCATTCTCTATAATTTACTGGCAATCGCCCTGTTTAATCTGGCAGTCTATACGGCAGATTTTATCTTTCAGTCCCGGACCCGAATAATTTCATGACAAGCACCGGCAATTTGACCAAGTACAGCCTGCGATCTTGGGTGTTGATGCTGGCTTTGGCGCCGACGATTCTCGTTGGGGTGTTACTTGGCAGCTATTTTACCATAAATCGCTTTTATGAACTGGAAGATACCCTCAAAGATCAAGGCAGCAATATTCTTGAGCCACTGGCAATTGCCAGCGCCACCGATCTTGCCAACAACAATCGTGAAGCGGCTAAGCGTTTACTCGCCGCCGCGCAGCTCAATAAATCCACCTTAGTCAAATCTATCGCTATTTTTGACGCCGATAATCAGCTGTTTGTAACCTCGCATTACCATAAAGATTTTGAGTTGATGCGCTTAGCTGGCGAAATTGCCTCGCTCCATCAAACGCAATATGAACCGGTTGGTGATAGCTTGGTGGTACGCACCCCCATTTACGCGGTGACCAGTTTATTAGCGCTCGACGATGTGGTGGGCGAACCCCATGCCGGCAAGCCCATTGGCTACGCCGCGCTGCTGCTCAATAAAGAAAAGGCTTTGTTAGAGCAACACCGAGCGGCAATGGCGGCGGTGATTATTGTGCTGATAGGCGTGCAACTCAACCTATTGTTTACCTTCCGTTTGGTTAAAAACGTCACTCAGCCCATTACCGACATGGTGCGGGCGGTTGCCAAAATTCGTGAAGGTAAATTGGATACGCGGCTGCAAGAAAATCTCATTGGTGAACTTGATTTGCTCAAACGTGGTATCAACGCCATGGCAGGGTCGTTGTCGGAATACCATGACGAAATGCAGCAGAATATCGACCAAGCCACTTCCGATTTACGCGAGACGTTAGAACAGATTGAAATCCAGAACGTCGAACTCGACCTCGCGAAGAAACGCGCATTGGAAGCTAGCCGCATCAAATCAGAGTTTTTGGCCAATATGTCTCATGAACTGCGTACACCACTTAATGGAGTAATTGGTTTTGCGCGGCAGTTGATGAAAACCTCTTTGCAAGACAGTCAACGCGACTACATCGAGACCATTGAGAAAAGTGCCAGTAACCTATTGACTATCATCAATGACATTCTCGATTTCTCTAAACTCGAAGCCGGCCGTATGACTTTTGAAAGCATGCCGTTTTCACTGCGCGAGAGTATTGATGAAACCCTGAAAATACTCTCCCCTGCCGCGCAAGAGAGACAGCTTGAATTGGTGGTTGACGTTGCGCCAGATGTTCCCGATAACATCAACGGTGATAGTAAGCGTCTTAATCAAATTCTGACAAACCTTGTCGGTAACGCCATCAAATTTACCGATGAAGGTAGCGTGATGCTGCGCATGGTAGTCAATCAGCTACGTGATAATGAAGTAGAGTTACATTGCGAGGTAGAAGACACCGGCGTCGGTATTGAAGAATCACAGCAAGATGTGTTGTTCCAAGCATTCGGCCAAGCGGACTCCAGCATCTCGCGGCGCTTTGGCGGTACCGGGTTAGGTTTGGTCATTACTAAACGCTTGGTGGATCAACTTGGTGGGCAAATTGGTTTTACCTCGCGTACCAATCAAGGCTCCACCTTCTGGTTTACATTGACCTTAAAACTGAGCCAATTCCAACTGGATGTGAAACACCCCGTCGCGCGTCTCAAAGATAAAAGTGTATTGCTGTATGAGCCACGCCTGCTATCTCGCAACGTGTTACTTAAACGCTTGCGCCGTTGGGAAATGCTGCTGCATGTTGCAGAAGACATCAATCAACTGCAGGCGATCCTGACCAGCGGTAAGCACTATCACTACGTACTGATCAGTTGCCATGGTTTCGATTCACCGACGCACATTGACGCAGTGCTAAAACAGAGCAAACAGCACACTGAAGCACTAGTCGCCCTATTTGACTGTGCCAATCAGCAAGTGCTCAATAGCGTTATTCGTCCGATTGTCGATATCGTCATTCAAACGCCAGTCAGTGAAGTTCAGATGGCCAAACGCCTGTTGGAAACGCCAACCGAGGTGCCGTTTGAAGAACAAGCGGCTCCCACCAATAACGCACCAATGAACATGTCGGTATTGGCCGTTGATGATAACTTTGCCAACTTAAAGTTGATCGATACCGTACTGCGTGAATTAGTGACCAGTGTCAGCACGGCTAAAAATGGCGAACAGGCGATTGAATTATGCGCCCAGCAGTCTTTTGATCTGATCTTTATGGACATTCAAATGCCGGGCATTGATGGCATCAACGCTACCGCACAGATTCGTACCAGCGGCCCTAATATTAATACACCGATCATTGCCGTGACTGCGCACACCATTCAGGAAGAGCGCGACCGTATTCTCAGTAGTGGCATGGATGGCTATCTGCCAAAACCGATTGATGAAGCCGCCTTAAAGAGCATCCTCAACCGCTGGCATTTGGGTGATAGCAAGACGATTCAGCATCAACCACAAAGCAGTGTTAATTGGGCTATGTGCTTAGTGCAAGCCAATAATAATGAGTCGCTGGCACTGGAGATGTTGCAGATGCTACATGACTCAATTCCTGAAACCCACAGCCATATTGAACAAGCGCTGGAACAGCATGACCACGATGTCATGCTCAAAACAGTGCACAAGTTACATGGCGCATGTTGCTATTCTGGCGTTCCCGATTTGCAGAAACTGTGTCAAACCATCGAAACAGGATTAAAACACGGTCAAGCACTCGAAGAACTAGAGCCGGAAGTACTAGAGTTACTTGACGAGCTAACTAAGGTAGAATCCGCGGCCATTGAGATTATTGCCGCTCACCATACGGATTAAGTCATGACCAAACCCGGTTTTTTTAAACGCTTAAAGGCTTTGAGCCTGCAGCAAAAGAAGTTATTTGCGGTGGCTCTGTGTCAGCGTATGCAACCCAATTATCAACTGTTTGCTGAGGTATGCCAATTTGGTAATGCCACGGTGCTTGAAACCTTACAGCAACTGCTGTGGCAGTCGCTGTATGACAACAAGTTGAAACTCAATCTAGAAGCGCAGATCAACAAGCTAGAAGAAAACACCCCTGAGCCTGAAGACTTTGATGTATACGGTGTCTATCCGGCACTGGATGCGGTAGTGGCGTTATCGAGCTATTTAGGTGCGCTGCAAAGCAAGATTGAAGATGATATTACTAACATCTCTAAGCTCTCATCGGCCACAGTAGCCAACTATGTTGAAGCGTTAATCGGTGATGATTTTACCAATGAATCCGCACTAGATGATGCGGTATACGCTCATCCTATGATGCAGCAAGAGCGTGAATTACAAGCATCATTGTTAGAGATCATCGAGGAAAATCCAGAGCCAAGCGCCGAGTTTATCAAAGCGCTACGGAAAGAGATTGTGCAAGATGGTGTATCCAACATTGGCATCAGTTTAGCAGACAACGCCGAATCATAAGCCTTTGATACAGCAGTTATTACTAACATTTTTAGCGCCAGAAGTACCACTAACAATGCCGTAAATGACGCACCATTATAGATAGACGAAGGGCCACACAAGTGGCCCTTCGTCTTAGCAAAGCTAAAAGCTTTGTCTCTCCAAATTGTATCGTGCATCAGCAGCCGGTTCAGCGTAGCACACATGCAACGCGATCTCGTCTCCCCGGCTGCTATTCAGCTAATAATTCTCGCGCATTCGCCAGCGTGTTACTGGTGATCGTATCACCTCCCAACAAGCGAGCGAGTTCTTCAATACGTTGCTCTCGGCTAAGCGGTATCATCGAGGTTTCCGTCATTCCGCCTTTACTCTGCTTAGCAACAAACATCTGTTGATGCCCATTCCCTGCCACCTGTGGTAAGTGGGTCACGCACATCACCTGTGTCGTTGAGCCAAGCTGACGCAACATGCGACCAACAACCGCAGCGGTCGGCCCTGAAATACCCACGTCGACTTCATCAAAAATCAGCGTTGGGGTGGCCACTTTTTGCGAAGTAATCACTTGAATACCTAAACCGATACGAGACAGTTCACCGCCAGAGGCCACTTTGGACAAACTATCCAGTGGCTGTCCGGGGTTAGTACTCACTTTGAAATCGATGCTATCACAGCCGTGCAATGACATCGCTTGCTCGTTAAAACTTACCTCAATCGTAAACTTGGCCTTCGGCATATTCAGTTCACGAATCGACTCTGTCACCAGCTTATCAAGCGCTTTGGCGTGACGTTGGCGACTACTGCTAAGTTTCTGCGATGCCTGTTGATAAGCGTCTTGGTATTGCTGCACTTGCGCTTGTAACGCTTCAACCAACTCATCGTTAGAATCGAGAGAATTTAGTTCCTGTAACAAACCTTGGTGGTGTTGATACAGCTCATGCGGAGCAACATGATGCTTACGACTCAGCTGCATTACCATAGATAACCGCTCTTCCAACTGCGCAAAATACTCAGGGTCCATCTCCAAACTATCGGCGTAATGTTGCAGTTCGCTGCGGCTCTCCTGCACTTGAATTAATGCCTCGTTAAGCATGTTGTTGACGGAACTTAGCTTGTCATCATAGCTCACCAACTCTTCAGCAACGGAGATCACCCGATTGAGTAACGATTCGATATTGGCATCGTCATCTTCACTCAACATTAGCATGCTGGCTTGTAAGCTCTCCGCCAACGCCGTGCTGTTCGCTAAGCGTTTATGCTCGTTTTCCAGTTCGGAGAACTCCTGCTCACCCAAGTTAAAGTCGTTAAGTTCCTCCACTTGATAGCTGAGCAACTGCCGTCTAGCTTGGCGTTCTTGCGCGGTTTGTTGGAGTTCACGTAGCTGTTGCTCAGCGTGGCGTAGGTTGTGATAGCTTTTCGCCACAGCTTCCAACAACAGCTGGTGTCCAGCATAGCTATCCAACAACACTAATTGTTGATCAGCACGTAACAATGCATGGTGTGCATGTTGACCATGAATACCAATCAACAATGTTCCCAACAGTTTAAGTTGGGCAATAGGCACCGGGTTACCATTGATATATGCCCGAGAGCGGCCATCAGCCGCTACGGTACGACGCAGAATACACTCGTCTTCCAACTCAAGGTCGTTGTCTTCGAGCCAACGCTTTGCCAACGGTACGTCGCCTAAAGAAAATCGGGCACTCACCTCTGCCTTGTCGGCACCGGGCCGAACCGAGGCCGCATCTGCACGATTGCCTAAACATAACCCTAAGGCATCAATAGCGATGGATTTACCCGCCCCCGTTTCACCGGTGATGGTAGTCATACCCGCTCGAAATTCAAGCTCTAAAAAGCGGACAATAGCGTAATTGGTAACACTGAGTTGGCAAAGCATAACCACTCCTAAAACCACTGTATTGATGAACAGTATATACTGATTTTTTATACAGTAAATATGCTGTTTAAAAAATTGTCATGCTAACGTTGAGCGCCGATAGCACGACGGTAACATCGCCTAACGTGACCAAGTTATACTATGATAAGAGCGGATCTTTCTGCAAAAGCGAACCAAACTATGCAAAGCCATCAAGCGGCTGAATTTCAATTGATTTATCTTTTTATACATCTGGTTAATGTGGGCAGTTTTTCCGGCACAGCCAAAGAGCTTGATATGCCGATAGCGACCGTCAGCCGCAAGTTGGCCAAGCTTGAAACCCTGATGAACCAACAACTGCTGATGCGCAGCACGCGTAAGCTACGGCTCACCGAAGAAGGGCTAGCGTTATTTCAGAAATACCAAGCGCTGATCGCTCAATTTGATGCATTAAATGGCGCCCCAGAAACGCCAGAAGGCACGTTACGAGTGTCGGCGCCCATCTCAATCATTACTGCACTATTTATCGATACCATTAATGACTTTTGCGACAGTTACCCAGATATCCGCTTACATATCGTGCAAAGCAATGAAGATTTTGACCTGATTGAGGAAGGGATCGATGTGGCAATTGTCGGTGGCACCCAGCCAGATTCCTCATGGATTTCGCGCTCAATGGGCGTGCTGAATTATCGTTTGGTGGCGGCTCCAGGTTATCTACAACATGCATGCCCGATTGAGCACCCACAACAACTGGCTCAACATAAAATCATTAAGGCATGGCCCCTGTACAACTTCTCACTACGCCACCCTAATGGCGATAGCTTCTACTACGATGGGCCGGCCAAGCTGACGCTGACCGATTTAAATGGTGCCATTATCGCGGCAGAACGCAGTGGCGGGATTTTGTATGGACCAGAGCTGTTTGTACGCCAGCAATTAGCCAACGGGACACTACAAATTGTGTTGCCAGAATGGCAGTGTGAAAAACGCCGAATCTCACTGCTGCATCATCAGCGCAGCCAACAGCCATTGAAAGTGAAACTGTTTATCGATTTTATGCTTAGCCGCGCTGATGGGCTATTTAACTAGGGGTTGTTTATCTTTAGTGTTTCAACACAAAAAACCTCGCCGGGGCGAGGTTTCTTCTTACCGATGTAGCTTACAAACTGATCCCAGCGTTAGCTAAGTCTTTGGCAATAATAGTTGCTGGCAGCGAGACGTAACCGTCCTTTTCGACCACTGTTTGCCCTTGTTTAGACAGCATGAACTTAATGAACTCACGCTGCATTGGCGTCAGCGGTTGGTTGGGATGCTTATTCACGTAGACATAAAGATAACGCGCTAGTGGGTACTTACCACTGACGGCATTTTCCGGTGTCGCCGCAATGTAATCGGTACCGTTTTTAGCAATAGCGACTGCTTTCACTCCTGCTGTTTTATAACCGATACCTGAGTAACCAATGGCGTTGAGCGATTGTGATACTGACTGTACCACGGATGCACTGCCGGGCTGCTCGTTCACACTGGCTTTAAAGTCACCTTTACACAGCGCATGTTCTTTAAAGAAACCATAGGTACCAGAGACCGAATTACGGCCATATAGCTGAATATCTTTAACCGCCCAATCGCCCGTTAGACCAACATCGCCCCAACGCAGCATTTCCGTTGAGTTACATTTGTGGGTAGCGGAAAAAATCCCGTCTATCTGCGCCACATTCAGCCCTTTAATCGGGTTATCTTTGTGGACAAACAGGGCTAGCGCATCAATAGCCACCCGAATACGGGTCGGCTTGTAGCCATAGTGCTTTTCAAAAGCTTCCTCTTCATTGGGCTTCATCGCACGGCTCATTGGACCGAACTGAGAGGTTCCTTCGGTTAACGCCGGCGGTGCAGTGGATGAACCCGCCGCTTGGATCTGCACATTTACGTTGGGGTAGATCCGTTTAAACTCTTCCGCCCACAGCGTCATCATATTAGCCAACGTATCGGAACCCACTGATGAGAGATTACCCGACACACCGCTGGCTTTCTGATATTCCGCTAAGTTAGGGTCAACCTTAGCTTGCGCGCTATGTGCAAATAACACGGCGATAGCGAGGGTAATAACGCCCAACCAATAGTTAACTTTCATATTAGGCTCCGAGAACTGTTCGATGACCGCATAAAAGACGTTCAGTATGTAAAAATAGCATGTCGATGATATTTCAGTTTAATGACATCTAAATGACAGCGACTGATTAAACAATCAAATGCTGGGGAATAACAAAGCTAAAGGTGCTGCCTTTGCTTGGCGTACTGACAATGACCAACTCACTGTGATGGTGGTTTACTGCGTGTTTGACGATGGCAAGCCCTAACCCAGATCCACCGGTCTGCCGTGAACGGGCGTTGTCAACACGATAGAAACGCTCGGTTAAACGGGCAATATGTTGCGGCGCAATGCCAATGCCGCTGTCGGTGACACTAAACATCGCCCCTTTAGCTACCCGCTGCCACCGCACCACAATTTTACCGCCCGGCTCTGTGTAACGGATGGCGTTGGAGATCAAATTAGAGCAAGCGCTACGCAACTGCAGCTCATCGCCATGAATATTCAACGGCGACTCAAGCTCAAACTCGACTTGATATTCATCTCGTGCCAATGCCTGCGCCTCCGAGCGCAATATGGACAACAGCTTGCCCATATCGACCACTTTTTCCAGATTGATTTCGGCGGAGTCTTCAATGCGCGACAAAGCCAATAGTTGCTCCACCATGGATTGCATCCGGCTCGCTTGCTGCTGCATCAGGCTTAATGGTCGTTGATTCGGATCGTCTGGCTCTGCCATGCTCTGCATCACCTCTAGATAACCTTGCAACACAGTGAGTGGCGTTTTCAATTCATGGGAGACGTTGGCGACAAAGTCTTTGCGCATGCCTTCCAGTTGGCGTACTCGCGTAATATCACGGGCGATCAACAACATCTGTTGTTCACCATAGGCAATTAAACGGATTTCCAGCATGCGCTTTTCAGAAACGGGTGAAGGTAAGGCTAATGGATCTTCAAAGTGGCCGTTTTTAAGATAGGCAGAAAAATCGGGATGGCGAATCAAATTGTCGACACGCTGGCCATTATCTTGCGGCCACACCAGCCCCAACATCAGCTGCGCCAGTTTGTTACACCAAACAATATTCAGCGCAGCATCTAATACCACTGCGGCATCCGGCAGTGCTTCAGCACCTTGACGAAAACGTCCAAGTAGCCCAGCGAGTTGACTTACCCGCTTGCGGTTCTTGCCCTGTAAACGATAGATACCGTTAAACACCCCTTCCCAACTGCCGCTACCTTGTGGCGGCGTTAAGCGGCGATCTTTCCACAGCCAATGGTTAAGGCGTAACAGTTGTCGATAATGCCAAAGCAGCAATAAGCTAGCGCCGATACTAAACACCAACCACACATGACCGATGAGCAGCCCCAGTAGCAGACAACCTAGCAGGTAAAATGCTAAGCGAGAAAACAGGCGGTAGCCAGAATAGGAATCAAACATATGTGTTAAGAGGCCATTAGCGTCCAGCAGGCACAGCGCATAACCATAGAGAACATTATGCGCGGCAACTAATCAACTAGGTGCGAGTGGAAAAACGATATCCAGCACCGCGTACAGTTTGGATCAAGTTATCATGACCTGAAGGCTCTACCGCCTTACGCAAACGGCGAATATGCACATCGACAGTCCGGTCTTCGACATACACATTGGTGCCCCAAACGTTATCCAGCAATTGTTCGCGAGAATAAACACGCTCAGGATGCGTCATAAAGAAATGTAGTAAACGGAATTCAGTCGGCCCCATATCCAGCACGGTTTCACCCACAGTAACACGATGACTTACGGGATCTAAGGTTAAACCTTGTACTTCGATTACATCTTCTAAACGAGTCGGTGCGGCACGGCGAAGTACCGCCTTGATGCGAGCGACGAGCTCTTTGGGTGAAAACGGCTTAGTAATATAATCATCGGCCCCCACTTCAAGGCCTTTGACTTTGTCTTCCTCTTCACCGCGAGCGGTTAACATGATGATCGGGATCTGCCGCGTAAATTCATCTTGCTTAAGGGTTTTAGCAAATTGAATCCCGCTGCCGCCGGGGAACATCCAATCAAGCAAAATCAGATCGGGATAAGGCTCCGTTAACAACGCCGAGGCCGATTCAAAGTCTTCGGCGGTACTGGTAGCAAAGCCGTGTTGCTCCATCACAAAAGTGAGCATCTCGCGGATTGCAGCTTCGTCTTCAACAATCAAAATTCTTGCAGTCATGGTCGCTTCTTTAAGTAATATGACACGCGGTTATTATTGGACAATTTTATGACAGATTTATGAATAACCAGCAACTTATCGGTAATATTTGCGTCATTTTGTCATAGATTGCTGGACGAGTAACCCAAAAACAAAACGCCAGACAAGGCTGGCGTTTTTGACTCGATGAGCATTTTAGAACTTGTGTTCTAAACCAACACCGAAGTAACTGTCGTCATCAGAAACACCTTCCATAGAGCGGTTGGTGTAGAAAGCGAACAGTTTAGTTGGCTTCGCGAGTTTATAGTCAGCACCGACAGACCAAGAATCACCCGTATCTTCCATATCTTGGTACTGCGCTTTCAACGTGACAGCGTTGATGTCATAAGCCGCACTGACCAAGTAACCGTCGATACTGTCAGAGTCACCTTCTGACTTTTCTTGTGACTGGTACATTGCCCCCAGCTTAAGGTCAGCAACTTTACCTTGTACGGTAGCACGTACAGTGTCGTAACCTTTCACTTTAGAGTCATAAGCGATTGCGGCATAGATAGGCGTTTTCTTCAAGCCAGCATCACCATACATCAGCGCAGCAGATACACCGCTTTCGCCGTCTTGCGAATTCGCAGCTTCGGCAGCATAGGTTACACCAAACTTCACATCACCCAGTGCTGGCGACACGTAGTTAACTGTTTGCTCGATACGATTGTCACCTTTGAACAAGCTTTTCAAGTCACCGGACAAATCGTTGAACTGGTCAACTTTACCTTGTGAAACTTTCATCATGGTGTCTTGGCGACCAACAGAGATAGCACCGAAGTTACCTTTCAAACCAACAAACTGACTACGAGCTTTGAAGTTATTGCTACTGTCATCATTAGTCGCCACTTCATATTCAACTTGGTAGAAAGCACTCAGTGAATTACCTAAGTCATACTCACCTTTAGCGCCTAGGCGAGAAGCATTGCTTTGTACCGCAGTTTCAGATTCACCACCTTCGTCATTAGACTGTACGGTCACGTTCAGTTTGCCATACACAGTCAATGGTTCAGCTGCTTGCGCAGAGGCGATACAAGCAGAAGCGATAGCGGTAGCGAGTAGGGTTTTGCAAATTGCGTTCATCATTATTTCCTTTCGACGTTATATTCGCCTTGGTTATGGATTTGGAACGAGCGCAAGTTTGCAAGCCGCATGTTGCAGTTTTATTTCATCTCTAATTGCAAGCTGCTGTAACGGCTAGCATTATAGATACCACAGCCCGAAGAAGTGAGTATTCACGCGGCTTAGCGACTCAGTGGCTTTAATATGACAATTTGGTTAAATCTTTGAATCGTGAAAATTTGACGATAATCTGACCACGGTTTACCGCGCTAGAAAGATGGCTTACACTGCCGAATCCGTTACAAATGAGCAGTGAATATGTGGTTTAAAAATCTTACTCTTTATCGTTTCAACAAACCTTTTGTGATTGAAACCGAGCAATTGGAACAAGCACTGGAAGCTTTTCAATTTCACCCGTGCTCAAGTCAGGACATCAGTAAATTTGGCTTCAGTAAAGCCTTCGGCAAAATTGGTCAATCCTTAGTACATAGTGCTAACCAACGGCACCTAATTTGCGCCACCAAAGAAGAGAAAATCTTACCGTCTCAAGTCATCAAAGAAGCGTTAGAAGAAAAAGTGGCCCACCTCGAAGATGAGGAAAACCGCAAAATCACCAAAAAAGAAAAAGACGCCCTGAAGGATGAAATTACCACGACACTGCTACCACGCGCATTTAGCCGCCGCAGCCAGATCCACGCGGTCATTTTACCTGAGCAGCAATTACTGATTGTGGACAGCAGCAGTGCAACCAAAGCGGAAGAGTTGCTAGCACTACTGCGTAAAGCCATTGGGAGTTTGCCTGTTGTTCCTGTCAGTTTTGCCACGCCGATTGAGCTGCAACTGACTGACTGGCTCAAACAGGGCGAGCTGCCAGTGCCTTTCTACATGCAGGATGAAGCTGAGCTAAAATCTGCTGCGGATGAAGGCGGCATCGTACGCTTCAAACAGCAAGATTTGACAGAAGAGGAAGTACTGGCTCACCTCGAAGCGGGCAAACAAGTACATAAATTGGCCATTCAATTTGAACAGTCTATCAGCTTTGTCCTACAGTCAGATGCAGGTATTCGTCGCCTGAAATTCGCCGAAGAATTTCGCGCTCAAACCGATGATGTTGCTGGCGAAGATCCATTAGCGAAACTGGATGCTGACTTTGTGCTGATGACAGGTGAGATCATCGCCTTACTTAACACACTATTTATCAAGCTGGGTGGCGTTGAAGAGCAAAGTATCTAAAGAGGCAGTCAGGGGATTCTGCGGCAACTATCGAGTTTAAATTGCCGAGTGCCAAACAGATAACTAATGCCTAATGTAGACAATTTTTAACCGAGGTGTCAGTTGCCTGAGTACGCAGCTTTACCCCGGCTGCCCACAAGTTAGAACGCCCCTAATGACAACAAAAAAGCGCCAAACGGCGCTTTTTTGTTATCGGAAATACTAGCCAATGGCGATTACGACTTTGCCTTGTTGATACCGTACTCACGCAATTTATTGGCGATAGCGGTATGCGAGACGCCCAGCTTTTTCGCCAATTGGCGGGTGCTTGGGTAGGATGGATACAAGCGGCGCAATAGACTCGACTCAAACTTCTTCATTGCCTGATCTAACGAGCCATCAAAGTCGCCTTCAAAATAGCCCTGCCCCTCTTCATAAGATGGCAGTCTAAGCTGTTCAATGGTGAGTTCATTGGCCACACCATCCCACATCGACACCGCACGAAAAATGGCATTTTTTAGCTGACGCACATTACCTGGCCAAGCATAAGCCAGCAGGAAGTTACGGCATTTGGTTGAAATACGTTTTATTGGGCATGATAGCTGTTGGCTGTAGTGCTCTAAAAACATCTCTGCCAACGGCATAATATCGCTACGACGCTCACGCAGCGCGGGGAGATGGAAGCATAATACGTGAATGCGGTAGTACAAGTCTTCGCGGAACTTTCCCTCTTGGCAACGCTTCGCCAGATTTTCCTGTGTAGAGCAAATGATGCGGATATCGGGGCGAATATCGTCCTCACCGCCGACACGTCTAAAGCTGCCATCTTGCAGCAAACGCAGCAGTTTAATCTGCGCGGCGTTACTCATCTCTGCCACTTCATCAAGAAACACTGTGCCGCCTTTGGCCTCTTCAAAGAAGCCGTGTTTCATCAATTTACCGTTGGTCACATAACCAAACAGCTCCTCTTCGACAGCACTGTCGGGGATCGCTGCACAGTTGATCGCCACAAACGGCTTTTCGCGGCGCATACTGGCATCGTGACACGCCCGAGCCATCATCTCTTTGCCCGTTCCCGTCTCACCGGTAATCAGCAACGGCGCATCTAGCTGCGCCATGCGCTGAGCTTGCTTAACCACATCCTGCAGCTTATCGCTCACGGCCAGTACGTTTTCAAAGCCTTTATAACGGCGTTGCAGTGCATTAAATTGCTTGCCGACGCGATCAGGCGTTTTAAGCGTAATGACGGCACCCGCCAGTAAGGAATGCTGCTCATCTTCAGGTAACTCAATCGGCAACATTTCGGCGAGGTACTCATCATTACCGATATGGACGCGCGCGGTTTGACCATGTACCTGCGACTCACCCAGCCAACGACTGAAGTTAAAGCCTTGCACCCAATGATTAAGCGATTCATCCAACACTTCATGCTCCTGCATACCGAGCATAAAGAGTGCGGACTCATTGACGAAACGAATGGCACCTTTGGCATCCAGAGAGAAGACACCATCAGGCAATGTTTTGAGTAGAGTTTTTAAGGCGTAGCGCTCCTGTTCAGATGGCATAATCGCCACCGTACGAACGTCGTGCACACTTTCAACTTTACGGATCTGAGGCATTAGCTCTTTGAGAATATCAAAAGGCACCTCAGCGAACTGTAAATAAAGACGACCTTTGGTCATCGCATCAATAGAAACTAAGTTGATGCTATAACGCTCCAGCACCGTCAAAATATCCTTTGCCACACCGACTCGGTCTAGGCAAGTGACTTCCAACCGCATAAACGCATTCCCTAATTTTTATTCATTCTCGGGATCATTGACTAGACGACAAAAGCCATGCCAGCCGTATTTGCTATAAGGTAGAGGGAACGCGAATAAGTGGCAAGGCTTCTTTACAGCCAAGTGTTGTTTGTGTACAAAAAAAGACCGAATCGGAACAATTTAGTTGATAGGAAACAAACAGCTAGCAGCCACCAGCGGCTCACCTTAAAAAGTTAACATATTGTAAAACATCAACAAAACATGAACCAATGCTGTCACAAAGACAAAATTGTCAGCAAAAGCGATGAGTTAAGCAAAATTAAGTGGTATTAGTATCAACCGCACTTAAAATAGCGTTATCCAAAATTCAATTCACATAGCACTGAAAAGGATGTCTATGAAAAGCACAATTCGTAAAGCTGTTATCCCTGTTGCCGGCTTGGGTACTCGCATGTTACCGGCCACCAAAGCCATCCCGAAAGAAATGCTGCCCGTGGTTGACCGACCACTGATCCAATACGTGGTCAATGAAGCTATCGAGGCGGGAATCAAAGAAATTGTGTTAGTTACTCACGCCAGTAAAAACTCTATCGAAAACCATTTCGATACCAGTTTTGAGTTGGAAACCCAGCTTGAACGTCGTGTAAAACGCCAACTGCTCAATGAGGTTCAATCTATTTGTCCTGATGACGTTACCATTATCAGCGTGCGTCAGTCTGAAGCTAAAGGCCTAGGCCATGCGATCCTATGTGCCCAATCTGTGGTAGGCGATGCCCCATTCGCGGTAATCTTGCCGGACGTACTGATCGATAGTGCCAGCAGTAACTTAGCAAAAGACAACCTCGCTGCAATGGTCAAGCTCTATGATGAAACGCAACATGGTCAAATCATGGTCGAAGGTGTGCCAGAAGCGATGGTCAACCAATACGGTATTGCCGACGTTAATGGACATGACCTCCAACCAGGGGGTAGTGCCTCATTAGCACAACTGGTAGAAAAACCGAAAGTTAACGAAGCGCCATCAAACCTTGCGGTTGTAGGGCGCTATGTGTTGCCTGCGGCGATTTGGCCTCTGCTAGCGAAAACACCTTCCGGTGCCGGTGGTGAGATCCAGCTGACCGATGCTATTGCCATGCTGATGGAACGTGAACAAGTTGACGCCTATTACATGTTGGGCAAAAGCCATGACTGTGGTAACAAACTGGGCTACTTACAAGCGGTTATCGAACATGCCGTACGCCATAAAGAAGTCGGCACTGAATTTACTGACTACTTGAAAAGCTTCGTTGCTGCACTGAAATAATTCGTTATTGCAGCTCGTATACGCTAACGCCTGATGCACTGCATCGGGCGTTATTATTTCTATCTCGCGCCATCTCATTATTTTTCACGGCTAGCCGCCAAACATTTGTCACCGATTATTCATCACATTAATTTCTGCGTTCCCCCGCCTAGCCACTCAATTTACGTCACTGCGCCAATTATTAATGGTTTTCTTATTCGCCTCATCTCGGTAACATCCCCTAAGCTGAACATTAACAGGATGTAACTTCAGGATGTTTAAAAGTAGTAAAAAGAAGTCAGATATTACCTATATCGCCAAAGGCACCAGTATTACTGGCACGGTTTATTTTGATGGCGACACCTTGGTTGGCGGCGCACTGCAAGGCGAAATCCATGCAGAACGCAGTATATCAATCGAGCCTAACGGCGTTGTTGATGGACAACTAAGATGCGTGGAGTTGCGCGTATCGGGGAGTTTCAAAGGAAAATTAATGTGCGAAAAACTGATCATTACTGAACGTGGCCAAGTCGAAGGAGAAGTCTCCTGCAGCAACATGGAAATTTTCGAGGGCGGTCAGTTTATCGGGGTTCGCTTAAAAGAACAGATACATCTACTGGAAGATGTCCCCTCTCTCCTTAAAAATTCACCAAAAGCGGACAAGGAATTACTCGAAGCAGAATAACATTCGAGATTCCCACTGAGTATGAGGCGTGATGTGACTCGCAATTCCATCACTTTTTTCTGTTTTAGTGAGGTCTCCCCGTCAACATCACTGTCAAACGTCATAAGATTGTTTAGCATTATGTGAGATAAGAAACTTTAGTAACTTGCCTCGCTAAAAGGCCAATAATAATTATGACCAGCAGACTGCTAAAACAACTGTGTGAGTTAGATATTTTTACGTTGATGGTATTTAAAAATATCTATGAAACGGGACACGCTAATATTACTGCGCGCGAGCTATCTGTTTCGGCTCCCAAAATCAGTCGATGCCTTAGCTCGCTGCGGTTAGCATTTGACGACGAGTTGTTCTATCGTCGTCAACAAAAACTCAAGGCTACACCACTGGCAGAAACCCTCTATCAGCCGGTGTGTGACTTTATTCAGTCCGTCTATCAGATTGAGCTGCAAGCCAAGAAAAGTCGTGACTATCGCGCAGATGATGGGATTCATATCGCTGTGGGTTATGGACTAATGTCGGCCTTGTCGCATATATGTGGTCAGGTCGAAGTCCGTAATCAACTCGGACGAATCCGCTTATACAAATGGCAAGATGAATCCGCCGATCTCATTCATAGCGGTGAAATGGATCTTGGACTCACATTAGAATTACCCGATAACCAGGAGTTAATCACCACCAGTTTGGGTGACGTGGTAGAACTTGGCCTTATTTGCCGAGAGGACCACCCAATATGGAAAAACTGGCCCTTACTGACGTTATCAGAAATCGCACGTTATCCATTTGTCTATTTTGCGATAAAAGGTTTTAACGAGCGTATAGACCCACTGGAACTCTATTGCCAGCAAGAAAATATTGCCCTAAATGACATCGATTGTGTGTCAGATATCGAAGAATGGTATGCGCACTTACTCACTATGGGAAGTATTGCTTTCGCACCCGCGACAGAATTATGTCATATCGAACAAGTGACCGGCTTGCGGACGGAAATATTACCTAAAACAGAAATCGAGAAGTTGCACCGCACTATTTCGATGCCATCGTTTAATCTCATTGAAAAATCAGAAAATTATCGCCGCTACAATGAGAATCAGCGGCAGATAATTATTGATATCGTTACGCGTCTGCTCGCCTTTCACGGTGAGTCAGATTTACGCCAATTTGGTACTTAAGACGCGTTATCATTTACAGAAAAAGGAGCCAATATTGGCTTCTTTTTGTACTTCCACTGCATATTTTATCGTTTTTCCAGCCTTATTTCGTTTTCCGAAATTACCGATTGCACTTTTCGAAATTTTCATATCGATTTCTTAACCCACATTTCACAAATCGAACACTTACTAAAGTAATACCCCATTAGTTATAGGTATATTTACAGTACTGCAATAGCAGTCAATATAATTTAAATAAGGGACGCAATGATGAAAAATCATAATATGTCATTACTGGCGCTGATGCTGTCAGGCATGCTCGCTCTCACCGGTTGCGGTGATGACGGCCATGACGGCGCTGATGGCGCAGACGGCAGCAACGGCGCTGATGGTCAAGACGGCCAAAATGCTGGCGACGTTGTTTCAACCGTCTATAAAGCAGGCGACGTAACCTTCACAATCGACCCCGCTGAAAATACGCTAGCGGGTGGCGATGCATTAGCGCTGAAATTCTCTGTGGCTGGCAAAAACCAAGCAGGTGCTGCTACACCGCTGACTGGTTTGGAGATGATTGCAGTTTACTCAATCACAGCCGTAACTAACACAACTAGCGATGGTCCATCTGTGTACTGGGAAAACAACGGCGATGCCGCCGGTGCACACTCAATGTACTGTACTCTAGATGGTACATACACTTCACGCGGACAAACTGGTGAAGCTTGTACATTGGTTGAAGACCCTGCTAACCCAGGTACCTACACTGGCACATGGGAACATGAAGGCACTGCGCCAATCATGAATGCCGATGACGACTTGAATGCACCACATCGCGTGATGATTCGCGTTTATAATGTCACTGACGCAAACGGTAAATCAATCAGCGATAAAATTCTTGGTAGTATCGACTATATCCCTGCAACAGGTGAAACTGGCGTAACTACCGGTAAAGACACCGTAGCTGATGCCGCGTGTAAACAATGTCACGGTGAAAGTGAAGCGACTGGCAACATCGCCAATATTTCAGCTCACAGTAACTACCAAAGTGTAGAAAACTGTGTGTTCTGTCATAACCCTGCGACTCAACCTGATGAAGAGCAAGCGGCTGAAGGTTATGTATTTGACCTGCCTGCAATGATCCACCGCATCCACGGTGGTGCACACTTAGCAGAACTGGCTCCATACGGCTTCATTCAAACAGCCGAATGGGCTGAAATTGGCTACCCAGCACCATTGGATCAATGTACTGTTTGTCACAGCCAAGACGAAGGCAAAACCACTTGGAAAGATGAACCAACACGTGCAGCATGTGGTGGCTGTCACACCAATATCGACTTCGCTACTGGTGAAAACCATGCTGACTTCGAATTGGCACAAGCTGATGACTCACAATGCGCTAGCTGTCATGGTACTGGTGGCCTAGCTCCAGAAGCAGCTCACGCTGTAGGCGCTCGCGCCGTAGCCGCTGAAAATCTGACTGTAGATTTCACTAGTGCTCAAGTTAGTGCAGGTGTATTGACTATCACTGCAAACGTAACCCTAAACAAACAACCTATCACTGATATTGCTCAATTAAATATCTTGTCTGGTACTGGTATTTTGTTAGGTGGCGTAGATAGCACAGGTCAAATTACTCGTTGGGGTGCTCGCCCATCACTCAGCAGTGCATCAGGTTCAGTAACTAATGCTACAACTGGTGAAGTAACTTTGACTGTTGCGGCTACCGCTTCGAATGGTATTGCTTATGTAGGTACCGAAGCTAACTTCTGTGCTCAAAAAGACGGTACTCCTGTTGCCTGTTCTTCAGCCAATGCTCACTTCGACTCATCAGATCCTGTAGGTGTTACTTCTAAAGTTAAGTTCTTCGACTTAGCAACAGGTACTGAAGTCACTGCAGCAAATCGTATCGCTCGTATGGCAGACCCTGCACGTATCACAATTGCAGAAGCTAAATGTAACGCTTGCCACACTTCTCTTGACTATATCAAGGGTAGTCGTCACGGCGTATATACCTTCGACCAATGTATGGATTGTCACAACAATACCTACCAAGGTTCTTATCACCCATTCACTAACCTGTTAACTACAGTAACTAATGCTGACGAAACAGAAACTACCACTGTTTCTGATTCAGGCTCACGATTCTATAACCGTGACCTTGCAACTGTAGCGCACCGTTTCCATAGTGGTAACATGAATGATGGAACTGAACCTGAAGGTATCTTCTTGGACGGTAATAAGTCGCTTCACGGTTATCCAGCACCACAAGCTAATTGCGCAGTTTGCCACACTTCAGATGCTCTGTTTAAAGATGGCGCGCTGACCTCTGGCCGCACAAGTATTGCAATCAGCATTACTGCTGCACAAAAAACTACTGCAGCAGATTTGGCTGATACCACCAATTTCGAAACTAACGCGATTGCTGGTACCACCTACTATATCTCTCCAGTAGCCGAAGCTTGCCGTGCATGTCACACCAGCTCTGCCGCGGTAGCTCACTTTAAATCAAACGGCGCGGTTGTTGCTGATGACCTACATACCGTTAATGATTTGACTGTTGAGTCTTGTGCAACTTGCCACGCAGCTGGTCGCGCAAACGGTATCGACAAAGTGCATGATTGGACAGCTCCAGCAGCTGAATAATACAATTCTCAATGCCTAAATAACTAGGGCCCTTCGGGGCCCTTTTTTATATTGGCAGCGATAAAGGTAAGCCAACACTGTCTCCCGCTAGGGCACATCAAAAGGCTAAGCGGAAACACTCAATTGTTGGTACACAGACTAATCAATAGCTGGAATGGAAATACGGCCAATACAAAAATCGACAAAAAACCGTAGCGAACACAGTAAGCATATGCCCTCGTCTCCAATTTATCTGCATTCATAACTCACCGAAGAAATATTACAGATTTGCCGACGTCACCACGGTGTGGCTATACATGCGGCACTCCGCCACCAGCGCACGAATCGCTGGGTTATGTTCGCTAGCGCGATTCATTAACAAGTAGATACCGTGAGATTCTTTGAGTTCATCGGCTAATCGGTAAAATTTAAGCCCTATTTGATTGGCGACATGATTCAAACGAGAGGGAAGTAACGCGGCATAATTGCCCGATTTGAGCGCAAAGCTCAAACCAAAAATACTGGAAAACTCCGAATGGATATCCACTTTAGTGTCCAGTTTCGCTATCACTTTGTCGAACGCTTCTCGCAAGCCAAACCCTTGGGTGAGCGTCATATAGCATTGCTGTTTCAAGTAGCTCACATCAATCGGAATATGCTCCGTTGATGGCTGTTCACTGGTTTGTGCAATCGTAAAGCTTAACTCGTCATCAAAGAGTTTCATCGCCGTATAAAGGTGGCTAGTTTCCAACTGCTGATCACCATAAATCATGATCACATCAAGCTCAGAGCGTTTGAGTTTATCAATTAGCTCGCAATTTGATCCCGAATGAAACTCTAGCTGAACATCAGGTCGGCGTAGCTTATAAGCTGACAGTAGATGCGGTACTAAATCCACCGTCAACGAATTGATAGAACCCACGCGAATTTTCTTTGGAGTAATGCCAGCGGCAATTTGCGTATTGTCAATTGCTCGAGACAGATCGCTCAGCGCGCTGACACACTGCTGATACAAGATTTCAGCCGCTTGCAGCGGTACCAAACTGCGGCCTCGTTTCTCAAATAATACGCAACCTAGGTCTTCCTCTAAGGCATGAATCGAGCGATATACAGATAGAGTATTGATATCCATGGCTTCAGCCACATGGCTCATATTGTGCTGTTCCATGTAACTAATAAATATCTCTAGACGATTAATCGTTGTAGGGATGCGACGACTCATGAGCTCTCTTACCAGTACAATATTGGATTAAGCTTAAATTAACCGTACTTCTGCATCAACATGGCTAGGTTATCGATATTCTCAGACTCCATCGCCACTGCTATAGTCTCCGGCATGCTTGTCTTACATAACCCCGTCAACACGCTGCCGGGTTTCATTTCTATTGCTAAGGTCACCCCGCGCTCTTTGAGCATTGCGACGGTTTCCCACCAGTGAACTTGCCGTGCCATGTTATGGGTTAAGTCATCACAAATTTTGTCTGACTGGAACATAGCTCGGGCCGCATTGGCACTCACATAAGTGCATTGCGGACGTTTTAGCGCCATTGAATCAAATGCGCGAGCAAAGACTTCAGCCTGAGCTGCTAGCAACGCGCAGTGCGAGGGAACGTTAACCTTCAGTAAGCGCGCACTGGTGGCTTGACATTGTATGGCAAGTTCACACAGGTAACTCAGTGATTCATTCTTGCCAGAAATCACCACTTGCGATTCAGTGTTAATATTCGCTACATACAGACAGTGGCCCAGCGCATTGGCATCGCTAATAAATTTCTGTATCACAGGCAAACTCAGACCAATCACCGCGGCCATGCCATAGCCAGCAGGATAAGCAGATGCCATTAACTCACCGCGATGTGCGACCAGATCGAGCCCCTGCTCAAAGGTGATGATGCCTGCACAAATTGCTGCGGGAAAAGCACCAATGGATAACCCTAAAACATAGTCCGGCATAATGTTACGCTGCCGCAATATGCTAGCGTAGGCATAGCCACAGATAGTTAATGCCACTTGGGTATTACGATTATTTTTAAGTGCAAGTTCGCTATCTAACAGCAGGACATTTTCGCCAAAATGGTCACTCGCTTGAGCCAATAATTGGCGGCCAAGGTCAAACTGCTGCAGCGCAGTTAACATGCCCGCTTTTTGCGTTCCCTGCCCGGGAAAAGTAAATAAAGTCGCCACAACGATTCCTTAACTACAACTATCGGCCCATGGCGTCGCCGTAATGATTGGACCACGAGCCGTTTTGAGTAACACACTAGAAGATGAGCTAAGCCATTCATTTATGGCAAACGCCCCTGTTGGTGTTTCAATCTGAATATCGGGGCGCTGAGCAAGACGATTTAATTGTTCCATCAACGAGAAGCCAACTGACTTATCTATTGCCTGAGGACAACACAAACGCAGGTCGATATCACTCTGGTGGTTCGCCGTCGCTATGTTGGTAGCCAGCTCAAAACCTAAGCTTCCAGTGATGCCCCACGTCAGTCCCAATGTGTGCATGCACTCAGCGATGGTTGCCAACGTCTGCCAATGCGGTAAAGGGTTCTGTGTCATTCGGCCATACCACCCCTGCTGCTCCACTAGTTGCTCAGGAGTCATAGTGCGTCGCACAGCATCAATTGCGACTACATTTGCGTACCGTTGACTGCGGGTATAACCCCGCAGTCCAACCGCAATATGGTTAGCCGTGGTGACTGCCCGTCTAACCACCACCGGACGTTGCAATAAATCCGCTATCGAAAACCACTCAGGTACAGTGTCGGTATCGATGACCGCGTTCACCCAAAGTAGATCATGTGGTTTTACTTGCAACGTCATAGTTCACCTCGTGCAGTTACAGTAGGAAGTACATGAACAACGGCATGGTCAGTGCAAACAGGATGGTGGACAGCAGCAAGGTGCCTTCAGAATCTTCGTCCTGCACGCCAAAACCGTTACCAAACATCACCCCAAAGAACCCAGTTGCCAGTGCGACCAAGAATACCGAGGCGGCCAGTAATGTCGCAGGCAAGCCAAACGCTAATGCAATTACATAAGCGAAGACAGGTTGTACTAAATTCTTCAAAACGAAGCCGAAGATAACGGCGCCATTTACTCTCAACTTACGTGCAGACACGATTAGCCCAGTGAGGAACAACGCACCGCCACCAGCCGCGGCAGCAAGCGGTTTCAACGCATGGGTCAGTAACTCGGGCATTGTGGTACCAAAGCACGAGAAGACAGTCCCCAGGATTGGCCACATAACGATTGGATTTTTCAGTGCTTTAATCAGTAACGGCACGACCAGTGATCCCATGGATGCTTCTCTAAACTCGGGCTTGGTTTCTTTTTCCAACACCATCAGCGTTAGTGGAGACAAGAAGATTGAGCCACAGGCGATAGAGATAGCCACATTTAACGCAATTTCACTGGCAGAAGCACCAGAAATGGTTTCGCTCAGGATAGGTACACCTAGCGCGGCGTAGTTAGGCAGCGAAATGGTTAGCGCATAAATCGCCGCTTTAGCAGGATCTTTGCCAAATACTTTGCGGGCAACAAAATAGGTGAATCCCCATAATACCCACATGGCCAGCACCAACACAGCGATCAACGGCAGTTTGCTGATAAAACCTTGCACTGGCGTATGCCACGTTGCTGTAAACAAGGCGGTTGGCAAGGCAAAGCGCATCACAAAGACGTTCAACACCGCCACATTTTTATTATCCGCAACTTTGCGGATGCCACAGTAATACCCCAATCCGAGCACAACAAAAATTGGAGCGATAGCGTTTAGTACTGCATGAAACATAATATTCATACCTTAAAAGGCAGCATAACCCGCGAGTTATGCTGCGGTTTTATTATAATTACCAAGCTTTAGCCATTTGTTGACGTACTTGTAGTGAGGCTTTGCGCATCTCACTGTGCAGACGGCCAGAAAGGTCTCGTGCGTCGTCCTGAGCAATATCGATAAGCGCATCAGCCAGTATTTGGTTAATGGCGGCGATATCGTCATGGGTTGGTGATACCGCGTTGTGCACGCTCACCTTTTTCCATAACAGACCTAAGGTGCTGTAGTTTTGAATGTCATAGGCCATTGGCGGAATAGTGGCCGCAAGTTTTTCCAACTCTTCGACAGAGCGCAGCGTGATGCGTGCGGCCGAGGCTTTGCCCATGGCGTGCACCATACAGCCCTCATCATCCAACGCGATAAGACGGTTAGCTTGATAGCCATGAGCAAGAAACCCGCCCGACATCGCTTTACCCACAATCAGACCAATCACTGGATGCCCCGCCATTCTTGCGGTGGCATAGGCATTTGCCGCACCAGCAAGTGCTTGATGAATACCGTAAGCTTCTTCGCGACGGCCATAAGCTTGTGATGGCACATCAATAACAGCGACGATAGCCGTCTTAGCATCACAGGCTTTATCTTGTGCAACCACCTCACTGATGGCTTTAGCAACATTCCAACCTTCCAACAACCCCACTTCACCGTTACGCGCACGCGAGAAGGCATTGTTTTCATCGGTAACAACAGCGATATAACGTGTTTTTTGCTCGCCGATGGCGCTATCCACCACCTTAACAGATGGAATAAAACCTTCGGCGGCAGTGCCGTTAGCACTTAAGGCATGTAGCCAAGTCAGACCACGATTACTCATTGGATGCTCCTTTGGCGAAATAGTGACGCACAAGTTCAGGTGAGGCTTGTTGCTGCTTATCCATCTCTGCAAATACCGAGAGGAATTGTTCAACCTGTTCACAACGTACAGTTGCTGGCAATGGCTGATTGATAATGTTGGTTACTTCGCTGCGGATTTGCTCAGCATTATCGTCGACGAACACATCGGCAAAGCCAGTAGCAAAGCGAGCTTCGCCGCCGGTAAATGACCAGATGAATGGACGGTTACGAGAGTCGTATTCGGCAATACCCGCTTCTTGCTCAATCACTTGCGGGCCATTCAAGCCTAAGCGTGCTTCCCGTGTCAGAATCAGCTTGCTACACAGACCTGCCGCGATAGACATACCGCCAAAACAACCAACGGTACCAGCAATAACACAGATGACGGGCACATACTCACGCAAGGCAATAATCCCCGCATGGATATCTGCAATTGCTGCGAGGCCGAGATTGGCTTCTTGTAAACGCACCCCACCAGTTTCCAACAGCAATACCACTTGCGTTGGTTTGCCAGCTTTTGCATCTTGTAGAGCTAACTCAAGCGCGGCAGCCATCTTGGCACCGGATATCTCGCCAATAGCGCCACCTTGGAAGGTACCATCAATACCGATAACCACGCTGGGTTTACCATCGATTTCCCCTTTCACTACCACACAACCATCATCGGTCTGCGGCACAATGCCTTGAGGCAATAACCATGGGGAAAACGAATGGTACTCGTTGCCTAATACCTCCCGGAAACTCCCGTCATCGAGGATGAATTTCGCACGGTCACGCGCACCCATCTCAATGAAAGAGATAGTGCCGAGCGGATTAGCCACCGCTGCTGCGGGCTGGCTATTAATCTGTTCAAGCGCTTGAATGAGGCGCAGGCCAATAACCCCTGGCGTGGCACCGAAGTCATTGATGGTAATTCTCATTGCCGGAGTGGTATTGGCAAACTGACGATCAAATATCGCTTGCCACAGCGGTTGGCGGTTATCTACCGAGGTGATCAAATTAATGTCAATTTGAGCGTTTTCTGTCGGCTCAAACAGGATTTCTAAATCACCGGAGCCAACGTTACCAACGCGCACCATTCGGTTGATAACGTCTTGCGCTTTATAGGAAAAATGCAGTTGTTCCATATGTGGAACCTCCCAATTATTTGGATAGTTCTGAGTGTTCAACCCAGTCGACAAACAGCGTGGCCGCTAAAAGATCGGCAGCACCACCTGGTGAGGCATGTAACGCGATCATCTCTTGATCAAGTTGTTCCAGCTGCGCCATGCCCTCTTCGGTATGGCTGCCACCAAGTGCCAAAATTGCTTTGCTTCGATGCTGTAATAACGACTGCCCAGCTAATCCGGCGCGACTTAAAACGCAGGTATCAGTTAAGTGAGCGGTCAGCGCCAGCAAAGCATCAAGACGAGCGGCGGTTTCTGAATGTCCAAGTGAACGGCTAAGTCGCAAAGTAGGCAGAGCGTGCTGCATGATGGCTGGGAAGCCCAGTTGCGCCTGCTGTTTGGCGCCATTGATACCGTATTGATTACTCGCCAACTTGCCTTTGCTAAACGTGTTGGGAATATGGCGGTCTTCAATGCGGGCAATCTGTCCCGCAACAGCACACAAGTGCATCGCCGCAATTTCGGTGCTGTTGACTGCTGTAGCCGCGGTGCTGAGTAAGCCAAGCGCCCAAATCGCCCCTCGATGGGTATTTACACCATGCGTGGTATGCATCATTTGCCGTTCTGCATCTCGCCCAATGGCGCCGATGGTTTCACGTAACCAAATGGAGACAGGTTGTTGGCTACCAGCAAGCGCCATCTGAGTAAAATAAGGGGCCAGACACGTTGCAGACTGCACCATCAGTTCAACACTGAGGTCGGTGTGAGACCCGGTGTTGCGGTTATCCACTAGCCCAGGCTTTGGCGTAAGATTCACCTCGGCGATAAGTGCTTGCTTGGCGTACTCACCGATGGCGTCACACCAAGGATTGCTCGAAATAACTCTCTGACTACTTTGCATAGTGATCACCAGCTACGATATTTTGCTGGTGGCTGATACAAGCCGTCAGACCATTTCACTAAGTCAGCCACACTCTTAGCGGCAAGTAATGAGCGGTTTGCGTCACTACGCTTGATCCCCAAGTCTTCAGGGGTGGCAACCTTACCTGCAGCACGCAGAGCATTGACTCGTTCAGCAGTGACGCGTTTGCCGAATTCAGAGACCCCAGCAACGGCGGCAATCATCTCTTTACGTTCGGTCAAATCACGCGCCATATAGAGATAAGCGATACCTTCTTCGGTCAACAGATGGGTGACGTCATCGCCATAAATCATGATTGGAGCGATTGGCATACCGGCTTTTTTGGCCACATCAACAGCGTCAAGCTGATCAACAAATGTCGACTTAGCACCGTCTTGGTAGGTTTCAACCGCTTGAACAACTAGCTTTTTACCTTTAACAACATCACGTTGTTTTTCTTCATCGGTAATCATGTTGAGCCAAGCATCAGTAGCGTGACGGCGACCGCGAGGGTCATGCCCCATGTTTGGCGCACCACCAAAGCCCGCCAGACGACCATGAGTTACCGTAGACGAGTTACCTTCAGGGTCCATCTGCAGCGTTGAACCGATAAACATATCTGCCGCGTACTGCCCGGCTAACTGGCACATTGTCCGGTTGGAGCGCATTGAGCCATCAGGGCCGGTGAAGAACACATCGGAACGCGCTCGAGCATACTCTTCCATCCCTAGCTCGCCACCGAACGAATGCACGGTTTCTACCCAACCAGCTTCGATTGCAGGGATCAGCGTTGGATGCGGGTTTAAGGTCCAGTGTTTACAAATTTTGCCCTTGAGTCCCAACTGCTCACCGTAGGTAGGTAACAGCAATTCAATGGCAGCAGTATTGAAGCCAATACCGTGGTTAAGGGTTTGCACACCGTGTTTAGCGTAGATGCCTTTAATGGCCATCATAGCCATAAGGATGTGGGTATCTTTGATTAAACGAGGATCACGGGTAAACAGTGGCTCAATGTAGAAAGGCTTGTCGGCTTGAACGATAAAATCAACCCAATCGCCTGGAATATCAACGCGTTCAAGATCATCAGTGTTGTCAACAATTTCGTTCACCTGAGCAATAACCAAGCCGTCTTTAAAGGCTGGCGCTTCTACCAGCCCAGGTGTGTCTTCTGTTGATGCACCAGTGTACAAATTGCCTTTACGGTCAGCCTTGTAGCCAGCAACCAAGGCCACATTGGGGATCAAGTCGGCATATAAGCGAGCATATAACTCAATGTAAGTGTGGATTGCGCCGATTTCTAACAGCCCATCCTCCAGCATCTGTGCAACACGTACGCTTTGCGGACCGGCAAAAGCAAAATCTAGTTTGCTGGCAATGCCTTTTTCAAAAATATTCATATGCGATGGCAAGCTAACGCTTGGCATGATCATATGTAGGTTGTGAACACTCTCTGGATTGACTTGCTCTAAACAACGAGCAAGGAAATCTGCCTGTTTCTGGTTGTTACCTTCGAGAACGACCCGATCATTTGACTTGAGCAACAGTTCTAATGCAGCCACCATGTTATTGGTTGGCAGTACTTTGCCATCAGCCAAAGATGCTACCGCAGCAATACGCGCTAGCTTTTCTGCTCTCTTGGTAGTCCATTGTTTTGTAGACATTAAGACACCTTCTCTGTGAGATTAATACATGCTACTTATCAGTAACGCTGTGTAGGCATCTTACGGGGATGCTGAGTTTTAAAAATCAGCATGAATGACAGCTAAATATACAAAAAGTGATAATGTTTTTTGAAAGCGGTTGCGGGTTGCGGGTTGCGGGTTACGGGTTGCGGGTTGCGGGTTACGGGTTGCGGGTTACGGGTTACGGGTTGCGGGTTGCGGGTTGCGGGTTGCGGGTTGCGGGTTGCGGGTTGCGGGTTGCGGGTTGCGGGTTGC
>NZ_JBLXAT010000004.1:0-238422 GCF_048265805.1 Shewanella sp. | reverse complement strand
AGCAGCGGCGGTAGTTCTAGCTGAGCAGCTCTTAAAAAATGGCTATGCACTGGCGGATTTATGAGGGGATCCTTCAGGGCTCAATCTCAGTGGTGTACCTATAGTGAGTAATATTAAAGGGTTTTCTGTGGCTGGTTTGACACCAAAAGACTTTATGGGCAGTTTCACAAAAGGTAAAAAGAAGGTTTATGGTAATCCTTATCTAAAAAAGGAAATGATAAAAGGGCAAGGAGAAGTGACATCTATGCTGACCAAAGCCAGCGGGCAGTTGGAAATTAATATCGATGTGGATCGAGACAAAGCTCAAGAAATCAAAACTTTGATTGAAAATGCTGGGGTATCAAGCTTTTACCTTGGAAAAAAGGGACTGGCTTACGTTTCAAGCATTCGACTTTAGGAGCAATGATGGACTCATATATTGATATACGGCTGATGCCTGATGCTGAAATGCGTGATGCAGAATTGAGTAGTAAAGTGTTTACTAAATTTCACAAAGCACTGGTGACGTTACAGAGCAATAAAATTGGTATTAGCTTTCCTGAAGTAAATATAAAACTAGGACGATTATTTCGTTTACATGGTGAAATGAGCGCACTGCATGATTTGCAGGGGTTAAATTGGTTAGGCCCTTTGGCAGGATATTGCAAGGTTACTACGGTTACTAATGTGCCAGACCAAGTGCAATATCGCATCATTTCAGTTAAACGCAGTAATTTAAGCAAAGCAAAGCAAAGCTAACGCGTCTAATTGCCAGAGGTAGCATAGATAAAGATGGTGAGAAACGTTACAAGGCAAAAATGCTTAGCGAAGGGTTTGATAATCCATACCTTGATCTATCTAGCGGTTCAACAGGGCAGGTGTATCGAAAATTCTTTGAGTTTAGTGATATTCAAGCTGACCCAATTGATGGTGAGTTTGATAGCTATGGTCTTAGTAAAACCGCTACAGTACCTTGGTTTTAACCCTATATTTTTGCTCTTTTAAAATATGCTTTAAATACAAATAGTTGCAGTGGGTAATTTTTAACAAGGTAAAAAGATGATTTTTACCTTAACAGCCTGTTGCAGCTTATTTTTATTGGTTTATTCTATTGTTCACTGCCGCACAGGCAGCTTAGAAAAGCTGCGCGAACTGCTATCAACCTTCCGCCTTGTTCACTGCCGCACAGGCAGCTTAGAAACGGAAGCGACCGCCGCCGCTTTTGATGATGAGGTTCACTGCCGCACAGGCAGCTTAGAAAAGAAGCGGCCAACGTAGTCCCGTTAATTCGTTGTTCACTGCCGCACAGGCAGCTTAGAAAGAGCACGTTGTTCATTGTAAACGCCTTGACCGGTTCACTGCCGCACAGGCAGCTTAGAAAAATACTAAGCGTGGTGGCGTTCGTGAGGGGGCGTTCACTGCCGCACAGGCAGCTTAGAAAACAACTGTTGGGTGTACGCAATGGGTAATCGCGTTCACTGCCGCACAGGCAGCTTAGAAACATCAGGTGCGGTCCAGTAGAACGACTCATAGGTTCACTGCCGCACAGGCAGCTTAGAAAACCTAGCTGATCAACCCGCACATCTTCGGCAAGTTCACTGCCGCACAGGCAGCTTAGAAATTATGAATAGCCGCTCACTAAACGGAGTTGAGGTTCACCGCCGCACAGGCAGCTTAGAAATCAAATTCACCACGCTATTTCGCGGTGAGCACGTTCACTGCCGCACAGGCAGCTTAGAAATCTAACGACAAACGATTAGTTTTACCAATTATGTTCACTGCCGCACAGGCAGCTTAGAAAACCACTGATCACAATGCGCTAGTCACTAGCCAGTTCACTGCCGCACAGGCAGCTTAGAAATTGTATTTTTTCGCCACGCGCGTCAGCCAGTTGTTCACTGCCGCACAGGCAGCTTAGAAAGCCTGCTCAAGAAACGCAGCCGTCATTTTGTAGTTCACTGCCGCACAGGCAGCTTAGAAAATTACCGCCACCTGCCGCCCCTGCGCCCTGCTGTTCACTGCCACCCATACTTTGCAACGATAAAATGATTACAGGTTGTTTAAGCCCCAAGCGATTTGACATCATCTTACTGATAACCTTGATGTTACAATGCTTGTTTTGGTTGACGGGATTACATGCTTCGAGCCGAGGTTGGCAGCGAGACTTGCGGGCCAACACGGTATCAACACGCAATGTGCTGTCTATCGTGCGACTAGGACGCGAGGTGTTACTGCAATCAGGTTATTGCCGCAGCAAGGCAATTAAGGACGATTTTAGGCCAAGATGGTTGCGCATTAGCTGATTTATGAGTGGCTCCTTCAGGGCTAGATATCTAACATACCATCTAAGCGTCTCTCGAAGTGAATCGCCAGTTGAGACAACGTCATATTCTAGTTCTGGATTGGTATTGTCCAGTTCTTAGAGGCGTTCAATATTCCAGCGTACAGCAGCTCGAGCATCTCACGGTCAGGCTCTCAGCTCCGTCGCTCACACTGACCTGATGGGGGAACCTTATAATCGCATATGAAAGCCCTCGGCTATGGTGCACTAGGAGTTGAATTCGCGCATTAATTTTCGGTTTCGTCATGGGCACTATATTCTTTGAGTTTACGATATAGTGTAGCAACGCTCATCCCCAGCTTATCGGCCGCTAAGCTCTTATTATGGTCCAGCTTATCCATTACACTTAGAATATAGTCACGTTCAACTTCATGTAGTGCGCGAATACCGTCTGCTGTCGATGGCGGCGGTACAACATCGCGGATCTCCTGCGGCAAATCTTGCGGTTGGATCTGTGCGTTACTCCCCAGCACCGCAGCCCTTTCGATAGCATTAGCCAACTCGCGGACATTGCCTGGCCAACCGTAGTTGAGAAGCAGATCCGCCGCACGATGATTAAAGCCGGTGAAGTTTTTGGCTAATGTGTCATTGAAGCGATTCAGAAAGAAACGGCATAACGGCAGAATATCCTCGCGGCGCTCTCGTAGTGGAGGGATCACCAGTTCGATCACCTTCAGGCGGTAGTAAAGATCTTGGCGAAACGCACCAGTCTCTACCGCTTGTTCAAGGTTCTTGTTGGTGGCAGAAATTACGCGAATATCGACTTTAATGGTACCGATATCACCCACTTTACGCAGTTCGCGCTCTTGTAATACTCGTAACAGTTTTACCTGCATCGCGGGCGATAATTCTCCCACCTCATCAAGAAACAAAGTGCCGCCGTTAGCACTTTCAATCAGACCGACTTTAACATTGTTGGCACTAGTAAACGCGCCTTTGCTGTGGCCGAAAAGCTCATTTTCTAGCAAGGTTTCAGCCAATGCACCACAATTAATTGCGACAAATGGTTTATCTTTCCGCGGGGATTGATCGTGAATAAAACGCACTAATTTCTCTTTGCCGACACCACTTTCACCTGTCACCATCACCGAGGTCGGTACCTTGGCAACATTTGCTGCCATGTCCAACAGACTACGCATAACATAGCTGGTCGAAACTGGCGAACCGCCGTCATCAGAGCTGGCTCTGAGGCTATCTTTAATTTTGACTTGTAGGCTTTGGGGTAAGCTGGCATCCCATTTAAGCATTTTACTAAATTGAGTGGCGACCGATTCATTGCTGATGCCGTTGTAGAATGGCAGTAGAGGGGTGATTTCATCCCCCCACTCTTCAACATAATTCCCCATCAAATGACAATATTGATCGCCACGCGCTTGGCATTCAGTTTCCACAAAGTAGACCGTACGCTGTTCCACATTAGACACATAGCCACTGGCAAAGCCAATATGTTCCCAGCAAACGGTCTCGTCGGCTAAGCCGTGCATTCTTAACTGCTGCTCGGCTTCATATAGGCCGACGAAATAGCTGTCCACGAGAGGCTTCTGTTCAATGCCATCACGGCGTTGGCTACTGAGCACTTCACCAAAGCCGTACATGGAACTAAGTAGTGGCCCCAATTTCCCTTTACGAGCTTCTGCCCAAGCTTCTGGCATCTGTCGTTTGATGCGCTCAGCAACTAACCACCCTTTGGCAAAGCCAGCGCGTATCACTATCGATTTAGTAATTTCTGGCCCCAAAGTTTGGCATAACTCCATCCGCTGCACGCCTTGGGAGAATAGATCGGTCAAATAGATACGCTGCCCGAGAAAACTCATAGAGCCACCACGGGGCTTAAACGACAGCATCTCTCTTAAGTCCAGCTCTGATGTATGCACACTCATCTCTTTAACGACGGCTACTTATAACAACATTAACAAAAATTCATTTTTTTAGTTGTGACTCCTCTCAATATTAAAAATTTTCATTTCACCTAAAAAATATTCTCGGCAAAATTACTGGATATTGCCGAGAATATTAAGCCAAATTTGATGGAGCAATGTTCAGGCTCTAGGGAACGTTAAAGTCAAACTCGTGGCAGTTATTGCAATAGTTTTCCGATTGCTCATGTTCATGATGGCAATTTTCACATTCTAATTGCGGGCCATAGTGTGGAGAATCATGATTATCGGGTGCACCGTGATAATCTGTTTTCTTTTCTGGTAATTGATGACAAGTCAGACACTTATCCATTTCCACATAATCAAACGGCGTGGTTGTATGACAACTAGTACATTTCAATCCCGCTGTCTTATGATGCGGCTTCATGTTATTAGCTAATACATTGGTACACACCAGTACCATTGCGATTGCGAGTACACTCGCGATAGATTTGCTCATCATCTTCAACCTCTAAAATCTTCTGACTTAAATTAGAAAGCGTATTTAACGTAAGCTTGGTAGCGCGTCATATCGCCATCCTGTTCCAGCAGGTTGGTCAAACGGCCGTGAGTAATACCAAAGGCATACTGCAAATCTTTAGTTAGGTCGTAGTACACGTAAGAGTGCACACCAAGAGTATGCTTAATGGCTGCACCACCCAAGAGACCACTTTCAAACTGATCTTTGTCTTGTTTGGCGTAACCTGCTCCGACAGTGACTAGCAGTTTGTCAGTCGCTTTAAGCTGAAGACCACCGGTAATGCTTGTATATTTGACGGTGTCAATTTCGCCTGTAGCATCTAAACCAGCACCTGCGTTATACCCCAACCCTGCATAGCGACCGATACCATCACCATACATAGCGTTCATCACCACTTTGTGGTCAGCGCCAAATTTCATGCTGGCACCAGCAGCTAAGCCATAACCGAAGGCGGATTTACCGTCGATTTCAAAGCGACGCAGTACGGCGCGAGGAGAGAAGGTGAATGTGTTATTCGCGTAGAAATACTTAACCACCATGTCAGGTACTTTGTCTTGCGCGACAGTGCTACCACAGTTTGTTAAGTAAATAGCTGGACCAGCAGAGCACAGACCATTAGTTGGGTTTTCTAAACTTACGCTAACGTTGTGACCTGGACGGAAATCGTGTTGATAACGGATCTGTGCTTGACGCGCAAATGGGTTGCCTGGATCAGCCGCAAAATCCATTGTTGGCATGCTGCTGGCGAAGTCCATGAAAGTGGTCCACGTTTGCCCCGTCAGAATGGTCTCATTACCGTTTTTCAGTTGGACGTAGGCATGGCGAATACGGAAACCGTGGCTGTTTGAAAAAGTAGGGCCGTCAGCATCGATATCAGCAAAGAAATCACCTTCGATTTTGCTGGTTAACGTACCGTATTCAGTTTCTTTAGCGGTTGCAACAAACAGACGGCTTTCACGGGCTGTCAGATCGAGGTCATTCGCTTCAGCATCGGGACTGCCATCAACCGCAATATTATAAACACCGAATAAGTCACCATTTTGCGGTGCACGATGAACACCGTCAGTATCGTAGTTCATCATCAATTTAGCATAACCGCCCACTGAGACTTTGGTGCCATCAACATCAAAGTCAAACGCATTTGCATTCGCAGCGGCAAACATCATCGGCAGAGCACAGCAAGCCGCCAGCGCGGTTAATTTTGTATTTAGAGTTTTCATATATCATTTTCCCTGTAACGAATTCGGATAACCCAACTCCATATTGGGTTATCCTGCTGCCTATTAAGCTTTAGCTGCCATTTGACCAGCGATACGACCAAACACGATGCAGTCAGGCACTGCCACGGTACCTAAACGGCATGCGCCATGAGTTCCGCCGGTACTTTCTCCAGCGGCAAATAAGCCCGCGATAGGCTTGTGAGTTTCGATATCAATGACACGGGCCTCTGTATCAATTTCAACTCCGCCCATGGTGTGATGTGCTTTTGGCCAAAAACGCACGGCATAGTATGGCGCAACGCTCATTGGCTTCTGCCCCATCTGGAAGGGCTTGTCGAATTCAGGGTCTTTACCGGCTTTGACATAGCTGTTGTAGCGGTCAACCTGAGCTTGCATTTTGTCGTAAGGAATTTTGTAGAATGCGGCTAGTTCTTTCAGAGTATCGAACTTATGAACGACTTCGCGCTCGAGCAGTTTGCCCATAACATGTTTGGCTGGTTGCATACCATCTTCGTCGCAGAAACAGATACCGGGCTTGCCAATTTTCAGAATGGCATCGGCACGGACTTTACGATCTGCTAGTTCATTAACAAAGCGCTCGCCGGTATCAGGGTCTACCATGATGCCGTGAGTGTAAGATGCGTAAGCGGCAAAGATTGGGGCTAAGCCAAAGCCTTTTTCTTCAGGGGATGCCCATGGGCCCAATTGGATCCAAGACAGTTGAACGGGATTTGCACCGATACGGATCATCTCTTTCAAGCATTCAGCCGTAGCGCCTTGTTGGTTGGTGGTTGCCAGCTCCTTGGTCAAACGCGGATCTTGAGTAGAGCGGTAAGCTACGTCAGCTGAGAAGCCACCGTTGGCCATCACCACGCCTTTAACCGCTTTATAGAACTTCACTTTGCTGGAGTTTTCCTGACCTTCGCGGTAGCGAGGAATGACTTCTAGACCAACAATACGCCCGCCATCGACGACCAAGCGCTTCACGTAAACTTTTTTCTCAACAGCAACGCCTATCTCTTCGCACTTGGCGATCATAGGTTGCACGATGCCAGAGCCAGATTGGTTCGTTGTTGTATGAGTACGAGGAATTGAATGGCCACCAAATTGTGCGATAGTGTCTTTGAATTTCACACCTAGATAGTCACGACACCACTCATAGGCTTCATTACTCTTATCAACCACCATGTTTGCTTGCGCAGGATAATTAAGTCCCAAACCCGCTTTGTACATATCTGCAAGCATGGCTTCTTTTGAATCTTTGATCCCCAGCTTTTTCTGTAGGTCACTCCCCATGGCTGACATGCCGCCACCGTTAATAGTAGAATTGCCTCCCAGCACTGGCATTTTTTCTAAAACAACAACATTAGCACCGGCACGTTTTGCTTCAATTGCTGCGGACAAACCAGCAAACCCACTGCCCACCACGATAACATCGAAGGTTTTATCCCAGCTTTTAGGAATTGGAACCGGCTCTGCGGCTTGTGCAGCACTGATACCGGCTAAAGCTAAGCCCGATGTAGCTGTTGCGGCGCCAGTCAATTTAAGGAAATTACGTCTAGCTAAATCTGTATTGCTGTTCATGTTGCTCATGATCGCCCCTCATACTTATTGCGTGTTATCATTTGTTTTAAATTTTCTCAGCGTATTAGTGCCGAGTTCTAATAGAGACATTCGCAATATCGCAGAAACTGTGCCAACAATGAGAAACAATCTAAACTAATGATTTAAATAAACTTAAGAAAAACAGAATTTATTGGTTAATTTAATTTTGAGAATATTTTTATCGAAATTACATGTTGAAATAATTTTAATAAGGTGAGCCTCTTCAAAATTAAAAATCTAATTAGTAAATATCATTTTTAATGACGTGTATCACACTTAAAATCACTTTTTTGATCAGGTGTTAATTTTTAAAAAATTAAATACAACTTTTATATATCAATAAAATAAATAAAAAATCGAATTAAATGCTAATAATGTCAGGGCAAGAACTTGAACGATTGTGCCGAGTTCGACGGTACGCAATTAGCTGCGAACTTGAAGATTTAACCGTGACGGATGTGGTTACCAAACAACGTAAAAAAGACAGCGTGCAGTCAGAAGTTGAGCTTCATGACCTGCTAGTTTTTATTCAAACTCGTAAATGCAATCGTTACTACGCCGATTTGATTTGGTTGCTGGTAGTCTTTGGCGCTCGCACCCAAGAGGTTCGTTTATCAACATGGGATGAATGGGACTTTGAGAAAGGGCTTTGGACAATTCCACGCGATAACAGTAAGAACTCAGAAATCATCTTACGGCCAATCCCTGATGCAATGCGACCATGGCTGCTCCAGCTTAAAGCCAAAAACCAGAAAAGTGGTTACTTGCTTGGCGAGCTGAAGAATTCCCCCGCTGTTAGTATGCATGGCGGTAATATATGGAAGCAGTTAGGGCATGATGAAAAGTGGACGCTACATGACTTACGCCGCACCTTGGCTACTCGTCTTAACGACCTCGGTATACTGCCCCATGTAGTTGAGCATCTATTAGGTCACACCATCAGTGGTGTTGAGGGCATTTATAACCGTAGCCAGTATATGAACGAGAAGCGTGCAGCTCTTGATTTATGGCTAGCCACTATCACATCAGCGTCATGGGATGATTTCAGGGCGTTTGGTTAAGGCTTATGTTCCGTAATGGGGGCGAATATTGCCTTAAATGGTGTTAGCTATATGGCTAATATTGATGTTTTGAGTTATTTTGTTAGCTATATAGTTAACTTTCGGTGTTTACATGGCAAGCAGACAAGAAATTGGTAAAACGGTCAGCGAACAACGTAAAGCGCTTGGGTATACCCAGCAGCGCCTCGCGGAGTTGACGGGTATCCATAAAGTCACTATTTCAGAAATAGAGAATGGTCGTTTTACTGGCTCGTTTGATATTTTCGAGCGTTTGCTGGATGCGGTTGGCTTGCAGTTTAACGTGACAACTAAACGTCACGAATTACCTGATTGGGATGAGATTGATAGCTTGTTTTCGGAGGATGACTAATGGCTGTCGAAGCGAGTTTGCCTAATAAAATCAGCCGTATCACGGTTCATGCTGATGGTGCAGAGTTAGGCGTATTGACCCATGGCTCAGTGCATCATTACCAGCCAACACAGGATAAATGCCATGTGTCGCTGACCATGACGAAAAAGGGCATGGATGGTTACTCATCCGGCGCATTGCATCCAATATTTGCACAAAACCTACCAGAAGGGTTTAACCGTCGCTTCATTGCTGAAAAGCTGGCGCGCTATGCCAAAGTCAATGACATGTACTTACTGGCGTTGCAAGGCGATCACAGTGTAGGCATGTTGTCTTATCAAAGTGAGTTGGACTTACCAGAAGCTGAGGCTGTATCTCTTAACGATATTCTGTCGTATCAAAGTGCTGAACCACTATTCCCGCAACTGCTTGAAAAATACTACTTGAGAAACTCACTTGCTGGTGTGCAGCCCAAGGTCAGTATTCCTCATGCTGGTGGCGCTAAAACGGATAGAACCGTTGAGCAAAAAGACCTGATTGTTAAGTCATTTGATGAGCAGTTCCCACTATTAACGGTAAATGAGTTTGTTTGTATGGAGGCTGCTCGCCATTGCGGTTTGAATCCACCAGCAACGTATCTCTCAGATAATCTGGAAACCTTTGTGGTTGAGCGGTTTGATAAAACCGCTGAGGGCATAAAGCTTGGCTATGAAGATTTCACCACGTTGTTGAAAAAGCCTAATGATCCCGATGCAAAGTACAGTAGCAGTTATGAAACGTTACTGAGGGCGACGTATCTTTACACCCATAGCCAAACTGAAGTTGAAACCATGTTCCGCTACATTGTGTTTAACAGCTTGATTGGCAATGGTGATGCGCACCTCAAGAATTTCGCCTTGCAGTATTCGACAGATATGTCGCAGATTTTTGTTTCACCGCCATTTGATATCACTCATACGCTGATCTACGACACCATAGATAACAAGATGGCGCTCAAGCTCGCAAGCAGTAAGGCGTTTCCCGATGAGTCTCATTTGCTGAAGTTGGCTGAGGGCAAAGAGTTTCGCATTCGTAGGGCAAAGGAAATCATCGAGTCCACTAGCGATGGCATTATGGATTATTTAAAGCACTCTGATTCAGTGCAGTTATTCGCTGGGTTACGTGATTCGATTGAGCAAGCAGTATCAAGCGTGATGACACCAACCTATACCACCAAAAGCTATCGCCACGACCGCAAGAAGAAGTTTGAGTAAGTGCGTAGATAAGAAGCGTGCGGCACTTGATTTATGGCTAGTCACTATCACTCCAGCATCATGTGAATGATTTCAGAGCGTTTGGTTAACCTTCTAAGCCATAGAGATATCCAAACAATATATGCCCATACTTTGATGAATGGTGAACAGATGATTCAATTATTAGTCGTGACACAGATTGCTAACAATACGCGAGAGCAGGCGATGCTAGGTGATTTCCCTAAAGCGATGGATGATGCCATCTTAAGCAGTAGCGAGGCTCATCAAGAGCAGATGATGCAACTGCTGTCAGATCCTGCTAGAGCTCATGATTTTGCGCGGGTAATGTTTGATATGCTTACCCACATGTCTAGGAGTGAGTAGTCACTCGTATTCATGATGTCTATGATTATATAGGGATTAAAATGAAAACAGCACCTTATAACGGTGCTGTTTGTCTTTCATGGTTACTCGTTCTCTCGCCATTGGTGTTTACGGTGCTTTTTCCAGCTTCGTTGTAGCTTTTGCTGGTGGCTATTACGGGTTTCAATCTCATGGGGAAAGCAGTGAGAGCAGCCCATCTCTTCACCCACGCAAAACCGCGATATCTGCCTACCGGATACTTTGTAAGGCAGTAGTGCTAAACCACCAGCTTCGCTCACACCATAAATGCGAACCAGCCGAGTTTCTTTCTTCATAGTTCTCTCCTAGGTCATTACCTAGAACAGAACCCCTTTGTTGAATTGAATAAACATTCGCCTCCTGAACGTTGTTGCGCCCAGCTTGCTTAGTTGACTAAGCGTCGCTGGTCTCGCCTCGTTCATAACGCGTTTAATTTGAACAAAAATTAAACACTAAAGATAAACAGCCCCTAGCGTGAGTAGTGATTATTGCATATCTATTTTTGTGGTTCGGATGTGCTGGCTCACATAGCTTTAGAAATGGTGAGAAAACGGTTGCTTATAAAAGCAAAAAGCCACTTCCGAGGAAGTGGCTTTTCTTTAAATAACAGGAACTAAATCTTAGTTCATGCCATATTTTTTCAATTTTTTGCGCAGAGTGCCGCGGTTGATACCCAGCATGTTCGCAGCGCGAGTCTGGTTACCACGGGTGTGTTGCATAATGATATCAAGCAGTGGAGCTTCTACTTCGCAAAGCACCATTTCATACACTTCCTGAGCTTCTTGACCATCTAACTGGCTGAAGAAGTTGCTCACGGCGCGTTTTACTGCGTCACGTAACAGTTGAGGCTTGATAGTGCCGTTAGCGGTTTCGATTTTGCCTACGGTAAGCGGATGAGCTTCTGTGTGAGTTGTCTGATCAAACATTCGTATTCTGCTCTTTAATTATCTAAAACACATTCATCAAAATATCGTTCCACCATGGAACATTGTTCAGCAGCGTTTTCTAACCGATTAAAATCGGCGCGGAATTGACGCTGTTCTTCCTGGTCCAGGTACCAACCTATATGTTTTCTGGCGATGCGAACGCCTTTAAGTTCGCCATACAATCCATACAACTTGGCTAGATGCTCCAGCATCACTTGATGCTTTTCAGCATTCCCAACGGGCTCCAGTTTTTCACCGGTATCCAGGTAATGCTGGATTTCACGAAAAATCCAGGGTCGTCCTTGTGCGCCTCGTCCAATCATTAGGGCATCGGCACCGGTGTAATCCAGCACAAAGCGGGCTTGCTCCGGTGTGGTGATATCCCCATTGGCCACCACAGGAATCGACACAGTTTGTTTAATTGCTTTGATGGTGTCGTACTCAGCGTTGCCTTTGTACATGCATTGCCGCGTGCGACCGTGAACCGCTAGCGATGCAATACCACTCTCTTCAGCAATTTGGGCTATTTGAACACCATTCCTGTGCTCTGGGTCCCAGCCCGTGCGAATTTTCAGCGTGACCGGTACATCCACTGCTGCGACAACGGCATCCAAAATCTGTTTAACCAGTTCGGGTGACTGTAGCAAAGCGGAACCTGCCAGCTTTTTATTCACTTTTTTCGCGGGGCAGCCCATGTTGATGTCGATGATTTGTGCCCCTTGCTCCACATTGAAGCGTGCGGCCCATGCCATCTCATCAGGATCTGCTCCGGCAATTTGTACTGAGCGTATACCTTCCTCACCGGAATGCGCCATGCGCAAACGGCTTTTGTCGGTGTCCCAAATATCGGGATTGGCCAACATCATTTCTGATACTGCTAAGGCGGCGCCATAGCGTAAACAGAGGTTGCGGAAGGGCTGATCAGTGACACCTGCCATTGGTGCCACGATCAGCTGATTGTTCAGTTGATATGGGCCAATTTGCATGTCGCGGCTTCACCTCGCTCTTCAAAGGGGCGCTATAGTACGACTTTTTATCGGCCATGAAAAGGTTAAAAAATCACCTGAGCTAAACTTTTTTTCTTGACTTTTAATCGCAACGAAATCAGTGGTGGCGCGCCTTGGCGGCCTATTACTGCGTTTTGCGGGTTCCTGTCAAGCGGCTCCAGTCTTCTTTGTGAGCAGCTGCATCCATGTCAAACCATTGGCTGTAAATTTCGCGTAGCTCTTCTGCTTGTTCGTTTAACAAACCTGATAGCGCCAAAACGCCATGCGGTTTAACTAGGCTAGCGATTTGTGGTGCCAGTTCGCGCAGCGGGCCTGCAAGAATGTTAGCCACTAATACGTCGGCTTGAATATCGCTTGGCTGATCTTGTGGCAGATAGAGTGACAACTTGTCTTCAACACCATTACGGCGAGCGTTTTCTTTAGAGGCATCGATGGCTTGATAGTCGATATCAATACCGGTGGCGTGCGGTGCGCCGAGTTTCAGCGCGGCCACCGCGAGAATGCCGGAGCCACAGCCAAAGTCGATCACTTGCTTGTCGGCGAGGTCTAAACTGTCGAGCCATTCCATACATAAGGCGGTGGTTGGGTGAGTACCAGTACCAAAGGCCAAACCGGGGTCGAGCAAGACGTTAACAGCGTCTGGCTCTGGGGCTTCGCGCCAGCTTGGGCATACCCACAGGCGATGACCAAATTTAATCGGGTGGAAGCTGTCCATCCATTCACGTACCCAGTCTTTATCTTCCACTTGCTCAACTTTGTAGTCAGTGTTGGCTGGTATATAAGGCAGAGCTTTTAGCGTTTCAATCACAGGTGCGAGATCTTCGCCTGCATCAAACAGTGCCACTACGATAGTGCTGTCCCACAGTGGCGTTTCACCCAGCTTAGGTTCAAAAATTGGCGTGTCGAGGCCATCTTCAAAGGTAATCGATACACTGCCTAGCTCCATTAGCAGGTCACTTAAGGGCTCAGCGTGTTCTTTATTGCTGTTGAGGCGTAGTTGGATCCAAGGCATTGGCATTCTCTTGTTAGCTGGGTGGCGGCAGTGGCCACAATCAAAGTGGCGCTATTTTAGTGCAAGGTGGCGGATCATCGCCAGTTTGATAACCGTTTGCGTTGTAATCGGCTTTCTATTTGTGGCGCAAATTTAGGTAAACCACTGAAACTTGCTTTCTTTTTTGTTTTATTTATACAAATAACTGCTTGATTAATAATGGCTAATTGGTATTACCATTGTTCATATTTATGTAAATAACCCATCACTGATACTGCAAAATCTGCTTTTTTATTGAACAGGATCACAAAGGTTAGTTAAGCCGTTTGGCATTTAAGCGCATTTGGATATTTTGAAATGCTCGCTAAATTAACTTAAGTAACTTTGGTAACTATGTTGACGAAATACCATTTGGGTGAGCGTTGGCTCGGCTTTCCTCGCAGTTATCGCTGGGCGGCCTTGGCTGATCGATTACAAAGTGCCAGTGGCGTGTTACTTGGGTTATTCCTGCTACTTCATCTGCACTTTGAGTCATCTATCTTGCTTGGTAAGGCGGCATTTTATCGGGTGGCGCAAGTGCTCGAAGGGGGGCTTTTTACTGCATCCGGCCATGGTATGCCGATGCTCACTCAGCTGTTTTCATTGTTTATGCTGCTGGTGTTAATGGTCCACGCTGCCACCGCTTTACGGCGGTTTCCGGTACAGCTGGGGCAGTGGCGTGCGCTGCATAATCATCTACATCTCATCAAACATAACGATAGCAAGCTGTGGTTTTGGCAGATGCTCACCGGTTTTGTGATGTTTTTTGTCGTGCCGATGCATTTGGTAACCATGATTACCCATCCAGAAATCGGCCCACATCTATCGGCATCCCGCGTTTATCACGATAACTATTGGCTGGTGTATCTAGTGTTACTGCCCGCCGTGGTCGTGCATGCCATGCTCGGCTTGTATCGGGTCGCTATCAAGTGGGGCATCAGCTTTCAACGCCAAGGGTTGCTGCTGCTTGCCAAAATTCTCATCGGCTATCTGTTGGTGCTCGGTGCCAGCAGTCTAGTGGCTTATATGGTGATTGGGTACTCACTGACATTGCCTATCACACCATTTAAGCCATAAGCATGAATAACCATAAATCGCCACAGCGATAAAGCAGAGCAATAGATCTGAAGGAGCACGTGTGAAACTGATTTATACCGATGCATTAGTGGTGGGCGCTGGTCTCGCTGGGTTACGGGTGGCGATTGCTGCTAAAGAGCGAGGTTTAGATACGCTGGTGCTGTCGCTGATCCCCGCCAAACGGTCGCACTCTGCCGCCGCTCAAGGTGGCATGCAAGCCAGCCTGGGCAATACGGTTAGAGGCGATGGCGATAACGAAGATGTGCATTTTCAAGATACGGTAAAAGGCTCCGATTGGGGCTGTGATCAAACTGTGGCGCGGATGTTTGCCCATTGTGCGCCTAAAGCGGTGCGGCAGATGGCTAATTGGGGCGTACCGTGGACGCGCGTCACCGCAGGGCCGCGGCAAGTGGTGGTCAACGCTGAGCGCATCACCATTGAAGAAGCCCAAGCAGCCCATGGCTTGATTAACGCCCGCGATTTTGGCGGCACTAAAAAATGGCGCACCTGTTATACCGCCGACGGCACTGGCCACTCTTTACTGTATGCGGTGGATAACAAAGCCATTTCGCTCGATATTCCGGTACATGAACGCATAGAGGCGCTGAAGATCATTCACGATGGTAAGCGCTGCCACGGGGTGATTGCTCGCTGCCTTATCACCGGTGAACTGCGCGCTTATATCGCCAAATCGACCACCATTGCCACTGGCGGCTACGGCCGCATTTATGAAGTCTCCACCAACGCGATTATTTGCGAGGGCATCGGCCAAGCGTTGGCGTTAGAAACCGGTGTGGCGACGCTGGGCAATATGGAAGCGGTGCAATTCCACCCAACGGCGATTGTGCCGGTAGGCATTCTCACCACCGAAGGTTGCCGCGGCGATGGCGGCTTGCTGCGCGATCGTAACGGCCACCGCTTTATGCCAGATTATGAGCCAGAGAAAAAGGAACTGGCATCGCGCGACGTGGTCTCGCGCCGCATGACCGAACATATGCGCAAAGGTTTAGGTGTTGATAGTCCGTACGGGCCGCATTTGTGGCTGGATATTACCCTGCTAGGCCGCCAACACATTGAAACCAACCTGCGCGAAGTGAAAGAGATCTGCGAGAACTTTCTTGGCATCGATCCCGCCGATGAATGGATTCCGGTGCGGCCAACCCAGCATTATTCCATGGGGGGCATTCGTACTAAGCCCACCGGTGAAAGCCCACAACTTAGCGGATTATTCAGTGTCGGCGAGGCCGCCTGTTGGGACATGCATGGCTTTAATCGCCTTGGCGGTAACTCACTGGCAGAAACCGTGGTGGGCGGCATGATCATCGGCAGCTATGTAGCTGATTTTTGCCAGCAACACGAGTTAGTCGTGGATACTGCGCTGGTGAGTAAATTCAGTAATGAGCTGCAAACAGAGATTGATGAACTGTGCCAAGGTGGTGCGGGCGAGAATGCTTTTACCCTCAAAACGCAGATGCAGCGAGTGATGATGGATCATGTCGGTATCTTCCGTAACGGTGCCGAGTTAGCAGTGGCCGTGGCGGAACTTACCGAGTTACTGCAGCGCTCGCGCAATATTCAACTCAAGTGCACCAAACGTCACGCCAATCCAGAACTGGTAGAAGCACTGCGCGTGCGGCGGATGATTAAAGTGGCACTCACCGTGGCATGTGGCGCGCTGGCGCGTACTGAAAGCCGTGGTGCCCATGCTCGCGAAGACTATCCGCAACGTAATGATAAAGATTGGCTGTGTCGCACGCTCGCCAGTTGGCCAAACGCCAACGATCTCACCCCAACGCTGAGCTACGAAGCGCTCGACGTGATGCAGATGGAGTTGCCACCGGGCTATCGTGGCTACGGTGCCGACAACGCCATCGCTCATCCCGATACCGCCAAGCGGCAAGAGCAAATTGCCACGATTACTGCAGGCCTAGGCAGCCATGTTACCCGCGAGCAACTGCAGCAAGCATTAATGCCGTTTGAATTGCCAGCGGCGCTGCGTCATGCAAATCAACGCCTGCAAGATCAAGTAATGACTTCCACCCAGCATGATGGAACATCCCATGAGTAACAGCCGTACTTTGACCTTTAACATCTTCCGTTACGATCCGCAGCAGCCCAGCGATGCGCCCGCCATGGTGCAATATCAATTGGAGGAAACGGCAGGCATGACGGTGTTTATCGCGCTCAATCGCCTGCGCGCTGAGCAAGACCCGTCACTGCAATTTGACTTTGTCTGCCGAGCGGGGATTTGTGGCAGTTGCGCCATGGTGATTAACGGCTTCCCAACACTGGCGTGCCGCACACTCACCGCCAAATACCCTGATGGCAATATCACCTTGATGCCGCTACCAGGGTTTGAGTTGATTGGTGATTTATCGGTAAACACCGGCAAGTTTATGCGTGAGCTGGCGGAGCGACTCAAGCTATGGTTGCATCCGCACGCTGAGCAGCAGGATATTCACCGGATTGAACAGCCGATGGACCCCGCCGAGGCCGCCAAACTTTACGAGTTGGAACGTTGCGTTGAATGTGGCGTGTGCGTCTCCGCTTGTGCCACCGCGCAGATGCGTGACACCTTTGTGGGGGCGGTGGGCATGATGAAAATTGCCCGCTTTGAACTCGATAGCCGCGACGCTCGTAGTGCGGAAGATTTCTATCATGTCATCGGCACTCAAGACGGCGTGTTTGGCTGTATGACGCTGCTCGGTTGCCAAGACAACTGTCCAAAAGACTTACCGCATATGCAGCAAATTGCCTATCTGCGGCGCAAGTTGTCTAGCACGCTGCTTATTGGCTAATGTCATTCCTGTTTTCTGCTTGTTCTATGTTCCTTGTTGATGTGTTACTGCAAGCCTTGAACTTGTGAAATACCGAATGTTTCCTTGGCTGGAATTGGTGAGATGTCGTGTGATGTCTAGGAGACATTTATCTGCCTAGTTTGTATTGGTCGGTCACATTCTGATGTAAATCTTTTTAAGGTAATATCAATTTAATTGATAACAATATTGATTATCAATACGATTCTTTGCTTATTCATTTTCAGTGGTCGGGGAATATCAAAGAAATGTTCAAACTCAACGCTATTACAGTCAGCCTGTTATTAACGACTAGCGCTTTAAGTTACCTAGCGCATGCCGCAGAAGAACTTGATGCGGATATCGAACACATTAGTATCACAGGCACGCGAGAGAATCGTGCAAGTTCTGGGGCGACTGGGTTAGTACTCGATATTCAAGACACCCCACAATCTATTAGCGTTATTAACGGTGACACAATGTCGTTGTTTGGCGCAGACAATATCAATGACGCATTAGATCTGGTGACTGGTGTCAGTGTTGAACGCTGGGAAACTAACCGAACCAATTACTTATCACGTGGTTTTGAGATTAAAAGCACGCAGATTGACGGTGTTGGTTTACCAAATAGCTGGGGCATTGTCCAAGGGCAGGTTGATGCATATGGCTATGAACAGATTGAAGTTATTCGTGGCGCCAATGGTTTGCTTACTGGCGTAGGTAATAGTTCAGGTACTATCAACTACATTCGTAAACGTCCAAAAAACGATGCCCAAGGGGAAGTTGGTGTTAGCATCGGCTCCTATGCGAACTATCGTGTACAGGCAGATTACTCTACTCCGCTTACCGACGATAAGTCTTGGGCTGCGCGTGTCGTTGTTGCAGCCGAACAAGGTGACTCCTATCTCAGAGGTTATTCATCTGACAGACGTTACTTATACGGTACCGTTGATGGACAACTTTCTGATAATAGTAGTATTGCGTTCGGAGTGTCATATCAAAAAGACAATACTGATGGTGCAATGTGGGGCGGCTTAACGTTAGTCAATGAAGACGGCTCGATGGCTGAGTTTGATGTCAGTGCATCTACGGCCCAAGATTGGACCTACTGGAACACTGAAAATACCAATGCTTTCATTGAATATAACTACTTGTTATCACCAGATTGGCAGTTGGCACTAAGCTACAACTATCGAGAAAGTAATGCTGATTCTAAATTGTTCTTTGCCTATACCTATACTGGATTGACTGACACGGGAGAGGGATTAGTCGGTTGGCCAGGGAAGTATCCGAGTAAAGGGGATGCCGATATTTTTGAAGCTAAGCTGACGGGCTATTATAGCCTGTTTGGTTATGAACATCAGTTATTAGCTGGTGTTTCACGGGCAAAAAGTACTGATGACGAGTACTACTATGATGTCGACAGTAGTGAGCCTGCTTTTGGCAATTTACCAGCCTTTCCTTACGCGTTTAATGCTATTCAAGAGCCCGCTTGGGGTGACAAGTTTCTTGATAGCGCCACCGAAAACACGCTAACTCGCTATTTCCTTGCGACGCACTTAAAGTTTGACGACTTAGCGTTTACCTTAGGGATGAACGTTATTGAGTTTGAACGTACGTCGTCATCCTTACTCACTAAGCTAGATGAGTCAGAAATCAGCCCTTATGCAGGGATCAGTTACCACATGACTCCTAGCATGATGCTTTACGCCAGCTATTCCGATATCTATGAGCCGCAAGATTATTACGATGAAAGCGGAGACTTCTTAGCGCCAACTAAAGGTGAGAATTATGAGCTAGGGTTAAAAACCGACTGGTTCGATAAAAGACTCGCCGCTAACTTTGCGTTGTTTAAAGCTAAGCAACTTGGCTTAGGCGTTTACGCTGGTCTCAACATGGACACCGCGCAGTACTATTATGTTGGTGAAGATGTTTACTCCGAAGGTGCGGAGCTGGATATTACGGGGAAAATTGACGATAACACAGTGATCAATTTCGGTATTACACACACTGAAGTTGAAGATGAACACGGTGCTAAAAGTCATGCTTGGGTACCCAACACCGTAGTTAACTTTTCACTACAACACACGTTAGCCGCTATGCCTGAGCTTACCGTGGGGCTGTCTGGTAAGTGGCAAAGTGACATTTCAAAAATTGAGAGTTACACCGGCTACAAGGTACGTCAAGACAGTTACGCTAAACTCAATCTATTTGCTGCTTGGAATGTATTTGACAATACCACCATCAAGTTGAATGTCGATAATTTAACTAATGAAAAATACATTACCAGCCTATGGGAAATTGGCTATTACGGTGCGCCACGTGAATACAAACTGAGTTTGGATTATCGATTCTAGATAGTCGATTAACAGATAATTAGCGGCCAACTATCGGCCGCTTTTTTTGTCTATATCACATGTTTCATAAAGCTTAAATTGTACCTTCCTTAGCTGTTGGCCAATACAGTGCTTGGTTCATTTAAGCATTCAGCCGATGTTAGCTTGGGCTATGTTAGTCTGACCCTCCAATAAGCTCGTTAATTCACTCAATAGACAACCCGCCACTGGGCAGTTGTCGTTTATTCGGAGGTTGTATGAAACGGATATTTATTGTCGGTGGCAACGGTAAAGTTGCCCGTTATCTGGCACCACGCTTAACTAAGCAAGGTGATCATCCGGTGAGTTTGTATCGTCATTTTGACCAAGAGCCAGAGCTAAAAGCACTGGGCGCGGAACCTGTGTATGGCGATCTGGCTAAGTTGAGCCCAGAGTCGCTGTCACAGTTAATGGCTGGCTGCGATGCAATAGTATTTTCTGCCGGAGCGGGCGGAAAAGGCGGTACGGAAAACACCAAAGCGATCGATGGCGAAGGGCTCGAAAAATCGGTGGAAGCTGCCAAGTTGGCGGGAATTAGCCGCTTTATTCTGGTATCTGCATTTCCTGAGGCGGGCCGTGGTCGTCAGCTATCTGATACCTTTGAATACTACATGGAAGTGAAAAAGGCGGCCGACGTCTATTTGGTGGCAAGCGGTTTAGATTGGGTGATTGTGCGCCCCGGTACCTTAACCGATGGTGCCGCAACAACGTTAATTAATACGGGCTTAGCCATCAGCTACGGCAATGTGTCACGCGATAATGTTGCCGCCACTTTGGCGTATATTCTGGCGCATGACCAGATCAATCATGTCATTCTCGAACTGACCGATGGCGATAAGCCGATTGAGCAAGCGCTGGCACCGTTTCAGCGTTAATGCGTGCTCCTGACAAAATCCACTAACTGTGGCTGGGCGATGCGGCGGTAATCGTCGCTCGCCACAATGATCGACCTGTCTAAACTGCCTGCATTAAACGCCAATTCATCAAAGCGACCAAACAGTTGTGGTGCTGCCACTAAAGTAAGCTGTGGATGGAAACTAAACGGCGGAATGGTGCCCGCAATACAACCGGTAAGTTCACTCATCTCCCGCGGGCTGGCGAGTGAGGCTTTGCGCGCACCAAAATGTGCCGCCAGTTTACTCAAATCTGCCTGCATATCACCGGGTAGCACGGCTAACACATGGCGTTTGACACCGTTGCCTTTTATATGGGTTAACAAGCCTTTGGCACCTTGTCCAAGTTCGGTGCCGCGCAGCGCTGCCACCGCCTCACAACGGCCGGCACAGGCGTGTTCTACCACGCGAAAGCGCGCCTGCTGTTGGCGTAATTGCTGAGTAATAGCGGTAAAAATATCGGTTGTTATGATCTCTGCTAACATTAGAACCTGTTGACTCCTGCGCATGGTTGTCGCTGCTAGGCGCGCATCATATGCGCGTGGCTGTTGCGCTTTGGTGACGCCGTTTTGCGCACTGTATCTACTGTGATATTCATCGCGGCAGCAGCCTGTAGGCAGTCTAAAGGTCAACCGCCTGACGTGGCAACGTCTTATGTTGGTCAGTAGATGAGCAACAAAGTGTTGAGCGTGGTGCGCAATGATTGCTCAATATAACTGGATTGAATTTTCTAGTGTAAATTTGAATAAATTAGTTATAAAGAGAGTGTTAGAATGCGCGCAATTAATTTTTAAGGTAGAAAATTTTTCTACTTGTTATTTTTTATTTCTATTACCCATTGATTTTATTGCACATTCGTAAGGTTCGATAATCTATGAAACGACTTTCTCTTTTAGCTCTGGCAGTCGCTGGCCAGTGGGTAGCGCCTGCAGTTTTAGCTGCGGATGATGCCAACGATAACAACATGGAAAAAATTTCTGTCGTAGGTTCACGCATTGCGATGCGTACAGCTACTGACAGCGTAGCTCCTGTGGACATCATCACCGCCGAGCAGTTGCAAGCCACTGGCTTGACTGATACTGCGCGCGCGTTGCAATTTGCCGCACCTAGCTACAGCTTCCCATTCTCGGCAGTAACTGACGGTTCAGATGCCGTACGTCCGGCTAACCTGCGCGGCTTGTCACCGGATCACACCTTGGTGCTGGTGAACGGCAAACGCTACCACAGCTCAGCGCTGGTGCACTTGTCTGGCACTGTAGGTAAAGGCGCATCCAACGTTGATTTGAACACCATTCCAATGGCGGCGATCAAACGTATCGAAATTCTGCGTGATGGTGCCGCGGCACAATATGGCTCTGACGCCATCGCTGGCGTGATCAACGTAGTACTGAAAGACAACCGTGACGGCGGCATGATCACCACCCAAGTTGGTCAAACCTATCAAGGTGATGGCGAGCAATGGCGTGTGGGTGCAAACAAAGGTTTGAGCTGGAGCGACGACGGTTTTGTGAACATCTCGCTGGAAGCGCAACACAAAAACAAAACCAACCGTGCCGGTCTTGACCCTCGCCAGCAATATCCAACCTTGGCAGATGGCAGCCCAGATCCACGTGAAGAAACGTTTGATCGCAAAAACTTCCACGTAGGTGATGCGGAATACGATAACTTGTCACTGTTTGCCAACGGTGCCCAGTACTTCGGCGAAAACAAACTGTATTTCAGCGGTGGCATTAGTGACCGTGAAACGCACTCAGGTGCGTTCTATCGTAGTGCGATCCAAGATAGCAACGTGCCAGAAATCTATCCTGACGGCTATTTGCCTATTTTGGCACCACGCATTAAAGATTACTCAGCGCTGGTCGGTTATGAATTCGAACTGGGCAAATGGCACGTTGATACCTCAGCGGGTTATGGCAAAAACAGCTTCCAATATCGCGTAGAAAACTCAGTAAACGCATCGTATGGCCCTGAGAGCCAAACCACGTTTGATGCAGGGACCTTGTCTACTGATGAAATCGACTTAACCGTTGATGCATCGCGTTATTTCCCATTCTTCAATGAATCCGACATCATGCTGGCAGTGGGTGCTGCATGGCGTGAAAACGGCTATGAAATTGAAGCGGGCGAAGAAGCGTCTTATGCCAATGGTGGTTATCAAAACAAACCTGCGGGCAGCCAAGGTTTTGGTGGCTTTACGCCAGAATCTGAAGTTGACGAAAGCCGTCACAACACTGCCGTTTATGCTGAATTGGAAAACCAACTGAGCGAAGCCATTTACTGGTCTGCGGCGCTGCGTTATGAAGATTACTCTGACTTTGGTGACAAAGTGAGCTGGAAATTGGCCGGTCGTTATGACTTTAACGACAACTTTGCAGTACGTGCGACGGCTAACACAGGTTTCCGTGCGCCAAGCGTACAACAGCTGTACTTCACCAACATCTCAACTCTGTTTAACCCAGATCCAAACACCGGTGAGATGGTGCCCACGGAATCAGGTACTTTCAACAACTTATCGCCTGTTACTCAAGCGCTGCAAGTGGGTAAATTGCGCCCTGAAGAGTCAACCTCATTCAGCTTAGGCTTTGTTTACACCGGTGATAACGGTCTGACTATTACCCTTGATAGCTACCAGATTGATATTGATGATCGCATCGTATTGTCTAGCTCACTGACGCCAGATGATTCTGTTGTCGTGGGTGACGCACTGGCGGGCACCAACGCTGAATCAGCACGTTTCTTTGTTAACGCAGTTGATACGCGTACGCGTGGTGTTGACTTAGTGGTCGCGCAACAGTTTGATTTGGGTAGCTTTGGTGACTTGAAAGCCAACTTGGCGTACGCCTACAACGATACCAAAATTGAAGGCATTCACCTGCCAGAAATTCTGGATGGTTTGCAGGATGAACTGTTTGACCACATCGAACAGGTGCGTATGACTGATGCTACCTCACACCACACTGGTAGCTTAGGTTTGACTCACCACTTGGGTGATTTCACCACGAGCTTGCGTTTTAGCTACTTTGGTCCTTACACCATTGCTTACAGCAGCACGGGTGATAAAGAGTACGAAGGCAAAACAACAGTTGATTTGTCGGTGGCCTATGCGGCAACTGACAACCTGACGTTCACAGTAGGTGCACAAAACTTGTTTGATACTTACCCAGAAAAACGTCCAGAAAACAACAACTACAACGGTATCTTCCAGTACCCTCTGACCAATACGCCATTTGGCTTTAACGGTGGTTACTACTTCGCAGAAGCCACTTATCGCTTCTAAGATGACCGAACTTGGTGAGGTGTAAACGGCGCCTTATCGAAGTATAAAAACCTGAGTTTTATGGCCGCTCTTTGAGCGGCCTTTTTTATGCGCCGTTGTCGCTAGTTTCCGCCGTCAACTAGGCCAGCAAGTGGCGCAGTAAGCCAGTGGCAACAATGGCAATGATCACCGTCGGCAGCAGAGAAAACCGCAGCGTTGCCAATAAAGTGATCAACACCGCTAGAATATCACTGACATGGCCGGAGAAGATCACTGGGGCAATCACGGCAATGAGTACGCAACCGGGCACCACTTCCATCACCCGTTCCAGCCGTGGATTAAGCGTGCGATTGCGCAGCGCTAAATAGCCAATAATCCGCGTTATATAGGTGGTGATGCCCATCGCCAAAATGGTCAATACTGCCATATGTGCGCTAAATAGCTGCTCAATGGATGCTTGCTCGAAAGCCATTAGCGTTTCCCCCATATCAACGCGGCGACAATGCCTGCCAGCGTACCGCCCGCCACATACCAAGCGCCGGGCAGTAGCTGATATAAAATTCCGGCCACCACTAAGCTCACCAACCACGGCCAGCAGCGGCCGAGACCGCGCCACATGCCTTTGAGTAACACCAAAAACACCGCCGTAAACGCCATGTCAAACCCGTATTGTTCCACATCGCCAATCAACGGCCCCACCGCAGCACCAATGCCCGTAAAAATCACCCATGAGCTATATAAACAGGCGGCAACACCGAGATAAAACGGCACGCTTAACCGCATAGAATCACGCTTTTGGCAGTCGGTAATCCCCATCGCCCACGCTTCATCACACATGAAAAACAGCAGCGGCAGTGATTGCTTGTTGCTGAGATGACGCATAAATGGCACAAATGCCGCCCCCATGATGATGTGGCGGCTATTGACTAAAAACGTCATCGCCACAATCAGCAACAAATGTGGCGGCGATGTCCATAAACTGATGGCAGTAAACTCAGAACCGCCAGCAAAATTCACCCCAGTCATCAGCGGCACTTGCAGCACAGTAAAGCCTTTTTGCACCGCTTGCGCGCCCATCACTAAAGCAAATGGAATAAACCCCAGCGTCATCGGCAGCGCGGTTTTGAGGCCACGAAGAAGTTCACTGCGGGCGCTATGGTGCATTTCGTGGACCACGGTTTCTGTGGCTGAGTTGGATGTCGGCCTGGGCACGTCGTTACTGCTGGGATCAGTCATCTGCGGGCTATCATCTTTTGCAAGTTAGCTGGGCACTCGATATTGCCAGCCAGCACGGCGTTGTAAAGTAAAAAGCGGAAAATGTCTTCGGCTGCGAAGGTTTGCCAAGCTGAAGCTAATGATCGACTACTGCCCTGTAATCTTCGTCAAACTCAGCGGGCTTTTCTTGCTATAATGCCGCCTCGATTTTGACGGAGGCAGTGATGGACGTATCTTCTTTACTTGATGGCCTGAATGAGAAACAGCGCGAAGCGGTGGGCGCGCCGTTGTCCAGCATGTTGGTGCTGGCGGGGGCAGGCTCAGGCAAAACGCGGGTGTTAACTCATCGTATTGCATGGCTGATGCAGGTGGAGAACCAAAGTCCGTACTCGATTTTGGCGGTAACCTTTACCAACAAAGCGGCACGCGAGATGCGCGAGCGGGTCGAGAAAGTGGTTGGCCACAACATGAGCCGCATGTGGATTGGTACTTTCCACGGCCTTGCACACCGGTTGTTGCGCACTCATTGGCAAGACGCCAACCTGCCGCAAAATTTCCAAATTCTCGATGGCGATGACCAATACCGTCTGATCAAACGCATTCTCAAAAGCCTCAATCTGGACGAGAAACATTATCCGCCGCGGATGGTGCAAAACTATATCTGCACCCAAAAAGATGAAGGTTTTCGCCCGAAAGATATTGAAGCGGGGCCGTTTCCGTTAGAGCAAAAATTAAAAGAGATCTATCAGGTTTACCAAGAGTCGTGCGATCGTGCGGGCCTCGTGGACTTCTCCGAAATTCTGCTGCGCGCCTATGAACTTTGGCTCTACAAGCCGCTGATTTTGCAGCATTACCGCGACCGTTTTCAGCACATTTTGGTGGACGAATTCCAAGACACCAACACCATTCAGTACAAGTGGATTCAAGTGCTGGCAGGCACCACGGCGCATGTGATGATTGTGGGCGATGATGACCAATCCATTTACGGCTGGCGCGGTGCGCAGGTGGAAAACCTGCACAAATTCTTAAAAGACTTCCCCGGTGCTAGCACCATTCGCTTGGAGCAAAACTACCGCTCAACGGGCAATATTTTGAAAGCCGCGAATGAACTGATTGCCAACAACCCGGGCCGTTTAGGTAAAGACTTGTGGACTGAAGATACCGCTGGTGAACCTATTGCGGTGTATAGCGCCTTTAACGAACTCGAGGAAGCGCGCTTTATTGTTGGCCGTATTAGCGATTGGCAAGACATGGGCAACGATTTAAAAGGTTGCGCCATTTTATATCGTTCTAACGCCCAGTCGCGGGTGTTGGAAGAAGCGTTATTACACAAAGGCTTACCGTACAAAATCTACGGCGGTTTACGCTTCTTCGAGCGGCAAGAGATTAAAGATGCCATGGGCTATCTGCGCTTAATGGCTAACCACGATGACGATGCGGCATTTGAGCGAGTGGTGAATACGCCGACGCGCGGCATTGGTGATCGCACACTGGAAATTCTGCGCTCGACTGCACGGCAACACGGTTTAACGCTGTGGCAAACCGCGCTGCAAACGCTGGATAACAAGATGCTCAGTGGCCGCGCTGCCACGGCGGTGCAAAACTTCCTCGACTTGATTGTTACCATGGCACGCGATACCGACGAAATGGCGCTGTATCGCATGGTGGACCATGTGTCACAAGCGTCAGGCTTGAAGACCATGTACGAGCAGGAAAAAGGCGAGAAAGCGCAAAGCCGAGTGGAAAACTTGGAAGAGTTGGTCACCGCGGCGCGCACTTTTGAAGTGCCAGAAGAGCTGCTGGATATGGGCGAACTGAACGCATTTTTGTCACACGCTGCGCTGGAAGCGGGCGAAGGCCAAGCGGATGTTAACGCTGATGCGGTGCAGTTGATGACCTTGCACACGGCGAAAGGCTTGGAGTTTCCCGTGGTGTTTATGGCGGGTGTTGAAGAGGGCTTGTTCCCCAGTCAATTGACCTTGGAAGAGGGCGATCGCTTAGAAGAGGAACGCCGTCTGTGTTACGTCGGCATGACTCGCGCAATGCAGCAGCTGTACATCACTTATGCCGAATCACGGCGGATTTATGGCCGGGAAAACTACTCGCGGCCATCACGCTTTATCAAAGAGCTGCCACCTGAGTGTATTCGTGAAGTACGCTTGAAGGCGCAAGTGAGTACACCAGCGTTTAGTACACGTTTTAGCCAGTCAGGTGGTGCTAGCACTAACGAAACAGGCTTACGCCATGGCAGCAGAGTGCGCCACTTCAAATTTGGCGAAGGAACAGTGGTCAATACCGAGGGCGCTGGGGCACAATCTCGCGTGCAAGTTAACTTTGACGATTTCGGCAGCAAGTGGCTGGTGGTGGCCTATGCTAAGTTGGAATCGCTTTAATGTCAGTTGCTGGCGCAGACGGTGAGCACAACCTTGCGTAGTGCTTCAGCCAGCTTTCGCGTCAACCAGCACAGAAGTTTCGATGATGAAAAGCTAATTTGTGGTGTAAATCACATTTTTGCTGCGCCATAATAGGCTGCAGTTAGCAACCACGGCAGCGGTGCGGAGAACCAAGCCAATGACACTCAGGGATAAGTTACACGCCTATGCGCGCCTCGCGCGAATAGACCGCCCAATTGGAACCTTTCTATTACTCTGGCCTTGTTTGATGGCGTTGATGCTGGCGTCTGGCGGCATGCCGGATCTCAAGGTACTAGCCATTTTTATTGTTGGTGTGTTTGTCATGCGCGCCTGTGGCTGCATCATCAATGACTATGCTGACCGTAAGCTAGACGGCCATGTTGAACGCACTAAAATGCGGCCCTTGGCGAGCGGTGAAGTCAGCGTCAAAGAAGCGTTGTTGCTGTTTGTGGTACTGGGCTTGCTGGCATTTGGCTTAGTGCTGATGCTCAATCCGCTAGTGGTCAAACTGTCGTATATCGGTATTGTGCTGACGGTGATCTATCCGTTCACCAAGCGTTTTACTAACATGCCACAGATGTTTTTGGGGGTGGTGTGGAGCTGGTCGATTCCCATGGCTTACGCTGCTGCCACGGGCGAAGTCCCTGCTGAAGCTTGGTGGTTGTTTGCCGCTAACTGGTGCTGGACCGTGGCCTACGACACCATGTACGCCATGGTCGATCGTGAAGATGATCTGCGTATCGGTATCAAATCGACTGCCATTTTGTTCGGTAAATATGATCGTCAAATCATTGGGTTATTCCAAGTGGCGGCGCTGGCGTGCTTTATGACCGCGGGCTTTATTGCCGAGCGTGGTGCGCTGTATGCGCTCGGTTTAGTGGTGTTTATCGGCTTTGGTTTGTACCAACAACGGCTGATCCACGGCCGAGAACGCGCCCCCTGTCTCAAGGCATTTTTGAATAATAACTGGGCGGGTATGTCGCTGTTTGTCGCGCTTGGTATGGATTATTTACTGCACACTGCCGCACTGTAATCTAGGGGCTGTTTATCTTTGGCGTTTAAATGAACCCTTTGGGCAGCGACAGAGCGCAATTTATTCAGCGTTAGGTGCTGTTTGCGGAAAACAAAGGCCACGTCATGTGGTCTTTGTTGTATCAAAAGTCCCATTCGCGGGATTTCATCACTAATAATACTGACGTTAGCCCCCTTTTGATGGCGAGTTTATTAACGCGGAAATGATCTCGAAGATGACTGAATTTACCGTGGCACAATGTGGTATGTATCGTTAGTTATCACAATTCCTCCTCAATAGATCACTCTCACCCACAAAGCACTTTTAAACGCCAGCGCGATTGGCATGCTACCCATCTTGCCTAAATCCCGCTCTGCCTGTTGCAAAAACAACCAGCAAAGATAAACAGTCCCTAGCTGTTTTACTGTTTGTTGGCAACCGTGTATTGTGTTAACCAGCACACAAAATGAGTATTTACTGACTAACTTTACAGTTAACCTTCGTGTGTACGGTTAACTGCTTCAGATCAGACACGCAGTAATTTGGCGATGTTAACCAGCTTAACTGCGACACTGGTATCAACAGCCATTTTCAATAGAAATGGCAGTTTCAAACATACTAATAACTACTTTCGTTAGTGCGACGGCTGTCTGTCGAGCAAATATGGAGCTTTGGAACGACATGAAACTTCAGATCAATCAGCAAACTTATGATGTCGATGTGGCCGAAGATACCCCGCTACTTTGGGTGATTCGTGACAACCTTGGCCTCACGGGAACTAAATACGGCTGCGGTTTGGCCCAATGTGGTGCTTGTTCAGTGCTTATCGACGGTGAGGCCGTGCGCTCCTGCGTTATGCCAGCCTCCAGCGCGGTAGGTAAACAGATCACCACCATTGAAGCTATCGAGCAAGATGCGGTCGGTAAACGTGTGGTACAGGCTTGGGTGAATCATCAAGTGCCGCAATGCGGCTACTGCCAATCAGGGCAGGTGATGGCGGCCACGGCCTTATTAAAAGCCACACCTTATCCAAGCAAAGAAGAGATCACTGCTGCCATCAGCAACTTGTGTCGTTGTGGGACTTACAACGCCATTGATGCGGCGATTGATGAACTGGCTAAACCTGTGGGAGGCAACGCATGAAACCGTTAACCGAACACCCACTCGCTGAACTGGCATCGGAAACGCCGATCAATGTGTCACGCCGTAATTTTTTGTTGTCCTCTGCGGGTGTTGCCGCTGGGGCATTGGTGTTGAGCGTGGGTATTCCGCTCCGCCAAGCGCGCGCCGCAGAAGGCGCTAAGATGGCACCAGGCACGCGAGTACCCGCTTTTTTGCAGATCACGCCAGACAACCGCATCATTCTACAAAGTCCGTTTGTTGAAGGTGGCCAAGGTGTGTTCACCGCCATGGCGCAGATTGTCGGTGAGGAACTCGATGCCGAACCAGCACGCTTTAACGTGGTAAACGCGCCAACTGGTGCTGATTATAAAGTGATGGAAGGCGGTCCCGGTCGTATGACTGGCGGTAGTATGTCGGTACGTACCAGTTACCACAACATGCGTAAACTCGGGGCGTTGGCACGACAGTTAATGCTGCAAGCCGCCGCTAATGAGTGGCAGGTGCCGTTGAGTGAACTGACGACTGAGCCGGGCATGGTGTTGCATAAAACCAGCAATCGCACGCTCAGCTACGGCGAACTGGCGAGCAAGGCTTTGGATCTGCCTGTACCCGATCCGGACAGCGTTAGCCTAAAAGATCCGAGCGCATTCCGCTGGATTGGTAAGCCTGTTGATCGCGTCGACGTGTACGAAAAATCCACCGGTAAAGCCAATTACACCATTGATTTGAAAATTGATGGCATGCTGCATGCTGCGGTGCAACACGCGCCACGCTTGGGATTGGTGGCGGACGACATCGTCAACCTTGAGCAAGTAAAAGCGATGCCGGGCGTGCACTCAGTGCATAAAGTCACCGGTGCTGTTGCTGTCGTAGCACCACATTGGTGGGACGCCAAACGCGCCGCAGAAGCGTTGCAAGTGAAGTGGCAAGCACCCACTTCGCCGCGTAAAGGCATTCGCACTATGCCGGCAGACTTCTCGACAGAAGCGTTTAGCGACATGCTGGCTAATCGCACCGAAGCGGGTAAAGCTGCGGAAACCGCAGGCGACGTCAGCAAAGTATTTAGCGCAGCAGCGCCAGAGAGCGTTATCAGTGCTACTTATCAAACGCAATATGTGCACCATGCGCAGTTAGAGCCGCCATCAACCATTGCACGTTTTAATGATGATGGTCGCTTAGAGATCTGGTTACCGAACCAAGCGCCAGACATGTTCCTCAGTGACATTGCTAAGCGCGCTGGTTTGGCGGAAGAGCAAATTATTCTGCATTCACCGATTTTGGGGGGCTTCTTTGGTCGCCACTTCCTCTATCCCGATGCTAACCCGTACCCACAAGCGATTGAGTTGGCCAAAGCGACGGGCAAAACTATCAAGCTGATTTGGAGCCGTGAAGAGGAGTTCCTGCGTGATCCATTGCGCCCAATGGCGGCAGTACGCATGAAAGCGGCGATTCAAGATGGTATGCCGCAAGCGCTGGAAGTGATCTCATCGTGCGAAGGTCCAAGTGAAGGCATCTCGGGTCATAACCCTGACAAGATAGATGGCTCCGCCGTTGAGGGGCTGACAGGTAAAACCTATAGCATTCCGAACGTGCGTATCGCGCAAGATTACGTGGAAAACCCAACCATGCTGGCCTATTGGCGCTCAGTGGGTAACTCTATGAACGACTTTGTTTATGAGTGCTTCTTTGATGAGATGGCTGATAAGGCGGGAGCTGATCCGTACGAGTTACGTAAGCAGTTACTCAAAGATAATCCGCGTTTGTTGCATCTGCTTGAGACCGTAGTGAAATCAGCGGGTGGTTGGAAACGTGGGCCATTTACCGCAGAAGATGGTTCTAAGCGGGCGCGCGGGATTGCGATGGCATCACCGTTTGGTTCGCACACGGCCACTATCGCCGAAGTGTCGATTGAGCACGGGCAGGTGCGGGTACACGAGATCTGGGAAGCGATCGACCCCGGTTCTATCGTCAATCCCGCCATTATTGAAGCGCAGGTTAACTCTGCCGTTGCCCTCGGTTTGTCGCAAGTGCTGTTGGAAGAGGTGATCTATAAAGACGGTGAACCTCTGGCGCGTAACTACGACATGTACCCAATTTTACCACCGCATATGATGCCGAAAGTTAATGTCAGCATCGTCGAGAGCGGCGAGAAAATGGGCGGGATCGGTGAGCCGGGTTTGCCACCTGTGCCACCAGCTGTGGTTAACGCAGTATCGCAGCTGTTGGGACGTCGTATTCGCCGTATGCCGTTGTCTCGTGAAACCTTCGCTTAAGCGTCGGTTTCGCCTCACGGCTACTTCCATTTGGACTGAATAAGAACGAGGGATTCGGTGAAAAAATTAACGCTATCAATTGTTGTCATTATCGTACTCGTGGCGGCGGGCGCTTGGTACAGCACCCGTATGCCAACCACGCCATTGGCTGATACCAATAGCAGCGAGCTAAACGCTAGCGAACTGATTGCTAAAGGTGAATATGTGGCGCGCGCCAGCGACTGTGTGGCTTGCCACACCATTCCAGATAGTCCTGCGTTTAGCGGTGGCTTGAAGATGGCGACGCCTATTGGGGCCATTTACTCCACTAACATTACGCCAGATAAAACCCACGGCATTGGTCATTACACGCTGGCGGATTTTGATCGGGTGGTGCGTCATGGAGTCGCGCCGGATGGTCATCGACTGTATCCGGCGATGCCATTTCCATCATACGTGAAGCTGAGCGATGACGACGTTAAAGCGCTGTATGCTTACTTTATGCATGGGGTAAAGGCGTCAGATAAACCTAACCAAGAGAGTGATATCCCATGGCCGCTGAACATGCGTTGGCCATTGGCATTTTGGAGCGGATTGTATACTGATAGCGGTAGCTACCAAGCTAAAGCGGACCAAGACGAGCAGTGGAACCGTGGTGCCTATTTAGTACAAGGTGCTGGCCACTGTGGCAGTTGCCATACACCACGTGGCTTAGCCATGCAGGAAAAGGCGTTAGATGAGTCTAGCGAGCAGTTTCTGGCGGGTGCGTTGTTAGATGGTTGGTATGCCCCAAGCTTGCGTAACGATCACAACACTGGCATTGGTCGCTGGAGCGAAGAAGATGTGTATCAGTTCCTCAAAAATGGCCGTAACCAACATGCTGTGGTGTATGGTTCGATGACGGATGCGTACAACAACTCAACCCAGTTTATGTCGGATGAAGATTTGTATGCGATGGCGCACTATCTGAAGTCACTGCCGGGCGATGAGCAGCGCGACGGTAAACCATGGCAGCATGAGCCGACAACGGTAACGGCTAGCATGGCGGCGAAAGATGCGGGTGCTAAAACCTATTTAGCGCGTTGTAGCGCTTGCCACGGTACAGACGGTATGGGCCGCGGTGAATATATTCCACCGTTGGCGGGGGCAACCTCTATGTTGGCAAAAGAGGATGATTCAGCCATCAATGTCACGCTCAACGGTTCAGGCCGTATTGTGAGCCACGGTGTGCCGGATGCGTATCGCATGCCGCCATTCCGCCAACATCTGTCGGATAAAGAGATTGCCGAAGTGCTGAGCTTTATTCGTACCTCGTGGGGTAACCATGGTGGTGCGGTTAAAGTTGAAAATGTTAAAGCGCTGCGGGAAAAAACCGATCCGGCCAGTAGCCAAGTGATTATTCTGCAGATGCGCTAACACCATAGCCGCGTTAACAAGGGTACACTGTGAACGCAGTGTACCTTTTTTTATATTTATCAGTATACTCGGTTCACCAACCGAGCAGCGCTGTAAAGGCTTGCATTACTACATTGCCAAACAGAAAAGGATATCAGGGTGGGGATAGTATATAGATTAGTGGTAAATGATGATGTATCTGCAGCGATAACTTTTGGTGGCATGCCAACCGCTACCGCTGTTCAGCCTGTCAACCCAGCGGGTGATGCGCTAAGTTTATTGGTAGCTATTGATTGTTTTCAGGTTAACCAAGCTATTGGTCAGACGTTGCTACCGAGTGATAAATATATCACGGTGTTTTCCTCTTACAGCCCAACCGACTATTTCCTTGATGAAGTGACCTTTTTTGGCGGAGCTGAAGAACTGGCTAATATTCGACTTGGTTACACGCAAGTGCTGATAACGGATCGCAAGTTGATGCTTGACGGGGTGGTTGGCGGTGCAAAGCTACAGCCGTACGAACTCGATACAGGGGCTTTCCCGGCATTCTCTTTCTTCTCTAATACTGTACCCAATGGGCTAGTAGGTTGCGAATCACTGCTGGATGAATATCTGTTTGTCTGCCAGTTATATTCGGCAGATCTTCCAATATGTGATGGTGAGGCGCTAGGTTTGCGGGATGCGAACGGATATCTGTTTATTCGCAGACAGTGCCGCGGTGACCAACATGATGGTTTGTTCTTTGTGCAGTGCGCTTAGCGCGAGCGTCGGGGCGAGCGCTATGTCACCCCAATATGGCATTAGGCGATTACCAGCTTGGCCAGATCGGCAGGGCGGTAGTACACCGATTTTAATACCTTACCGCGACGCACCAGCTTGCTGCCTTGCTGAAAATCTTCGGCGCATTTGGCAATCAGGTAATCGCCTTTGGTCACGCCCTCAATTTTGATGCCTTGCTCGGCATAATGGGCAATAGTATCTGCCAGCTCTTGCTGAGTGCGGCACACTTTGCTCATGTTGCTGCTGTGTACTTCGTCCCAGCATGGTTCAAATTCAATACCACGGCGGTGCGCCACTTGCAGTAGCACGTCAATCATATAGCTGATGCCAGTGGTGTCATCATCGATATTATCAATGCCCAAGTGCGATAAACGGCCAACCAGCACGTAGATGCTGTCCACAATCGCATCGGCTTGTTCCACTGTGTCTTGTGCTTCGGCCAGCTCTGTTAACTCTTCGGTGATGAGTGAGGTGTGCAGTGTGTCCTGCTGCTCGTTGAGAGAGGCCGCATCGGCCACAGGTAGATCATAGGTGTGGCGAAACTCGCAAATATCATTATAGATTTTGGTAAACAGGGCAGGGGTTAACAGCTGTAATTTCATGGCAGACTCAGCAATATTCAAAACGCGTATGATAAAGGCTGCGCGGCGTGGATTCAAAACTGTGTGCTGTAGCGTGGAGGTTCTAGGTCGGTTGACTCTGTCTCAGCAACTGCGCCTTGTCTAAAACAGGTTTCATCTGCACAAAAATCCGCGCAAGTGCCCTGCTGTGTACGCGCCGCTGATTGGCACTGACAGCGGGGTCACGTACACTATTAGCTTGATAATTGAGGTGAGGTTTCATGGCTGATTTTGAGCAACTGCCACCGGCGATAGTGGCCTATCTGCAACGGCAACACGTGCTGACGCTCGCGACACAGGATGCTGACGGCTTATGGTGTGCCAGCTGTTTCTACTTTTTTGATGCCACCAGTGTTAGCTGTTACTTGATGACCAGCGACAACAGTCGTCACACTCACGCGATGTTAGCTCAGCCGCAGATTGCTGGCACCATTGCTGAGCAAACCCGCAACGTCGCCAAAATCCAAGGGATTCAATTTACCGCCATCGCCAAACGAGTGGCAGAGGCGGAGGAGAAGACGATAAAGGATAAATATTGTGAGCACTTTCCGGTGGCGCGATTAAAGTCAGCGCCGCTGTGGCAGCTTGAACTACACACCATCAAAATGACCGACAACCTGCTAGGATTTGGTAAAAAACATCACTGGCAGCGGGGTTAGCTTTACGTACCGAACGGTTGTTGGCAGAGCAATAAAAAAGAGCACGCTAGGTGCTCTTTTCAGTGAACTGGGTTAACGGCATTACAGAATGAAGCGACTCAAGTCTTCATCGTGTACCAGTGTGTCCAGATGCGCATTAACGTATTCAGCATCAATCACATAGCTGGCGCCAGATTTGTCAGATGCCTCGTAAGAGATATCTTCCATCAAGCGTTCCATAATAGTGTGCAGACGGCGGGCACCGATGTTTTCGGTGCTTTCGTTCACTTGGAACGCCGCTTCGGCAATGCGGTCAATGCCGTCATCGGTGAAGCTAATTTCAACGCCTTCTGTTGCCATCAATGCGCGGTACTGTTCAGTCAGCGCCGCATGTGGCTCGGTTAAAATACGTTTGAAATCGCCCGCCGTCAGTGCGTCTAACTCGACACGGATTGGCAAACGACCTTGCAGCTCAGGGATCAGATCCGAGGGTTTTGACATCTGGAACGCACCCGAGGCGATAAACAGAATGTGGTCGGTTTTCACCATGCCATGCTTGGTGTTAACGGTACAACCTTCTACCAACGGCAGCAGGTCACGTTGTACCCCTTCGCGGGAGACATCAGGGCCGGAGCTTTCGCCACGCTTACAGATTTTGTCGATCTCATCCAAGAATACGATGCCGTGTTGCTCAACCAATTCAATCGCTTGGTCTTTCAGATCTTCTTGGTTCACCAGCTTCGCCGCTTCCTCTTCGGTGAGCTGCTTCATGGCTTCTTTAATCTTCAGTTTGCGACGCTTGGTTGGCGTTTGGCCCATGTTTTGGAACAGGCTCTGCAATTGGTTGGTCATCTCTTCCATGCCGGGAGGCGCCATGATCTCTACGCCCACTTGCGGGCCCATCACGTCGATCTCAATCTCTTTGTCATCCAACTGACCTTCACGCAGTTTTTTGCGGAAAATCTGGCGAGTATGTGATTGCTCGTCTTTCTCACTGTCCCAGTCGTTTTTCGGCTTAGGTAGCAGCGCATCCAACACGCGTTCTTCGGCCGCTTCCTCGGCGCGAGTGCGGCATTTTTTCATCTGCTGCTCGCGGGTCATTTTTACCGCGCTGTCGGTCAGATCGCGAATGATCTGTTCCACTTCTTTACCGACGTAACCCACTTCGGTGAATTTGGTCGCTTCTACTTTGATGAATGGCGCGTTGGCCAGCTTGGCCAGACGACGAGCGATCTCGGTTTTACCGACACCAGTGGGGCCAATCATCAAAATGTTTTTTGGGGTCACTTCATGACGCAGTGCATCATCAAGTTGCATACGGCGCCAGCGGTTACGCAGGGCAATTGCTACCGAACGTTTGGCTTTATTCTGACCGATAATGTGGGTGTCCAACTCATGGACAATCTCGCGGGGGGTCATCTCAGACATATTCTTTCCTCACGCTCCGGCTTAGTAATTCAGTTCTTCAATGGTTTTGAACTGGTTGGTGAACACACAGATATCACCGGCGATGGTCAGCGACTTTTCACAGATGTCGCGTGCGCCCAGTTCAGTATTTTGCAGCAGGGCAATCGCCGCTGACTGCGCGTAGTTACCACCGGAGCCGATGGCAATTAAATCATTTTCTGGCTGCAATACATCACCATTACCGGTGATGATCAGCGAGGCGGAGTGGTCAGCTACTGCTAGCAGCGCTTCTAGCTTGCGCAGGGCGCGGTCGGTACGCCACTCTTTGGCGAGCTCAACGGCAGCCTTCATCAGGTGGCCTTGGTGCATCTCCAACTGCGCTTCAAATTTTTCAAACAGGGTGAAGGCATCGGCAGTACCACCGGCAAAACCGGCAATCACTTTGTTGTGGTACAGACGGCGAACTTTACGCGCGTTGCCTTTCATGACGGTGTTTCCCAATGAAACCTGACCGTCACCCGCCATAACAACCTGATTATTGCGGCGTACTGATACGATTGTGGTCACGATACTTCCTCTCAAATGCTGGTGGGTGAACCAGTGGGTGATACAGCTCTATATGGGGGAGTGCAGTCAAATATCAACTCTCGCTGCGGTAATTCCTGTTGGGTTTAGCCCAAAAAATAAAAAACCGCCACGAGGGCGGTTCTTTTGTGACCGGGCTGTTAACCTTGCCAGTACCAGATCATACAACCGTTAACACCGGCGCGTTGCAGGGTGTGGCGATCGCGTTCGGCTTGGCGTTTTTGATCGTACGGCCCTAATACCACTTTGTACCAATCGCCGCTGGAACCTGCCGATTTACGTACTTGGGCTTCTAAGCCTTGGAAGGCGATCACCGCTTTCAGCTCTTGCGCCTGTGAGTCTTTACGGAATGAACCACATTGCATTTGATATGGACGCGTCGGCTCATTACTGCGTACCGGCACATCCACTTCAACTTGCTTGTTTTCCAGTTCTTTCTGGTAGGTCCATTCCTCTTTTGGCATCGGTGGCAGCGCATCTTTTACTACAGGCGCTTTTACCACCACCTGTTTTTCAGTCGCTGGGGCGACTTTTTCAATCTTTTCGGCTGCGGCTGAAGCCTCATCATCATGCTTTAAAAACCACAACATATAACCAAAGGCCGCAATCACGACCAAGCCCAGTACCAACTTTAAGGGTGATACAGGCCGTGGTGCCGGGGCAGCGGCTTTGGCTGGCGTACTCCGTTTACCGCGCGGCTTGGACTTGCGCGGCTTGCTATTGGCATAGTCGCTTCGCATGAGTTACATCCGCTCCAAAGTCTCAATACCCAGCAAACCTAGACCTTGTTTCAGGGTCTTAGCGGTCAGCTGTGATAACAACAAACGGCTGTCACGGGCGGCTTCATTATCGGCGGCCAATACAGGGCAAGCTTCGTAGAAGCTAGAGAATGCGCCCGCCAGTTCATACAGGTAAGCACACAGTAAATGGGGTTGGCCTTTGTCGACCATCCGCGCCAATACTTCACCAAACTGTGCCAGTTTATTGCCCAGCTCTTTTTCCTTCTCTTCGTTGAGCACGATGGTGGCATTGCTCAAATCGATATCGGCCGCTTTCTTAAAGATGCCCACTACGCGGGTGTATGCGTACAGTAAGTAAGGAGCGGTGTTACCTTCAAAGCTGAGCATTTGGTCAAAGCTGAAGATGTAATCGCTGGCGCGGTTTTTCGACAGGTCAGCATATTTCACCGACGCTACGCCAACCACGCGGGCGATCTCTTCCAGCGTTGCTTGGTCCATATCTGGGTTTTTGCTACGTACCAGTTCAATGGCGCGGCTGTTGGCTTCATCGAGCAGATCAACCAGCTTCACTACGCCGCCAGAACGGGTTTTGAATGGGCGACCATCTTCACCGTTCATGGTGCCAAAGCCCATGTGTTCTAAGGTCATCTCTGGGCGTACAAAACCCGCGGTACGCGCAAGGCTAAATACTTGTTGGAAGTGCAGCGCTTGACGTAAGTCTACAAAGTACAGGGCACGATCGGCGTGCAGCGTACCTGAGCGGTAACGCATGGCGGCTAAGTCGGTGGTGGCATATAGGTAACCGCCATCGGCTTTTTGAATAATAACTGGCAGTGGCTCGCCTTCTTTGGTGCGGAATTCCTCTTGGAACACCACTTTGGCGCCATTGCTTTCAGACAGCAGGCCTTGGGCATCCAAGTCAGCAACAACCTTGGCTAGGTCATCGTTGTAAGCGCTTTCACCGTGCACGTCTTGGCGAGTGAGGCTCACACCTAAACGCTCATATACTTTGTGGCAGTGACTCAGCGAGATGTCATTAAATTCGCGCCACAGTTTATTGCAGTATTCGTTGCCAGATTGCAGTTCAACCACTAAGTGACGAGCGCGGGTAGCAAACGCTTCTGATTCATCAAAACGCACTTTAGCTGCACGATAGAAGGTTTCTAAGTCAGACAGTTCAATGTCAGTGGCTTCACCGTTGGCTGCACGCAACTCTTCCATATAGGCCAGCAGCATACCGAATTGGGTGCCCCAATCGCCGACGTGGTTTTGGCGGATCACTTTATGGTTTAAAAACTCCAGTGCGCGCACTACTGCATCACCAATAATGGTTGAACGCAGGTGACCCACGTGCATCTCTTTGGCGAGGTTAGGTGATGAGTAGTCAACCACCACAGTTTGGGACGTAGGCAAGTTAATACCGAACTTGTCGCTCTGTAGCGCGGCTTGCAGTTGGTTGGCGAGTGCGTGCTCGTCAATAAAGAAGTTGATAAACCCAGGACCAGCAATATCCACTTTGGTCACGTTAGCTGACGCAGGCAGATTGTTGATAATCAACGCGGCCAGTTCCCGCGGATTTTTGCCCGCCAGTTTACTCAGCATCATCGCCAAGTTGGTGGCTAAATCGCCATGTGTTTTATCCTTGGTGCGATCGACCTGAATCCTTGGTGCGGCATCTTCGGGAATAATCCCTTGTTGTTTCAAGGTAGTTACGGTTTGTTCGAGCAAAGATTGAATATGTGCTTTCATTGGCGTTTTATCGACACTGACGACTAATTAGGTGGATAACGGAATAACCGCACATTGTAGCGGTTATCGATTAAAGAAAGCTATGGGGTTAAGTATTTTTATGCGATTGTTGCGCCAATTTTGGTGGTTAAATGGGCAGGCTACAGCAAATCTTGTGGATCGCGGTCGATGGTCCAGCGGCAGCGGCGCGCCAATGGCTGTTGCTCAATGATGGGTAGCACTTGCTCAAAACGTTGTTGCAACAAACGGCGGTCGGCAGCTTGCACCAAGAGATGGCGGCGGTGGAATCCCGCTTTACGATCTAGTGGTGCGGGCATCGGCCCAATTAACTCTAACTGCTCGTGTTGGCCCAACTGCTCAGCAAAATTGCGCAAAAACTGCTCGGCATCTTCGGCTTTGTGCGCCTCAGCGCGGACCAGCACCATGTGCCATACCGGTGGCAGCAGTGCCATGCGGCGGTCTTCCAACTGCGAACGGGCAAACTCGCCATAGCCGCGTTGCAGCAGATCTTGCAGCAGGGGATTATCCCCTTGGTGAGTTTGCAGCAGCACAGTTCCGGGTTTGTTGGCGCGCCCCGCACGGCCAGCCACTTGGGTATATAGCTGACCAAAGCGCTCCGGTGCACGAAAGTCGGCACTGAACAGCGCGCCGTCTACATCCAACAACGCTACTAAGGTAACATCGGGGAAGTGATGGCCTTTGGCCAGCATCTGCGTGCCGACCAAAATGCGAAAACTGCCGCGGTGAATCGCGTTGAGTTGCTGTTCCAACGAGCCTTTGCGGCTGGTGGTATCGCGGTCGATACGCACCACCGGATATTCGGGAAACTCTTTCGTTAAAATGCCTTCGAGCTGCTCTGTGCCGATGCCTTGGCCTTGCAACATGGTGCTGCCACAGTGGTGGCATTGACGCGGAATCGCGTATTGGTTGCCGCAGTGATGACAGCGGATTTCGCCTAATGATTGATGCACGGTAAAGAAGGCATCACAACGGTCACATTCGTGCAGATAACCACATTCGTGGCACAACAGCGCTGGGGCAAAACCGCGACGGTTGAGGAACAGCAACACTTGGTTACCTGCCTGTAGATGGATGCGCATCTCGTTGAACAGCGCTTGCGATACGCCGCCGTGCAGCGGTTGATTGCGAATATCAATCACCCCTTGGCGCGCTTTAACTGCATTGCCCGCACGCTCGTTGAGTTGCAGGTGGTGATAGCGGCCGGAGAGGGCATTGTGCAGTGATTCTAGCGACGGCGTGGCGCTGCCGAGGACGACCGGAATATTCTCCAAATGGCCGCGCATGACGGCTAAATCACGGGCGTGATAACCCACGCTCTCTTGCTGTTTAAAGCTGCTGTCGTGCTCTTCATCGAGAATGATCACGCCGGGCCATGCCATTGGCGTAAAGAGTGCCGAGCGTGTGCCGATGATGATCGCTGCTTCGCCACTACGGGCTTGGCGCCAAGCATCGAGCCGTTGCTTGTCGGTGAGACCGGAGTGGAGCACCGCCATCGGTACTTGAAAGCGATGTTTAAAGCGGTTGATGGTTTGCGGGGTTAGACCGATTTCAGGCACTAGCACTAGCGCTTGTTTGCCCGCACGCAGCATGGTTTCAATCAGTGCCAGATAGACTTCTGTTTTGCCTGAGCCGGTTACGCCTTCCAGCAAACTGCAATGGTAGCCTTGTTGGTGATTTAACGTTGCCACCGCCACCGCTTGCTGCTTATTAAGCTGATGCGGTGTTTCACCCATTTTTAGCTCATCGCGCCAGCTAATATCGGTCGTAGTGGGCCGTTGGTAAATCCCTACCCAATCGCGTTCGCGCAATGCTTTAAGGCCGCTAGCACTGAGTTCCAATGCTTGAAACTCTTCCACGGTCAGTTCGCTGCCTTTGAGTAGCTCTAGAATCTTTTTCTGCGCCGGCGCACGGTTGAGGCTGGTGAGTTCCGCTTGCTCACCTTTGTCTGTCAGCGCGTAGTAGCGGATGCACTCTGGCTGGGCACTCGCGCCTTTGCGTAAGGCGACTGGAATCGCCTGCGACAACATCATGCCGTGACTACAAAAATAATATCTTGCTGCCCATTCCGTCAGTTTATACAGTGGTTCGTTGAGCAGCGGTTCATCGTCTAGCACCCGCAAAATATTACGGATTTTTTGTGGTGGCAGGTCGCAGCTATCGTTGATGTTGGTCACTAAGCCAATCAACTTTTGCGGGCCAAATTGCACCTCAACACGCACGCCCGGTTGCAGTGGTGTGGTGATCGAGTCAGGGATGCGGTAGCTAAAGTTTTGCCGTAACGGGACAGGAAGAGCGATTTCGGCAAATTGCGACATGAAAAATAGCGTCAATAATAAAAAGGGGCGTCGGCTCAGTTTACCTATAGTGGCAAGACAGGGCTAGCCATCGCGGAATAAAACCCACTAACTCATGCTTCACGGAGTAGAAACTTAATGAAATGGACGTCAATGTTTATCTGGTTGTTCGTCACTGTCAGCTGTGGCTTTATGCCGTGCTCCATGGCGGATGTGGCGCACGTTAGCATCAATTTACGCATGTTTGATGTGGGGAAATTGCCGTTATTGAAAATCAATATTGTGTCTAATGTCACCGATACGGATCGCTTTCAATTTATCATGCATCAAGCCAGCGGCGATGAGCGGCTGATGGTCAGCCGTATCAATGACTTTATGTTGTTGGTACAAGGTATTGATGAGGTGACCGACAAACAAGCGGTGCTGCAAGTTAAAGAGTATCGCGACAACTATTGGATGGATGTGGCGACATTGCCGCTGTTTGTTGACTCAGTGCCAGTTGGCTCTCCACCCGATCATAAAAAGCTAGCGCTGTATAAACGGCCACCTGCGACTGTCCCCCTGCACAGCGCTACGTTATCAACCGCTGCCACTCCGGCAACAAGTCAACCCGCTACGTTGGTTGCCTCGGTGTCCACTGTCAGCATGGCAAGTAGGCCTGCAACCGTTACGCCCCCTGTGGTTACGGCCGTTGCGAGTAAGCCTGCCATCGTCGTTGCTGCGGTAGATACTGCCGCTGTAAGCAAGCCCACCACCATTGTTGAACGAGTGGATACAGTGACTGATGCGCTCCCCGTGGATGCCGTCACCGCTGCGGCCAGTCGCGCGCCCGTTGTCACCGTGCCAACGGGCTGCATGTTGGAATACGACGGTGAACAGACGTTATGGCGGCTAGCGTCGCGCTATGCCAAAGAGTGGCAAACCAATGTGTACGCCGCCGCTATTGGCATTTTTGAAACCAACCCCAAAGCGTTCGCCCAAGGTAAGCTGTCTGGTTTGCGCCGAGGTGCCATATTACAGTGTCCCAGCAGCGAAGCGTTGGCTCAGTATGCTGATAAGCGGGTAGCAGAGAAGAAGTTTGATAGCCTGCTGTAACACGCCATTGCTGAGGGCTAGTGGTGTTATCGAACGGCAGGTTGGATGATGCGCGGCTAAGCCTGCCATAGCAGAGTATGCGGCGAACTATATTCGCGTAGTGATGCTTGAATTAACTACAGTGATGGCGTAGAATCCTGCGCCCTAAACATATTGTATTTAACCGCATGTGGTGCTCAACTTCGGGTTGGGAGAGCGACATGGCCTTAAATTTGAGGTAATCCCTATGAAACCAGGTATCCATCCTGAATACGCAGAAATCACTGCTACTTGCACTTGTGGTAACGTGATCAAAGTCCCCTCAACTGCTGGTAAAAACCTGCACTTGGACGTTTGTGGTGCATGTCACCCATTCTACACTGGTACCCAGAAAGTTGTTGATACCGGTGGTCGTATCGAAAAATTCAACAAACGTTTCGGTGCTCTGGGCAAAAAATAATTGCCAACGCACAGATTCTGAAAAAGGCGTTCCAATGGACGCCTTTTTCTTTGCCTATAGCGTGCAACCGTGGCGCCTGTCATTCCTCTGCCGTACAACACTCTCGCGAATTTTAATTAGCACAATCGGTAATATTATTTAAATATATTTCACTAAAGTAATATTATATCGATAAAAGAACGCTTTTTCTGAAAGTAGATTTCAACATTGATTGCTTATTTCATCAGGCCTTATGTAAAGTAACTTTTGAACATAAAATAAATAATTACTGTGGTTGGATGAGCACTGTTTAATAGCGAATAGTGTTTTATTAATGGCCAATTTCAAGTATTGTTAGCGGCCAAATTTGTATTAAGTCACGTCCTATCAAATAATCAATGTGATCTAAATAGCAAATATTGAAGCACAGTATTTTTTGGCTTGAATTTCAGGAAAGATAGATGACCGATTTCCGTCAACGCGCACTCGATTACCATGAATTCCCTGTTCCAGGAAAAACCGCGGTAACGCTCACTAAATCAGCAGAAAGCAGCATGGATCTTGCGCTGGCATATAGCCCCGGTGTGGCTGAGCCAGTACGTGAAATCGCCGATAATGCTGACAATGCTTATCGTTTTACCAATAAAGGTAACACTGTGGCTGTTATCTCAAATGGTACCGCTATTTTGGGACTCGGTAATCTTGGACCGCTAGCATCAAAACCCGTTATGGAAGGAAAAGCGTTATTATTTAAACGTTTTGCCAATATTGATGCCACCGATATTCAGGTTAAACATCGTACAAGTGAAGATTTTATTAATACCGTTGAGTCGATTGCCGATACTTTTGGCGGTATTAACTTGGAAGATATTAAAGCACCAGAGTGTTTTGAAATTGAACGTGAATTAATTACGCGTTGTGATATTCCGGTATTTCATGATGACCAACACGGCACCGCAATTGTTACTGCTGCAGGTATGTTGAACGCGTTAGAAATCCAAGGTAAGAACATTGCAGAAGCGGTGTTTGTTTGCCTTGGTGCTGGCGCTGCCGCGATTGCGTGTATGAGCCTGCTGATCAAATGTGGTGCTAAGCGCGAAAACATCTTCATGTTAGACCGCAAAGGCGTGATCCACAGTGGTCGTGACGATCTCAATGAATATAAAGCACTGTTTGCTACGCCCACAGACAAACGTACTCTGCGTGATGCCATCGCGGGTGCTGACGTGTTCTTAGGCTTGTCAGGTGCCAACCTGCTGGGTGCTGAAGAGTTAGCGTTGATGGCAGAAAAGCCAGTTATCTTTGCTTGTTCAAACCCAGATCCTGAGATCAGCCCAGCTATCGCACATGATACTCGCCAAGACTTGATCATGGGCACCGGCCGTAGCGATTACCCTAACCAAGTGAACAACGTATTGTGTTTCCCATTCATTTTCCGCGGAGCATTGGATGTGCGCGCCCGTGAAATTAATGATGAAATGAAATTGGCTGCGGTACACGCCTTGGCTGAGTTGGCCAAAGAGGACGTGCCAGCATCAGTATTGGCGGCCTATCCCGGGATTGATAGCCTTAGCTTTGGCGCTGATTATGTGTTGCCAAAACCGATGGATCCACGTTTGTTGCCGCGCGTGGCCGCTGCCGTAGCACAAGCGGCTGTGGCCTCAGGTGTCGCCCAATTGACGACGATTCCTGATTACACTGAGCTGTAAGCCAAGCCCGCGTTAGCATAGAGAATGCCCTCAACTGATGAGGGCATTTTTGTTGCTCATGGAGGAGGTTGCGTTTTGCTACCTTCTGCTGAATAATCAAAAGCCTCGCGGGTCAAATGTTGGATTTTGGCCAGAAATTATCGGTGATCAGGAAGGCCAACCGATGGAACTCACCCGACTTCTCACCATTCGCTTATCGCGTTTCTGGTTATTGTCATTAACGTTGACCTTAGCCGTTGGCCTCGTGGTCGCCGCGATGGCCTACTCCCAACTGACTTACCGTTTCCAGCAGCACAATATCACCGCCATTGAACAAGCCTTTAATCGCCACGTGCATCGGCAAGATATGGATGATGCCAACCTGTGGCTGCCTGATCTGCTCAAAGCTACCGACACCCTGCAAGCGCGAGTGTGGAATGGGCAAGAGTTAGTGTATGAATACCACAGTGCTGAGTCGCCCGATCTGCCACGCGTGATAGATATTCAACTGCCGCAGCAACCCAATTTACGGGTGCAGTTGTTGATGCCGCAGCCGTTATGGCGCTATCTGCCCAATCGTTACGAAGTGGGCGTCTTGCTACTGGGGCTACTGTGTTTTGGGGTGATCACGCGTCGCGGCTACTTATGGTATCGCGAGCAGTTGGTCGGCCTCGAAACCATTGGTGAGCGCTGCCACCTCATCCTTAAAGGACGCTTTGAACAAGCGCGCGGGCGCTATAGCAAAGGCCATCCTCGCTTTATCAATCGTGCCATTTCATTGCTGTTAGATGAGTTAGTTGAAGCCAAAAAAGATCGTGCGCGCTTTGATACTTTTATCCGCAGCAATACCTTCCTCGACCACGAAACCCACATCGGTAACCGCTTATTTTTCGATAGTCGTTTAGATGCTTTGAGTAGCCACAGCGGCATGATGTCGCATGGGGTGCTAATGTTATTGGAGTTTGAGGAACTGGATCAGCTACACAGCGAGTTAGGCGATCATGGTCTCAAGGAATATCTCACACTCAATGTGGAGCATATGCGGCGCTTATTGCAATCGCAGGCAAACAGCGTATTTGCGCGCCGTAGCTACAGCCAGTTTGCCATTTTGGTGACACAAATTAACTTGGCAGAAGCTGAACAGTTGGGCTCAAGATTAGTCAAACTCTGTGCGAGTTTAGCGCCTCCGGGGAGTAGCGCTAACCAAAGTTTATGTCACCTTGGCTGTGCCTATTTTAAGTTGGGTGATGAACAGCAACAGATAGTAGAAGAAGCAGAGATGGCGTTGCGCGCGGCGCAAATGCAAGGCAGTAATAACTGGTTCATGTATGACAAAGGCGCAGTAGATCAAGAGTTTGCTCGTGGTTCAGTGCGTTGGCGTACCTTCTTAGAAATGGCACTGACTGACAAACGATTTGTCGCCTTTGCCCAGCCAGTGATTGATGTTGATGGCATAGTGCAACAGCGGGAGATATTTACCCGAGCGCGGGAAACCAACGGTAACTTAGTGCGGGCAACACTGTTTTTACCTATGGCAATCAAGTGTGGCCTGATCGCGCCGATAGAACAGTTAATTGTTGAAAAAGTGATTCAACATCTTTTGGTTGCTGGCAGCGGTGATGAACAATATAGCGTGAACTTGTCGTTTGAAACCTTGATGAATAATGACTTTTTCCGTTGGCTTAAGCGCATCATGTTGGAACACCGTGACCTGATGCCGCGGTTAACTGTCGAAGTTGATGAAGCATTTGCTAGCCGTGAATTAGCTGCGTTAAGCCCAAGATTGCAGAGCATTAAAATGATGGGCGCGCGGATTGCGGTTGATCATGTAGGGCAGGAGTTAGTCAGTACCCAATATATTGTGGAAGTGGGCTTTAACATAGTGAAGCTGCATCGCTCTTTGGTTAAGCAGATTCATTTACGGCCAGAGAACCAACTGTATATTCGCAGTTTATTGGGGAGTTTGCCATTGGCGGATATCAGCGTGGTGGCAGAGGGGGTTGAGTTACTGGAAGAGTGGCAAACCCTGAAAATTCTCGGTGTTGGGGCTGCCCAAGGTGCGCTGTTTAGTGAGCCTGTGGCAGTGGAATAACTGGTTTGCAGGGATGAAAGCAGATCGATCACGCAACTTTTGCATCATTAACAGACTATTCTGTGTAAAATGAACAGATTAGCGTGTAGCATGCTAATTAATTTGTTGGTTATTTAGCGACCAGCGCTCCCGTTCGCCGGTGGCACATTAGCAGATGAGAACCCAAAGCAATATGACAACTGCGGCGTTAAAACGATGGCAATTCTGGCGCGAACGTTGCCCAAAACAGCAACTGGGCGTATTTATTGGTGTACAAGCGGCTTGGGTTTCCAGCACGGCGGAGCCTGATAAAATTCGCTTCTATGCCCATCAGCGCGATTGGAACAAGCTGTGGGATAAAATTGCAGATGATTTTGATGAGTCACAAGTACAAATTGTGCTTGGGGCTGGGCAGTATCAATTGTTAGCGGCTGACAAACCTGCCGTTGCTGATGATGAAATTCCGCAGGCGTTACTGTGGAGCGTTAAAGATATGGTGGCGACTCCCGTTACCAATATTCACCTCGACTATTTTGAATTTCCCTCCAAAGCGATCAATAAACTGCAAGTGGTGGTCACCGAAAAGCAGCAGATGATGCAACTCGCCCAAGCGGTTGAGGCACATGATTTTGCACTGCAAGGGATCAGCATTGAAGAGCTGATGCTGGCCAACCTGTTTGGTAATGAACCACAAGCGCGTTTAGTGCTGAGCCATCTGCCCAGTGAAGAGGTGCTGCTGACGGTAGTACGTGATGGTGAGTTGTGGATGCAGCGCCGTTTACGCGGTTTTAGTGGCTTAGATAGTTTCAGTGCCGATGACTTACAGCAACGCATTGCCGACGCGTTAAGCCTAGAAATCCAGCGCTCAATGGACTTTTTTGAGAGCCAACTGCGCCAAGCGCCAGTGAGTTCTATCGAGTTACTGTGTGGCGGTGAAAAGCAACTGCTTGCCCAATTAGTGGCTGCCAACTTTAATCAGCCAGTGAATCTGGTTGCCGCCCATGATATTGGTGGCAAACTGGCTCAACTTAGTTGCCTAGAATTGGCGCGGGAGGTCGAATGAGCAAGACCCGCATCAATTTATTCAACCATACGTTACTGCCACCCAAACAACGCCTTACTTTAAAAACACTTGGGCTAGCGAGTGCGGCAATACTGCTGCTTGGCGGCGTTGCTATCGGCTTGATGGGATATTTCAACGGCCAACTGCAAGCGGATGCCGCACAGACCAAAGCACAATTAGCCAGCCAGCAAACGCAGTTAGCACAGCTACAAAAGCAACTACAACAACACCAACCTAATCCTGCCTTGCAGGCTGAAGTGAAGCTGCAGCAGCAAGAGTTGCAGCTCAAATCACTGCTGCTTAACGAGCTGGCGCAGCGGGAGCAGTTAAAATCTGTCGGCTTTACCGAAAAATTACAAGAACTTGCCAAGGTATCGAATGGCAATATCTGGCTGACACATCTACATTTTGATGAGCAAAAGATGGTTTTTGAAGGTTATGGCAGTAGCCCAGAAGCGGTACCTGATTGGATTGCTCGATTATCGTTAACTCAGAGCTATCGTGGTAAAGCGTTTGCCTCCATGACCATGGCTAGGGAAGAAGGTAAGCCGTTGGCGTTTAAACTCACCACGGAAGCTGAGGAGAAAGACGCTCAATGAATTTTCTGAGCAAATTAGCGCAGCAATACAATCCGTTATCAATGCGTGAACGGCTATTGATTGCTATTGTCTGCTGGCTGGTTGTTGCCACGGTGATTTTCTTGCCTCTAGATAGCCAATGGAGCCAACATCAGCAACTGGCACAGCAACAAGCGGGACAACAAAAACAGCTTGCAGGTGTTGATACGCAAATCACCTTGTTGCAACAGCGCCTGCTGGAAGATCCCAACAAAGAGCTGCGGGCGCAACAGCTACAACTGGTGAGCCAAATCCATTCTGTCGATCAGCAACTGACCGAACAAACGGTTGACTTGATCCCCGCCGAAAAAATGCCTGCGCTGCTAGCGCAACTGCTTAAACAAAGCCGTGGTGTGACGTTATCAAGTTTTCAATCTATTGCGCCTGTGCCATTGCTGGTAGTGGGCGATAAACAAGCGGGGGAAATGAATCTGTTTAGTCACGGCATAGTGCTGACCTTTGAGGGAGACTATTTTGCGGTGATGAAATTTGTACAAGCAGTTGAAGCACTGCCAGAAAAACTCTATTGGAAGTCACTGGATTATCAGGTCGATGAATATCCTAATGCCAAAGTGGCGTTATCGCTTTACACCCTCAGCATCAATAAGGATTTTATCAGTGTTGCGGCAAATTAGTGGCTTAGCTTTATTGCTGGCGCTGCCGGTGATGGCGGCGGACCTGCGCGATCCGACCTTGCCACCTGCGGGCTGGCAAATTGATACCAGCGCTGCCGCACAAACGGCCAGTGACACAAGTTTGGTGTTGAACGCCATCATTACCGGCGCGGCAGGTAAACGCGCGGTGATCAATAACCAACGCTATCATGTGGGCGATAAGGTCAACGGTGTGACCATTAGCGCTATTGACGACCATCAAGTATCACTGGCGAATGGCAACAAATTACGGTTGTTTGAGCCAGTGACGGCGCCAAATAAGAAGAGATAACAATGAAGAATAAACTGTCCTTACTCTTTTGCTGTCTGACATTCGCGCTCACGGGCTGTCAACTCATTGGCCGTCCGGCGCCGACAGCCTCCAAGGAAGCGCTCAACAACGCCGTGCAAGCGGATAACAGCAAAGCCAATGTTCCCGCCGCGGCACCTATGCCTAGTGCATTGCAGCAAGAGCTGACAGGCGGTGGCTTACTGGCAGGGGTAGAGCAGGCACCGCCAGAGAAACGCTTTAATGTGTCGGCGCATGATGTTGATGCCAAAGTATTTTTTAACAGCCTAGTGGAAGATTCGCCGTTGAGTGTTGCTGTGCACCCCAGCGTCAGCGGCACGATTTCGTTATCACTGAAAGGGGTGACGCTGCCGGAAGTGCTTAAAGTGGTGCAGGATATCTACGGCTACGAGATCTCCCGTTCGGGCAAAGTATTGCAGATCTATCCTGCGGGAATGCGTAGCGAAACCTTCTCGGTTAACTACCTGTATATGGAGCGCGAAGGGTTATCGTTGACTTCCGTTAGCTCCGGTCGCATCACCGACAGCAACAATAATAACAGTGGTTCGTCCAATAATGGCTTTGGTAACAACAGCTTTGGCGGAGGCGATAACGGCAGTAATAATTTTGGTGGTGGTAATCGCAATAACAACAGCAATACCACTAACGGCACCTTTATCTCTTCTAAAACCAAAACGGATTTTTGGGGCAAGCTGCAACAAACCTTAGAATCGATCATTGGCACCAATGGCGGTGGTCGCAGTGTGGTGGTCAGCCCACAAGCTGGGTTAGTGACTGTGCGTGCCTTTCCTAATGAGCTGCGGCAGATCCGCCAGTTCTTAAGCCAATCTGAGCAGCACTTGCAGCGCCAAGTCGTGCTGGAGGCCAAGATTGTCGAAGTCCGTTTGTCTGATGGATATCAGCAAGGGATTCAGTGGGACAACGTGCTTGGCACCGCCATGGCTAATGGTAATACCTCGTTCAATTTTGGCACCTCGCCCGGTACTATCGGCAATAGTGTCAGCCAGAGCTTAGGCGGAGTGACTTCATTCTCGTTTAACCATAATAGCGCCGACGGTAACTCTGATTTTGGTGGCTTGATTAGCCTGCTGAAAACCCAAGGTGATGTGGATGTACTTTCTAGCCCACGAGTAACGGCTTCTAATAACCAAAAAGCGGTGATCAAAGTGGGTACCGACGAATATTACGTGACCAACGTGTCCACCTCGACCATCGCCAGCGCCTCAACTTCCACCATCACTCCCGATGTGGAACTGACGCCGTTCTTCTCTGGTATCGCCTTGGATGTCACGCCGCAGATTGATGCCGATGGCAACGTGCTGTTGCATGTGCATCCGTCAGTGACGGAAGTGTCTGAGCAAAACAAAACCATCAGTGCGGGCAGTGCGGAACCGTTGGAGCTGCCGTTGGCGCAGAGTGAGATCCGTGAATCTGATACGGTGATCCGTGCTCGCTCCGGTGATGTGGTGGTGATTGGCGGTTTGATGAAGAGCGATAGTCAGAATCAAGAATCGAAAGTGCCGTTGTTGGGTGATATCCCCATACTCGGCCAGCTGTTTACCAACAAAGTGACCACAGTGAATAAAACCGAGTTGGTCATTTTGATTAAACCAACAGTGGTTGATGCCAATACGTGGCAGCAGCAGTTGCGTCAGTCGCAATCCTTGTTGGATCGCTGGTATCCAACGAGCCATTAAGCCTATGTACCAGCAGCACTTTGGCTTGCAAACTTTGCCGTTTGCGTTAACCCCCAACACCGGATTCTTTTTCGGTTTAGCGCCGCATGTTGAGGCGCTACAAGTGCTGCAAGTTGCGTTGCAAAGTGGTGAGGGATTCATCAAGGTGACGGGTGAAGTCGGCACCGGCAAAACATTAATCTGCCGGAAATTGCTCAACGATCTGCCCGACAGCTTTGTTTGTGCTTATCTGCCTAATCCCTATTTAACGCCTGCTGAGCTACGCATGGCGGTAGCGCAAGAGCTGGGTATCGACATTAGCAGTGTGCATGACCAACAACAGCTGACAGGCGTGATCCAGCAGCGGCTACTCGCCTTAAGTGCGGCAGATAAACAGATTGTGTTGGTGTTGGATGAGGCGCAAGCACTGCCGGATGACAGCCTTGAAGCGCTGCGATTATTTACCAATTTAGAAACTGAGCTGCGCAAGTTGGTGCAAGTGGTGTTGTTTGGTCAGCCGGAGCTCGACCAACGATTGGCGCAGCCGCAGTTACGTCAGTTACGGCAACGGATCACCTTTAGTTATCAGCTAAGGCCATTAACGCAAGCCGAAGTGGCCGCTTATGTGCGTCATCGTCTGGCGGTCTCAGGTTATCAAGGGCGGCCGTTGTTTAACGCACGCGCTCTCAAGTTGCTGTTTATCGGTTCGCGCGGAGTGCCACGGTTGATTAACATTTTGGCGCATAAGGCACTAATGCTGAGTTACGGTGCCGGCGAAGATGGGATCAACGCCGGACATATTCGGTTGGCGATAGGTGACACTGAAGATGCTCAGCCGCTATCACACTGGCACTGGTGGTTACTTAGCGGCGCGTTATTGTTAGTGATGACGGCATTGATATTGGTATGGCGAGGAACGCTATGAGTGTAGTCAATCGAATGCTGAAAGACTTGGATAAGCGCCAACAGCAACATGCGTTTCCGCCAGTAGCGCAGGCCAATATTCCCGCCGCTCGCGGTCGCAGCGGTTGGCGGTGGTTAGCCATTGGCATTTTGTTAGGCGCGCTGTTATTTGCGGTGGGTTGGTGGTTGCTGAGTCAGGCGAATACGTCGTCAGCCAGTTTACCCGCATTAGTGACCATTGATGCCACGGCACCGAATACTCAACCCACGCCGCCAGCTGCGGCGAAAAGTCCTGCGCCTGAACCCGTTGTCGCGGCCAGCGAGAAAAACGACACGCATGTTGATGTGGCGGCTGCACAGAACGCTGCTCCAGCAGCAAGCATCGCGCCAGCTGATGCTACGGTGACGACAGCCACAGACGATACCACCACCGTAGCTGCAACGGCAGCGCCCGCTGATGAGCCGCCGGTGTCAGTCAAGGCAGCGCAACCGTCTACAGTTGCTGCTTCTGCGGCAGTACTGACGACGGCTGAACCTCTGACCGCTAAGTCAAGTGCTGAGGCAACATCAGCCGCGAATAATGCCAACGGGGCGAACGCGCCGAGCGCCGCCGTGGCTCAGCCTGTTGAGATAGCGACTGACGCGCCAACCCCCGCGGCTAAAACCCGTCGCCAAGCGCAGCAATTACAGATCACCGCGGTAGAACTTACCCCTGCGCAATTGGCGCAAAAGCAGTTACAGCAGGCCAAAACGGCATTAGATCAAGGCGATAACGCCGAAGCCATCGGGCTGTTACGCCAAGCATTGCAGCATGATGCAGGTTTACATGAAGCGCGCCGCCAACTGGCCGCGCTGTATTTCGCTGCGGGCAATCTCAGCGATGCCGAAGCCATTTTGCAATTGGGCGTGCAGCGCTTTCCGGCCCATGAAGAGTTTTGGCTGTTATTAGCACGAGTGCAGTTGGCGGGCAGCCAATGGACCGCAGCCGATGGCAGTCTGTCGCATATCAGTGATACCTCGACGCTGGCGCCGGAGAAATGGCTCGCCAAAATCCAGATCGCGCAACAAGCGCAGCAATGGCCGGCGGTGCAACAAGGTTATGAGCAATTGATTCGCATAGCCCCAAGTAATAGCCGTTGGCACTTTGGCTTAGCCCATGCGCTGGATGTGCAGGGCCAATATGCCGCAGCGGTGAGCGAGTACCAACAAGCGTTGAACCTAACGGGATTATCGGTGGATGCCCGCGCCTATATTGAAAAACGCTTAGTGCAGATAGGAGATTTACGTTGAAACCCAGACTCAAAATGCGTCTCGGGGATCTGCTAGTACAAGAGCAGATTATCACCGAGGAACAACTGCACAATGCGCTGGCGGAGCAACGCAGTACTGGCCGCAAGCTCGGCTATACCCTGATCAATCTTAACTACATCAGCGAAGATCAGATGCTGCAATTCCTGTCGCAGCAGTTAAGTATTCCTGTGATCGATATCAGCCGCCGCGTGATTCCACAAAGCGTGGTGACGCTGCTGTCGGAAGTACAAGCGCGTCGTTTCCGTGCATTACCGATTGAAGCTGATGCGGATTCGGTGCTGATAGCCATGAGCGATCCCGCCGATCTCCAAGCCTTAGATGAACTGGAATTATTGCTCGCGCCACGGCAGCTGAACTTAGCCGTAGTGAAGGAGCGGCAGCTGTTCACCGCCTTTGAGAATCTTTATCGTCTCACCAGCCAGATTGCCGAAATGGCAGGGCAGTTGGAGGAGGAATACTCCGCTGGTGAGCAGTTTGACCTCAGTGCGATTACCGCCGCCGACACTGACAACGAAACCACCGTTGTTAAGTTACTGCAGTCTATTTTTGAAGATGCGGTACAGATCCGCGCTTCAGATATTCATATCGAACCTGGCGAACATACCCTGCGTATTCGGCAGCGGGTCGACGGCTTACTGCAAGAAACTGAGCTGAAAGAGGTCAACATTGCCGCCGCCTTGGTACTGCGCTTGAAGTTGATGGCGGGGCTGGATATTTCCGAAAAGCGTTTGCCGCAAGATGGCCGTTTTCACATCGATGTTAAAGGCCATCACATCGATGTGCGTATGTCGACCATGCCGATTTATCACGGCGAATCGGTGGTGATGCGTTTGCTGGATCAATCCGCTGGCCTGCTAACGCTAGCACAGACTGGGATGCCCGATGATATTTTGCAGCGGGTGCGGCGTCAGATTAAACGGCCGCATGGCTTGCTGCTGGTGACCGGCCCCACAGGTAGCGGTAAAACCACCACCTTATACGGCATTTTGAGTGAGCTTAATAAGGCAGAGCGCAAGATCATCACCGTAGAAGATCCCGTGGAATACCAACTGCCGCGTATCAACCAAGTGCAGGTGAACCACAAAATCGGCCTCGATTTTGCCAACGTGCTGCGTACCACGTTGCGGCAAGACCCCGACGTCATCATGGTCGGTGAGATGCGTGACCGTGAAACCGTCGAAATTGGGCTGCGCGGTGCGCTAACGGGGCACTTTGTGTTATCCACCCTGCACACCAACGACGCCATCACCAGCGCGCTGCGTTTGATTGATATGGGCGCGGCGGGCTATCTGGTGGCGAGCGCCTTGCGGGTGATTATTTCCCAGCGGTTGATCCGCCGTGTGTGTGACCATTGCGCCGAGGATTATCAACTCACCACGCAGGAACGCACTTGGCTCAGCAGCAGTGCGCGGGTGGACTTTAGCCAAGCAAGCTTCCGTAAAGGCTACGGTTGCCAAAGCTGTTCCGGCACTGGCTATCGCGGTCGGGTCGGGGTGTTTGAAGTGTTAGAGCTGGACGAAGCGATGATCGATGCCATGCGAGCTGGCGATCCAGAAAAATTTGCCCGCGTTGCCAAACAATCAGCCTTGTTTAAGCCATTGTTGCAATCGGCGTTGGAATATCTGTTTCAAGGCTTGACCACGCTAGAAGAAGTGGCCAACTTAGTTGAAGATGTATCAGATCCCCAGATCCCCGTGGCTGATGCGTTGAGCACAGGAGCTGAATAATGCCGATCTTCGAATATCGTGGACGAGATGCAAGCGGCCAAGCGGTCACTGGACGCCTAGAGGCGACCAATGCCAACGCGGCTGCCGATCAGTTGATGTCTCGTGCCGTTATTCCGTTGGCGCTAAAGGAAGCTAAGCACAAGCAGCAGGTGGATATTGCCGCGCTATTTCGCCGCCGCATCAGCTTAGATGAACTGCAAATATTTACGCGGCAGATGTACTCGCTCACGCGCAGCGGTATTCCGATTTTGCGCGCCATCTCTGGTTTGGCCGAATCCACCCATTCCAAACGTTTGAAGGCCGCGCTGGAGCAAGTTGCGGAGCAATTGACCTCTGGCTTTACGCTATCGTCGGCGATGAATCAGCATCCCGATATCTTTGATCCGCTGTTTATCTCGATGGTACACGTGGGTGAAAACACCGGTAAGTTGGAAGAGGTGTTCTACCAACTGTCGCAATATATTGAGCGTGAACAGGAAACGCGGCGGCGTATCAAAGCTGCCATGCGTTATCCGATTTTTGTGTTGCTAGCCGTCGCTATTGCGCTGGTAGTGCTCAATATTTTTGTTATCCCCAAATTCGCCGACATGTTTAGCCGTTTTCACGCTGAGTTGCCGTGGGCGACCAAACTGCTGATCGGCACCTCTAGCTTGTTTGTGCATTACTGGCCGCTTATTTTGATACTGCTGGTGGGTAGCTATTTCGGCGTGCGTTACTGGGTGAAAACCGAGCGCGGCCAGTGGCAATGGGACAAAATGAAACTACGCATTCCGGTGGTGGGTTCGATCATCGAGCGCTCCACTTTAGCGCGTTATTGTCGCAGCTTTGCCATGATGCTCAGTGCTGGTGTGCCGATGACGCACGCCTTGAGTTTGGTGGCCGATGCGGTAGATAACCGCTACATGCACGACAGCATTGTGGATATGCGCCACGGTATCGAGGCGGGCGAGTCGATGCTGCGGGTATCGCGCACCAGTGGCCTGTTTACCCCGCTGGTGCTGCAGATGGTGGCCGTGGGAGAAGAAACCGGACAGATTGAACAACTGCTCAATGACGCCGCCGACTTTTATGAAGGTGAAGTCGATTATGATTTGAAGAACTTAACCGCCAAACTCGAGCCGATTTTGATCGGTATTGTGGCGGTGATTGTACTGATTCTGGCGTTGGGTATTTACCTGCCGATGTGGGATATGCTCAATGTGGTTAAAGGTGGCCGCTAATGCCGCTGGCACCGCAGTCTGAAGCTAAGTCGCTTGGACTGTTTCGACAGCTAGTGGCGGTGGTGGTGGTGTTACTGATTTTAGCGGTATTGGCGCAGCGCTATTTTAGTGGCGTTAACAATGTCTCAGCACAGAGTCTAGCGATGGAACATACTCGGCTGATTAACGTATTGGCCATGGTTCGCTCGCAATGGCAGAGCTTAGGCCGCCCCGCACAGTTACAGGCCGATTGGTTGCTGCACCAACAAGCTGCCAGCAGCTTAACCATGGCGAGTGGTGGCTGGCCAACGGTGACGGAGAGCAGCGTCGCAGGTTGTGAGCAGTTATGGACACAACTGCTGGGCATTACCCCAGCGCAAGCCGAAATCGGCGTGGACTTCGTGGCGCAATCGCAGGTGTGCCAGTTTTTTGCGGCGAGTGGCCAACGGTTGGAATATCAACTTAGCACGGGTCAGCTGTATTACTTTGCTGACGGCAACCAATAGCAGGTGTTGAGCAGTTCTTGGCGGGGCGCTGGGCTATTCAAAATTTCCTGAAGTGCATTAGATTTTATATAGTTACCTGCTAGAATCGAACAGATTCAGAGGAGAGCAGCATGCAACGTAAAGTACAGGGGTTTTCACTGATCGAGCTGGTGATCGTCATCATGATCCTCGGCTTATTGGCGGCAACTGCCATTCCACGTTTTCTTAATGTGGCTGATGACGCTGAAAATGCCAGTGTGGAAGGTGTGGCAGGCGGCTTATCTACCGCGGTGAGCTTTGTACGCTCGCAGTGGGAGGTGGACGGACGCCGCAATAACTCCGTGATATTAGACGGCACCAGTATCAGCCTAGATATGCGCTTTGGTTTTCCTACCGGTACGGGGAATACCTCGGCCACCAATATGACCGATGCCAGTTGCCAAAGCGTATTTAACAGTGTGCTGCAAAGCGCGCCCAAAAACGTTATTTACACTGCCGATGCGCGTGATCAACGCTACACTGTCAGGGTTGAGGATGGTGCTGGCGGTACAGTGAACTCTTTGGCTGGCGAATCAGTCAGTGGAGTCGATGTGTGTGTTTATCATCAAGTGGCTTCGTTGCGACTTGATCAAACCAGTGGGGTAGCGAGTCCCGCTCCCACACAAACCACTGCCGACGCAAACGGCATAGTATACAATCCGGCCACAGGTCAGGTGTTTACGTTTACGAATTAGCCTTAATAGGGAAATTCGATATTAATACCAAACGTTCTAAGGAAATTGAAAAATGCAAAAACAACAAGGTTTTACCCTGATTGAATTAGTGGTAGTGATCATCATCTTAGGGATCCTTGCCGTGGTCGCCGCACCTAAGTTTATCAACCTGCAGTCGGATGCGCGTGGTTCAACTTTGAAGGGTATGAAGGCCGCCATTGAGGGCGCTAACTCAATGGTTTATTCAAAAGCCGTTCTTCAAGGTGCTCAAAATGGCACAGGGACAGTTGATATAAATGGTACTGAAACGACCGATGATGACATAAGTACTGTGAATGGTTATTTAGCGGCAACCCAAACTTCACTGCAAGCTGGATTGGATGTCACTTTTGACTCTGGGAATAATCCTAGTGCTACTGGTAGTAATGACTGGGTTATCAATGCTCCAGAGGGTGGTACAACAGCTCAAATTTGGCAACGTGGTGCACCAGCTGATGCAGGAGCAGATGATACTGCAACTTCGTGTAGCTTGACTTATACACAGTCAACTGGGGCAGGTGTTAAGCCAACCATTACAGTTGATACTTCAGGCTGTTAATCACTTTAGGTGAGCCCATATGCTCACCTAATGATTTAGCTTCATGATTCTTAGGACGCGGCGAAATGTTCTAGCTTTCACGCTCATCGAACTGGTCGTCACCATTTTATTGTTGGCGATCATTTCGGTGGTGGTACTGCCGCGTTTTTTTGGCGCGTCTTCCTATAGTGCCTTTGCTTTACGGCAGGAGATCATCGCCGAGCTGCGGCGTGATCAACTGCTGGCATTCAATAATAGTGACCGCTGTTTTCGGCTAAATGTCACTGATAGCGGTTACCAACTCCTTCACTTAACGCAAGATTGCAGCGCCGAAATTTTTCAAGAATCCCTACAAGAATGGCCGCGAGGTGCGCAGTTGCAACTCGATGGCCGTAATCAATTTTCCATTCTGTTTGACACACTTGGTCGTCCGCAACTCAGTTGCACTGAAAGTTGTTTGCAGGCCGTCGCTGATGATGTATTACCGATAGTTGTCGAGCCGGAAGGATATATCCATGAAGGCTAAGCGTGGTTTTACCCTCATTGAGCTGATTGTCGGCATGTTGGTATTTAGCATCGCCATTGTGTTGCTCACTAGCGTGTTGTTTCCGCAAAGTGACCGCGCAGCGCAGACCCTTCAACGCGTGCGCGCGGCGGAGTTGGCTCAGAGTGTGCTCAATGAAATCTGGGGCAAGGCGTACGACGATGAAACCCCCATCGGCGGTGTGCCTGCTGCATGTAATCCGAATGACATTGATAGTCTCTGTAGTAATCCTAATGGTGGTTCGCCTATTGTATGTAAACAAAATGGCAACAATAGTCCGTGTAGAAGTCATATCGGCCCAGAGGAAGGGGAAGGACGCAACGATTTTGACGATGTCGATGACTATGATGGCATGACCGAAACGGCCTCACAGCTTAATAGCAACCGTACTTATGAAGATGATTATTCAGGATACCTACTGCAGGTTAATGTGAGCCATGGTGCGGTGGATAATACTAAGTTAATTCACATTGTCGTCACCACACCGCAGGGTGAGCCAATCGCCTTTGATGCGGTGAGGAGCAACTACTGATGCGCCGCGCCACACGAGGTTTCACCTTAGTTGAACTGGTCACCGTGCTGGTGTTGCTGGGGATTCTTGCCGTTGGTGTCAGTAGCTTTTTGATTTTCGGCACCCGTATTTTTGTTGATTCAGCAGCGATTGACCGGATCATCGGCAGTAGCCGCTATGCCATGGAGCGTATGACTCGCGAGTTGCGTAGCTCGGTGCCGGGCAGTTTGCGCCTGAACGACAACGGCACCGTACAGTGCTTGGAGTTTGTGCCGATTGCAGCAAGTAGTAGTTATCTGGAGATGCCCTTTGAGAGCAGTAGCAACCAAGGGCGCATATTTACCCCGTCCATTCCATTACAGTCTGGCTGGCAGTTAATCATCTATCCGCTGACGAGTGATGAGATCTACGATGATCGGCTAGATAAGCGTTTTACCATCGCCAGTAGTTCCACGACTGGTGACACTACTCAGGTTAATTTTGACCGCAGTGTGCGCTTTGCGGAAGCCTCGCCCGCGCAGCGTTTTTATGCAGCATCCAGCCCCGTTAGTTACTGTTTCTTCGTTAGTGGCGAGTTAGTTCGCTACCAAGGTTATGGCTATAGCCGCAGTCAGAACTTACCGCCTGCCAGCACCGGCGTGTTGATGGCAGAAAATATGGCTAACGATTTTAGCCAACAGTTGCCAGTCACCATCGCCCCTGCCAGCTTAACCAACAATGCCATTGTGCAGTTGTCGCCACGTTTTGCTGTCGCGGGAGAATCATTTACCTATCAACATCAAGTGCAGGTGTTCAATGTGCCATAGTTATCCTAGGCGCCTTGGGTGCCAACAGCAGCGTGGCGCGGCCTTGATGATTGCCTTGTTTATCATTGTGGTGATGGCGATATTGGTCACTAGCCTGATCAACATTGGCTCGGATGCCGATGAAGGCGTCAATATAGAGGTGTGGAGTTTACGCGCGTTTAACGCGGCTAACAGTGGCGCAGATGCGGCGTTAGCACAACTGTTTCCGCTAGATGGCAGTGCACCCAATTGCGCAAACGTCAGTAACAAGTGGGCACCGCCAGCTAGTGTCGGATTCAGCGGTTGCAAAGCTGTCGAGCTAAGTTGTACTACCTTAACAGCGGATAGTTTATCTTTGTATCGGATTACCAGCCAAGCCGTATGCCAAACAGGTGTATGTGATGCGGCAAATACTGGCAATAGCCCATGTTTGCGCGTACACCGCAGTGTGGAGGTAGAAGCACGTGATAGCGAATAACGGTTGGCTCAAATTCCGAGCCACGATGTCGGCATTGGTTTGCGGCGTTACCTTACTGCTATCCCTGCTGGGTGGTTCAGCGCAGGCATTTGAACAGATCAACTATCAAAATGTGTTTCCCGCCGTTGCGCAAGGGACGAGATCCTCTTTAGATTTGTTGTGTCTGCTGGTCGATAGGCCGCAGCTTGGCATATACAACAGCAGTAAAATCAACGGCACTAGGGGCAATCGTTTACAGTATTGTAATTCCAATCTTGGGGCTGGCATGCCAACTGATGCCTGTGATACCGCTGGAGCGAACCGTGATTATTGTCGAATTAATGGTTCATCACAGGTGCGCTTATCAACCAGTGGCAGTAACAGTTTTTTATATTCAGCTAGCCGTTATGACGGTAGTAGCAGTAGCAACATCGGTTATTGTAATTACGGTGACCAGTTACGACTCGGCTACGATGGTCGCAGTCAGTTCAACAGTGTCAGTTTGTACAGCAACTGTGATTTGTCGTTTTCTTCCGCGCAAACGGAATACCGTTTGCGCTCACTCGCTATCGGTGGCGGGGCGACAGTGACGCTCAGTTCTGGCGATTTTTGGATCGAATCACTCTATGTTAATGGCAATGGTCATCTACGTATCGAGGGTACTGCACGGGTGTTTGTTAACCAAGGTGCATTGAACAATGGGCTTATCGATAAAGGTGAAGCCAGTGCGTTAACGTTAGTATCCTACGGTGATTTTTCTATGAATGGCGCTAGCCGCTTGCAAGGCTATGTTTATACTAACAACCGCCTCTTCATGAATGGCAGTTCTGTGCTGGAGGGGCGAGTGACCGTTGGGGCCCTCTCCATGACTGGCAGCAGCGTGATCAATGATGCCGATCGCTATACCCTGCCAAACCTTAGCTGTTTTACTGATGATTTTTCATCATCAACCCTACCTAACTGGGTGGTAGCCAGCAGTAGTGGTAACTTCACTCCTGCACCAGTGAATGGCCGTTTGCGGATGACACAAGCACAATCCAATGAAGCCACCTCTGCCACTTATCAACGGCTGTTTCCTGGCGCGGGAAACTACGTCACCGTAGAGTTTAACCATTACGCCTATGGTGGCAGCGGCGCTGATGGCATGGCATTGGTGTTATCCGATGCGGCGGTTACCCCTCGCCCGGGAGCGTTTGGTGGCCCGCTAGGCTATGGTTACAAGCCCGGTATTGGGGGATTTGCGGGTGGTTGGCTCGGGATTGGCCTCGATGAATACGGTAACTACTCATCCGAAGGGGGAGATAACAACTATGCGGGCATTTTACGGCAAACCGTGGCGCTGCGTGGTTCTGGCCGCGGCACCTCGGGCTATAATTTCTTGGCGGCGGTGTGCGATACATCAACATTGAACTATCGGCTGTATGGCATCTGTATGTCGCCGAGCATTGATAACAACAACGGCCAGAATCATCAATATCGTGTCACACTCGATAGCCGTAACAGTGGGCGCACTGTGCTCAAAATTGAGCGCAATACCGGTAATGGCTACCGCACGATTGTGGATAATTTCAACGTGTTGAACCGTGCGGGTCAGGTGGCTTTGCCGCAAAACCTGCTGTTATCCTTGACGGGCTCAACTGGCCAAAGTGATAACGTGCACGAGATCGATAATCTACGGATTTGCGCATTGAACTCGACCCCCATTACTGGCGTGATCGATCACTTTGAAATTGAAATTAACGACTCACCGCTCACCTGTACGCCGCTGAGTATGACGCTTAAAGCTTGCAAAAATGCCTCTTGCAATGAGTTGTATACCGACCCTGTGACGGCAACATTAGCGCCTGAAGGCAATTCATGGCTGCCGAACAACCCAGTGAGTTTTTCTGGCGGATCGACCACCATTGAGCTTGCTCATACTCAGCCGGGCCCAGTGACGCTTGATGTGATTGGCTCCGCTCCCGTGACTAAAGCCTTTAGCACCACCTTGTGCCGCCAAAACGGCGGGGCACTCTCTAATGCGGCGTGTACCGTGAATTTTAGCGACAGTGGCTTTGTGTTTGATGTACCGGATAAGTTAGCGGCCAAGCCAGCGGATGTGCTGATCAAAGCGGTCAAAAAAGATGACATAACCAAACGCTGCGTCAGTGCTTTTGCTTCGACCCAAAAGAGTCTGAAATTCTGGTCAAATGTGGTCGAGCGGCCGAGCATTGCTGGTTACACACCTCCGCCTGTGACGGTGGATAGTCGTGCGATTGGTACCGCTGCTGCGACCACCCAAGCACAAGTTGTGCAGTTTAATCACCAGGGCGAAGCAACGATAACGGTTAACTACGATGATGCGGGCAAATTGGCGTTGCACGCCCAATATATCGGCAGCGGTATTGATACTGGTTTGGTGATGGAGGGGAATGACGCGTTTGTCAGTTTTCCTGTCGGCCTGTGCGTTAGCGCACCTGAACCTAACGCCGACTGTGCCTCGGCGAGCGCGAGCTGCTCGGCATTTCGTGCAGCGGGGGAGCCGTTCACACTGAATATTAAGGCTAAGCGTTGGCAAAACGATAACGACAGTAATATCTGCAGCAACGGCGATACGCCATCCTTCGCGATGAATTCCATCACGTTGGCACATCAGTTGGTTGCGCCACAAAATGGTCAGCTGGGTGAACTGGCGCAACGTGATTATGTGCAACAGGCGAGTGTTAATGGCACCAATGTGCAGCAGTCGGTCTCTGAAGTGGGTGTGTTCAACTTCTCCGCCTACAGCCAATTGCCCTATTTAGGTTCGCAAGCATTGACTATTGCTGCCTATCCATCTGATGCCGTTGGCCGTTTTTATCCAGCAGGCTTTAAGGCGGAAAATACCAGCGTAACGCCGGGCTGTGGTGCGTTTACCTATATGGATCAGCCATTCGCGCTTAGCACCGATTTGCAGGCGATCAATCGTAGTGGACAGCTGACGCTGAATTACACTGGCAGCTTTGCTGATGGTGCGCCGCGGTTGCAAGCCGCCAATAACCTCGATGGTATTGATCTATCGTCCCGTCTCTCGGCGTTAGCCGGCACATGGACAAATGGAGAAATGAGATTTAGCCAAGCGTCAGTGACCTTCTCGCGACTGCCAGCACCGCAAGCGGATGGGCCGTTCGCTACTTTAGCGTTAGGGGTATTGATCGATGACCGCGATCTGGTACCTATGATTGACGCAGATATGCGTGCCAATGCGGTAGGCAGTTGTACTGGCAGTTGTAATGCGCAGCAATTAGCGACGTTAGACGTGCGCCTTGGTCGCGCCGTGTTATCCGACACCTATGGCCCTTCAAATCAGCCGATCATGATGGCGGGTACTAGCCAATATTGGGATGGACAACAGTGGCGCAAGAACACCGATGACAGTTGTAGTGTGGTTGATGGACAAATGCAGAGCTTAGTGAATGACCACGATTGGGGATATTTATTTGAGCCTGAGTTGCAGTCGCCACAAGTTATTGACAGAGAGGGGGCTCCAGCAGCGGTCAACCAAGGGGAATTTGGTATTCGCTGGAAATCATCGGGGGATTATCAAGGTAAGGTCACCGCCCCTGTTGAAGTGCAAGACTATCTCAAATGGTATTGGCAATTCGATGGTGCAACGAATGTGCTGCAAGATCCGCGTGGCAGTGTCTACTTCGGCCGTTATCGTGGTAATGACCGCATCATCAATTGGCGTGAGCTACCTTAATTTGCCACGAGCAATAGCCGATCGCTATTGCTCGTGCGCTTATGCGCCGATAATTCATCAATGACCGAATTGCGCGATGATGTTATCGAACTGCTGATAAAATAGGCAATTTACGTCACTTTAATGACACTTTGCCATCAATGAGCAACTCAGTTGGAAAAAAATGCCATTCGTCAGCGTTTGTTAGCCTTGTCAGTCTTGTGGAACTAGGGAGGCATTGATAAAGTTAACCGATTTTCAAATCATCTTCTCCGACTCCACAAATTACAGGCTAGTTACATGTTGAAAAAGCTGCGTGGCATTTTTTCGAATGATCTTTCGATCGACTTAGGTACCGCCAACACCTTAATTTATGTCCGAAACGAAGGCATCGTACTGAACGAACCTTCTGTTGTTGCTATTCGAGTGGATCGCAGCGGCAATAGTCAGCGTTCTATTGCCGCCGTCGGGATGGAAGCAAAACAGATGCTGGGTCGTACCCCAGGCAATATTCAAGCAATTCGCCCAATGAAAGATGGCGTGATTGCCGATTTTCACGTGACTGAAAAAATGCTGCAGTACTTTATCAAACAAGTACATAACAACAGTTTTTTACGTCCAAGCCCTCGCGTTTTAGTCTGTGTTCCTGTCGGAGCGACCCAAGTTGAACGCCGCGCGATTAAAGAATCAGCCATGGGCGCTGGTGCACGTGAAGTCTATTTGATTGAAGAGCCAATGGCCGCTGCCATTGGTGCCGGTTTGCCAGTGTCAGAAGCGACAGGTTCTATGGTGGTTGATATCGGTGGAGGTACTACCGAGGTGGCCATTATCTCTTTGAATGGTGTGGTGTATTCGTCATCTGTGCGTATCGGCGGCGACAAGTTTGATGAAGCGATCATCAACTACGTACGTCGTAACTACGGCAGCCTGATTGGTGAAGCCACCGCAGAGCGTATCAAGCACACCATAGGTACTGCTTATCCTGGCGATGAAGTGCTAGAGATTGAAGTCCGTGGCCGTAATCTGGCCGAAGGTGTACCAAGAAGCTTCACGCTGAACAGCAATGAAATTTTAGAAGCATTGCAAGAGCCGCTGTCTGGCATTGTCAGTGCTGTGATGGCCGCACTGGAGCAATCGCCTCCAGAATTGGCGTCTGATATTTCTGAGCGCGGTATGGTGCTCACAGGCGGCGGTGCATTACTGCGTGATTTGGATCGCCTGCTGATGCAAGAAACTGGTATCCCAGTGATGCTGGCAGAAGATCCGTTAACTTGTGTGGCCCGCGGTGGTGGTAAAGCGATTGAAATGATCGATATCCACGGTGGTGACCTATTCTCGGAAGAGACTTGAGCTAACAGTTCAGTATAAGGCGGTCTAGCACCGCCTTCTCTTTATTATGACGCCAATATTTGCTCGTAGCGTTTCACATCAATTTCGTCTCACACTGGCGGTTATTCTGTCGGTGGCTTTGCTATTTGCCAATAAAAAGCTCGAACCAGCACGCGAGGCGCTCGCCTCAGTGCTCAGCCCAATGCAATATGTTGCCACTGCGCCTGGCTCGCTGTTTGATTGGGGCGCTGAAAACCTCGCCTCACTCAGCATGCTGAAAAAGCAAAACCAAGAGCTATTGCGCCAGCAAGTGATGATGAGTGAACGTTTGCAGCGATTTGAACATCTGCGCCAAGAAAACCAACGCCTGCGGGCACTGCTCGGTTCACCGCTGCATATGGACGCCAAAAAGATGGTGGCCGAAGTGGTGGAAGTGGCCAGCGATCCGTTTCATCAATTTGTGGTGATTAATCACGGCAGTAAAGAGGGCGTATTTGTTGGGCAGCCCGTGGTGGATGCGCAAGGGGTGGTGGGTCAAGTGGTGGAGGTGAACGCACTGACGTCGCGAGTCCTGCTGATCTCTGATCCGAAGCAGGGCGTTCCCGTGCGGATTACTCGGAACGATGTGCGGGTAGTTGCTAATGGTACGGGCGAACTCGATCAGTTAGATCTGCGTTATGTGGCCAAAAGCACCGACATCAAAGTGGGTGATTTACTGGTAACTTCAGGCTTAGGCAACCGTTTCCCTGAGGGCTATCCGGTGGCGCGGGTGATGACCATTAACCGCGATGATGGGCAGAATTACTTAAAAGTGACGGCACAGCCAATGGCGGCATTAGATCGTATTCGTTACCTGCTGTTGATTTGGCCGGAGCATCCCCCCGCGGAGGATGTTGCCCCCGCTGCCACTGAGCCAACAACGACTGAGGATGTGAGCCAATGACATTAGAACATGCTCATGGTCGGTTGGTGGTGTGGTGTTCGCTGCTGATTGGTTTACTGTTTGAGTTAATGCCTATTCCCGATGCGGTGATGCCGTTTCGACCGGATTGGTTACTGCTGATCATGATCTATTGGGCGATGGCGCTACCGCATCGCTACAACATTTTGACTGCCTTTGTGATTGGAACTCTGCTGGATGTGCTACTCGGCGCACACTTGGGGGTACGTTCCTTGGCATATTCTATAGTTATCTACCTGATTGTGATGAACTTTCAGCGTTTAAGAACCTTCCCCGTATTGCAGCAATCGGTGCTTATTGGCTTTGCGCTGTGTTGCTATCATCTGATTGTATTTTGGGTGCAGTTTCTATTAGATCGCCCGCCATTCTCGATTGAATTAATATTACCAGCGGTATCTGGCATGATTTTGTGGCGTTGGATCTACTGGATGCTGCGCCGCTTACGCCGTCGCTATAAGGTAAAGTAAATGACATTGATTTTAGCTTCTGCTTCGCCACGGCGACGGGAATTATTGGCGCAACTGGGCCTCGGCAACACGACATTTCAGTTCAGCGTGCAACCCGCAGATATTGATGAATCGTTGCATGAGGGCGAAGCGCCCGCGTCATTTGTGTGCCGTTTAGCGCAAGAAAAAGCGCAAGCTGGCCTAGCGGCAAGTGGCGATGCCGCTGCGGTCGTGCTGGGCTCGGATACCATTGTGGTGTGTGATGACACTATTCTCGGAAAACCTAGCGACAGCGCCGATGCTGTTGCCATGCTGTCGTCGCTCAGTGGTCGAACGCACCAAGTGCTGACCGCTGTCGCTTTGTGTTCAGCGCATCGTACCGAGTCAGTACTCGTATGTACGGAAGTGACGTTTACTGAGCTAACCGCCGCGCAAATTCATGCATATATTGCCAGTGGTGAGCCGATGGACAAAGCGGGCGCGTATGGCATTCAGGGGCTGGGTGGCAGTTTTGTCAAACAATTGCATGGCAGCTACTCTGCGGTGGTGGGATTACCGTTAGTGGAAACCCGCGAGTTATTGCAAAAAATGAACATTATTTAAGGCTTAGTAGGCATAAACCTACCTAATTGAGCAGATTTCACTGCCCGCAATCGATAGAATCAGAACATCAGCGTTTTCAACAGGGGTAAATTGTGAGTTCCACTGGCATAGTCAATAGCAAAACACCGCGTAAGGCAGGTTCAGAGCTGTTGATCAACGTGACTCCAACCGAAGCCAGAGTTGCCTTGATCGAGCATGGTGTATTGCAGGAAGTTCATATCGAACGCCGCATGAAACGTGGCTTGGTTGGCAATATCTATAAAGGAAAAATCAGCCGCGTATTGCCCGGTATGCAAGCCGCCTTTGTTGATATTGGGCTCGAAAAAGCGGCCTTTTTACACGCTTCGGATATTTTCCCACACACAGAATGCGTCGCCGACGTTGAAAAAGGCAATTTCGTGGTGCGAGACATTGCTGAGTTGGTGCGGCAAGGGCAAGACATTATGGTTCAGGTGGTGAAAGATCCTCTGGGCACTAAAGGCGCCCGTCTCACCACAGATATCACCTTGCCATCGCGCTACCTAGTGTTTATGCCGGGTTCGAGCCATATCGGCGTGTCACAACGGATTGAATCGGAAGAGGAGCGCGTGCGCCTCAAAGATATTACGGTGCCGTTTGTGGATGAAGATGGTGGCTTCATTATCCGTACCGCCGCTGAAGGCGCTGGGGCGGATGAGCTACGGCAGGATGCTGCATTTTTACGCCGCGTATGGGCGAAAGTTAGCGAGCGGCGTAAGCGCCCCGGCACCATGCTGCTGTATCAAGATTTAGCTTTGCCAGTGCGTGTAGTGCGTGATTTTGTTGGCCTCGAACTGGATAGCATTCAAGTCGATGCAGGCGGCACTGTCGAAGAGCTGCAACAGTTTGCGCATGAATTTATGCCGGAAGTGGCAGGTAAAATTGAACACTACACTGGTCCAGCGCCACTGTTTGATCTGTACGATGTTGAGAACGAAATCCAGCGCGCGCTGGAACGTAAAGTCGAACTGAAATCAGGCGGCTATCTGATTATCGATCAGACCGAAGCCATGACCACTGTGGATATCAATACTGGCGGTTTTGTTGGCCATCGCAATCTCGAAGAAACCATCTTCAACACCAATATGGAAGCCACGCTAGCAATCGCTCGCCAGCTCAGGTTGCGCAACCTCGGTGGCATTATCATTATCGACTTTATCGATATGACCAACGAAGAGCACAAAGCGCGCGTGCTGAACAGTTTGGCGAACGCGTTGTCCAAAGACAGAGTGAAAACCAATATTTCCGGCTTCAGCGGCTTGGGACTGGTCGAGATGACGCGCAAGCGTACCCGTGAAAGTTTGGAGCATGTGCTGTGTGGCGAATGTCCCGCATGCCGTGGTGCGGGGTCAATGAAGACGGTAGAAACTGTGTCTTACGAGGTCTTCCGCGAAATCATCCGCCTTGACCGTACCTATAAAGCCGATGAATTTTTAATCTACTGCGCTCCTGCGGTGTATGAGACCTTAGCCGCTGATGAAGCGCATTCGCTGGCGGAGTTGGAGGTCTATATTGGCAAACGGGTACGGCTGCAGTGCGAACCTATGTATGTGCAAAGTAAGTTTGATGTGGTGATGGTTTAGTGACGTTACGCTGGCGCTCTTTTAAGTTTGGCCGTTTATTGGGGCAATTTTTAGCCCTCATCTTAGTGCTGTTTGCGCTGATGGTCAGTCTTATTCGCGGTTTGCTGCCGCAGCTTGATGCTGAGCGCTTAGAGCAATATGTGGCTGAGCAATATGGCGTGCAGGTAGAGCTGGGGCGTTTGTCCGCTAAATGGCAGGCCTACGGGCCGTCGGTCAATATCGACTCGGTGACCTTGCCGGAACAGGGTGAACTGCCCGTCAGTTTTAATATCAATAACGTACAGATAAAACTCGATTTCTGGCAGACGTTGTTGACCCTATCACCCCAGGTCGAAAACGTTAATTTTGGTAACGTCTATCTGGCATTAGATCTGGATAAAATCGGTGGCGACGAGCGTAATGCTCCCGCCGTCCAGCCACTGCATAAGACCCATCTTGATTGGCTTTATAGTTTATTGCTGGAACAGTTACAGCAATACTCCATCGACAACGCCACCGTGCAGTTGTTATCCGCTAGCCACCGGTATCGCCCGATCCAACTGCAGCAGCTCCGCTGGCTAAACCATGGTGAAAAACATCGTGCCAATGGTGCGTTATATCTGGATAAAGTCCCCATGGGTGGGCAGCACTTACTGCTCAACGTTGACTTAAGCGGTAACGGCAACAAACCTGATTCCATCAAAGGGCAATTGTATCTGGCGGCGAACGAGCTGAATTTAGGCGCATGGGCCTCTGAACATAGCAAAGCGTTAGATGAACCTTTGTCGATTCCGCTGCAAGGTGTGGTCAATCTGCAAGCATGGTTTGATGTGGCTCATCGCAGCATTGAACGCGGCTTAGTGCAATTTGGCCATTCGGTGTTGGACTGGCAACAACAAGATGAGCAGCAAAATTTCACCATTGATGGTGGTCAACTGTTGTGGCAAAAGCGTGCTGATGGCTGGCAACTATCGAGCCGCGACTTAGCGTTTAGCAGTAACCAACAGCCATGGCAGGATTTTTCTATTTACGCCGCCAAACGGCAACAGCAGCTCTTTGGGCATGTATCCAGTTTTGCGCTGGAGCAGTTACGGCCATTAGTGCCATTAATCCCTGCTATCACCCCTGAGCATCTAAGCCAATTGCTGGCGCTGGACGCCAAAGGACAGGTTGAGCAGCTACAACTCTATCAAGCGGCCAATGAGCCGTTACAGCTACAGGTGCCAATTAAGTCGCTGAGTTGGCAGGCCGTTGCGGCAATCCCCGGTACTGAGCCTATCGACATTGAGCTGGGCAGTCATGGCAGCTTCTTGAGTGCGCGGTTACCGGCACAACATTATCAATTGAGTTTTACTGACCAATTTAACGGGCCAATTGCCGTTGATGGCGAGGCGATTGACGTCGGTTTTGATACTGCCTCGCAGCAGCTGTTGGTGCCATCATTGGTACTCAATAATGCCGACCTCAGTTTAGATGCTAGCGCGCGGCTGAGCTTTGCCGATACACCCGACCTCAGCCTTACCGCCTCGTTAGCCCTGCACGATTTATCGCAGGCACATCGTTACTTCCCGATTAAGGCGATGGGAGAAGATCTGAGCCACTATCTCACCGAGGCCATTAAAGCGGGTCACAGCGAAGATGCGCGGGTGGCATGGCGCGGGCCGTTAAGTGGATTCCCATACGCTGAGCATCAAGGGGTTTTTCAGGCGGCGTTTACCTTGCAAGAAGGTACATTTGCCTTTCAACCAGATTGGCCCGCAGCGGACAAGTTGACCTTAGCGGCTCTGTTTGAAAACGACAGCATGGCCATTGATGTGCAGCAAGGCATGTTGAAAAAAGTGGATATTAGCGGTGCCCAAGTTAGCATTCCGACCATGGACGCGCACAGCCACCTGATAGTTAACGCCGACCTTCATGCTAACGGGCCTGATGTGACCCAAGTGATAGCGCAGTCGCCACTTACTAGCGTCAGTTCAACCTTGAATGTGATTAATATTCGCGATGCCATCAATGGTTCACTCGCGTTAGATATTCCGTTGTATGCCGGCGGTAAGCCGGATATTCATGGCAAAGTGGTGCTAGATAACAATACGGTTTATGTCAGTAAACCGGGGGTGTTACTGCGCAAGCTCAATGGTGAAGTCACCTTTGATAATGACGTGGTGCACAGTGATAAAATCACCGGCTTGATGTACCAACAACCGCTGCGGATGGACTTTACCACTGGCCGCAACAATGATGACTTTGGTGTAACGGTGCATCTCGACGGCGACTGGGATCTCGATAAGTTGCCACAAGAGCTCAACAATCCGCTGCAGTCGTTCTACGCTGGCAAAATGCGTTGGAAAGGTTATTTGCAGCTGATTTTTGATGAAGGTGGTTTTCGCATTCAGGCTAACGCCGATACTGATCTAAAACGCAGCGAACTGACATTGCCTGCGCCGTTTAATAAAGCCAAAGGCCAAACGTTGAAAGTCTCCGCCGAACTGCTTGGCGATAATAAACAGGCGTCGTTGGGGATCCGCATGGCTGACCTCGCCGAGTTTTGGGGCAGCTTTGATGTTACAGAAGAACGACTTAAACATTACGACATCATGCTTGGCCGCCTGTTCCGCAGCGGCGACCAGCTCAACAAAGCGGATGGCAAATTGTGGTTGGCGTTAAAAGACACGCAATTTAGTGATTGGCAGCCAGTGATTGAATCTTTCCTCGACTTTAATAAGCCCGCGGCGGATAGCCAAACGGCAGCAAACAGAGCCGCGAGCGATACACCTGCTACCGCTAAGCCAGCGACCACCGAATCAACCGTTGCATCGACGGCTACAGCATCACACGCGGCGGCCAAACGGGGATTCTTCCCGCCTTTAGTGGCGATTGGTGGCACGGTGGCGCAGCTTGATATGTTGGGGCAACGATTCACCCAAGTCTCGTTAGATGCGCAGGATACCCAATCATCTTGGTTATTCAATATTGACGCGCCAGCCTTTGCTGGCAGTATCGAAATTTTCCCAGATTGGTGGCAGCAAGGATTAAAAGTGGTGGCCTCTCGAGTGTACCTTAATGCCACACCACCGTTGGTGGCCGCCAATGGCGCAGCACCTGCGGTAGACAATGCGCTTACGCAACTACCGCCGTTGGCGCTGGATATTGCCGATTTTAGTTATCAAGGTCGGTCGTTAGGCCACTTAGTTATGCAAGGTGCGCCCGCGCCGAAGGGCTATCATTTTCAGATGTTTTCACTCAATGCTCCGCAAGGAAATCTGCAAGGCAGTGGTGATTGGATTACGGAAGGCAATAACCGTACCTCAGTTAAATTCGCGCTGGATGCCGAGAACTTTGAAAAGCTGGCGGCGGTGTTTGATGTGACGCCAGGGGTGAAAGATTCACCGTTGAAAGTTAAGGCCGAATTAGATTGGGCTGGCGGGCCGAGCGACTTTAATCTGTCATCGCTTAGTGGCAAGGTACGCTTTGATTTAGGCAAAGGCCATATGGAGCAGTTGAGCGATAAGGGCGCGCGTATTTTCTCGCTGTTTAGCCTCGACTCCATTCTGCGTAAGTTGTCGCTCGATTTCTCGGACGTGTTTGGTAAAGGGCTGTATTTCAACTCTTTTAACGGTGATTTAGCGTTAGATAATGGCATCTTACAAACCACCAATACCGAAATGGATGCAGTTGCGGGCACCATGAAAGTGCGCGGTTATACTAACTTGGTGAGTGAAAGCCTGAATTACGACATCAGTTTTGCACCGAAACTCGCTTCCAGCGTGCCTACCGTGGTGTTGTTGAGTACCAGCGCGTGGACCATGGGGATCGGTGCTTTTGCCTTGACGAAAGTACTGGAACCGGTGATTGAGGTGATATCCGAAATCCGCTTCCGCCTAACTGGCACTATCAGCGAGCCCAAGCTGGAAGAGTTAGAGCGTAAGAGTAAAGAGATTGAAATTCCAAAAAGTATTTTGCCTGAAGATAAGCAAGGCGAGGCGGGTGCTGAGGATAACAACTTAGGCCCTGATAGCGATGCAAGTACGGATAGCCAAGCTCCTGCTGCCAATGCCCCTACGCCATCTGAACATACGCCAACGGTTGCTAGCCAAAGCCCGAGTACGCAGGCCAACAGCGCGCCGCTGTCGGTCACATCTGCCGCCAATGATGATACGGTAGCGCCAGTTACTCCGTCACCAAGCAAGGAAACGCAGCATGCAAGTGAGTCTGTTACAGTGCCAGAGCAGCCGCAAGCCCGCCGAGAATCTGGCGTTTATCCAGCAGCAGCTTAAACAACTTCCGCGTCAGCCAGAGCAGCCACAACTGGTGGTATTACCTGAGTGTGCCTTACTATTTGGGGGGCATGAAGGGGAACAATTAGCTTGGTCTGCCGCCGATGCGCCGCTTGATCTTATCGCTGAACTTGCCGCGTTAGCGTGTCAATATCAAGTCTATCTGGTCGGCGGTACAGTGCCGGTGGCGAGTGGTGATGGCCGAGTATACAGTCGTAGTATCTTATTTGATGACCAAGGTTGCGAGGTCGGTAGTTACGACAAACTGCACCTGTTCGATGTTGATGTCAGTGACAACACTGGCAGCTATCGCGAGAGCGACACCTTCTGTGGCGGTGACCATCTTACAGTATTACCTACACCATTTGGCCAATTAGGCCTAACGGTATGTTACGATTTACGTTTTGCAGACCTGTTTCGTGCTCTACGCTTACAAGGTGCGGAGTTAATTGTCGTGCCAGCGGCGTTTACCAAAGTCACTGGCGCCGCGCATTGGGAAGTGTTACTGCGAGCGCGGGCGATTGAAAGCCAATGCTACCTTCTCGCCGCGGGGCAATGGGGCGCCCATAATCAAGGTGGCCGCGAAACGTGGGGACAATCGATGATTATTGACCCATGGGGGCGGGTGCTAGCGCAACAGGCCAGCGGTACCGGTTGGGTACAAGCACCCATCGACCTGTCGCTAGTTGCACAGATCCGCCAAGATATGCCAGTCTGCCAACACAATCGATTTGCTGCACCGCAATTACTGCCGTTGCAGCCTAAATAGTTTTCAATCACAAGATCTTAGTGAGAGTGCATTCATGCCAGTTTTAACGCAAGTCGGAGCCAGTCTACTGCAGCAAGGGTTAGATCTCGAAGATCTGCAGGGATACCTGAAACACATTCACCAGCACCAAGTCGACTTTGCCGATCTCTATTTCCAAGGCAGTCGCCATGAATCTTGGGTGCTCGAAGATGGCATTATCAAAGAGGGCAGCTTCCATATTGAGCGCGGTGTCGGCGTGCGCGCTAACGCGGGCGAAAAAACTGGCTTTGCTTATGCCGATGAAATTACTCCCAATGCATTAACCGCCGCGGCTGATGCTGCTCGCGGAATTGCCTGCAGCGGTGGCAAGCATAAAGTGCACGCGTGGAAACGCCGTGGCGCTGTGGCGCTGTACTCTGAACAAGATCCGATAGCGGCGCTCAACGAAGCCAGCAAAATTGCTCTGCTAAAACAAGCCGACGCTTATATTCGCAGCCTCGACAGCCGCATTATTCAAGTGGTGGTCAGCTTATCTGGGGTGTACGAAGAGATCCTAGTAGCGGCGAGCGATGGCACTTTGGCGGCGGATATTCGCCCGTTGGTGCGTTTTAACTGTTCAGTGATTATTGAAGAAAATGGTCGTCGCGAACGCGGTAGCTCTGGTGGTGGTGGCCGCCATGATTACAGTGTGTTGATGGCAAATGCCGATGATGGTCTGCCGATGTGTTTTGCGTTTGCCCGTGAAGCGGTGCGCCAAGCGCAAGTGAATCTTACCGCGATTGATGCACCTGCGGGCGAGATGCCAGTGGTGCTCGGTGCCGGGTGGCCGGGGGTGCTGTTGCATGAAGCGGTTGGCCACGGCCTAGAAGGTGACTTTAACCGTAAAGGCAGCAGTGCCTTTAGTGGGCGTATTGGTCAGCAAGTCGCATCTGAGTTAGTCACTGTGGTGGATGATGGCACACTGCCAAATCGCCGTGGTTCGCTCAGTATCGACGATGAAGGTACGCCAACCCATCGCACCGTGCTGATTGAAAACGGCATTCTCAAAGGCTACATGCAGGATAAACTCAACGCACGTTTGATGGGACAAGCGCCAACCGGTAACGGCCGCCGCGAATCCTACGCGCATCTGCCGATGCCACGTATGACTAACACCTACATGCTGGCAGGCAATAGCGATCCAAAAGCCATTATTGCCTCTGTGGAAAAGGGCATCTACGCGCCTAACTTTGGTGGTGGTCAAGTGGATATCACCTCCGGCAAGTTTGTGTTCTCTGCCTCAGAAGCCTACTTAATCGAAAAAGGGGAAATCACCCAAGCGATTAAGGGCGCCACCTTGATCGGTAACGGGCCTGAAGCCATGGGGATGATCTCTATGGTCGGTAATGATTTGGCGTTGGACCAAGGCGTGGGCGTCTGTGGTAAAGATGGCCAAAGTGTACCTGTGGGGGTCGGTCAACCAACGCTGAAGTTAGACCGTTTGACCGTCGGTGGTACCGCCTAAGTGATTCGCGGCGTGAACCATGCCTGACAGATAAAGGCACTAAGCCGCTGCAGAGCAGGGACGTTTTTGCACCTAACTAGCTAGCCTACTACCATGGCTAGCTAGTATCGCTATCGATGCGATGGTAGAATCTACACGGAATTAGAGTAAATACTCTAGAGGTATGAATGAAGCTCACTAAAATGTTTGCTGTGGTGGCGTTGAGTAGCTGGGGAGCTGTTGTACAAGCACAACCTGTCACTCTAGCCAACGCTTGGCAACAGTTACAACGAGTTAGCGATAAGCTGGCCGCAGATGGCGAACAAGTCAATGCGGCACAAGCTGAGCAGCAGGGCGCTAAAGATCTCTATCTGCCACAGCTTTCCATCGAAGGCAGCTACACACGGTTAGAAAAGCCCATTGAGCTGGATCTTACTAAGCTCAATCCATTGGCGTCGATGGATCTTTCTTCACTACCCGCCCAATATGCGGCGATTTTTGCCAGTATTCCCCATTCAATGTTTGTCACCCCGTTTACCGAACAAGAGGTGTATAACGCCAGTTTAAGGGCAATGTGGCCTATTTATACTGGTGGGCAGATCACTGCGGCACAGGCCATTCGCGAAGCGCAAGTGGCCGAAAAGCAGCAACAGCATGAGTTGACCCGTCGCGAGTTGTTTACCCAATTGATTGACCGCTACTACGCGGTAGACGTGAGCCAGTCATTGGTGGTGACGCAACAGCAATTAGTCAACTCGCTGACCACTCACTATGAACATGCGTTGAAGATGGAGCAGCAAGGGCAGATTGCTAAGGTGGAGTTGCTCAACGCCGAAGTCGCGTTAGACGATGCCAAGGTGACGTTAGGCAGTGCCAAGCGTCAGTTGGAAATGGCGCAGATCGCTTTGCGACGTTTACTGCATGAGCCGAACGCCGATGCGATCTCGCCGATGTTTGTATTGGATACACCCCCATCGTTACCGCAAGTTACCCAATTGACCTTGGCTCAGCATCCGGCACTGAAGCTACTGCACTCTAAAGAGGAGCAGGCCAAGGGGCTTATCGACATGGAAAACGGCAAATACAAGCCAACCGTGTATCTGTACGGCAATTACACCTTGTATGACGATGACAGCCTCGTGACCGAAATGACGCCCGATTGGATGGTCGGCGTAGGTGTGCGGGTGCCGCTGATCACTCGCGATGGTCGCAGCGGTAAAGTACTGGCTGCCAAAAGTGCCTTGTTGCAGGCGCGCTATACCAAAGCACAGACCACGCAAGATTTGAGCCTGCTGGTGGATCAAAGTTACCGGCAGATGCAGCAAGCGGCAGAGGAGATTAGTTCGCTCAATACCTCACGCAAGCTCGCAAAAGAGAATTTACGTCTGCGGGAGTTGGCCTTTAATCAAGGGCTGGCGACCTCTGTCGAGCGGGTTGATGCCGAGTTGAAACTTAGTGCAGTGAATACTCGGCAATTGGCCGCCAAATATCGCTACATGCAGGCTTATGCTCAACTCATGGCTGTGAGTGGGCAACTGGATGATTTTATTGGCTATAGCAAACAGCAGGAGATGAAGGATGCGCGCTAATCCTTTACTGGCGACAGTGGCGTTGGGTGGTATTGCCGCCGCGCTGATTTATGGACTGATTTTAGCTTATACCCCCGCCCCGCAACCGTTGCAGGGGCAGATAGAAGCGCGCGAGTACAACGTCTCCTCCAAAGTGGCCGGTCGAGTCGAGCAGGTGATGGTACGTCGTGGCGACCATGTTAAAGCGGGCGATCTGCTGTTTTCCATCGACAGCCCCGAATTAAATGCCAAGCTGGTGCAAGCCAGTGGCGCACTGCAATCAGCAAAAGCGATGCAAGCGGAAGCCGACAACGGTGCCCGTAAACAGCAAATTGCTGCAGCGCGTGAGCAATGGCTGAAAGCCAAGGCCGCCGCAGAGTTGGCACAGACCACTTATCAGCGGGTCGAAAACTTATTTAACGACGGCGTGGTGGCACGGCAAAAACGCGACGAAGCCTACACCCAATGGCAAGCGGCGAAATACACTGAACAATCTGCCAAAGCGATGTATGACATGGCGCAAGAAGGCGCGCGTGACGAGCAGAAATTGGCGGCAGAAGGCAATGCCAAACGCGCTGAAGGAGCGGTGCAAGAGGTTAACGCTGTGCTAGCCGATAGCCAGATGCGCGCGCCCAAAGCGGGTGAAATTACCGAAGTGCTGTTACAGCATGGTGAGTTGGCGGGTAGCGGCTTTCCGGTGGTAACCTTAATTGACATGCAAGACAGCTGGGCGATTTTCCAAGTGCGTGAAGATCTGCTCGACCAGTTCCACAAAGGCGATATCAAACAGTTACGTATTCCGGCGCTGGGTAAAAGTTTTGAATTTAAGGTCAGCTACATCAGTGCCTTGGGTGACTTTGCCACTTGGCGTGCCACTGAAAGCGGCCACGACTTCGATATGCGCACCTTCCAAGTTGAATTACGTCCAACAGCACCTATCGCAGATTTACGCGTTGGCATGTCAGTGTTGTTGGCTGGAGCCGAGTAATGCGAGCTTTGCTGCGACGTGAGTTGCTAGCACTCAAGCACGATAACTGGCAGCTCGCGCTAGTCAGCTATGTGCCCTTGTTAGGTTTTTTGTTGTTGTGGTGGCTGTTCTCCGCGGCGTTGCCACGGCATTTGCCTGTGGCAGTGGTCGATCAGGATCACTCCAGCATTAGCCGCATGTTAGGCCGTACCATCAATGCTAGCCCCGTCAATCGCGTGATTGATTATCCCAATCAAACTGAAGCGATTGCGGCCATGCGCCGTGGTGAGGTGTATGCCCTCGTGACTTTGCCAGTGGATCTGCGTCGCGATCTGCTGCTCGGTAAGCAGCCACAAATTGATGTGCGCTATAACGGCCAATTCCTGTTGGTGGGCAAGCTATTATCGGCGCAAATTAGCCTCAGTTTAGCCGATGGTTTGCATCAGATAGCACGAATGAACCTGCTCTCCCAGGGTGTGCCGAGTAAGCTCGTGGCCGCCCATATGCAGCCTGTGTCGACGCAAACCACCGCCTTATTTAATATCAATAACAACTATGTTGGCTTCTTAGTTCCGCCCATTTTAGTGGCCTTGTGGCAGTTAGTTGCCATGCTTACGTTTGCCAATGCCATGAACCGCGAGCTAACGCCTGCACATTGGCGGCACGCCTATCAACAAGGCTGGCTGAAATTGATTGCGGCTAAGGCGTTGTTTTACGCGCCTATCTTATTGTTGCACGGCCAGTTTGTGCTGGCGCTGGTCTATGGCTATTTAGGCTTACCTGCAGAGCAACTGTTGTGGCTACTGCCGTTGCAGTTACTCACCTTGTTGGCCGTGTGGTTGTGGGTGGTTGCGATTTTCTTCCTACTGCGTGATGGCGCACGGGTGATCAGCTTTTGTACCGCGTTGTTTGCTCCAGCTTTTGCCTTCATGGGGATCACCTTTCCCACCGATCAGATGCCACTGCTCGCTAAGTGGTGGCGCGAATTGATGCCTTCAAGCCACTACATTGAGGCGCATGTCAGCTTAGTCAGTTATGGCAATGTCAGCTTAATGTGGCAGCACGGTCTGGCACTGCTAGGCTTTTTGATTCTGCTAGTACCGATAGTGGCGTTAGCTTACTTACATCGGCCCAAAGCTGGCACAGTGGAGGCGTTGTCGTGAGTTATTGGCGCTGGATTGTGACCGACATTATGAGCCTAGCGCGTGATCGTGCGATTGCGCTGACCTTGTTTGGTGGGGTGCTGTTTTACGCGGTGTTATATCCGCTACCGTATATTCATGATGTTGCCACCGAGCAAAGCGTGGCGGTGGTTGATCTAGATAACTCCTCGTTGTCACGGCAGATGATCCGATACGCCGATGCTAGCCCGCAAGTTAAGGTGGTCGCCCGTGCAGGCTCGGTGGACGAAGCAAGAGCAATGATTGACCGCAACCAAGCCAAGGGATTGTTGGTGATCCCTGCGGGCTTCCGTCATGATCTGTTGCGTGGTCAGCAAGTGACCTTGAGCTTTGCGGGTGACGCCAGTTACTTTCTGATTTACTCAGCCATTGTGCAGGGGTTAACTACTGCTGGTTTAGATGTGGGCAGCCAACTGCAACTGCAAGGTTTGCTGGCTAACGGTACGCTACCTGCGGCGGCAGCGCGGCAAGTTGCGCCAGTTGCGTTGAATGAAGTGGCGGTGTTTAACCAAGGTTTAGGCTATCCCGCTTATGTGATCCCTGGACTGTTCCTGCTCATTTTGCACCAAACCTTGTTCATTGGTATGGGCATTTTGGGCGCAGGGCAATGGCGTCAACCCGGCTACTGGCAGCAATTTTCCCCATTGACGACAGTGTGCTTACGCATGGCATCATTTACGCTGGTGTACACCTTTTTGAGCGCTTTTTATATCGGCTGGTGTTATGACTACTATGATGTGGGACGCCAAGCGTCGTTAGGCCAAGTGTTACTATTGATGTTGCCATTTTTGCTGGCTACGGCGGCTGCGGGGATGGCGTTTAGCACGCTATTTGTGCGCCGTGATCTGCCGACACAAGTGATGCTGCTCAGTTCGATGCCCATTCTGTTTGTGGCAGGCTTTGTCTGGCCGCTATCGATTATCCCTGAGCCGTTAGTGTGGCTGTCTCAATGGGTGCCAGCGGTACCGGGCATGATGGCGATGTTGCAGCTTAATCAAATGGGCGCAAGTTGGTCGCAAGTGCTACCGCTGTGGCTACAGCTTTGGGGCTTATGCGGTTTATATCTGCTGCTGGCTGTGTGGGGTGTGCGCCGCCGGCGGCAAGCGTTAGCGGCACAATTAGCTGAAAGGTCAGGGAAGCATTAACGTATTAGAAAAACAGGGTTTCTAGTTTCTTTCCAGAAATATACATATCACATCTATCGGCGCTGCTGGATTTGGCATTTTGTACGGCACTGGCGATGATACCAAAGGCGCCACCTTGGTTGCCTAAGATTGAACCGAAATAGCAATTGCCTTCAAAGTCGTGGTCGGCATATTTGGCTTTGAGGATGAGTTTGGGTGTATAAGGGGGGAATTTACCGCTCATCAGCGGATCACCGTTTATAGTGAGGGTGACTTTACCGTCATCTGGCATATAAACCCCAGCAAACTCATAATTGGTGCCTTCAAAATCAGCGTTTTTGGGTTGTGCAACGATTGGTTTAGCGGCGCAGCCTGTCAATGCAACAGCGACAACAGCCGCTGATATTAGCGAGATAAGTTTGTTCATTATCCATCCTTGAAGTAAGTAAAAGCGCTTCCCTGAGCGTATGAATTATACCGTTTTTGTAAAAAAAAACGCCAGTGGTAACTGGCGTTTGTTATGACTTAGTTACACTCTCGTTTCTGTAAGTAAGTACTTAAATAAGTTAGCTTTGGCTGTTGACTCAGTCCCTTTTTCTAACTCTTTCTTCGCTTGGCGCACCAACTGCCGCAGTTTTTGGCGCTCTAGCTGTGGGTGCAGATCAAGCAACGCTTGAATCGCTTCATCACCTTCTGTTAACAGCTTATCGCAAAGTTTCTCGGTGATCTGTGCTTGTGCTGCTACTTGGTTTTTACGGTTGAGTACTTTATCTAACGCCGCTTTGATCTGTGCAAGATCGATATTACGCATCAATCGGCCAATATATTGCACTTGGCGACGATGAGCATCGGTATTAGGTTTAATTTTTTTGGCTAATGCCAATGCATCAAGCAGGCTATCTTCCAGTGGGATTTTATCCAGCTGGCTTTGACTTAATGTCAGCAATTGTGCCCCTAGATCCTGAGCCGCAGTACTTTCCCGCTTCATAGCGGATTTACTGACGTACTCTTCATCATGGTCATAGGGTTGTTTCATCAGTTCAGAATCGTCGACGATTTTCATAACTCAGTTTTCCAGTGAAATCGCGCAGATTGTAGCAGTTCTGTCAGAATTCGTCTGTAGTGGCGGCAATTTTCATTAGCTTTGCCATGTTTTATACATGAGAAACCTAGCGGGGTTTGTTATGCTCTAAATATCATTTGTTTAAGTTGAGTAACACCGTGTCAGTTCCGTTTATCGATGCTGAGCTGCCTGCATTAAAAGATGCAGTGGCCACCGCGCTTGAATATGCCCGTAGTCTCGGCACTAGTGCCGCAGAAGTTGCGATTAGTAAGCAGCAAGGGTTAAGTGTTTCTAGCCGTCTTAAAGAAGTGGAGACGGTGGAATTCAATAAAGACGGCGCCTTAGGTATCACAGTGTATCGTGATGGCCATAAAGGTAATTCCTCTACCTCTGATCTGTCGCCGGAAGCGATTAAAGAGGCGGTGAGAGCTGCCGATGGTATCGCGCGTTATACCAGTGAAGATCCGTCAGCGGGCCTCGCCGATGCTGAGCTTATGGCAACCGAATTCCCTAATCTGGATGTCTACCATCCACGCGATTGCAGTGCGGAAGAGTTGGCGGAGTTAGGCATTGCGGCAGAGACCGCCGCACTAGCGACAGACAAGCGCATCACCAATTCTGACGGCGCCAGCGCCAATGCCCACAGTAGCATCAAAGTGTATGGCAACAGTCATGGCTTTTTGCACGGCTATTGCAGCAGTCGCTACAGTTTAAGCTGTGTGGTGATTGGTGCGGATGACCAAGGTGATATGCAACGCGATTATGATTACACCGTGGCGCGTCGCTTTGAACAACTGCAATCCGCTCAGTTGATTGGGCAAAGTGCGGCGCACAAAACAGTGAGTCGCCTTGGTGCACGTAAATTGCCTACAGGCAAACTTCCGGTCATCTTTGCTGCGGATATTGCCACAGGCCTGTTAGGGCACTTGGTTGGTGCTATTAGCGGTTCAAGTTTGTATCGCAAATCCAGCTTCTTACAAGATTCCCTTGGGCAGACCTTATTCCCTGAGTGGTTCAATATTCACGAGCAACCGCATCTGCTCGGTGGCTTAGCGAGTGCGATGTATGACAGCGAAGGTGTGGCAACCAAAGATCGTCTGATCGTTGATAACGGTGCGTTGCAGACTTATCTGCTCACCAGCTATTCGGCGCGTAAACTCGGTATGAAAAATACGGGTCATGCTGGTGGCATCTATAACTGGCGTGTTAGTGATAGCGGTAAGAATCTCGCGCAGCTGTTGCAGCAAATGGGGACTGGCCTACTGGTCACTGAAGTGATGGGGCAAGGGGTGAATTCGGTAACGGGAGATTACTCTCGCGGGGCAGCAGGTTTCTACGTTGAAAACGGTGAGATCCAATATCCGGTCGAAGAGATCACCATCGCTAGCAACTTGAAAGATATGTATCGCAACATTGTGGCGGTCAGCGGTGATCGTGAGCAGCGCTCTTCGATCAATACTGGCGCAATCTTTATTGAACAGATGAAGATTGCCGGTAACTAACAAAGCGTGACTTCCAGCAAACAAAAAGGCGCCATCGGCGCCTTTTTAATAGGGGTCGAGTTGTTGCGCCATCGGCAACAGTTGTCGGGAATAGTGTTCCGATACCACGCTAAATGGAGTTTTGTCGTTACGATAGAGCATAGCTTGCTGCTGCAACACTATGGCAGGTAATGAGCCAGCATCAGACTTTGGCCACAATGGGCTATAGCTCAGGTTTTGACGATAGTAGCCCAGTTTACGCAGTTCTCGACCAAAACTGACGGGGTGGTCGAGCATCTGCGCTTCGATCTCGCTGGGCAGCATTTTGGGCAGATACCAGTGCTCAAATACCGCGACGACTTTGTTATCACACTGGTATTGCAGTTTGAGATAGCGCGGTTGTGTTTGTGGGCCAATATGTAGCTGCTGCCTTACGGTATCTGGCAGTGGCGGCGTTGGCTCAGTCACGCTGTTTACTGTCAATGCTGTGGGTGAGGCTAAATAGCTATGGCACCAAGAATCGAGGGTGGCTGGTGCGTTTTTACTGTTGATGAGATGTTGATTGAGCTGAGTGAGTAGCTCTGAAGCGGTCATCAGCGGAGGAATACTTAAAGACACTGCCTGCGTTTGGCCGTTGAACAGCATACAAACTAGCGCCATTCCGCTGTAGCGAATGAATCCTTTTGCGCCAACTGTCATGAAAATGGGTACTCTCTTGTTATTTTAATGGTGATTAACTGGCTAAATTCAGCACAGTCGTGGAGATCTTCACCAATGTAAGCATTGTCGCCATGAATTACAATTAAAAATCGCTGGACATTTAGCCACAACCGCGTAGTCTAGCGGGCGATTTTTAGACACATTGACCACTATTGGTCACCCATTGCTAATGAGGTAGTTATGGCAAAACGTAGTAAGCGGCCGCAGCCGCAACATGAGTTTGGGCGTGGTGAGATAATGGACAACGCGCTCAAGGCGGCAGTCACCAGTGCACTGTTTCGTACGCGAACAGAGAGCGCCAAAAAAGGTAAAGGTGCCTTCCAACGTAAACAACGCAACCAGAAGGGGCAAGCACACAAGGGCTTTGCCCCTTTTGATTTATATGGACTAACGTTTTGTTAAGCAATAAAAAAGCGCACCCTAAGGCACGCTTCTCTCTATCGTTCTAGGTTCAGGCCTGTTCAGTTTCATCCGGCATGTCTACCAACTCTGCCCACAAATCGTGTTCATCAGAGTGAGTGATACGCGCCCGCACTAAGTTGCCGGGTTCCAATTCGGTTTGCTCATTGATAAATACCATGCCATCAATCTCTGGGGCATCGGCATAGCAGCGGCCAATCGCGCCTTCTTCATCAACGTCATCAATCAGAATATCCAGTTCACGTCCCACTAGGCGTGCTAAGCGTTCGGCACTGATCTCTGCTTGCACTTCCATAAAGCGTTCGTAACGTTCTTCTTTTACTTCTTCGCTGATTAGCGCTTCACCGAGCGAGTTGGCGGCGGCGCCTTCTACTTCTGAATATTTGAAGCAACCTACGCGGTCTAAACGCGCTTCTTTCAAGAAATCGAGCAGGATTTGGAAATCCTCTTCGGTTTCGCCAGGGAAGCCGACAATAAAGGTTGAGCGGATTACTAAGTCTGGGCAGATCTCACGCCATTTACGGATCGCATCTAACTGACGATCTACTCGGCCTGGACGCTTCATCAACTTGAGCACACGTGGGCTGGCGTGCTGCAATGGCAGATCCAGATATGGCAGAATCAAACCTTCAGCCATCAACGGAATCAACTCGTCCACCCAAGGGTATGGATAAACGTAATGCAGGCGGATCCACGCGCCCATTTTGCCGAGCTGGCGTGCCAGTTCGGTGATGTTTTGTTTGACGGGCATGCCGTTCCAAAACGCGGTGCGGCCACCTTGGTCTTTGCCGTAGGCTGAGGTGTCTTGGCTGACCACTAAGATCTCTTGCACTCCACTCTCAACTAGGCGTTTGGCTTCATCCAGTACGCTGCCGATGTCACGGCTATCGAGATCGCCACGCAGTGACGGAATAATGCAGAAAGTGCAGCGGTTGTCGCAGCCTTCAGCAATCTTCAGATAGGCGTAGTGTTTAGGCGTAAGCTTCACGCCAGTTTGTGGGATCAGCGAGGTAAACGGGTTGTGTTCTGGCTTGGGTACGTATTTGTGAACGTGCTCTAACACGGCTTCGTAGCTATGTGGGCCAGTAATTTCCAAGACATCTGGGTGCACTTCACGGATTTGGTTTTCTTTGGCACCTAGACAACCAGTCACCAATACTTTGCCGTTTTCTTCCAGCGCTTCGCGGATCGCATCTAATGACTCTTCCACTGCAGCATCAATAAAACCGCAGGTATTGACGATCACTAAGTCGGAATCGTGATAGCTGTTAGTGACTTCATAACCGTCGATACGCAGTTGCGTCAGAATACGTTCTGAGTCTACGAGGTTTTTTGGGCAGCCCAAGCTGACAAAGCCAATACGATTGCCGTTGGCTACAGCGTCCGCAGTCGCGGCAGATTGTGCCAAGGTTTTTTCGGCGGTGTCCAATGTAGTGGTTTGTTTGGGATCAAAAGTCTCAACTGAATTTTTCAAGATAAGCGTTCCGCAGTGCTATTAACTTAATGGGCAGGGTTACCCCAAAAATAAGGCGGCGATTATACCGCAGCCATATAAAAGGTACAGCGTGGGTGGTTAAAAAATATCCTGACGTGATACTGAACAGTTTAGTGGTAGCCCTTGCCAAGTTCGCTTAACTCTCATAGCGTTAGGCTATTGTGCCTAACGAGGAAAGCATGCGATGAAATTTACCTCTTCAAACAAGTTGTTATTATTAGGTTTACCCTGTTTATTCGTGTCATCTGCGGTATTGGCGGCAGAGCAACCGCTACTGGAAACTGTCGGTGTTAGCCAGATCCAAGCGGAGCCAGATCGGGCGGAAGTGACCGTGGCCGTGGTGGCCAAAGGTGACAATGCTTCAAGCGCTAAACAGCAAGCCGATAAAGCGGTATCAGCCTTTATCGATCGTTTGTTGAATTCTGGGGTTCATAAAGATGATATCAGCAGCGCCAATTTAAATTTAACGCCGCAATACCGTTATCCAAAAGAACAGGAGCCAGTATTGACCGGTTATCGCGCTAGCCGCGATGTCACGCTAACGCTGTCTTTGCCGCAGTTGAATTCGGTGCTTGATAAAGCATTGGCAGAGGGTATGAACAACGTACGGCAGATCAATCTCAAATCGAGCAAAGAGGCTGAACTACGGCTCAAAGCGCGTGATGCCGCCATTGCCGATGCCAAGCAAAAAGCCAAAGCCTTGGCGAAAGGTTTTGATACTGAACTCGATGGCGTCTGGTCGATTCGTTACTTTGAGCAAACGCCAGTCACTACGCTGCGCTTCAACGTCGCAGAAATGAAGCAGGCATCGACCGACCAGAGCTACCAATATGGCACGGTGGAATTTTCTGATCGGGTTGAAGTTAGCTACAAATTGAAAGACTAAGCCGCTAGTCGTCGCAGGGTGCGTTCGGGGTTGGCAGCAGTTTTTGGTAGAAGGCCAGATCCAGCCAACGACCAAACTTGAACGCCACTTGCGGCAAGGTGCCTGAATGGCTAAAGCCCAGTGTCTCATGCAGATGAATGCTGGCGCCGTTAGCGGCATCAATGGCACCTACCATCACATGCAACTGCTGCTGTTGCGCTTGTAACAGCAGCGCTTGCATCAAGGTTTTTGCTACTCCTCGACCACGAAATTGCTGGTCAACATACACTGAATGCTCTACCGAATATTTGTTAGCGGGATAGCCACGAAACGGCCCATAGCTGGCAAAGCCCAGCAACTGCCCATGTTCATCTACAGCACCAATGACAGGAAAATTGCCTGCTTGCTTAGCAGCAAACCATTGTTGAATGCGCGCATGATCCCGCGGAGCGTATTCATATAACGCGGTGGTGTTGGCGATGGCATCGTTAAAAATCTTCAGAATAGCATCGCCATGAAGGGCGTATTGGCAGTCGATAATGTGCATGGAACGGTGGTAGCAGTCGAATAATGTGCCAGTATGCCATAGCTGTTTTATGAGCGTGATGCCTCGGCATCAATTTTCAGTTGGTTAGAGGCAACTACCTGATTGCGGCCCTGTTTTTTGGCGGTAAATAGTAAGCAATCGGCACGCTCAAACGCGCGGATGAGTGAGTCTTCCGGTTTCACCTCTGTCACGCCCACACTGCAACGCAGGCTCAGTTCAAGTTGCCCCAATTCTAATTGGCTGACTTCGCTAAAAATGGTCGAGAGCTTTGATTGCGCTTGTGCCAATGACGTCGCGGGCAGCAGCAGCATAAATTCATCGCCACCAAAGCGCCCTAACAGCTCTGCTGGTCCAAGCCGCTGGTCAATCTCTGCGGTGAGAAATTTCAACGCACCATCGCCAGCGCTGTGGCCGTAGGTATCGTTGATCGCTTTGAAATGATCAATATCAAATACCGCAATACATACAGGCTGTTGATAGAAGTTGGCACGTTGCACTTCCTGCTGTGCTAAGTGAAAGAAGTGTTGGCGACTGAGCACCTTAGTTAATGGATCTTTGTAGGCTATCTGTTGCAGGCGCTCGTTATTGGAGGCTAACACGGGAATTAACAAGCCAAAGTAGGTACTGGCGGCCAGTACACTCATTGAAAACTGATAGATCAAGGCGTCTTCACCTAAATCCAGCCATTTCACTAATATCGCCGTTAGACCGCTGAGTAACGCAATCGATACCGCACTGCGCAGTGGGGTTTCGGTATAGACAATCCACATCTGCGCGATACCGATAAAGAAGATGGCAAAGGCGAGTTCACGAATATCCAAGCGCGCGGCGGCCACCATAATCAAGCTCGAGAGTACCAACGCCAGCAGCAGTTTAACCAGAAAGGTGTATATCGAGCCCGGTGTTTGCCGTAAGCCTACCTCACTGAGCCAAATACCGCTGGTGGGATAGATGCGACTGATTAAGCCAATCGCTAATGGCGTCAGTACGATGATGCCAATCAGATCGCCTATCCATAGCGGTAACCACAATAGATGACTTTCATCGGTAATGGCGCCAGTAATGTGCAGCGCAACCTGAATACAGTAGGCGGCGCTGAGCGAGGCCAATGGGCCGATGATCATAAAGGCGAGAATCATCCGCGGTAGTTTTTGCTCATCATTATGTACAAACACGCGTAACAGGCTGGCCGCGGCGTAGTAGGGCACGATATGGGCAAAAGCAAACAAGCAGCCAATCATGATAAGTTGCGCTGAGCTGGTATCTGACTGATACAGCGTTGCCTCCCAGAATGTCGCCAACATACAGCTGATGGCAACTGAGGGGATAGCGCGCAACCCAAGTAATAAAAAGGCAGCAAAGCTTACACCGGCTGGTGGAAACCACACGCTGGCATGAGGGGCATATTCCATTAATGCGGATACACGCCATAATCCCAACCATAACAGCAGCAAAAGCACGTCGCTTAATAAAGGTTGCTGCACCAGCAGGCGATTCAACCAGAGACGATGGCCGAATACCGAAGTTGGCGGAAGATGGCTATTGGTTGATGGCAATGCGCTGCTCTCGTGTGACTACGCCGTATTGGCCTAAAGGGTTAATACATCTTGAGTTTAGTTGCCGTGACGCGAGTTTTGCTAATTTACAAAAAATTCCTCATTATCTCGACCATGACTTGTCGGATATTTGTGCAGCTTTGAGCTTAGCGTTATGGGAGTAGAAATGCAGCTAGTGATACCAAGATTGGAACATGAGTCAGCTTTTCGTGCTTTTTATGACGATTTTGCCGCACATGATGCGGTAAATGCACCCTACTATCAGCCTGGTATCGTAGATTTTGGCGAGTATATTGCCAGTATCACGGCGCAAATGCGTGGTGAGCACTTGGCGGATGGCCAAGTGCCTTGCCATCACTTTTGGTTACTGGAACAGCGGCAATTAGTGGGGGCCATTCGCGTTCGGCACCATATCGATACGCCTTATCTTAATTGGGAAGGTGGCCACATTGGTTATGACGTCGCTCCCTCTCAACGGCAGCAAGGCTACGGGAAACAGCTGTTAAAATTGGCATTACCCGAGGCCAAACGTTTAGGTTTGTCGCGGGTGTTACTGGTCGCAGAGGAAAGTAACCGCGCCTCTCGAGCGGTGATAGAAGCCAATGGCGGTGTGTTGGAGGCGACGATTGTTGGCCTTGACGAGCCGACGCCTCTGGTACGTTACTGGATTGAGTTGTAAGCCAGTAACGAGCGCAGGGTAATAAAAAGCCACTCCGATTAAGTGTGGCTAGGTTGATTGCGAGCTCTGCCGTGGCTTATTTCACCTTGAAACGTGCCACTAAGGTATTGAGCTGTTGTGCTTGTCGTTGCAACTCCGACGCTGACGCCTTACAGGCATTGGCGTTTTCGCTGTTGCGTTGGGTGACACCATCCACTTGATTGAGACCTTCAGTGGTTTCAGTAATCCCTTGCACTTGTTCCTCGGATGCAATCGCAATATTGGCGACCAGCGCAGAGACTTCCTCGGTGGAGGCGCGGATCTGTGTCAGTGCCTCAGCGGTGCGTTGCGAGATATTAATCCCTGCTTGAGTATTGCTGGAGCTTTCATCAATTAACTTGGCTGCGTCGCTTGCCGCATCAGCACTACGCTGTGCTAGTTGACGGACTTCATCTGCCACCACCGCAAAGCCGCGGCCAGCATCACCAGCGCGTGCCGCTTCAATCGCCGCGTTCAATGCCAGCAAGTTGGTTTGGGCGGTAATTTCATCAATCGAGTTAATGATTTGATGAATGCGTTCTCCGGAGTCATGTATCGCCCGCATCGCTGCCACCATCTCCTCCATATGACTAGCGCCTTTGTCGGCTGCGGCTCTGGATTCGTTGGAGAAGCGATTTGCCTTGTCTGCGTTTTGAGCGTTAGCAGAGGTTTGACTGGAGATTTCCACCATTGCGGCGCCCATTTGAGTAATAGATGAAGCGGACTGCATCGCACCATCAGACAACACATCACTGAGGTCAAATACTTGGGTAGAGTTTGCTGCGATACCGTCAGATGTCGCTTGAATTTGACTCACTAGCTGGCTCAGGTGATGCACCATCTCTTGCAATGCTTTGCCGAGTTGGTCGTTGTTGGAGGCGAGCTCGACGTTAACCGTCAAATCGCCTTCACTGATCCGTTTGGCTAAGGTGGCTCGTTCATTCAGGCTGGTGCCCATCTCATTGAGCGCATCTGCCAGTTGACCCACTTCGTCACTGGAGCTGTGTTTCATTCGCTGGGAAAAGTCGCCCAAACGAATGGTACGGGCAACATTTGCCGCTTCACGGATGGGGCGGGCGATGCTACCGGCAGATATCCACAGCGCCGCTAATGCCGCTAAGGTAACCACTATTCCCACCACAAACTGCCACACCATAGTGCTGTGGCCGTTATCGGCGAGTTCGTTACCTAATGCCATCGCTTCAGCGAGCACTTGCGTTTTAGGCACTTTGATTAAGATGGCCCATGAGCGGCCAAGATCACCCATTACAATCGGCGCAAGCACGCGCATGTTGTCACCGCTAGGATCGGTATCGAGTATTGGCTTACCTTGCTGCACACGTTCAATGGCTTGTTTAGCTTCGGCATCACCTAATAATTGGGCCAGCGGTTGGCCGATTTTATCTGGATGGGTGCTACTTGCCACCACCATACCTTGGTAACTGACAATAGTTACTTCTGAGGCGCCGTTATACAGTTCCTGCTGGAGTTGATTGGTCAACTTCTGCACAAAATTCAGATCATAGTCGACCCCTACGACACCATAAAATTTACCATTTTCAATAATCGGCGTGGAGATTGTCGCTAACCACACCTGTTTGCCTTGCACTACATAGGGAATGGGATCTAGCACGCTAGGTTGCATGGTGGTTTTGGGGCCAATATACCAACCGCCTTTGAGTACACCGTTAGGATGGCGCGCATCAGAGTCATACTCCACCAAGGCTTGTACGGCAATGTTGCCTTGCGCATTGCGGGTCCAATAGGGGGTAAATCGACCCGTTTCAGGATGGCTCCCCTCGTTGCCACCAGTGAAATCGCTGTCTCTGCCATCTAAGGCGTTGGGTTCCCAACAGGTGTAGGTACCGTTCAGATCTTTATATTGGGTTAATACGTTATAAAGAATGTTGTTAACCTCAGCACGATTAATATCAATCGGATGAGTCTTGGAGTGCACGAGGTCAAAATTACTGGCAAGTGTTTGCGTGATATCGAGCGCATGTTCAAACTCTACTGCGATAGTTCCCGCACGTTCTTGAGCTAGCGTCAGAAGGCTATCACTGGCCTGCTTTTCCACCAAAGTGCCTACCCGATCAGCCACCAGCTGTTCGTTTGCATTGGCACTGTATAGCGCATAGCTGATTAGAGCGATGGCTGAGATGAGCAGGCATATCCCTGCCACAGAAGCAATTTTCCCTTGAATGGAAGCAATTTTCATTAACAAACATCCTACTTGGACTATCGAAATTAACGGAGGTTTAGGGGGCACTAAGATAGTTTGGACGATATTGTTTCGATTGCCACTTTTTCGCAGATGATAATGTCGGTTAAGGCGCTAACCGTTGAATAATTGTGCGGTAAGCTGACATCATCTCTATTTCATTCTTGTTTCAGTATTTATTGCTGAGATGTGGCTGTTACCATCAACCAGAGGTATGCAGCATGGATTTACGTGGGTTACTCAACCAAGCGCTTAATTCAAATATCGTACAAGTTGGCAGTCAACAAACACGCGAGATTGTTGCTGGCGTTAATCGACAACAACTCGCCACGCTAGGCATTGGCGCCGCTGGCGGTACGTTAATGGGGTTATTGCTAGGCTCGCGCAAGAGTAAGAAATTTGCGGGCACCGCGCTGAAAATTGGTGGCGCTGCCGCGTTAGGTGGTGTGGCTTATAAAGTGTATCGCGATTGGCAAGCCAAGCGTGGCAACAGTAGCGCTGAATCTGCCGCATTACCGAGCGACACGGCCACCGCTGAAGCACAGATTGCACATGAAGTGTTGATCGCCAAAGCGATGATTGCTGCCGCCAAAGCCGACGGGCATGTGGATGAGCAGGAGTCGGAGAAAATCAGACAAACCTTAGCCTCGTTGCAAGCCAACGGCGAGGTACAGTTGCTGTTTCTGCAAGAGCTATCTAAGCCATTGGATGTTGGCGAGATTGCCAAGTTGGCTCGTACGCCAGAGCAAGCGGCGGAGGTCTACCTTGCGTCGCTGTTGATGACTGATGGTAACAATTTTATGGAACGCGCTTATCTCGATGAGTTGGCTCGGCAGCTAGCGTTAGCCCCAGATCTGGTACAGCAGTTAACGCTGCAAGCGCGGCATTAGCTGTCAATTTAAGCTGGCAGTGTCTGCCAGCTTAAAATTGGCTTTAAGACACTTTTTACTTAGCGGTCATCGTTAGCTTTGGTATAGTGCCTTCAGGAAAAATGTTAATGGTTCCGAAGGAATGAGCTTATGATCGCTGCATTTGACGTTGATGCTCAGCGCACCTTTACTCCACTTTGTCCCAATGAACTCCCTGTTGCTGGCGGTGCCGATATCGCCGCAGAACTCAATGCCCAAGCGGCACTCGCCCATTATCGCGTTGTGTCAAAAGATGCGCACAGCGCCCATGCAAAATGGGTCGTGGATGCGCCTGACAAGATGCTACAACCTCTGCCCTACGCGGATGCTGACCTGACATGGGTACGGCATGCAGAACCCGGCACTGATGGCTTTGAGTTGATCCCAGGCTTGCCCGATCCGGCGGAATATGACTTTCTGGTGTATAAGGGCGTTGAATCCGCCATGCATCCCTACGGTGCCTGTTATCACGATCTGAATAATCGTATTTCTACTGGCGTGATTGAATGGTTACAGTGTCGCAATGTGGACACAGTGCTTGTTGGGGGCTTAGCGTTAGATTTTTGCGTAAAAACCACCGCGTTACAGCTGGCTGAAGCGGGATTTCGGGTCTATCTAAACTTGGCCGCCTGTCGTGCGATTTCGCCGCAAGGTGCCGAACAAGCCTGCAATGAGATGCAAGCCGCTGGCATTATTTTAATGCAGGATGCGGCGTTAATCTCTGCCATGCTAGGTTGAGGTAACTACCATGTTTACACCGCTTGCCGTTCGTAGTTTGCTGGATACTGACTTTTATAAACTCACTATGCAGCAGGCTTACCTGCACCAACAACCCAGTACTCAGTCACGTTGGACTTTCCGCTGTCGCAGTAATGAAGACCTCAGCATGTACGTTAAGCCGCTACAAGAGCAGTTTGAACGTATGGCGGAGTTGACTGCAACGCCAGAACAGCTGGAACAGATGCGTCGCTATCCGTTTCTCAAGAGTGACTATTTAGAATTTCTGCGCTTATTCCGTTTTAACCCCAAGTTTCTTAATGTAAGTGCTGAAGATGGTCAACTGGTGATTGAAGCCGACGGGCCGATGCTGCATGTTTCGCCGATGGAAATTCCGGTGCTGGCAACTGTCTCTGAGTTGCGTAACCGCCATCGTTATCCGCAGATTGATTGCGATAAAATCTATCAGGCAACCAAACAGAAGATCCAAATTTTAGAGCGCTTGGGTGATGATGTAGATCTGAGTGAATTCCTGTTTACCGATTTTGGTACTCGGCGCCGTTTTAGCTTTGAAGCGCAAAAACAGGTGCTGACCCAGCTGCAAGAATCGTTACCGAACCATTTTGCTGGCACCTCGAATCCCCATTTAGCGATGGAACTGAATCTGCGCTGCCAAGGCACCATGGCGCACGAATGGCTGCAGAGCCATCAAGCGTTGAACTATCGCTTGGTCGATAGCCAAAAGATGGCGCTGGAAAACTGGGTGAAAGAGTATCGTGGCGACTTGGGCGTAGCACTGACCGATGTGATTGGTGTGGATGCTTTCTGCCGTGATCTCGACCGCTACTTAGCCAAACTGTATGACGGTTTCCGTCATGACAGTGGTGACCCAATTGTGTGGGGCGAGAAGATTATCAAACGCCTCGAAGCGCTGGATGTTGACCCAACCTACAAGCGTTTAGTGTTCTCTGATGCGTTGGACTTTGAACGGGCGGTGCACATCTATAAGCACTTTCGTGGCCGTATCAATACGTCGTTTGGCATCGGCACTTGGTTGATGGGCGACATGTTTGAAAATAAGCCGATCAATATTGTGATGAAGCTGACCCAATTGAACGGTATGCCTGTCGCGAAAATCTCCGATACACCAGGTAAAACCATGTGTGATGATGAAAACTTCCTGCGCTATTTAATGCAGGTGTTTCAGGTGGAAGATGGTGCGCAGCAAAAAGTGCTGCAGCAGTTTTTTAAACGCGACAAGCTGATTGACGATCGTGACCCAACCTACATCGCGTAGTGCTCAAACATAAAAAATCCGCCAACTGGCGGATTTTTTATTGTGGCGATGCGTTACTTAATAAAAGCGAATGCATCACCGTAAAGGTGCTGCTCGTCTACGCCTTTTTGGCGGAACAGTTCACGTGCCGCGCCTACCATGGGGAAGCGTCCCGCAATATAGATATCGTAGCCGCTGAGGCTGACAAAATCTTCATCGATCTGATCGAGCAAACGGTTGGTGCGGCCTTGCCAGTCGACTGGGGCTTCCTCAACCACGGGCACAAAGTGCAACCATGGATGGGCGTCGTGCCACTCGCGCGCGATGGACTCATAGTACATCGCTGCGGGAGTACGGCAGCCCCAATACAGGAGGGTTTCTACGTGCTGGCCCAAGGCAATCTGCTGCTCCACAATACTTTTGATATAAGAGAAACCTGTGCCACCCGCAATCAAAATACGTGGGCGTTGGCTTTGATCGCGCAGATAGGCGTCTCCCGCTGGCGCTTCAATGGTGATTTCACCTTGCTCACGCAAACGATCAACGACTTGCATCGGATAGCTTTCGGTAACCGCAGCGCCAATGTGCAGCTCCAGTAATTCACTGTTAGGCGCAGAAGCGATAGAGAATGGGCGCTTATCCTGCTCACCCATAACAATGCTGAGGTACTGGCCTGCTGCAAACTCAAACGGCTGCTCTGGGCGCAACGTTACCTGATATACGGCATCATTAAATGGCGCGAGATACTCTACTTTGCAGCGAATGCTGTTCATGCGTTTTCCTCATCAACTCAATTTTACGTGCGCTGGCTTACTGTTTGCACTGTTATAGGGTGGGGGCGTCATCCAGGCCTAACTGGTCCCAAATGGCATCCACTTTTTGTTTGACGGCATCATCCATTTTAATTGGCGTGCCCCATTCGCGTTGGGTTTCGCCCGGCCACTTGTTGGTGGCATCCAGCCCCATTTTGGAGCCAAGGCCCGCCACTGGCGAAGCAAAATCCAGATAATCGATCGGCGTATTATCCATCAGCACCGTATCACGGATCGGGTCCATACGGGTGGTAATAGCCCAGATCACATCGTGCCAATCACGGCAGTTCACATCATCGTCCACCACCACAATAAACTTGGTGTACATGAACTGGCGCAGGAACGACCAAGCGCCCATCATCACCCGCTTGGCATGGCCAGCATACTGTTTGCGAATCGAAATCACCGCCATACGGTAGGAACATCCCTCTGGCGGTAGATAGAAATCGACAATCTCTGGATACTGTTTACGCAGGATTGGCACAAACACTTCGTTCAGCGCCAGACCCAGCATCGCTGGTTCATCTGGTGGACGGCCAGTGTAGGTACTGTGGTAAATCGCATCTTTACGGTGGGTAATGTGGGTCACGGTAAAGACGGGAAACTTATCGGTCTCGTTGTAATAGCCGGTGTGGTCGCCGTAAGGCCCTTCCTCTGCCAGCTCATCTGGATCAATATAGCCTTCTAAAATGATCTCACTGGTGGCCGGAACCTCTAAATCACACGTCAGCGATTTTGCCACTTCGGTACGTTCACCACGCAGTAAGCCCGCAAATGCATATTCACTCATGCCATCTGGAACAGGGGTGACCGCACCAAGAATGGTCACAGGATCGCTGCCCAAAGCCACCACGACGGGATATTTTTCGCCAGGGAATTTCTCTTTAAAATCTTGAAAATCGAGCGCACCACCGCGATGAGATAACCAACGCATGATCAGCTTGTTTTTACCTAACAGCTGTTGGCGGTAGATACCGATATTTTGTCGTTTCTGCCGCGGGCCTTTAGTAATCGTTAAGCCCCAAGTGACTAAGGGCGCCGCGTCACCCGGCCAACAGTGCTGAATGGGCAGTTGCGTCAGATCGACATCATCACCGCTAATCACCATCTCTTGGCAGGGCGGTTTACGTACTGATTTGGGCGGCATATTCAGCGCTTGTTTGAACAGCGGTAATTTTTCCAGCGCGTCCTTAAAGCCCCGTGGCGGTTCGGGTTCCTTTAAAAACGATAGCAGTTCGCCCACTTCACGCAGCGCCATTGGGTCATCTTTACCAAGTGCCATAGCCACCCGTTTGGTGGTGCCAAACAGGTTAAGCAGCACTGGCATAGATTTGCCAATGGGGTTTTCAAACAGCAACGCGGGGCCACCAGCACGTAGGACGCGATCGCCAATTTCGGTCATCTCTAAATGAGGATCGACCGGATGGCTGATCCGTTTTAATTCACCCTGACTTTCTAGATGCGCTAGAAAGCTGCGTAAGTCCTTAAAACTCATGTGGATACCGATCTGATATGCAAAAATGTGATGTGGCGCACTATAGCATTTTTCTGTCAAGCGGTTAACCATTTGCCGTCAAATTGGTGCGAGGGCTAGGAATTATCCGTGCGCTTAATTTTTAAGCGCGGTAAAATGTGGCGATAACGCAGTCTTCTCTATCTTTGATTGCAAGCGTTGCAGGAGCAGATCATGAAAGCAAAAACCATGACGTGGTTGTTATGCGCTGCGCTAACTATAGCGTGCAGTACACCGGCCGTGGCTGGTCATCGGCACGGCGGACATTATTATGAGCATTATCGTCCCCATCACAGCCATCACCATCGTTGGGGCAATGATTTTGGTTGGTTTGTGGGCATGAGCGCCTTAGCGATATTGCCGCAGGTGCTTTATGCGCAACAAATGCAAAGTGAGAGTGTGTCGGTGCCTTATCAATATGATGAAGCGCCGTCAGTGTCGATGACGCCAACCAATCAGGCGATTGTGGTCAGCAATAATGATTACGGTGATGATGTCGGACAGTATCAAACGGCGGTTGCTAACGAAGTGATGAGCCGCGTCAATGCGGATGATAGCGCTGCTCGCCGCCAGTATGTGGAAGCGGTGCGCAGTTTGCCAGCCAATGCGCGGGTGATTCAGACTGCTAACGGCACTGAATATGAGTGGTTAGGTCAACGTTATCATTATGATTGGCAAAGCGATCTCTACCAGCCTGTGAGCCAGTAACGCTGGCTCAACAGTGGCGGTAGTGTGCAGGTTAGCTCAGTTTTTTGACGTAACGCATGGCGGCGGTAAGGGCAAATTCATAGCCTTGGGCGCCTAAACCGACAACCGTGCCTTGTGCTTTGTCGGACAGATAAGAGTGATGGCGGAACGGTTCGCGCGCGTGGATGTTGGACAGATGTACCTCAATAAACGGCAAATCTACCCCTAAAAATGCATCGCGGAGCGCCACACTCGTGTGCGTAAGGCCGCCGGGGTTGATGATGGCAAATACCGCGTCGCTGGCGTGAATCGCTTCAATCAATTCGTACTCCGCATTGGACTGCAGATGTTCCAACTGAAAACCCCCACCTGATGCTTGCGCCCGCAACACGCCAACAATGTCATCCAAAGACTGGCTACCGTAGATTTCTGGCTCACGGCGACCTAGTAGATTCAGGTTAGGGCCGTTGAGTAGCAGAATTTTTCCTTTATTACGTATCATCTCGTTTGCCTTAAATTGCTGTGGCAGGTGCTATTGATTTCAGCACTTCCTCATCCGCTTGTCGATGACTAACCATTAAATTTTTGTTGCCGTAGTGCCTTGGTGGTGCCGCGTTTTTTCTTGCTGTCCAAACGGCGCTGTTTGCTGCCGTAAGTGACTTTGGTGGCAATGCGTTTTTTGGCGACAATCGTCACCGATTGCAGCAGTTGGATAAACTGTTCCAGCGCTTGCTGGCGGTTGCTGTCTTGGCTGCGGGTTTGTTGGCACTTGATGATCACCTTACCACTGGGCGTGATACGGTGGTCGCGTAGTGTAAGTAATTTTTGTTGATAAATTTCCGGTAAGCTGGAGCTGCGAATATCGAAAATCAGCTGTACTGCGGTGGAGACTTTATTGATGTGTTGGCCGCCTGCGCCGCTGGCACGGATAAACTGCCATTCGATTTCATTTTCTGAAACTTGCACACGGTTTGAAATTTTAATCATGGCAAACTACCGCCAGTCGAAGTGTTCCTGTTTAACATCGGCAATCGAACGATGTTGTTAGCAACTCCAGTCTAACACTGTTATTATCGGGCCGGTCGCGTTTCCGGGTTTTGGAGCCAATCTATATGTTGTGTCAGATCCCAGATATCTCCAAAGGGATTATCAGTTTATTTGCCAGCGGTCGTATTTCAGCGCTGGATTATCGCACCAAACTTCAGCCAGCGATCAAAAGTTACCGTCAGGATTGGGGACAAGTGTGTCTCTATATTGAAGCCGATGTGTTACTCGAAGGTTGGGACATGCAGTCTCTGTCTGGTGTTGGTGAAGTACAGCTGCCTGCGTTTGATGCGTTAGTGTTTGTTGGCGGCCCCGATTGGGTCGGCAATGCGGTACGTTTACTTGGCCCATTTGTGAGTGGCGAAATCGCGTGGTTTCCGCTAGAACACAAACAAGATGCGGTCAGTTGGATCTGCAAACGTTCGCATACTGCGTAACTTAGTGCACGATATTAGGAGCGTTGAACATGCAAAAACTCACGGGATTGTTGCTAGGTGTTATGGCGGTAACTTGGTTAAGTGCTTGTGCGCCAGAAGTCGGCAGTGAGGCTTGGTGCAAGCAGATGAAAGCCAAAGATGCAGGTGATTGGACGGCTAACGAAGCCACCGATTACGCCAAGCATTGTGTGTTCAAATCGGACGATAAAAAGTAACTTACATGCGGCAGCGTAGTTACTGGTTATTACTGATTCTGGCATTGCAGGCGTTGTTGCCTGCAATGGCGCAGCATCAGCTACATGCGGGTAATCGCTACGAAGAGTCGTTGCAACATGCCCATGTACAATTGACCCAGCAAATCCTCGCCGTGAATGATTGCGCTGTGCACGGCTGCGATCCGCATGATGCCAATGAGCAACACCATCGTTGGCATCAAGACACCCAAGAGATAGACCTCTGTCTAGACTGCCCCTGTCATGGCGGTCACGTTCCACTACCTTTGGTGGTTCAGACCAGTGCTTCCCTCAGTTCATCACTGTTAGTGGCGTTGCCCGCAACCCATTACTTTGGTTTAGCCAGTGAACCCGCTTACCGTCCTCCCATTACTGCTGCTGTCTGAAAAATTTACCCAGTAACTCGCGAGTTACTGTCTCAATTTCTTAGACGCGTCACTTGGCTCGGCACGGTGCAACCAATACTTCGTGGCAGGTTGTCAACGTAAGCGACTCTCTGCTAGCTCGTTAACTGCAGGCATACCTGTGTTGACGTCGGTAGTGCGGTGAAGGCTTATCCATTGCATCACGCGGTTGGCATAGCCAACTCTGCTAAGTGAACGCAGGAGTATTTTCTGTGTCTGTTTTTCATTTATGCAAACTAGCAGTGTCATTACTGCTAACCTCGGCGTTGCCTTATCTGTTGGCATTCGCGCCCACAGCGCTGGCTGATACCGCCGATGAACACGTCCCCACCGTGCTGCAACTTAGTGCGGCACAACGCCAGTTGGCTGATATTCAGGTCGGGCTACCACAACGCGGCTTTAATCCAACACTCTCCGCTAATGCGGTGCTCAATGTCGACCGCGATCTGAGCTACACCATAGTGCCGCAACTTGATGTACGCGTACTGCAACGGCATATCTCACCTGGGCAATTGGTCAGCAAAGGCCAGCCGTTGTTGACCTTAGGCGGTGTGGCAGTGGCACAAGCGCAAGCCACATTTATTAATGCCGCCAGTGATTGGCAGCGCATCAGCGCGATGTCGCCCACGGCTGTGAGTGATAGCGAACGGGCGCAAGCGCAAGTGGCGGTAGAGCAAGCGCGGGCGATATTAGAAGCGTTACCCATGACGGCCGAACAGATTGCGCAGCTGCGAGACCGCCCTGAACTGATCGGCCGCTTTCAGCTATTAGCGCCGATGGCGGGCACAGTGCAGCAGGATCATAGTCAGCTCGGGCAACTGCAACAAGCGGGGGAGTTGTTGCTGCAACTCAGTGATGAATCTTCCTTATGGGTTGAAGCGGAGTTGACCCCGTCGCAAGCGACCCGCTTAGCCGAAGCCACTGAAATCTTGGTGCGTATTGATGAGCAGATGGCCAATGCCACTGTTATTGGTCGTACACATCAATTTAATGCCAGCACTCGTACCGAACGGTTGCTCGCACGCATTGATAACCGCCAAACCCGCTGGCACCCGGGGCAGTTTGCCGAGGTGCTATTGCCGCAAGCGGGGATAGATGGCGTGTTGCTACCCGACAGTGCGCTCACCCGCAGCGCCGATGGTGATTGGCAAGTGTTTATCGACACGCCCGCTGGGTTTGTGGCGCAGGAAGTGGCGGTATTACAGCGGCAGCGTGGTGTAAATCTGGTGGATGGTGTGCAAGCGTCGCAGCGCGTGGTGTTGAACGGCGCCTTCTTTCTGGCGGCCGAGTTGGCTAAGTCTGGCTTTGATATTCACAATCACTAGGAGGTGCCGATGCTAACGCAATTAATCGCTTTAGTGCAGCGGCAGCGCTTGCTGTTACTGCTGCTACTTATGGCATTGGTGGCTCTCAGTTGGTTTATGTTGCCACGGCTAGAGCTAGATGCCTTTCCTGATGTCACCAACGTGCAAGTGACGGTCAACACTGAGGCAGAAGGTTTAGCTGCTGAAGAGGTCGAGCAACTGATCAGCTATCCGGTCGAGTCGAGCATGTATGCGCTGCCGGGGGTTACCGAAGTGCGTTCCTTGTCGCGCACTGGGCTGTCGGTGGTTACTGTGGTGTTTGAAGAGGGCACCGACATCTACTTTGCGCGGCAGCAAGTGTTTGCTCAGTTAAGTGAAGCGCAAGCGGCGATCCCGAGCAACTTGGGCGTGCCAGAGATGGGCCCCAATACCTCGGGACTTGGGCAGATCTATCAATACACGCTACGTGCCTCGCCCGATAGTGGCATTGATGGTGCGCAGCTACGTAGCCTCAATGACTATCTGGTGAAGCTGTTGCTGATGCCCGTAGCGGGCGTAACGGAAGTGTTGTCATTCGGTGGAGAGGTGCGTCAATACCAAGTGCGCGTTGACCCCAATAAGTTGCAAGCCTACGACCTGAGTTTGGCACAGTTACAGGCTGCGCTGGCCAACAATAATCGTAACGCTGGGGGTTGGTATATGCCGCGTGGCGACGCGCAACTGGTGGTGCGTGGCTACGGTTTTCTGCCTCCAGGCGAGGCGGGATTGGCGGCAATTGCTGCCATTCCGGTCACTGAAGTGGATGGCGTACCGATCAGTGTGGCCGATGTGGCGGAGGTGGGTTTCGGCGGTGAGATCCGCGTCGGTGCGGTCACCATGACCCAACGGGATAGCCAAGGCGAACCGCAGTCCCTGGGGGAAGTGGTCGCCGGTGTGGTGCTAAAACGCATGGGCGCCAACACTAAGGCCACGATTGATGATATTAAAGCGCGCGAGTCATTGATTCGACAGGCATTGCCCGACGGGGTGATGTTTGAGGTGTTTTACGATCAAGCCGATTTAGTCACTCAAGCGGTCAATACCGTGCGCGATGCGCTGCTATTTGCCTTTGTGCTGATCGTGGTGATTTTGGCGTTGTTTTTGGTCAATCTACGCGCCACCTTATTGGTGTTGCTATCGATCCCTCTTGCAATCATGTTAGCGCTGTTGGTAATGGCTTACTTTGGTGTGTCGGCCAACCTGATGTCATTAGGCGGGCTGGCGATCGCCATTGGTATGCTGGTGGATGGCTCGGTGGTGATGGTGGAGAACATCTTTAGCAAATTGGCGGCGAAACACGATCCGTCAGTCACTCGGCGGTTATCGCAACAGATTTTGCTGGCTGCCAATGAAGTCAGTCGGCCGATTCTATTTGCCACCGCCATTATCATCATCGTCTTTGCTCCGCTGTTTAGTTTGCAAGGCGTCGAAGGCAAGCTGTTTCAGCCGATGGCAATCAGCATCATTTTGGCGATGTTAGCTGCGTTACTGGTGGCATTATTGGTGGTGCCAGCAATGGCCACCTATCTGTTTCGCCAGCCAGTACGCGCACGGCGTAGCCCTGTCATGCAGCTGTTATTGCCACTCTATCAGCGGCTACTGCGCCGAGCGGTGGCGCATCCGAAAGTTGTGCTATCACTGGCGTTGCTGGCACTAGTTGCCAGTGTCAGTTTGCTACCGCGGCTAGGCACAGAGTTTGTGCCAGAGTTGGAGGAGGGCACCATTAACTTAAGGGTCACCCTAGCACCTGATGCTAGTTTGGCGACCGCCTTAATGGTGGCGCCTAAGTTGGAGCAGATGTTGCTGGAGTTTCCAGAGGTGGACTATGCACTGTCACGCATTGGCGCGCCTGAGTTAGGCGGTGACCCCGAACCGGTAAGCAATATCGAAATCTACATCGGTCTCAAGCCGTTAGCACAATGGCGCAGTGCTGATTCGCGCTTGGCGTTGCAACGTTTAATGGCCGAGCGGCTCAATCAATTCCCTGGTTTGCTGCTGACGTTCTCCCAGCCGATTGCGACGCGCGTGGATGAGTTGCTCTCGGGTGTGAAGGCGCAGTTGGCGGTCAAGCTATTTGGCCCCGATCTGAAGGTACTGGCCAGTAAAGGCGAACAGCTAGCAGAGCTGATTAAACAAGTACCCGGTGCGGTGGATGTGGCGTTGGAGCAAGTCTCTGGCGAAGCGCAGTTGGTGGTACGGCCGAAACGGCAACTGCTGGCGCGCTACGGTATTAGCGTGGATGAATTGATGGCGTTAGTTAGCACCGGCGTAGGCGGCAATAATGTCAGCCAAATCATTGATGGGAACGCGCGTTATGACATCAATTTACGCTTGGCAGCGCCGTTTCGTACCAGTGCCGATCAGCTTGCCGATGTGCGTTTTACCGCGGCCAACGGCGCATTAGTGCGGTTAGGTGATATTGCCGATATCGTCGAGGAAGCCGCGCCACCCAATATTCGCCGTGATGACGTGCAGCGCCGCGTGGTAGTGCAGGCCAATGTCTCTGGTCGCGATATGGGCTCGGTGGTGGCGGACATCTACGCCTTAGTGCCGCAAGCGCAACTCCCCGCAGGTTACACCTTAGTCGTCGGCGGCCAATACGAAAACCAACAACGGGCACAGCAGCGGTTACTGCTGGTGGTGCCGCTGTCGGTGTTGTTGATTGGCTTACTGCTGTATTTGGCCTTTGGGTCACTGCCGCAAACCTTGCTGATTATGGCGAATGTGCCACTGGCATTGATTGGCGGCGTATTGGCGCTGTGGTTGAGTCATACCTATCTGTCAGTGCCCAGTGCAATCGGCTTTATCACGCTGTTTGGCGTGGCAATCTTAAATGGCGTGGTGTTGGTGGATGCCATTAATCAGCGGCGTCAGCAAGGACAGACTCTCGCCGATGCGGTCTATTGGGGCGCGGTAGGGCGCTTGCGGCCAGTGTTGATGACGGCATTAACCTCGGCCTTGGGTTTGCTCCCCATTTTGCTATCGCATGGTGTGGGCAGTGAGATCCAACAGCCGTTGGCGGTAGTGGTGCTTGGTGGCTTGGTCAGCAGTACCTTATTGACCTTATTGGTATTACCGACGCTGTACTCGTTGCTATACCGTAAATAACGGCGGCAGGCGCAGCAATCAATAGCCAAGGATGGCGTTCCATGGAAAAATAGCCGCAACTAAACAGTAAGGAAAACAGATGGATATTGTGAGCTGGTTCGATATTAATAACACCTTAGTCAATATTCCGTTGGGTGGTGGTTACGCCATGTCGTGGATTGAAGCGGTGGCTACCGTGTTTGGCTTGCTCTGTATCTGGTTAGCGAGCCAAGAAAAGACCATTAACTATCCGTTTGGCTTAATCAACGTGACGCTGTTTGCGGTGATTTTTTTCCAAATTCAGCTGTACGGCTTGTTGCTGCTGCAGCTTTTTTTCTTCTGCGCCAATGTCTATGGTTGGTACGCTTGGACGCATCCCAGCGCCGCTGGCAAACCCTTGCAGGTGCGTTGGTTGTCGCGCCGCAGGTTGCTGCTGATTATCGGCATCGCTATCGTGGGGATTGGTTTGCTGGCACATTATATCGACCCGGTATTTGGCACCTTGGCAACCTGTAGTGTCGATCTGCTGAATCTGCTTGGGGCTAACATTGATATGCCGCCACTACAGCCGGACGAGTTTCCCTTATGGGATGCGCTGATCACTGTGTTATCGCTGATTGCCCAAGTGCTGATGACCCGCAAATATGTGGAAAATTGGATGCTGTGGGTGTTGGTTAATGTCGTCAGTGTTGGCGTGTACGCTGCGCAAGGGGTCTATGCCATGGCGATTGAATACGCCATCTTAACTTTTATTGCCGCTAACGGAACTCGTGGATGGATGGCGACCGCCAAAGCCAATGGCAGTCGCTCAGCATTCACTCAAGGAGCGTGATCATGAGCCTACAACCGCATATTTTATTAACGCCAAGTCAGGTAAGTGAACGGGTGATTTTGTGTGGTGACCCAGCGCGAGTGAATCGCATTGCAGTATTGCTTAGCGAGGTTAAACCGCTGGCGAGTAACCGCGAATTCACCAGTATTACTGGCGAGTTTCATGGCCAGCACATCACGGTGTGTAGTACAGGTATTGGCGCGCCATCGGCAGTCATCGCACTCGAAGAGCTGGTTAAATGTGGTGCCAAATATCTGATCCGTGTCGGCTCTGCCGGCGCGTATCAATCACACATCGGCTTAGGCGATATGATTATTGCCGAAGCCGCCGTACGTGATGAGGGTGGCAGTAACAGCTATGTGCCACTGAGTTTTCCTGCGGTTGCTAATCGCGCGTTGATGAATGGCTTATGTGACTACATGCAGCACCAGCATGAAAACCATCACTGTGGCGTGGTGCGCTCGCATGACAGTTTTTATACCGATGATGAGTTGGATATCTGCCGCAAGTGGCATCAGCTCGGTGTTCTCGGTGCCGATATGGAAACCGCGGCACTATTCACGGTAGGGCGGTTACGTCGCGTGGCTGTGGCATCAGTACTGAATAATGTGGTGATGTACGGCGAGAATGTGGCTGACGGCATCAATGATTATGTCAGTGCTGAACGAGCGATGATACACGGTGAATTGCTTGCAGCACGGGCAGCGCTAGCGGCACTCACCTCAGTGTAAATTCTGACGCTGCTGTGGCGATATCATCGGTATTGCCATCGCCGCATTTCGGCGCTGATTCATAGGCCTCGTTCATTGCGCTACTATAAATTTCATGATTTTCGAAATAATTGAATAATTGCCGCTGGCCAGCATTTGGCTGGCTGATTATTGAACGCTTATCGTCATTTAATGCGACTAAAAGCTAATTGATATATTCAGCTTAACGAAATAAGTAAATTACTGTTATAGGTAATATTGTCTAATGCGAAATTAGTATATTTTTATTAATTATTAGGTGATTACAGGTTTTGGTTGTGAAGGGCTATTCACGATTTGCTTTGGTCAGTTACATAATATGACAGTCGCTGATATCTGTTTTTCTTTCTCCTTAGAGCGTTGTTGATCTACTCCTTAAACGTAAAATCATTCTAAAAAATAGAAATAACCTATAGAAAAAACGCAATGTTTTTTTGGCAGCTTCGGCGTTATTTTTGTGACTAAGTTAACAAAATACGTTGCGGTTTGAGCACTTCTGTCAAAGTATCTCCACAGCAGCGTTTTGCCTTGTCACTTGCTCTGGCTTCAGCCTAATCGCTGGCCCGCAAGTCGGTCTTTTAACCTTTTGTAGTCAAGGAAGGTGCAGTATGAGTTCTCCAGCTTTTTACGATATCCGCGCAGCCGTCACTCGTGAACAGAGTGCGCCATTTGTGATTGAAGACGCGCGTATTCGTGCGCCCAAGAACGACGAAGTCTTAGTCAAAGTGCTCGCTACCGGGATGTGTCACACCGATATGATCGTGCGCGATCAATACTATCCAGTGCCGTTGCCTGCGGTACTCGGTCACGAAGGTGCCGGTATTGTTGAAGCGGTGGGCCCACAAGTGAAAGACCTCAAAGTGGGTGACCACGTGGTACTGACCTACGGTTACTGCAGCCACTGCCATCAATGTTCTGATGGTCACGCGGCGTATTGTGATGAATTTTACCCACGTAACTTCCAAGGTTCGGGCACAGATGGCAAAACTGCGCTACAAGACGCTAAAGGTGAACCACTGCATGACCACTTCTTTGCACAATCGTCTTTTGCTTCTTACGCACTGAGCCTAGAAAGCAACGCCGTGAAAGTGCCAACTGATGCGCCATTGGAACTGCTTGGCCCATTGGGTTGTGGTATTCAAACCGGTGCTGGTGCGGTGATTAACTCACTGAAAGTCGCCCCTGGTAGCAGCTTTGCATCATTTGGTGCAGGTGCTGTCGGTCTGTCAGCGGTATTGGCGGCGCGTGTTGCTGGTGCGACCACTATCATCGCCGTTGACGTAGTGCCTTCACGTCTGGAACTGGCGTTGGAACTGGGGGCTACCCATGTCATCAACAGCTTGGAAGAAGATCCGGTTGCTCGCATCAAAGAGATCACTAACGGCGGCACTAAGTTCGCGTTGGAATCTACTGGTCGCCCACAAGTGTTGCGCCAAGGTATTGATTCACTTGGCCTGTTGGGTGCTATTGGTGTTGTTGGTGCGCCTAAATTGGGCACAGATTCAAGCTTCGATGTGAACGATCTGCTGCTGGGTGGTAAAACCATTCGCGGTATCGTAGAGGGTGATTCTAATCCTAAGCAGTTTATCCCAATGCTGGTGGAACTGTTCCAACAAGGTCGTTTCCCATTCGACAAGTTGGTGAAATTCTACGATTTTGAGCAGATCAACGAAGCGGCGGCTGATAGCGAAAAAGGGATTACTTTGAAGCCAATCGTGCGTATCGCTAAATAAGCAAAACTGCTTTGCGTCAAGGAAGCCCGCGGGCTTCCTTTTTTTATGGCAGCTCACAATGTGAGCTGGATCGAACAATGATCATTTTGGCGTTAAAATACTTAGCATATGCCATTTATTAGCGTTATAAATTGCATATGCTATTTATTAAAACGTAAATGTTAGCGATAGTAGCTGACAATAAGGAGCAAAAGATGATCACTGCTATTCCGATGACGGGCGATAAAATCGCAAATCATTTCAGCAAGGCTGATAGCTTTTTATTTATTGATGAGCACGGCGCAACGTTGGCTGAGTCGGACAATCCTGCATTAGCGCAAGGTTGTGCCGCCAAAGCCAACATTATTAAGTTACTGCAGCAACAACAGGCGCAGCGGGTGGTTGTGCGCAACATCGGAGAGCGCTTGTTAGCACGGCTAATACAGAGCAAGTTCGCGGTATTTCAAATCGGTTCCAGCCGCTGGGATAGCCAACAATTTCTGGCCGATGCGCCGCGTTATCTGCTGCCACTAACCTCTGCGGATCAAGGGCGTCCGTCGGTGAATTTTCAACACAAGCACGCAGCTGGAACCTGTGGCTGCGAGCATGGTGGCGAGCAGGGCTGTTGCAAGCAGCAACAGGGCGACGGACAGCCAGCCGCAGGGCATAACTGCCAACATCACCGTGAGCATGGACATTGTTGCCATCAGCATTAGCGGCCGAAACCGTGGCGCTTTAACGGTGCCACATCAACTATTCAATGGCGTCGAATGTCCAATCTTTCTCGGTTATCTTAGCTCTCCTCGCTTAAGGGAGGAGGGGCGGTCTATCCTTCGTGGACCGCACCTTTTTTAGCTTATGTTAGCTATTCATAAAATAAATCTAATGTAGAAAAATCTTTTGGATTCTGCCACCATCATTTTTATGCATACTGCGCGGCAGTCGCCGAGTCACTGTAATGGTTGGCAGCAGCGCCAATGTTGGGCTAAACATCAACTCAATGAGTTGAGGGGTGTTAACCCGTTAGCGTCTGACTTTTCAAATTAAATACGTTATGAACAAGGCGCGGCCCGTGCTGCATAGCCAACTCAACGGGTTGGATGCAACCAAGGTTCGCCGCCCTCAGCGTTTACCGTTGGCCTCAACGGTGGTGTGGCATTGGGCTTAGGCATTTGCTACGACGACATCGACACTGGGCTGTTGTGCGATCAGCGTTGAGTAGGCCTGTCTGCAGGAATGGATAAATAGGAGTGAATATGAGCAGAATTGTCATTATTGGCGGTGTAGCGGGTGGTGCCTCAGCCGCTGCACGGGCGCGTCGCATGGATGAACATGCCGAAATTATTATGTTGGAGCGCGGCGAATTTGTGTCGTTTGCCAACTGTGGTTTGCCGTATCACATCGGCGGTGAGATTGAGTCGCGCAATGCATTACTGCTGCAAACTCCTGAGAGTTTTAAGCAACGGTTCAATGTGGATGTGCGGGTATTTAGTGAAGTGACCGCCATCGATTGTCAGCAAAAAACGCTAACGGTGACGTCCCAGCATAGTGGCGAAGCCTACCAGTTAACGTATGACAAGCTGTTACTCAGCCCAGGTGCCGCACCGATTAAACCGGCCATTGCTGGCAGTGATCATTCGTTGGTATTCACCCTGCGAAATATTCCCGATATGGATGCCATTCTCGCGGCTATCGCCACCCATAAACCGCGCCATGCGACCGTAGTCGGTGGTGGTTTTATCGGATTAGAGATGGTGGAAGCGCTGCGCCATCGAGGTTTAAACGTGACATTAGTCGAATTGTCTGCGCAGGTGATGGCCTCTGTCGACCCAGAAATGGCCAACATGCTGCATCAAAAACTGCTCAGCAACGGTGTAGATTTGCGGCTTAATACAGGCCTTGAAGCCATTACGCCGATTGAGCGGCATCCTGCTGAAGCGGATGCTACCGCTCAGTATGATGTGGCGGAAACCGCGCAACACGAACTGCAATTGACGCTATCCCACGGCCAAGTAGCCACCGATCTCGTGATCATGGCGATCGGCGTACGGCCAGAGACGCTACTCGCCAGCAAAGCCGGACTCGCATTGGGCGATCGCGGTGGTATTAAGGTGAATAGCGCCATGCAGACCTCAGATCCCGACATCTATGCCGTGGGCGATGCGATTGAAACGGCGGATTTTGTCACGGGCAACGCCACCTTAGTGCCACTTGCTGGGCCTGCCAACCGCCAAGGCCGTATCGCCGCCGACAACATGCTGGGTGGCGATAAACATTACCGCGGAACGCAAGGCACGGCGATTTGTAAACTGTTTGATATGGCGATCGCCAGTACTGGGCTCAACGAGAAAACTCTAAAGCGCCTTGGGATGGCCTACGAAAAAGTCTATGTGCATGCGGCGAGTCATGCGGGGTATTATCCCGGAGCGCAGCCGGTCACCCTCAAGCTATTGTTTGCCCCTGACAGCGGCAAAATTCTTGGGGCGCAAGCCGCAGGATTAGATGGGATTGACAAGCGTATCGACGTGCTGGCGGTGGCGCAGCGTGCGGGATTAACCGTGCGTGATTTGCCAGATCTTGAGCTGACGTATGCGCCACCATTTGGTTCGGCGCGAGATGTGATCAACCAAGCTGGCATGGTGGCAACCAACTTACTCGATGGCGTAGATCCTGTGTGTCAGGTCGAAGATGTGCTGGCGTTGACTGACGAACAGTTGCTGTTGGATGTGCGTAATCCACCAGAGCTTAGCAACATTGGCGCGTTTCCCCACGCGTTAAATATTCCACTCGACCAATTGCGGCAGCGCTTAGATGAATTGCCGAAAGATAAAGAGATTTTAGTGACCTGTATGGTGGGGCTGCGCGGTCACGTGGCAAGCCGTATGCTGCAACAACACGGCTTTAAGGTGCGCAATCTGACGGGCGGCTACAAAACCTATCAAATGAGCATCGCCAGTTATTAACTGAGCGGTAGTTAACTTTAAGCAGCCGCTCAGATTGAGTGGCTGTTTTTGTATCACAAGGATGAAAAATGACGTTTATTTATGCAGAGAGTCATCGAGAATGTGTGGTGTGTGCCACACCACAGCACAATAGAGCATCGCTTCACTTACGGTTTCGAGCAATGCCGCCACAACAGGTGCAAGCACGTTTTGTGGCTGTAGCTGCTTATCAGGGTTACCAAGGAGTATTGCACGGTGGTATTGCGGCAACCTTGTTAGATGCGGCCATGACCCAATGTTTGCTGATGCAAGATATTGAAGCGATGACCGCCAGTTTGAATATTCGTTATCACTATCCGATTGCTGTCGGCACACGGTTAACGGTGATTGGTCGGCAGCTTGCGGTCACTCGTGGTATCTATTCGATGGAGGCTGAGCTGGTGGCGAATGGGCGTTGTTATGCCAGTGCTCTGGCTAAGTTTATGCAGCCTAAGGTCGTGAAATTGGTAACAGAGGCGCTGCAGTGACTGCTAACCAACTCAGCTAAAATTCTTATAAAACAACTGTGTATAGCAATACAGCTCACAAATGAAAAGCATGAGAGTATTTACGTAAATTTTAACTTGCTGAAAATTAAACAATATTTTTTGTGATTTAAGTATGTGATTAAAAAACACACTTAAGTTTTCTTGTAGAGCGTTAATGTTCTGCAATACTCAATTGATGGATATTTCAACATATAATCAATTGAGTCGATTGTTATGATGCTTTGGTTAGTGGTTATTGCCCTTGCACCGATTGTGCTTATTGCGTTGGTGCTTACGGCGTTTAACTTAACAGGGACAGCGTGGTTAGCAGTGCTGATTGCCAGCGTTATTGGCGCAATTATCAGTGTGTGGGCGGCGCAGCGTTTAATGGTAATGGCGGCTTCGGCTTCCCCCCAAACACAGACCAACGCCAATAGTGCGCAGGTAGCGGCGGCCGCGACGACCACATCATCGACAGCGTTAGAGCTGCTATTAGATAAATCGTTGCCGATTTGGCAGAGGCATATCGATTACGCCGACGACCAATCCACCGCCGCCGTTGCTGGCTTATCCACTCTCTTTGGTCAACTGGCCGAACATCTATCCCATGCGGCCACCATTTCATCGAGCAGTAATCAACACGGTGAACAGCAGGTGGTTGATGTGATCCGTAGCAGCAGTAACCGTCTTACGGAAGCCATTTCAGCACTGCGTGAAACCCAATCCTCCCGTGCTGCCATGTTAGAGCAGATGCACCATTTGGAAAATTACACGACAGAACTCAGCGATATGGCTGCGGATGTGGTGGTGATAGCCAAAAACACCAACTTATTAGCATTGAATGCAGCCATTGAAGCAGCTCGTGCTGGTGATTCAGGCCGTGGCTTTTCCGTGGTGGCCGATGAAGTGCGTTCCTTATCCATTCGCTCGCAAGAAACCGCGACCAAGATGACCGAAAAAGTCGGACTGGTGAATGAAGCGATTGAAACAACCTTCACCACCGCCCAGCAGGCGATGGAGCAAGAGTCACAACAGATCTATCAAACCGAGCAATGTATTGATGAAGTGACCTCGCACTTTACTGACATTGTAGTGGCGCTGGAGCAGCAATCACGCGACCTGCTCAACGATTCCGAAGAGGTTAGAAACGCCATATCTGGGGTCATCATGGAGCTGCAATTCCAAGACCGTGTCAGCCAAGTATTACAGACCATAAAAGGTAACTTGGCCGATTTGGCGAGTTTAGTTGCTCAATTTCAAACATCACCCGATGAAGCGACTAAGCTTGATGTTGATGCTTGGTTAAGCAACATGACGCAGCGCTACACCATGATTGAGCAGCACCATATTCATAGTGGTGAACAGCGTGCCAAAGAGGAAGATGATGACATTACTTTCTTCTAGTTTTCCCATAAACATCGTCGTTTAAATAAGCAGAAGGGATATCGCATATGAGTAAAACCATACTGGTAGTGGATGATTCAGCCTCGATTCGTCAAGTTGTCAGCATGACACTCAAAGGGGCGGGCTACAGCACTATTGAGGCAAGTGATGGACGCGATGCCTTAGCTAAACTGACGGGCAACCGTGTCCATTTAGTGATCAGTGATGTCAACATGCCCAATATGGATGGCATTACCTTACTCAAAGAGTTGAAAGCGCGGCCTGACACCAAATTTACCCCCGTCATCATGTTGACCACTGAATCAGAAGCCGCGAAAAAGGAACAAGGGCGTGCGGCTGGCGCTAAGGCTTGGGTGGTTAAGCCTTTCAATCCGCAGCAACTTATGGCCGCCGTTGGCAAGCTGATTATGCCGTAAGGAGTGGTCGAATGATGACGCATACCCACGCCGCTGGCGTCGATACCGTGAGTTTTGCGGGTGAGATGACCATCTATGACATTGAAGCGCTAGCGCAGGCATTTACCCCTTGGGTGGGGCAAGCAGCGAGCTTAGTGGTTGATCTCAAAGATGTCTCCGAGATCGACAGCAGCGGTGCACAACTGTTGATGATGGCGCGGCAGGAACGGCAGCGGCTAGATAAAGCCTTTAGCCTCGTTAATCATTCTGCAGCGGTAGTCAATCTCTTCAAACTGCTGGGATTACTTAACTGGTTTGATGATCCGGTATTGCTATCAGGTGAAGCCTAGTTCAGAGGGCGAGGAGACTGTGCGATGAACATGGATGCTGCGCTGCAAACGTTTTTCACCGAGAGCCTTGAGCTGTTAGAGGATATGGAAAACCAGCTGCTGCAACTGGAAGGTATTGAAGAAGCTGAGCGACAAGAAAGCCTCAATGCCGTTTTTCGAGCCGCGCATACCATTAAAGGCTCGGCGGGGATCTTTAACCTCGATGCCATCGTTGCTTTTACCCATGTGGTTGAAAGTGTGTTGGATCGGCTGCGCAATCAGCAAATTGGCATTGATGAATCACTGGTGTCACTGTTGCTGTCTTGTCGAGACCACATCGCCTCATTAGTTGAAGCCGCAGCAGCGAACATTGAGGCCGACGCCAGCGCTGGAGAGCCATTGCTGGCGCAGCTGCGACAACATTTGGCGGCCGAGAGCCATAGTGCCGCAAATTCCTCCTCTACCACCCAAGTAGCGAATGCACCGCCGCCCTATGAACGTATGGGCTCGGACGCTGTTAGCAACGATTGCTGGCATATCTCGATTCGCTTTGGAATTAACTCCTTTCGCGATGGGATGGACCCGTTATCGTTTCTTACCTACCTCTCAACCTTGGGCGAAATCGTCTCGGTAACGCCGTTGGCAGAGTTTATACCTGCGTTGGAAAAGTACGACTGCGAAAGTTGTTACCTCGGGTTTGCCATCCAGTTTGCTTCACAAGCTAGCAAACAGGAGATTGAAGACGTCTTTGAATTTATTAAAGAAGATAGCGAATTACACATTATTTCGCCGAACAGCCAATTGGCAGAGTACATCCAGCTGATCGAATCCATGCCAGAGATCGATCAGCGTTTAGGCGAGATCTTAGTGCAGTGTGGCGCGCTTACCGAGACGGAGTTGCAGCGTGCCTTATCCCAGCAACAGCAGTCTCCTACAGCCCCCATCGGCGAAATTCTAGCGCACAGCGACGTCACACTAAATCCGGTGCTGGATGCGGCGCTCACCAAGCAAAGTAAAGTGCGTGAATCGCTAGCCAAAGAGCAAAAAAGCCTGCGCGTGGATGCCGATAAACTCGACCATTTGATCAACTTAGTCGGCGAGTTAGTTACCGCTGGCGCGGGCACCTCACTGCTCGCAGATAGTTTAGGAGACGGCAATTTGTGTGAATCGGTGTCGATCCTTAACGGCTTGCTGGAAGAGGTACGCGATGCCGCACTGAAACTGCGCATGGTGCCGATTGGCGCGACTTTTAGCCGTTTTCAGCGGGTGGTACGAGATATCGCCAAAGAGTTGGACAAAGACATCGAACTACAGATCTCCGGCGCTGAGACTGAGTTAGATAAATCGGTGGTCGAAAAAATTGGCGACCCGTTGATGCATCTGGTACGCAACGCCATTGACCACGGCATCGAAGCACAAGCGACTCGCGTTGCCCGCGGCAAGTCTGAGCGTGGTGTGATTTCGCTCCATGCCTTTCATGACTCCGGCAACATCGTCATTGAGGTCGGTGATGATGGCAAAGGGCTAGACCCTGAGATGATTCGGCGCAAGGCGATTGAAAAGGGGCTGCTCGACGAGCAAAGCAACCTCAGTGATGAAGAGCTGTTCAACATTATTTTCGAACCCGGTTTTTCCACCGCGGCCCAAGTGTCCAATTTATCGGGTCGTGGTGTCGGTATGGATGTGGTTAAGCGCAATATCACCGACTTACGCGGCCGTGTGGAAGTGATCAGCAAACTCGGGCTCGGCTCAACTATGCGTATCATTCTGCCACTGACCTTGGCGATTATCGATGGCTTCGTCATCGGCGTTGCCGATGAGCAGTACGTGCTACCACTCGATAGCGTATTGGAATGTTTAGAGTTGACCCCAGGCGAACTTGATGACGTTGACGAGCCTTATATCAACTTACGCGGACAGGTGTTACCGCTGATTTTTCTACGCGAATACTTGGCAATGCGCGGTGGCAAACCGCGACGGCAAAGCATCGTCGTGGTGCAGTCTGGTGGGCAAGCTGCGGGCATTGTGGTGGATCGCTTATATGGCGAGTTTCAAACGGTTATCAAGCCGCTAGGTAAGCTGTTCTCGCGCGTGGGGTGCATTAGCGGTTCAACCATTTTGGGGAATGGCAGCGTGGCGCTGATCCTCGATATTCACGGATTACTTGATTCAGTCATTGCATGTGAGCAGTTGCAATATCGGCGTTAATGGCAAGCAAAACAAGTCACACAGCGGTTTAAGGAAGGTACACGGATATGCTGAAAAATATGAAACTTGGCGTAAAACTGGGGGGCGGTTTCGGTATTGTGCTCATACTGCTGACGCTAGCCGTCGTCATCTCCTTTAATGCGCTGTATACCGCAGACAGCGGCTTTAATACTTACCGCAGTTATGCCCGAAATACCGTAGAGGTTGGACGTATTCAGTCCAGCATGCTGTCGATGCGCTTAGCAACCTTGTATTACTACAATCAACCTTCGCCAGAGGCTCTACAAGCGCAAGAACAAAGCTGGACCAGTTTATTAGATATTATTCCTGAAGCTAAAAAAATGGTGGTAGAAGAGCGTCAGCTAAAAATCTACGGTCAAATGGAAAAAGAGCTAGCGCTTTATGATGAAACCTTTAAAGAGATTGTGTCTCTAGTGAGAAAACGCGAGCTGTTGGTGAAAGATCAACTCGATAAGCTTGGCCCTGAGATGGAAATCAACATGGCCGAGTTGTTACGTACTGCGAAGGAAAGCAAAAACGGCGAGCTATCCTACACTGCCGCGCTTACCTTACGTAACTTGCTGTTAATGCGCCTCTATGTGGTGAAATTTTTGGATAGCAACAGTGAAGAAAACGTACAGCGAGTGACCAGCGAACATCTCAAGTTTGAAGAGGATCTAAAGCAACTTGACCCATTGCTGACCAGCGACAATGATCACGAAACATTGAGAACACTCGAAGCCGCCAGCAACCGCTATATCAAAACGTTCGAGGACGTGGTGGCGACTATTAAGCAGCGCAACCAACTGATGGAAACTAAGTTGACGGCTGGCGGCCGTAACATCGCCACGCTGCTGCAAGAGCTGATGATGGATATCAAAGGCCAGCAAGATGCGCTTGGCCCACAACTGCAACAATCCAATAAACAGGCACAATGGTTGTTACTTATAGTCAGTGCGATTGCCTTGCTGATGGGCTGCATTGTTGGGTACATCATCACCCGCTCAGTGCTGCGTCAAATCGGTGGTGAACCCAATTACGCCGCGGCCTTGGTGAAAAATATCTCCGAGGGCGATCTCACGGTGAAATTTGATCTGCGGGAAAACGATCAAACCAGCCTAGTTGCCAATATTCAGACCATGGTGCGCAAGTTATCGCAAATTGTGGGCGATGTGAACAGCGCCAGTGATGCGTTAGCTTCCGCCTCTGAGCAGGTGTCCGCAACGTCACAATCGTTGAGCCAAGGTGCGAGCGAACAGGCTGCCAGCGTAGAAGAAACCACGTCGTCGGTCGAGCAGATGTCGGCTTCGATCGAACAAAACACCGATAATGCGCGAGTGACCGATGGCATGGCATCGAAAGCCGCTAAAGAAGCACGTGAGGGTGGCAATGCGGTAGAGAAAACCGTGGCTGCGATGAAGTCGATCGCGGAGAAGATAGGCATTATTGATGATATTGCCTATCAGACCAACCTGTTGGCATTAAACGCCGCAATTGAAGCGGCGCGTGCTGGCGAACATGGTAAAGGCTTTGCCGTGGTGGCGGCTGAAGTACGTAAGTTGGCCGAACGCAGTCAAGTTGCATCGCAAGAGATTGGTGAGGTTGCCAAAAATAGTGTGGGACTGGCCGAGCAAGCGGGCAAATTGCTGCAAGAAATGGTGCCATCCATCGAGCGTACGTCTGACTTAGTGCAAGAGATAAGCGCGGCCTCGGCTGAGCAATCTACTGGCGCCACACAAATCAATCAAGCGATGGAACAGCTCAATAGTATTACCCAGCAGAGCGCCTCGGCGTCGGAAGAGTTAGCCTCCACCGCTGAAGAGATGAGCAGCCAAGCTCAGCAATTGCAGCAGTTAATGACCTTCTTCAAAACGGCACATTCCTCTCATCAACGACCTACGCGCAAAGCACCACAGACACCGATTGCGCCGAGTAGCAGCGCTACTGACGATGACGGGGAGTTCGTTCGATTTTAGGAGGCGATGATGACAGCAAAAAAAAACAACGAGGTAGGGCCTGCCAATCACGCGCTGAGCGAACTGGATTATGCCAACTTTGATGAGAGCTCGCAGTATCTAACGTTTTTCCTCAATCAGGAGCTTTATGCCTTTGGCATTTTGCACGTTAAGGAGATTTTGGAATACGGCAAAGTCACCAAAGTGCCGATGATGCCGGAATTTATTGAAGGCGTGATCAACCTGCGCGGTGAGGTGATCCCCGTGGTGAACTTGGCGCGGCGCTTTGGTTTAGCTGCCACCAGCGTGACACGTCGTACCTGCATTGTGATTGTTGAAGTGAGCAGCAGTGACGATAGCGCACAAGTTATAGGCGTGATGGTGGACAGTGTGTCGGAGGTGTTAGAGATCAGCAGCGATAACCTGCGTAATGCTCCCAGTTTCGGGGCTGCCATTCGTACCGACTTTATTCGTGCCATGGGCAAAATTGACGATGACTTTGTAGTGATTCTGGCTGAGGATAAAGTGCTGTCGATTGCCGAGATGGCGATGGTAGAGCAAGTGCGCGACTTTGCCGAGCAGGAAGGCTTAGCACCATGATGGCCAAGCCCGCACAGGACCAGCCATATCTACAGGTGAACCTGCTCGACAAAGAGTTCGAGCAGATCAGCCGTTGGGTCTATCAAGCGGCGGGCATTCGGTTATCTAACAATAAAAAAGCGCTGGTCAGCAGTCGGCTTGCAGGGCGACTGCGCGAGTTACAGTTCAGCAGTTTTCAGCAATATATCGACATGCTGACCCATCCTAAACATCCACTGTCAGTGGTGGAACGCCAAACGGCGATTAACTTACTCACAACCAATGAAACGTTCTTTTTCCGCGAAATTGCCCATTTTGATTTTATCCGCGAGGTGATTTTACCGTTGAAGGCGGAACGTAAACTGCGCTGCTGGAGTGCGGCCAGTTCAACTGGCGAGGAAGCTTATTCACTGGCGATGATGTTAGCGCAATACCACAACGGCCCGTGGGAGATCGTCGGTACTGACATTAATGCAGAGGTGCTGGAGAAAGCTCGTAATGCCATTTATCCCATGTTGCGAGCAGATAACATCCCCAAAGCGCAGTTGCATCAGTTTTGTCTAAAAGGCACTGGCAGTAAGGTCGGCACCTTTAAAATTGCTCGGGAGCTGCGCCGCCATGTGAGTTTTCGGCAAGCCAATCTGCAACAGCTACCGGACGATCTGGGGCAATTTGATCTGGTCTTCTTGCGTAATGTGATGATCTATTTTGATGCGGCATCCAAAGAAAGAGTGATCGCCAATGTACAACGACAGATGAAACCGGGCAGCTATTTGCTCATTGGCCATGCCGAGAGTTTAAATGGCATCGCGAATCAGCTAACGCTCATACGACCATCTATCTATTTGGTGGCGTGACGATGAATGGCTTTCCCGGTGACCAAGGTTTTAAGCGAATTTCATTGCAGCCTGGTGAACTGCATTTTGAGCAGCATAGCTCAGAGTTAGTGGTGCACACACTGCTGGGTTCCTGTGTGGCGATGACCTTCTGGCATCCTCGCGACAAAATTGGTGGCATGTGCCATTACCTGTTGCCCGAACGTTACCAGTTTTGTAAGAACGCCCATCATCCACACGGCTATTATGGTAGTGATGTGATGGAATATTTTTTACAACATATTGCCAGCACGGGGCATAAGCCGTCGGCGTTTCACGTGAAGTTATTTGGGGGTGGTCATGTTATTCAGCTTAATGATCGGCTCAATCCCGAGCTGAATGTGGCTGATGCTAATGTGCGCTTTGGCCGCACTCAGTTGATTGCCGCTGGCTTCAGTATTAAAGCGGAAGATGTGGGGGGGAAGCGCTATCGCAAGGTGCATTTTGAATTAACCAATGGCAATGTGTGGGTGCAATATGGTTATTACAGTTAATGTGGCGCAGCGCCTGTCACAATGTAGCTGGATAAGGATAGAACACAGATGATGACGGCGACTCATGGAGTAAATGTACTGATAGTGGATGATTCAGCCGTCGTCCGGCAGGTGATGAGTGAGCTATTACTGGGCGACAAAGCTGTTGCTTCTGTGGCGTCGGTCGCCGATCCTATTTTTGCCATGCGCCGCATGGAAAAAGAGTGGCCGGACGTTGTGGTGCTGGATATTGAAATGCCACGCATGGATGGATTGACCTTTCTTAAACAGATTATGCAGCAGCGGCCAACGCCAGTGATTATCTGCTCTACACTGGCAGAGCAGGGTGCAGATGTCACTATGAAAGCCATGTCGCTAGGGGCCTTTGGCGTTATCACTAAGCCGAAAATGGGCCTGAAAGGCTTCCTACTAGATAGTGCCAACGATGTGGTCAGTGTGGTCAAAGCTGCCGCCTCGGCGCGCCTCAAAAACATTGTTAAAGCCGCCGCTAAGCCGCCAATGCTCAAAGCCGCTGTCCCCCGCAATTCCGCCGCGCCGCGTCAGCATCGGCGCAACATCGTAGCAATTGGTACCTCTACGGGCGGCACCCAAGCGTTGGAGCGCATCTTGGTCGCCTTACCTGTGGAAGTGCCAGGCATCGTTATTGTGCAGCACATGCCGGAGAAGTTTACCGCCATGTTCGCCCAGCGTTTGAATTCACTGTGTCAGATTGAGGTCAAAGAGGCCGAAGACCGTGACTTAGTGTTACCCGGCCGCGCCTTGATCGCTCCCGGTGGCCGCCATATGCAACTGGTTAAGATCGGAGGGCGTTACTCGGTTAACGTGATTGATGGGCCACTGGTGAATCGCCATAAACCCGCGGTTGATGTGTTGTTCCGCTCGGTAGCAAAAATTGCGACCACAGATGCTGCCGGCTATATTCTTACCGGTATGGGTGATGACGGCGCCCGAGGTTTATTAGAGATGCGCCAAGCAGGTGCCGATACCATCGCCCAAGATGAAGCCAGTTGCGTGGTGTTTGGTATGCCAAAGGAGGCGATTGAGCTAAATGCCGCTTGCCGTATTATCACCTTAGATGATGTCGCAAGCGAAATCACTGAGTTGTAACATGCCGCGTTAAATCCCCCACTGAAAGCCATAACACTATTACGTGATCTGCTATACATTTTTGTAAATGATCATGACAATTAATTGAGCTAAGACTAAATATCCCATAGCATAAATTCTTTATGTTTCAGCAAGTAACACATATGGCTCACTGCATTTATCACGATAATGAACGTGGCATTCTCGATGTGTCGGTATTTATATATCGACGGTGCGAGTAGGATGAACACCCCAGAAATAAATGTGCGCTAACAACTATCGACAAGGGATGCGATGTGGGTGAACTAACAAAAACGATAACCCAGCTTTTTAATCATTACCGAACCACTTGGTTAATAGTTTACGCGCTAACGTCTGTCCTGATGGCGACAGCGTTTGCGTCGCCGCATCAGTTTATCCCGCTGGAGCCCAGCGGCGCGTTGCTCTGCTCAGCCTTGTTACTGGTGCCACGGCGTATGCAACAAGACGTGCCGTTTATTCTTGGTGTATTGTTGCTTAGCGTGTTGTCACAACGACTGCTGTACCAACAGCCATTCGCTGATGCTGTGCTTATCGCGTTGACCTTTTGGCTGCAAGGTTTGGTCGGTTTTTTCCTGTTTCGTATCTTCAATCTAGAGCACATTAATTTTGAACGCATGGAAGTGGCGTTTAACTATTTAGCGCTAGGCTGCTTATTGCCCAGTGCGCTGCTGGCCTGCATTCCTGCGGTGGTGCTCAATCCTGAGCCGCTGCCATTGCCGTTAACCTGGGCTTACTGGTTCAGTCAGTTGTCACTGGCCGCGGTCCTGTTCAGTTCGGTGATCCTGCTGATGGAAATTGGCAAACATCAAGCGCGGTGTTGGCCGTTAGTGCCCTTGCTAGCGTGGCTGGCAACCGGCGCTTTGACCTTTGCCATTTTCAACCAAGCGTGGGTGCTGAGCTACGGCGTACCGCCGGAGAGCTTTATCTTTGTGCCGTTGTACGGCATTTTTACTGCGTACTTTTCAATGAGAATCAATGCGTGGATTCTGACCTCTAACGGCTTGCTGGCGCTCTATCTATTGCAACGTGCACAGGGCAGTACCAGCATCGAACTTGAAATCCGCAATTACTTGTTGCTGTCGCTACTGATCATTGCCATTCATACCTTAAATTTGCTGATTACCGCCTTGCTTACTGAACGAGACCGCAGCTTGGTGCGCATTCGTCGCAGTAAACGCATGTATGAAGCGTTGAGCGCGATTAACCAAGAGATGGTGGGTGATAACTATTCAGAAGCCGAAGTGTTTGAGAAAGTTTGCCGTATCGTCACCCATAAAATCGGCGTAGAGCAGACCAGTGTGGCGGTGTGTGGCTTCCCGCCGACTGCGGCGGATGAGCCGCAATTAGTGCAGATGTCGCAACTGTATATCTACCCTACCAATCAATGTTTAGACACTGGGGACACTCTGCAGCTTGCACCGGAGCGACTGCAACAATCGGCAGGTTTTAGCCGCTTTGAATATGCTACGTTATGCTCACCTTGCCAAAAAAACTGCCAATTCAATCAAGTATTTGCTTACCCAATTTATAAACATGGCCGACTCTATGCGCTGCTCAGCGTATTTGATTCTACTGGCTTTGAGTTTGATGAAGCCGTGCAGGCGCTGTTTGAACGGCTGGCAAAAAATATCACTTTTGCATTGAGCGCCATTGAGAGCCGTCAACAGCTGAACTTGATCAATGAAGTGTTTGAATATGGTCATGAATCGATTGTGATCACCGACCCGAGCGGCCAGATCATCAAGGTCAATCCCGCGTTTAGCCGCATCACAGGCTATAGTGCAGATGAAGTTATCGGTCAAAATCCACGCATTCTCAAGTCCGGCCGACAAGACCCGCACTTCTATCAAGCGTTATGGCACAGTTTGGTGGAACAGGGCAGTTGGTCTGGCGAGTTCTGGAATAAGAAAAAAAGCGGCCAGCTCTATCTGCAACGCGGCACTATTTCGGTAGTGCGCAATGTGCAGGGCGAAATTGAGCACCTGATTGCCATCATGGAAGACATTACTGAACAACGGGCCGCCGCCGAAAATATTCGTCGTTTAGCCAATTTTGATATGCTCACCGGTTTAGCTAATCGTAACTCGTTGATGGAGCAATTTTATTTGCTGACGGAGCAGGCGTATCAACGTGATAAACAATTGGTTGCCATGTTTATCGATCTGGATGATTTTAAACATGTAAATGATGCCATGGGGCATCAATTTGGCGATGCGTTGTTAAAAGCGGTGGCGCTGCGCTTTCAACGCGTATTAACCGCAGGCGAGCAACTATATCGGTTTAGTGGCGATGAATTTGTACTGCTTGCTCCCTATGACAGTATCAGTTCGGTTGATTTAGCCGAAGCAATTATTCAGACCCTCAGTTATCCGTTTGAGATTGGGGAGCAGACGGTCAATATTGGTTGCAGCATCGGTATTGCGATCTCTGGCACCGACGGTACCTCATTAGATCAACTGGTGGGGAGTGCTGATGCAGCAATGTATCGGGCGAAGGCTAGTGGCCGTGGCACTTACGCCTTTTTCTCGGCGGAAATGCAAACGGATGCTATGGAAAAATTCACCCTCAAACGTGCGTTAGCGCAAGCGTTGGAACAGCATGAGTTTGAGCTGTATTACCAGCCCAAAGTGCGCATCATGGATAACGAAGTGATGAGCGCAGAAGCGCTGGTACGTTGGCAGCATCCGCAGCGTGGACAGATTTCGCCAGCGTATTTTATTCCGCTTGCGGAACAGTCCGGCCAGATCGTGCAGATCGATCTGTGGGTGCTGGAAACCGTCATTGCTCAACTAGGGCAATGGTTAGCGCAAGGGCTGGCAGTGAAGCCGGTAGCGCTCAATATGTCACTGCCGATGTTCCAGCGACCACAATTTATTGAAGAGCTGAAATACCTGTTAGAACGCTACGGCGTGCCGTCGCATCTTGTCGAACTCGAGATTACCGAGCGGGTGGCGATGGGCGATTTCAACTACACAGTATCAACGCTCAAAGCACTGCGTGCTTTGGGGGTGACCATCGCTATTGATGACTTCGGCACGGGTTATTCCAGCATGTCTTATCTATTTGATTTTCCAATCAGTACGCTCAAAATTGACCGTGCCTTTGTCACCGATATTGACCAAGACAGTAAAAAGCAGGGCATAGTTAACGCCATTATCTCGCTGGCGAATACTATGGAACTGACTACCGTGGCAGAAGGGATTGAGTCGGAACAGGAAAAACAACTGCTGATGCTACTCGGTTGCGACTACTACCAAGGTTTCCACTTCTCCAAACCCATCCCCGCCGCAGATTTTGCCGCACGCTACTTAGCGCCAGCCACGCAACGCGATCAGCCTAGCTCAGCTATATCTAAGGGGGTAACCGCTTAACATTCAAGGTAATAGCAAAAGGTATAAGCGCTCACGCTTTGACAAATCTCCAACTGGCGAAAATACTTTTTAGCATTAGTTCTTCGCAAATAGAGGAGATTCCATGTCAGTTCCTGTCACTATTGCCGATGATTCGGCCTTCTCACGTAAAACTGTTATGCGAGCATTACCAAAGGAGTGGGACGTATTAGTGCATGAAGCTGTAAATGGACGAGAAGCCATTGATGCGGTGAAGGCGGGGTTAGCCGATGTGCTATTCCTCGATTTGACCATGCCAGAGGTCGATGGTTTTCAAGTGCTGCAATACCTCAACGAACACCACAACAAAACCATTGTGATTGTTATCAGCGCTGATATTCAGCCAGAAGCGGTAGAACTGGTCAATTCACTCGGTGCTTACCGTTTTCTCAAAAAACCTTTATCACCTAATGAGCTACATCAGGCGCTATCTGAGGTGGGGTTGATATGAACGACAGACTTGGTGAAGAGCTGCGCGATGTTTTACAGGAGTTGATGAACATCTCGATGGGGCAGGCGGCCAATGAACTGGCCAAGCTTATCGAAACTAAAATTGCGCTATCGATTCCGCATATTGTGACCGTCACTCCCTCGGAGTTTGCCGAGATTTTTGACTCAGATGATCGCTATTGGTTTTCCCGCCAATCCTTTTTGGGATCGCTGCGTGGTGAAGTGATAGCGCTGTTGTCAAAGTCGGGTACCGATACCATGGCGTCACTGATGGATTATCCGTTGCCACTCGATGATAGTACCACCGAAGAGCTGATATTGGAGCTGGCCAATATTCTCGCAGGCGCTTGTCTCAAAGGGTTTGCCGACCAATTGGAGCTAAAGGCCAATCTGAGCATGCCTACCGCATACCGGCCTGCGCAAGATAAGGAGCAGCAGTTTCGCTGGGATTCTGCACTGCTGATGGAGGTCGAATTTAACGTCGAAAAATCGATGTTTGGCTCGAAGGTGTTAATCTGTCTTGAAGATAAATCCGTTGATAGTTTAATCAGCCGCCTCAACGCCTTATTGGAGTAAGCCATGGCCGACACCTTAATATGCGATGCCTTAGTTGATAAGCTGCCGTTGGGGATTTGCGTATTAGACCGAGATTTCAATATTCGCTACTGGAACAGCTTTTTTGCCGACCGCATGGACATGCCCAGCGAGGCCGTGATCGGACGCAATATTCTCGAATTGTTTCAAGATGAAGCCGCTTTTCTGAAAAAGAAACTCAAGAGTGTGTTGGTACTCAATAACCCCAGTTTCTCCTACTGGGAGCATCGTCCACATATTTTCAAGTTCAAAAGTAGTCGGCCGATCACCGGCGAAGAAACCTTGATGTACCAAAATATGGAGATAGTGCCGCTAGAGATTGTGGGGGGTGAAGTGCAATCTATCTGCCTGATCCTGCAAGATGTAACCGCATTGGCTGGTTACTTTAATGCGCAAAAAGAGTTGGCGCTGCAACTGGAAGCGGAACATGCAGAGCAGCGCGCCTTGATTAACAAATTAGAGATGGCGCAGGGGCAGTTGTTACAAGCGGAAAAAATGGCCTCTATCGGTCAACTGGCCGCTGGGGTGGCACATGAGATCAACAACCCGATCGGTTTTATTAACTCCAACCTGCAAAGCCTGAAAGACTACGTCGGCAACCTGCTAAAAATTGTTGAATTCAGTGAAAAGGTTATCGATAAAGCCACGCCAGATTCCTACCATAAACTCAAGGCTGACTTTTTTGAGCGGCAGCAATATCGCTTTATTCGGCAAGACATTACTGAGCTGGTGAACGAATGTTTGGAAGGCACCAGCCGTGTGGCGGCTATCGTAAAGAATCTCAAGTCGTTCTCCCATGTGGATAACAGCGAGTGGCAATATGCCGACCTGCGTGATGGTATGGAAAACACCTTGAAGATCGTCAATAACCAGCTGAAATATAAAGTGGCGGTACATCGCGATTACGATGAAGCGCTGCCACAACTCTATTGCCAACCGATGCAACTTAACCAAGTGTTCATGAACCTATTGGTCAATGCGGCACAAGCGATTGAGCACAATGGAGATATCTATATCAGCATTCAGCGCCATAACAACGGCGTACAGGTGGTGATCCGCGATACGGGGAGCGGCATTGAAGCACGCCATCTGGATAAGATTTTTGACCCGTTTTTTACTACAAAACCTGTGGGGAGCGGCACGGGGTTGGGGCTATCGCTATCGTATTCCATTGTGCAACGACACCAAGGGCAGATCGTCGTGACTAGCCAACGGGGTAAGGGCACAGAGTTTACTATTACTCTGCCAATGCTGACCGAGCAGCAGGTGGCGGAGAACGAGCAGCGGGCTTTGAACGCGGCTCCCCATTTGGCCGACTAGGGGATGTTTATCTTTGCTGGTTCATTTAAACGCACTCTGAACGTTGTTGCGCCCAGCTTGCTCAGTTGACTAAGCGTCGCAGGTCTCGCCTCGTTCATAACGCGTTTAATTTGAACAAAAATTAAACACTAAAGATAAACAGCCTCTAGGCGAAGGTGGCTGGACACCAACGCATCGGGCTATTCCACCACTAACCGCAGCACTTCTCGGTGTTTAGTCAGATACAGATTTAGCTTATCAATGGTTTCTTGGCTGATCACATGCCCTTTGGGCAACATCAACATTTGGCGACTGTTGTACAAATTGCGTTTCAGCTTCATGCCCACGCTCACTTGGTCGACGGTGAGCCCCTCATTGCTAGGTTCCGCTTGTGCCACTTTCTTATTACGTTTGATCAGCTCCGCCAGCAGTGCGATCACGTCTGGATCGTAGCTATTGCCTTGTTGTCGCTTGAGAAATTCGTAGGCTTCATCATGGCTCATGTCACGTGGATTGAGCTGTTTAAACAGCAAGCCCCAAAAGTCACGGGCCACGGCTAAAATACGTGATCCCACGGGAATCGTGCGGCCCGACAGTTGTGCTGGCTCGCCATCACCATTAAATTTTTCATACTGATGCACTATCACTTCAATCATCGGCTGCAGGTGTACGGCGGGACGCAGAATATCTTCCGCCAGCTGTGGGTGTTTCAGGTAGGAGTTCAGCTCAGCACCGACCATTTTATGCATCGGTTTTTCCAACAAGGTGGTGGAAAAACTCAACTTACCCAGCTCGCAATACAGCCCCGCTTGTTCAATGGTATGGCACAAGTCTTCATCTAACTTGGCCATTTGCGCCAGCTCCAGCGACGTTTTTGCCACACAACGGGCGTAGTCACCGCTAAGTTGCGGGTTGATGCTGATGATGTTGTACAGCACTTCGAGAATGGCATTGTTTTCAGTTTCGCGGTCGGCCAGCAAACTTTTAACTTGATTGATGGTGCGTATTAGCTGATTGGTGCGCTGCTCTACCAACTGTTCCAAATTGTGGTTCAGCTCCTTTAGCTGCCTATTTTGTTTGGCAACTTTGGCGGTGAGTAACTTATTGGCAGTCAGTAGGCGAAAATAATGCAGCCCTTCATCCACCAAGGCGAGAAGTTCGGTGTTGTCCCACGGCTTTTGCACATAACGGTGAATTTTACCTATGTTAATGGCGGCCACGGTTGAAGCCAGATCGGCATAGCCCGTCATCAGAATCCGATAGGAGTTAGGTTGCAGCTTGGCCGCCTCACTGAGGAACTGTGCGCCATTCATCTGCGGCATACGCATATCGCTAATAATCACTTGTACCGGTGTTTTCGCCATGATCTCAAGCGCCGCTGCACCGCTGGTGGCCAGCTGTATATTGAACGACTTTCCCATAAATAAGCGTTGTAATGACTTCAAAATACTCGGTTCATCATCAACACATAACACGGTGGCTTGGGGCTCACTTTCTACTTGAGTCATGCGGTTTCCCCTAAGAAAACTGGTCATTTAGCTCGCAAATTAAATTTATGTTGTAAACTGAGTATTATCAAGTTGATAGCGACTTATTCTGTTGTCGCTATTCGGGCAGTCAAACGCGGTTAGATGGGGAAGAGTATGGCGACCCTGAAGGTACTCTTTGTTGATAACGATATGCTAGTGCTTAAGGCGTTGCAACGCGCTGCGCGACGTATTCGGCCGGATTGGCAAATTCTGTTGTGTGATGACCCCAGCGGTTGGCAGCAGCAGATAACGCAAGCCGTGGATGTGGTGGTGTGCGATTATTTGATGTTGGGGCTGCGCGGCAATGAGCTATTGCAGCAAGTGCGCGAAGCGATGCCCAGCGCTATTCGCGTGTTACTCACCGGAGATACCTCGCCCACAGTGCTGGAAAGCCTGAATCACTGTAGCCATTTTATGATTGGCAAACCTTATACGGAGCAAGATCTCGCCTATCTATTTGCTTGTGCCGAGCGGTTGCAAAAGTTGCCGTTTACCGCCGATGAACGCCACTATCTTGGCGGCCTACAAGAGCTGCCGGTCATGCCCAAACTGCTGATTAAGTTTAAACGTATCATGCGTGAGCCTGAGGTAGATCTAGAAAAACTCACCGCATTGATTTCTCACGATGCGGTATTGAGCGGCAAACTGCTGCAATATGCCAATTCGGCGTTTTTCGGCTTTGGCCGTAAAACCACCTCATTGTTTGAAGCCATCATGCGCTTAGGATCAAAACTGACCGAAGCGATAGTCACCTCGATGTTGGTCGATAAAACGTTTGCCGCGCATATTCCTGTGGCGGTGTTGCGCAGTATTAACGACGCGGCTTTTCAACACGCGCAGTTAGCGCGGCAGATTGTGGAAACCTTGGATTGGCCCACCGAAGCCGCCGACGATATCTTTTCCGCCGCGATGCTCAGTGGCTTAGGACGCTTGATAGTCGCGGCGCGTCTGCAGCACCAAGCACTGCTAAAACCTGAGATGGTCAGTGGTAATTTATCGCTGACTCACTTTGAAAATAGTGCGCTGGTGAGTGCCTACATTCTCACACTGTGGGGCTACCCAGACGACTTCTGCAATATGGTGTTAAAGCAAGATACCGCCGCCAACGAGCATAACGAGCAGCAGTTGAAGCAGTTTATTCTGTTTATTACTAAGCACTGGTTACTGGCCAACGGCGGCCAACGGCGCAACTTGCTCAGCATGATTGAAACGCCCGCGCTACATGCCGCGTTGCAGCATAGGTTGTAACGCGTAACAATCTATATCGACGTCTCAGATTGGCTCGATTATTTATCCCATTGATAGTCAGTTGGATATTTCTTGATTGTAATGATAATTACTATCATTTACACTCGCGTCAATTTTAGCAACCTCTAAAGGTTTACTGATGAAAGCTGCTGTATTACCGCTAGCGTTAGCGGTATTTGGTGCGCTTTATGGCGCAGATTCGCTGGCGGAAGAACAAGCAAGCAACACCCGTGATATTGAACGTATTACCGTATCGGGTCGTGCTCAATCGTTGTATCGGGTCAATGATGGTTCGTTAGCGATGAAGACCAACACGCCGATTGAACGTACGCCGCAAGCGGTGCAGATTTTGCCGTTGTCTTTGATTGAAGACCAAGCCGCCACCGAAGTGACTGAGCTGTACCGCTCTATCAGTGGGGTGAGCCAATACAACTATGCGTCAGTAACCTTCCGCGGTTTTCGCCAAAATGACGTGCGCTATGATGGCGTACGCGGCGACCCATACGGCGATGTGTCAACGCCGCAGCTGTTTAACATTGAACAAGTGCAAGTGCTGAAAGGCCCCAGCGGCGCTTTGTATGGCGCCGGTGACCCAGGTGGTTTGATCAACTATGTCACCAAAAAGCCATCGTATCAGCGCAACAATAAAGTGAAACTGGCCACTGGCTCAGATGACTTTGTTAGCGGCAGTGTGGAACTGTCTGGGCCGCTAATGGACAACGATAGCCAGCGTTATCGCGTGGGGATTTATCAAGATCATGAAAATCCTTATCGTGCGAACACCGATAAGCGTAACCGTACCATCGACTTGGGTTATGCCTTTGATATCGGCGAAGACACCTCATTAACACTGCAGTACACCAATGTGATGCAACACAATGGTGGCGAGCGTCTGCGGGGGTTACCTGCCGATATGGATGGCAACTTCCTCACTGCGCGTGATTTCAACTTCAACGAGAAATCGGACTTTTTGGATCTCGATGCCGACGTCTTCCAACTGAGTGTGGAGCACAACGTCAACTCATGGCTGTCGGCCAGCATGAATGTGCGTTACTTTGAAGATACTGAGCGGCAGAAATATCATGAACCGCGCAGTGCCACTGATACCGATGGTGATGGCGTTGCAGATTTTGCTGAGCGCGAATATCGCGACCAAGACCGCCATACGCAAACCACCTCGGTGGCGCTTAACTTAGTGGCCGAACTGGGCGATCACACGGTATTGCTGGGTGGTGATGTGTCACGTCAGCAGGAAGACTTCTTCTACATGCGAGCCCGTACCGCTGATGGCGTGGTCGGCATTAGTTACCAAGATCCGCAGTATGGTGTCACCGACCCAGACAGTTACAACATGCGTCTGGCGGGGGATAACAACACTGAAGCACTGCGTTACGGTTTTTATCTGCAAGACCAATGGCGCATTACCGACGCGTGGGATGTGACTGGCAGCGTCAGTGTCGACGGTTTTAATGATGAAGCGCAAGATCATCTGGACGATTCCGAAGAGAAGTTTAACGACCAAGGGTTCTCTTATCGCTTAGGCAGTACCTACAAGATCAATGAGCATTTTCACCCCTACTTGAGCTGGGCCACGGGCTTTACTCCGCAAACTGTCTCGTCGCAACTGGCGACCAACGGCGGTCCGTTTGATCCAGAACAGAGCAAGCAAGCGGAGATTGGCTTACGTACCTTCTGGTTGGATGATGCTATCAATGTCAACTTTGCTGGCTACCATATCGTGCGTGAGAATATTCTGCAGGTCGATCCGAATGACACCGACAAGCAGCAAGCGTTAGGTAAAGTGCGGGCGCGCGGTTTTGAGGTCGATCTGATGGGCGATCTCACCGATAACTGGGTGATCAACGCCAACTACGCCTACAACGACACCGTCGTGAAAGACGCGGTAGATGGTATCAGCCGTGCCGTCGGCGACCGTTTTGCTAACGCGCCACGCCATCAATTTGGTTTGTGGAGTCGTTATGATCTGAGCGCGATTAACTCCTCTATCGCTTTCGGTGCCGATTATGTGTCAGAGCAGTTTGACCAAGACGGCGGCAAGATTAAGCCGTACACCGTCTTTGACCTGTCGTGGCAAACTCAGTGGCAAGCGTGGCAGTTCCAGTTGAACGTGAAAAACCTGTTCGACAAAGAGTATGCGGTCAGCGGCTTGCTGAATCGTACCGGTTTGTATCCGGGCGAACACCGGCGCGTTTATGCGTCAGTGGCTTATGCCTTCTAAGGAAGGTGCGAGTTAAAAACGAAAACGCCGAGCATCGCTCGGCGTTTTGCTATGGTCACTTAGTGATGGTGGCCACCTTGGACGGGCTGGCCTTGGCTGTTATACACCGCGTGTTCGCTGTGTTCGACAAAGCCTTGGTTGATCATCTGCGCTAAGAATGGGTCCGTTTCATTGTCACCAATATCGGCGTAGTCGGTATCGCTAAACTGCTGCCATTGCTGCAGCTGTTGCGCCACTTGTTGGCCGCTAAGTTGCGCTTTCGCTTGCCATTGTTGACTGCGGTGCTGGTCGGTGATGGTCAGTGTTAGCGGCAGTTGTAAGCGCTGACTCCACACCAACTGATAATGGCGACCTTGGTAATCGCCCTCAAAGCGCTGACTTGCGGCGCAGGGGCCATCACCTTTTGGCGTTAACTGTTGGCGCAGGGCGCTGGTGGCAAAACTTTCAATTTCGCTTTGCGCCACATGAATATTCAATGTGCGTAAGTCACCAGTGTAGTAATCAATGCGGCGTTGCTGTTGGCTGAATACACGGGTGAAATTTGGGTGTTTGGCTTGGCGGAAGTCCCACCATTCGGCAACGCCATTGGCGGGATTGTAATACGCCGTTTGCGCTTGGCTGCGTAACAGTTGCAACAGGCCTTGTTGGGTGCCAGTTAGTTGATATTCAATGCCAAACGGTTGAGTGTCTGTGGCGGTAGGGCAAAAATCCGCGGCTGACGCCTGACTACACCAAAGTGCCAACCCGCTGAGTAACAAAAGAGTGCGTGGCATAAAGTCTCCTTAAAATGGGCTGCCCGAGCCACGGTGGCGTGACTCGGGCATGGCACGTTATGGCTGATTGGCTTCAGCGCGGTTCACTAGGTCGGAAGCATAGTTCATCACATGGAACAGCATATTTTGCTCTACTGAACCGGTGACTAACTGTGCGCCTGGGCCTTTGGCGTATACCGCCACATCTTCACCTGCGTGGGTTTCACTATCTAACGGCACAGTGGCTTCCTGACGGTAATTCACGTCGGTGACATCGTACAGATTGAGGTCAGGACGATAGCTGTCAGTGTTGATTGGGTCGTTACCGTAACCAAAGCCGGGGCCGTTGGCATAACCTAAGGTAGTGTAAGGCATGCCGTTGCTGTCGGTGCTGTAGGTGGTTGAGGCTGAGCCGTTGTCATCTACGCCACGGACTAAACCGAGGATCGGGTTGCCACGCACTGGATAACCCGCAATGGTAAATACATGGCTGTGGTCGGCGGTAACCAGAATCAGCGTATCGTCGTCGGCCTTTTCCATCGCTACGCGTACGGCTTCTGACAGTGCGACAGTGTCTTGTAAGGCGCGGGCGGCATTACCGGCGTGGTGGGCATGGTCGATACGGCCAGCTTCTACCATCAGAAAATAGCCTTTGTCATTTTGCTTGAGCATGTCTAATGCGCGGCTGGTCATCTCTGCCAGCGACGGTTCTCCGGCCACATCATCTTGGCGGTCGGCTTCATACTGCATATGAGAGTTTTCAAACAACCCCAGCAGATGCTTCACATTGCGAGTATCCACCGCTAAGAACTGCTCGCGATTCCATACATAAGCGCTGTCGCTGTATTTGCTGGTCCATTCAGCGGTGAGATCGCGGCCATCGTTACGGCGACCATTACTGCCGTTTTCTGGGTCGGTTTCGGTGTTAGCCATAAAATAGGTACGGCCGCCGCCGAGTGCGACTTCAATACCATCGCCGTAGGGAAAGTCGATCAGCTGTGCGGCGATATCGGTACAGCCCGCGTCAATCGCTGCTTGCGGCATGTTGCTGTCAGCTTCCCAGTTCCGTTCCACTGCGTGAGCATAAGTCGCCGCTGGTGTGGCGTGGGTGAGGCGTGCGGTTGATACCACGCCGGTGCTCATGCCAGCAATTTCAGCCAGCTGCAAGGCGGACAATACCGCTTGGTTTTGCCCTGAGGCACAATTACCACGAATCGCTTGGTCATCCACGCCGATAATGCCGTCTTTGGTTTTCACCCCGGTGACAATCGCGGTCATGGTCGGTGCGGAGTCAGGCGTTTGTTGGTTGGCCGAGTAAGTTTTTACTAAGCCGGAGTAGGGGAAGGTTTCAAAGCTCAGACGGTTTTCTTCACCGCTGTGGCCTTGTTGTTGCCCTTGATAGATGCGCGCAGCGGTAAGGGTTGAGATACCCATGCCATCGCCGACAAACAGAATCACGTTTTTGGCTTTGCCTGCTGGGTCACTAATGCTGCGTTGGCTGGCTTGGCTTACCGTGGCTTGCCCTTCAACAAACCATTGGTTTACGGCGGTGTAATCGCGGCCATCATTGCCGTTTTCGCCAGCGCTACCATCTTGCCCTGCAGGGCCTGCGGCACCAGTGTCACCATCGTCACCGCAACCTGTGAGTGCTAGCGCCGCTAAGGCGGTGGTCATCGCCAGTACAATTGCTTTCAGTTTCATTATTAGCATCCTTTCAAAATTAGTACTTATTCGCGCCCAGTGCGGCAGCTTGGTTAATGACATGGAAGATCACGTTCTGTTCTACAGAACCTTGGAACAGATAAGCCCCTGGGCCGGCAGCATAAATTGCTACGTCTTCCGCTGCATGGGTTTCACTACTCAGTGGCACTTGCGCTTGCTGTAGAAAATCGACTTCTGTGGTATCGGTAGCGCTCAGATCTGCGCGACTGCCTGTTTTGGCGCCGGGACCATTGGTGTAGCCCAGTGTGGTGTATGGCAAACCATCGGCGGCCAAGGTGGGATTAGTTTCAATAGCTTCATCATCTGGTGCGTGCACTAAGCCCAAAATAGGGTTGCCACGTGCGGGATAGCCCGCAATGGTGAAGGTGTGGCTGTGGTCGGCGGTAACGATGATCAAGGTGTTGCTCAGGTCGACCTTGTCCATGGCCGCTTGTACAGCATCAGACAGCGCCACCGTATCTTGCAGCGCCCGCGAGGCATTACCAGCGTGGTGCGCATGGTCGATACGGCCAGCTTCAACCATCAAAAAGTAGCCGTTATCGTTTTTCGCTAGCAGATCGATAGCTTTGCTAGTCATCTCCGCCAGTGAAGGTTCGCCACCAACATCATCAGCGCGATCGGCTTCGTACTGCATGTGAGAGCTTTCAAACAGCCCCAGCAGGTGATCGACACTGGCGGTGTCTACCGCATCAAACTCTGTTTTGTTCCACACATAAGCGGCATTGCTGTAGCTGGTAGTCCATGCGCTGGTCAGGTCGTTACCATCGGCACGGCGACCATTGCGACCTTCACCATCTACTACCGTATTTGGCAAGAAGTAACCACGGCCGCCGCCGAGCGCGACTTCTAAACCATCACCGGGAGCATCCATCACCATTTGATAGGCGATGTCATGGCAGCCATCCGCGAGCGCTTCGGCTGGCATATCGCTGTCAGCTTCCCAGTTACGCTCTGGCGTATGGGCATAGGTGGCTGCAGGGGTCGCGTGAGTGAGGCGGGCGGTAGAGATGATACCGGTAGATTTACCGGCCTCTTCGGCATATTCCAGCGCGGTTTTCAGCTCGTGGCCTTGGCTAGATAAACAGTTACCGCGGATAGCATCGGCAGATACAGACAACATGCCGTCTTCGGTTTTTACGCCTGTAACCATCGCAGTCATGGTTGGCGCTGAGTCAGGCGTTTGTTGGTTAACCGAGTAAGTTTTGGAGAGCGCGCTGTATGGGAAGGTTTCAAAACTGAGTCGGTTTTCCTCCCCAGTATTCCCCGCCGCTTGCCCTTGATAGATACGGGCGGCCGTCAGCGTTGATACGCCCATGCCGTCACCCACAAATAAGATGACGTTTTTAGCGGTGCCAGTGTTACGTGCAGTGGCGACTTTGGTGGCCACTGCCTCTGCGCCTGCGGTAAACCAGCTGCTTTGGCTTTGCGATTCCGGTAACACTGCGGCACTTGCGCTATGGCAGACCAATGCTGCCGCGATAGCGGTTGCTACCGTAGCCTTAATGTGGGGTAGGGTTTTCATTGCTTTCCTCGCGTTATTATTCCTGTAGGGTCGTACCGATGGCTGCATCGGCTTGGGCAAGATTGTGCGCAAGACAAGTGACAGAAATGTTTCTTGAACGTTAATTTTTATATGCGGTCAATTATCGGGAGGCTGTGTGGTAAATAAACGGCGGCTTATCGTGGTTTAACGACGACTTTTGGCGGGTGTATCAGTAAGTTTACATAGTAAATGTAGGTGAACGTTATGTGAACAATGTTGCGCAAACGTGCTTGCCAATTGGACTTTTTACGTTATACGACCAAAGGAGTAGTTGGCATCTGCTACAACTGTCCATGAATCATTCCAGTCTAAGCCAATCCTTGGCGCAGTTATTTATAGATACTTGATTGACTAATATATGCCTGATGGCGCATTTAATGGTGGGAAAACAAAAAAATAACGACCCCCCATTAAATTTATATTAGGTAACTTGTTATGAAGGCTGAACAATCGATAAAAGCTGACCATTCAGTGAAACAAGATAAACCAATAACAAGAGCCGCGGGCCATTCGGTTGTTGAAGATATCACCGGTTTGTTTGTTGGATGCTGTTTTGTATCGCTAGGTGTGTTCTTTCTGCGCCAAGCGGGTTTGCTGACCGGTGGCACTGCGGGAGCTGCATTGTTGTTGACCCATCTGAGTCACTTGAGCTTTGGTACGCTGTTTGTACTGCTTAATCTGCCGTTTTTCTGGCTGGCGTGGACCCGCATGGGCAAAGATTTCACCATCAAAACCTTTGTTTGTATCGTCGCGGTGGGTGCCATGACCGACGCGCTCGGGTTGGTACTGCATTTTGACTATATCAATGTCATCTACGCCTCGGTGATGGGCGCATTAATGCTGGGTAGCGGTTTACTGATCTTGTTCCGCCATAAGGCTAGTCTCGGTGGCTTCAATATCTTTGCGCTGTATATGCAAGATCGCTTCAACATTCGCGCGGGCAACATCCAGATGTTGCTCGACTCGGCGATTGTGGTCGCCTCATTTTTTATTATCTCACCATGGTTGTTAGCGCTGTCAGTGTTAGGGGCGGTGATCACTAACATCGTACTGACGTTCTATCACAAGCCAGGACGTTACACGCCGTAACGGCTTCATGCCCAAAAGTTATGAAGGCCATTCATAGGGGTGGCCTTTGTTATTCCCAAAAGGCATCTATTATGTCGATGTTATAAGAACATCGCCTAACTTAAGTCTAAGTTTGATATTGATCACGAATTTATGCAGGAGGATAATTTGTATTGTTAGCTTAAAAGGTATTTTTTCAATCAGCATATTTATTAATTTCAACATAAATTACTAAATATTCTGGTTAATACAGTGGAGTATGTTGTATGAGTCAGAGCGTTGCACACTTTATTGCAGAAACCCTGGCGCAAGCTGGTGTTAAACGTATGTGGGGAGTCACTGGTGACTCGCTCAATGGCATCAGTGATAGCCTACGTAAACTGGGTTCCATCGAATGGATGGGGACTCGTCATGAAGAAGCTGCCGCCTTTGCTGCGGGGGCCGATGCCCAGCTCGCTGGAGGTTTATCGGTCTGCGCTGGCTCCTGTGGCCCAGGTAACATGCACTTAATCAATGGGTTATTTGACTGTCACCGCAACCGAGTACCCGTGTTAGCCATTGCTGCGCACATTCCGTCTGCCGAAATCGGCACTCACTATTTCCAAGAAACCCATCCGCAAGCGCTGTTCAAAGAATGCAGCGTATTTTGCGAGTTATTATCAAATCCTGAGCAGATGCCGTACCTGCTGGAAACCGCGATGCGTCAAGCCATTCTGCATCGCGATGTTGCGGTGATTGTCTTACCCGGTGACGTGGCACTTAAACCAATGCCAGAAGGGGTGAAGCCCAAATGGAGCCTGCCAGCGCCTGCCATCTACACGCCGGCTGCGGCCGATATCGAAACCTTAGCGCATGAGCTAAACAGCAGTAGCAAAGTCACCATTCTGTGTGGTGCCGGTTGTGCCGATGCCCATGACCAAGTTGTCGCGCTCGCTGCCAAACTGCAAGCGCCGATTGTGCATGCGTTGCGTGGTAAAGAGTACGTGGAATACGACAACCCATATGACGTGGGGATGACTGGCCTGATTGGCTTCGCCTCTGGCTACCACGCCATGCGCCAAGCCGATACCGTGTTGTTGTTAGGCACTAGCTTCCCTTATCGCGCGTTTTATCCTGAGAAAGCCAAGATCTTGCAGGTAGACAATAATCCTGCCGCGCTTGGTCGTCATGTACAGATCGACTACGGCGTACTCGGCGATATCTCTGCCACACTGGATGAACTGGTGCCACAGATCAACGACGGGCGTCCGCGCTCCCACCTCGATCAGTGTTTGAAGAACTATCATGAAGCACGCAAAGACTTGGACGATCTTGCCGATGGTAAAACCAGCCATAACTTGATTCACCCACAATACTTGGCGCGGTTGATCAGTGAAAAAGCCGCCGATGATGCGGTGTTCACTTGCGATGTGGGCACACCAACTGTGTGGGCCGCACGTTATCTGCAAATGAACGGTAAACGCCGCTTGCTGGGCTCGTTTAACCATGGTTCGATGGCTAACGCGTTATCGCAAGCGATGGGTGCGCAAGCGGTCGATCGTAACCGCCAAGTGGTCGCCATGTGTGGTGATGGTGGTTTCTCAATGTTGATGGGCGATCTGCTCTCCCTCAAGCAGCTCAATCTGCCGTTGAAAATTGTGGTATTTAATAACCGCTCACTTGGGTTTGTGGCGATGGAAATGAAGGCGTCTGGCTATCTTTCTAGCGATACGGATTTGGATAACCCAAGCTTTGCTGAGATTGCCAAAGCCTGTGGTTTGCATGGTATTCATGTGAGCAAACCGGAACGCTTGGAAGGCGCACTATGCGAAGCGTTTGACCATCCAGGCCCAGTAGTGGTGGAAGTGGACACCGCCAAACAAGAGTTGGCGATGCCGCCACAAATCAAGTTTGAACATGCCAAAGGCTTTAGCTTGTATATGATGAAAGCGATCATCAACGGCCGTGGCGATGAGCTGGTTGAGTTGAGTAAAACGAATTGGTTTAGGTAGAGCAGCGGCGAGTCGCGAGCTGCGAGATACGAGCTGAGCTGTAAGTTGTAAGCGATAAGTTTTGAGTTAAGAAGTCGCGAGATACTAGCTGTAAGTTGTAAGCGATAAGTTTTAAGTTAAGAAGTCGCGAGTTGCGAGCGAAAAGCGTGGGCCATAAAAAAGAGCAAGCCTAGGCTTGCTCTTTTTGGTCAATCATCGCAGGTAACGAGCTTATTTGCTGTCGCGACGACGTGGCTTACGTTCACCGCCTTCACTGCGGCGTTCACGGCGTTGACCATCACGGCCTTCACTGCGACCTTCGCTACGACGAGGGGCACCACCGTCACGGCGTGGGCGACGTGATTGTGCCGCTTCAACTTCAGCACCCGCTTCGCGGATGTTGATTGGGCGACCACATACACGCACGTTGCGCAGGTGGCTCAGCACTTCTTTTGGCATGCCAGTAGGCAGGTCTACAGTACTGATCTGATCCAACAGTTGGATCTGACCGATGTAGCGGCTGTCGATGTCTGCTTCGTTGGCGATAGCGCCAACAATGTTGCCTACACCCACACCGTGCTCACGACCCACCTCGATAACATAGCGTGCCATCTTGATGTCTGGATTGTCTTTCAGCTGTTCAGCACTACCCAGATCACCTGTTGGACGTGCGCGACGTGGCTTGCGATCGCCATTACGATCATCACGACGGTTGTTGTCACGGCCTTCGCGACTATCACGACCATCACGGCTGTCACGTACACGTTCTTGGATAGCTGGTGGCTGCAGTGGACGCTCTTGTTGTACCAAGAACAGTAACGCCGCGGCCAGCGTTTCAGTTTCAATCTCTAACTGTGAGCTCAGGGTGCCGATAGCACTCTGCATAAAGTCCAGCTGTTCATTGTTGATTACTGTGCCAATCTGCTCACCTAAACGTGACAGACGACGTTCGGCAACCACTTCTGGGCCAGGGATCTTCATTGGTGAAATACGGCTGTTAGTGGCGCGCTCGATGGTGCGCAGCATGCGCATTTCGCGGCTGGTCACAAACAGGATCGCCATGCCTGTACGTCCAGCACGGCCAGTACGGCCGATACGGTGTACGTAGGCTTCAGTATCGTATGGAATATCGTAGTTGATCACGTGGCCGATACGTTCAACGTCCAAACCACGAGCAGCAACGTCAGTTGCAATCAGAATATCTAGCTTGCCAGACTTTAACTGTTCTACAGCACGTTCACGTGCTTGCTGGTTCATATCACCATGCAGTGGTGAACTCGCATAACCGCGGGCTTCCAGCTTCTCAGCCAGTTCCACACAGGAGTTACGAGTACGTACGAAGATGATGATACCTTCAGTGTTTTCCACTTCCAGTACGCGTACCAGTGCTTCCAGTTTATTGTGCTGTGATACCTGCACAAAACGTTGTTCGATAGAATCAACGGTAGTGTGGCTAGCAGCAATGCTGATGTTTACTGGGTCAGTCAAATGTTTGTTAGCCACGCGCTTGATCTGCTCAGGCATGGTGGCAGAGAACAACGCCAATTGGCGAGTATCTGGCGTGTGCTCAAGAATCCATTCAATGTCATCGATGAAGCCCATTTTCAGCATTTCATCGGCTTCGTCGAGCACTAACGCTTGCAGATTTTCTAATTTAAGTGTGCCACGACGCATATGGTCCATAACACGGCCAGGAGTACCTACAACTACCTGGGCACCACGACGCAGAGCTTGCAACTGTTGATGCATGCTTTGACCGCCATAAATTGGCAGTACGTGGAACCCTTTCATAAATTTTGCATAGCTGGAAAAGGCTTCGGCAACTTGTACGGCAAGTTCGCGTGTTGGCGCCAGTACCAGAATCTGCGGGGCGTTGAGGTCACGTTTAATTGCGTTCAGTAACGGCAACGCAAATGCACCGGTTTTACCGGTACCAGTTTGGGCTTGACCAAGGATATCCTTGCCATCCATCAGCGGTTTAATACTCGCTGCTTGGATAGGGGTTGGGTGCTCGTAGCCTAGCTCGTTAAGCGCGACCAAAAGCTCCTCGGACAAACCGAGTTCACGGAAAGTAAGTTCAGATGACATTGAATTTTGTAGCCTTGTGGATGTGCCAAAATTGACACAGGAATGGTTTCACACAGACGGAAAATCCGACCCCGCGCCGACTTTTCCGTTAAAAGGGGGCGGATTATAGCGCTGTGACCAACAAATATCCACAAAATTGTAGTGCAAACCGCTAAATTTACCAGTTTGCACTACAGTTAACTGTCATTTTTGCTTTACTAGGGGGACTAATTAACTGATTGTTTAAAAATAAAAAATCAGTCAATCATTGGCTTCAAAAATCGCGCTGTATGCGACGTCGGGTGCTGAGCGACTTGAGCTGGTGTTCCTGCCGTTAAAATGGTGCCGCCGCCAGCGCCGCCCTCAGGGCCTAAATCGACAATCCAATCCGCCGTCTTAATCACGTCAAGATTGTGCTCAATGACCACAATAGTATTGCCTTGGCCTTTGAGGCGATGCAGTACATCTAGCAGCAGTTGGATATCCGCAAAGTGCAAGCCAGTCGTTGGCTCGTCGAGGATATACAGCGTCTTGCCGGTATCGCGTTTCGACAGCTCTTTGGCCAGCTTCACCCGCTGTGCTTCACCGCCTGATAGCGTAGTCGCACTTTGGCCTAACTCGATGTAAGACAAGCCGACTTCCATCAGCGTTTGCAGTTTACGGGCAATGGCTGGCACGGCATCAAAGAAGGTACGCGCTTCTTCAACGGTCATCTTCAACACTTCGTGAATGCTCTTGCCTTTGTATTTTATTTCCAGCGTTTCGCGGTTGTAGCGTTTGCCTTTACACACGTCACAAGGCACATAGACATCCGGCAGGAAGTGCATTTCCACTTTGATCAAGCCGTCGCCCTGACACGCCTCACAGCGGCCGCCTTTGACGTTAAACGAGAAACGTCCCGGCTGATAACCGCGGGTACGTGATTCTTGGGTTGCGGAGAACAGTTCACGGATCGGCGTGAAAATGCCAGTGTAGGTCGCTGGGTTAGAGCGCGGTGTCCGGCCAATTGGACTCTGGTCGATATCGACCACTTTGTCACACAGCTCCATGCCTTCGATACGTTCATATGGTGCCGGTTCGTTGACCGTAGCACCGTTCAGCATCTTATGTGCGATGCGGAAGAAGGTATCGTTAATCAGCGTCGACTTTCCGGAGCCGGACACGCCAGTAATACAGGTGAGCAAGCCGATAGGAATCTCTAAATCGACGTTTTTCAGGTTATTGCCGGTTGCGCCGAACAGCTTGATCATCTTGGTCGGATCGCATGGTGTTGGCAGTGAACCCACCTGAATTTTCTTTTTACCTGAGAGGTATTGGCCAGTGATGGAATCGTCACAGGCGACGATCTTGGCTAGATTGCCTTCACACAGCACTTCACCGCCATGCACACCAGCACCGGGGCCAATGTCGATGATATGGTCAGCTATGCGGATAGCATCTTCATCGTGCTCAACCACAATCACGGTATTGCCGAGATCGCGCAGGTGGGTCAGGGTACTGAGCAAACGTTCGTTATCGCGCTGGTGCAAGCCGATGGACGGTTCATCCAACACGTACATCACCCCCACCAACCCCGCACCAATCTGGCTGGCGAGGCGAATACGCTGCGCTTCACCGCCTGACAAGGTGTCTGCCGAACGTGACAAGCTCAGATAATTCAGCCCGACGTTGACCAGAAAGCCTAAGCGATCACCAATCTCTTTCAGCACTTTTTCGGCAATCTGCGCTTTTTGCCCTTCAAATTGCAAATTGATGAAATAATCACAGGCTTCGGCAATCGACCAATCGCTTACGGTTGGCAGGTTGATGTTGCCAATAAAGACGTTGCGCGCTTCTTCGCGTAGGCGTGAACCGCCGCAGCTAGCACACGGGCGCGTACTGATAAATTTCGCCAGTTCATCTCGCACGGTGTTAGATTCGGTTTCGCGATAGCGGCGATCCATGTTGTTGAGGATGCCTTCAAACGGGTGGTTACGTATTACCACATCGCCACGGTCGTTGATGTACTTAAAGGCGATGTTCTCTTGGCCAGAACCGTACAGCACCACTTGTTGGATCTTGTTTGGTAGTTCGGCAAACGGGGCTTCGACGCTGAATTTGTAATGCTCGCCGAGCGATTTCAACATTTGGAAATAATAGAAATTACGGCGATCCCAACCGCGGATCGCCCCGCCGGCTAGTGACAGTTCATCGTTAGTGATCACCCGTGCCGGATCAAAAAATTGTTGTACGCCTAAGCCGTCACAGGTTGGGCACGCGCCAGCAGGATTGTTGAACGAGAACAGCCGTGGTTCTAGCTCCGCCATTGAGTAACCACATTGCGAGCAGGCAAAGTTGGCTGAGAACAGCAGCTCCGGCGCCTTTTCGTCATCCATGCTCACCACTGTGGCAATGCCGCCGGACAGTTCTAACGCCGTTTCAAATGATTCCGCCAGACGTTGCTGCAGGTCATCGCGCACTTTAAAGCGATCAACCACGACTTCAATGGTGTGTTTAATCTGTAACTCCAGCGCAGGTGGATCGGACAGATCGCACACCTCGCCATCAATACGGGCGCGAATATAGCCTTGTGCCGCCAAACTTTGTAGCAGTTTAACGTGTTCACCTTTACGGGCTTGAATCACTGGTGCCAACAGCATCAAACGTTCGCCTTCTGGACGGGTCAACACTTGGTCGACCATCTGGCTTACAGTTTGTGCCGCTAACGTTTCGCCGTGGATTGGGCAGCGCGGTTCACCCACGCGAGCAAATAATAAGCGCAGATAATCATAGACTTCGGTAATGGTGCCCACGGTTGAACGTGGGTTATGCGACGTCGATTTCTGCTCAATCGAAATGGCTGGGCTAAGGCCTTCAATGTGATCAACATCAGGCTTTTCCATCATGCTGAGGAACTGCCGAGCGTAAGCTGAAAGCGACTCGACATAACGTCGTTGTCCTTCGGCATAGAGCGTATCAAAGGCTAACGACGACTTGCCCGAGCCTGATAACCCCGTGATAACAATCAGTTTATCCCGAGGAATGGTCAGATTGATATTTTTTAGATTATGGGTGCGGGCACCGCGGATCTCGATGTTTTCCATGTTGAAAAGGCTTTTACTGCTAGCTGGAGGAAAACGAGCAGTATTGCATAAATTCAGCGCAGCTGATAGCGGCAACTGCAATCAAACTAGGCTGGCATGCGCTACATTTTTGCCGCTATTGGTGATGAACTTCAGCGCAATATTTGGCAGCACGGCGGCGTGAATAGCCACTCAGCACTTAAGTTGATTGCGCAGATAGGCGACCACGCGCTCGGCGCGGCTGGAGCGTGGCCATTTGCGGCGGTGGATCAGCCATAAGGTATTGCTCACTGATACATCGGTTTTAACCGCAGAAATCACTGCTTGCTTGGCAAAGCTGCTGCAGGCGAAAGGCGAGCAGCCCAGTCAAGCTCAAATCACGGACGACTTTTTACGTCGGTCGCTGCTAAAGGCGGTTGGGCTTTGGTGAGCATGTTTGCGACGCTGTGCGTGCTCGCTGGGGCCATTGAAACGCACGCTGAAAATTGTATTTGAACCTGCAAGATCAACAGTCCCTAGGGGCTGTTGCTGGGGAATGACTACACGGCACATCACCTGCCTTGCCTAAATCCCGCGCTGCCTGCGGTAAAAATGATCAACAAAGATCAACAACTCCTAAGCACTCGATAACGAATACTTATCTTTCTTTTTGTGGTTCGTACCGCAAAATAATGCGCAGATAGATGAGTTATCGCAGTATATGAACAGAATTTAATTATGCTATCCATTTGATAAGTTAAGCTTTAATTAATTTTTTAGCGGTCGACCTCGCAACTGACGGATTTTGCTTTTGGGCGAACATTAGCCTCGTGTTAACATTTGCTTTATTAAGTTTTTAATTATTAAAAGGCATTAGCAAATGGCCAATAACGGGCTTTCCGGGACCGAGAAACGGGTCGCGTTTTCGCTCGCGAGTGTGTTTGGATTGCGGATGATGGGGCTGTTTATGATCATGCCCGTGTTTGCACTCTATGGTCAGCACCTGCAGGGTTTTACTCCATTTTGGGTTGGTATTGCGATTGGCGCATATGGGCTAACTCAAGCGATTTTACAAATTCCTATGGGCATCCTCTCCGACAAAATCGGCCGTAAACCGGTGATTTTGGGCGGCTTGCTGCTGTTTGCCTTTGGTAGTGTGGTTGCGTCGATGTCAGACACCATTTATGGCGTTGTGGCTGGACGGGCGCTGCAAGGTATGGGCGCGATTGCGGCCGCAGTATTGGCGCTCGCGGCAGATTTAACCCGTGATGAACAACGCACCAAAGTGATGGCGATTATCGGCATGTGCATTGGTGGCTCATTTGCACTGTCCTTGCTGGCTGGGCCGGTGATCACCCAATATTTAGGTTTGTCTGGGCTGTTTGGATTAACGGCGGGGTTGGCGTTAGTGGGCATGGTTATCATGTACCTGTTTGTGCCTAATCCGGTGGCCTCTGCACCGAGTGGTGATACCACGGCTGATGCCGGTAAACTGCTGAAAATGCTGCGAGATCCACAGCTGTTCCGCTTAGATGCCGGCATCTTTTTGCTGCACTTAACGTTGACCGCAGTGTTTGTGGCTTTGCCGCTAGATCTAGTCGATGCTGGCCTCGCAAAAGAGCAGCACTGGATGCTGTACTTTCCCGCCTTTGTGCTGTCATTTTTGATGATGGTGCCGATGATCATCATCGGCGTTAAACGCAATAACACTAAGCAGATGTTCCAAATTGCGCTGGTGATTATGCTGTTGGCCTTGACCATTATGGCAGCGTTTTCACAGTCGTTGATTGGGCTGTGTATCGCCATTGTGGCGTTCTTCACCGCCTTTAACTATTTGGAAGCATCGCTGCCAAGTTTGATCTCGAAATTCTGTCCGATTGGTGCCAAAGGCTCGGCCATGGGGGTGTATTCCACTAGCCAATTTTTAGGGGCATTTTGTGGTGGCGTGTTAGGTGGCGGCGCTTATCAATTGGTGGGGGCGCAGGGCGTATTCGGTGTCGGCATTGTGTTGATGCTGCTGTGGCTGGCTCTGACGTTCGGCATGAAAAATCCAAAACTGCTAAAGAGTTATACCTTGCACGCTAAGGTGTCTGGCCGTGATGAAGCGCAATCCATGGCGGCGCAGTTATCGCAACTTGCCGGTGTGGCTGAAGCCATTGTGGTATTAGAGGAGAAGGTGGCTTATCTCAAAGTAGATGACCAGTTCGACCTCACTCAGGCGCGAGCGGTACTCAATTCTAGTTTCAGTTAACCCCTCGCTGTGTCGCGCAGCCTATCTCGCTGCGCGACAGTCTTGTCGCTGTGTTCCATTAGCTTTATCTCCCAGCTATTTGTCGCGGTTTTGCTAACGTCGTATTGACGGCGCGGTACCTCTTTTTCTGTTGTCGCCGTGTCACTGTGATAGTTGGGTGTGCTGGCGGCTATCACTATGATAGATATCAACCGTGATTTGATAGCGGTCGTGTCACTAGAGGTTGTTTATCTTTGCTGGTTGTTTTTGCAGCAGGCTGCCCGAAAGGTTCATTTAAATACCTCCTGAACTTTGTTGGCCCAGCTTGCTTAGTTGACTAAGCGTCGCAGGTCTCGCCTCGTTCATAACGCGTTTGATTTGAACAAAAATTAAACACTAAAGATAAACAGCCACTAGGGCGCTGTTGGCACGCGTAACTTCCTCTCCATAAAAAATTAATTTGCCATTATTTGCGGCTAAAAATGAAGATTCGATAAAATTTGTCGCTGTAAAATTATTAATTTCTTATTTATGTCCTCAAACGTTAATCTTTTCTAAATTAGGCCTGGTTATTGCTTGTCTACTCTATGGTGTGAATTACATCACGCGGTGGGTGAGGGCTCGGCTAGCCGTATCCGTGTGTGAGTCTGAGCAAACGCGACATAGTGCACTCAGAGATGACTCAACGTAATTAAAACAAACATCAATAGATAAGTTGGTGATTGCCAACCCCTGCATTGATGCCACCAATGCAGGTTTTAATACTGAGCAGTTGAGTGAATTTACCCTGCTCAAAGCCTATGATGAATGCCCCAAGGCATGGTTTGTGCGGCACTTATTGGAAGCGGTGTTTGACGGCAAAGCCATCCATGCCGACAAACAGTTTGTATTTAACATGCGCGTCGGCTATGACCTCACTGGCATTAAAACCGATGTCATGCAGGCTTATATCGGCGATAGGTTGGATGCTTCTTACCACCCGAAATTTACCAGCTTGCGAGCAACTTGGCGCAACGTTTATGGAACACCATGGACTAACAGGATTAAGCGTCACCAATCCAGCAGGGACCCAATAAAACATAGAGGATATTATGTTAGAGCTGATGATTAACAGTGAGGTAGTACGGGAGGAGCATCTTGCGCCCGATACTATGCTGCTCAATTACTTAAGGGATAGCAAAGGTCTGCGTGGCACCAAAGAGGGCTGCGGCAGTGGTGATTGTGGTGCGTGCACTGTAGTGATAGCCGACATGGATACACAAGGTGAGTTACGCTATCGGCAAATTAACGCTTGTATCACCCCGATACATGCCCTGCATGGTAAGCAAGTGATCACTGTTGAACATCTGCAGCAGGGCAGCCAACTGCATCCAGTGCAGCAGATTGTGGTGGAGCAGCATGGCACTCAATGTGGCTTCTGTACGCCGGGCTTTGTTATGTCACTGTATGCCCTGTTTAAACAAAAGCATAAGCCTGCCAATCCAGTGTCTTATCTGTCGGGCAACTTATGCCGTTGTACTGGCTACGGTCCATTGATCAATGCCGCCAAACAGGTGGCGGCGACGTCGAACGCAGCGGCCAGCGCTGATGAACCACAACTCAAACAGTGGCTGAGCCGTGTGCCGCGCGCCGATGATCCGCACTATCTCAAACCGCTCAATCGCCAAGAGTTAGCCGCTGCAAAACAGCGGCTGCCGCAAGCGTGGCTGATTGCTGGCGGCACTGATTTAAGCTTGGTATTCACACAAAAATATCAATCCGCTAGCGCGCTGATCGATGTCTCACAAGTGGATGATCTACTGCAGATTAGCGCTACCGAAAAGGGTTGGCGCCTCGGTGCAGCTGTCACTTTGGCGCAAGTGCATGAATTTATGCAGCAGCACTATCCTAGCACCTCAGAGCTGTTTGAGCGCCTAGGCAGTTTAACCATTCGCCACCGCGGTACGCTGGGTGGCAGCCTAGGCAATGCGTCACCGATTGGCGATATCGCGCCGCTAGTGATCAGTCTGGGCGGTCAAGTGGAACTGGATGACGGCCAGCAGCGCGAGCTTTACGCCATTGAAGATTTTATTACTGGCTATCGGCAAACCTGCTTGAGGCCTGAGCAATGGATCAGCGCGATACATCTACCCAAGCTCAGTGCGCAGCAAACTCATGCGGCCTATAAAGTCAGTAAACGGGCAGAAGATGATATCTCAACGGTGGTGTTGGCTTTAAGCGTGACGCAAGACAGTGCCGGAGTGATCAACGCTTGTCATATCGGCGCTGGCGGGGTCGCCGCAACGCCAGTGCGGCTGGGTGCTTTGGAACAGCTGTTGATTGGTCAGCGGTTGAGTCAGGCGGTAATTGAGCAAGTAAAACAGCAAGTGCCACATTTGCTCAAACCTATGTCTGATGTGCGCGGCAGTGCGCAGTATCGTCTGCAGTTGGTACAGAACTTATTTCAGCGTTTTTATATGGAATATAACAACATAGAAACAAGGGTGGTGACTCATGCATAGAACGACTCATTACGCCGAGCCACCAACCATGGTGGCCGAACAGCGCGTTAGCCAAGTCGGCAAGGCGGTTAAACATGAGAGCGCGGCCAAGCAGGTCACGGGCGAAGCTTTGTTTACCGATGATTATGCGGTGCCAGTTGATTGCCTGCATGCGGCGGTGATCACCAGTAGCATTGCCCACGGCAGCATCGACAGCTATGACTTCAGTGAGGTGGAGCAGGCCGCGGGTGTGGTCAAGCTACTCACTTACCAAGATATTCCCGGCAAGAATGATATCGGCGCGATCTTCCCTGGCGATCCGGTGTTGAGTGATGGTGAGATTAAATACCATGCCCAGCCGATTGCGTTGGTGCTGGCGCGTAGCCACCAACAAGCGTGGCAAGCGGCGTTAAAGGCCAAAGTCAGTTACTGCAATACCGCGGCTGCGGTGGTGGATTACGCTCATGCCCGTGATGGCCGCACGGTGCGCCCGTCGCTCACCATGGGGGAACCGCTGAGCGAAGCACAACTACAGCGCTCAGATCTGGTGCTCGAAAGTCACGTTAGCGTGGGCGGTCAAGAACACTTTTACCTTGAAGGGCAGGTGAGTTTGGCGCAACCCACCGAAGACGGCGGTATCTTTTTACGCTGCTCCACCCAAAGTCCCACCGATGTGCAAGAAGCGGTAGCCGAGGTGCTCGGATTACCGTTTAACTTAGTGACGGTCGATATGCGCCGCATGGGTGGCGGCTTTGGCGGCAAAGAAACCAACGCTGGTCAGTGGGCCTGCCTTGCCTCGTTAGGCGCGCTAGTCAGTGGCCGCACGGTTAAACTGCGGCTACCGCGATTTGTTGACATGAGCGTGACTGGCAAACGCCATCCGTTCTATGACCATCTCCAACTGGGGGTTAGCCACGACGGCATTATCGAAAGTGCTAAGATTGAGCTTAATGCGCTTTGCGGCCACTCGCCGGATCTATCGCCGTCCATTTTATCTCGCGCCATGTTCCACAGCGATAACGCCTATTCGCTAGGGCATGCCAGCATTACCGGACACCACTTGCTGACTGACACGGTCAGTCAGACGGCATTCCGTGGTTTTGGTGGGCCACAGGGCATGGTCGGTATTGAAAAGGCGATGCAAGATCTCAGCATTCGACTGGGGCAAGACGCGCTCGATCTGCGCCTGAAAAACCTCTACCGTCCTGGGCGTGATGTCACCCCGTATAAGATGCCGGTCGAGCAAGCCGATATGTTGCGCGATATTGTCACCCAGCTGGAAAGCAGTGCCAATTACCGTGGCCGGCGGGTCGAAATTGAGGCCTTTAACCGCCACAGTCCGGTCATTAAAAAGGGCTTAGCGTTGACGCCGGTGAAGTTTGGCATCGCCTTCACCGCCACGCATATGAACCAAGCGGGCGCGCTGATCCATATCTTTACCGACGGCAGTGTGCAGGTATCTCACGGTGGCACCGAGATGGGTCAAGGGCTGCACACCAAAGTGCAACAGATTGTGGCGGATACGCTGGGCGTGCCGTTAGCGCAGATTTTGGTGACGTCGACCCGTACTGATAAAGTCCCCAACACCTCACCGACGGCCGCTTCGTCGGGCGCCGACCTGAACGGTATGGCGGCGCATAATGCGGCGTTGACATTGAAACAGCGACTGCTGGAGTTTGCCAAGCAGCACTATCAGTTAGCGGCCGAACCGCAGTTGTATCAGGGAGAACTGCGCTGTGGTGAGTTCAGTTTAAGCTGGAACGAACTGGTGCGGAGCGCCTTTTTCAATCGGGTTGGGCTGTCCGCTACCGGATTCTACAAAACCCCGAAGATCTGGTTTGATGTTGAAAAATCGGAAGGGCATCCGTTCTTCTATTTCTCGCTCGGCGCAGCTTGCTCAGAGGTGAGCATAGATACCCTGACGGGCGAGATGAAAGTTGAGCAGGTCGATATTCTGTTTGATGCTGGTAACAGCTTAAATCCCGCGGTTGATCTCGGCCAGATTGAAGGCGGCTTCATTCAAGGCATGGGGTGGTTAACTAACGAAGAGCTGTTGTGGGATCAGCAAGGTGTGCTGCTCAGTAACAGCCCGATGAACTACAAGATCCCATCGATTGGCGATTATCCCAACAGCATGAATATCCAGCTCTACGACAAGCCAAATCCGGAATATAGTGTTTATCGTTCCAAAGCGGTGGGCGAACCGCCGTTTATGTTGGCGATAAGTTTGTGGTGTGCCATCTACGATGCCATCGCGTCGTTGAGTGAGCACCAGTTGCCAGTATCGCTGGATGTGCCAGCCACCGGCGAGAAGATTTTGGCAGCGTGTATGCAACAGCAACTCGGGAGCAACGGTGAAGATGAGCAGCGAACCAAGGTTGAATAGCCACTCGCCTGCGGGCGAAAAGTATAACTGGTCAACCGCCTGCCAGTTATTGCAGCAGCGCGGTGCCGCCTTTTGCATCGCCACCATCGTCGCGGAAGCGGGGTCACTGCCACGTGGCGCCGGCGCCAAAATGGTCATTGCCGAGTTCGAGCAGTTTGATACGTTAGGTGGCGGCCAGTTGGAGTATGAAGTGGTGAAACAGGCACGTGCGGGATTACAGCAACGGCATCGCTCAGCGTCGATGTCGTGCGTTGCCATTGAGCGGTTCGCGCTGGCGGCGGATCTTGGCCAATGTTGCGGAGGTGCGGCGCAGGTTATGTTTGAGTACATCAATACCCATACGCCTAAGCTGGCGATCTTTGGCGCGGGTCATGTGACGCACGCCTTGGTGAAGATCATCAAAGAGCTGCCGTGTAACTTAATCGTGGTGGATAATCGCCAAGATTGGTTAGCATCGATCGCGCAGCAAGGGGTGTACACCGAATACCATCCGCAGCCCGCCGATGCGGTCAACAATTTAGCGGAAACGTCACATATTGTGGTGATGAGCCATGATCATAGCGTCGACTATCAAGTGGTGTTGCAAGCCTTGGAGCGCCAGTGCTTTCCGTTTATCGGTTTGATCGGCTCAGCCTCGAAAAAGCAACGCTTTGAACAACGGTTGCAGGCGCAGTTATCGCAGCCGCAGCTGTTGTCGCAGTTGACTTGTCCAGTCGGCAATAGTGATGTGCCGGGCAAGTTGCCCATGCAGGTGGCGGTGTCGATTGCCGCGCAATTGATCCATTTGTTTGCAACCGCGCCCCATGGCGTGCAGCCAGCGGCGACAGCGCTGGCAAGCGAACAGTGGCACGGCGTCAACGCGTTGCGCAACGCCCTAAAAAGCCGTTAATCAGTGCCGTTTGTTTACCGAGACCGAGAGAAAATGCAGTGAACAACGGTGGTTGAACACTGCGTGGTGTGGTTTATGGTGCTGGATGATGCGCCAACCAATGCTGGGCGATATCCTGCCGGCGGGCGATCCAAATATCGTCAAATGATTGCACATAGTCGAGGAATTTCTTCAGTGCGACCATGCGACCAGGGCGACCGAGCACGCGACAGTGCATCCCGACCGACATCATTTTAGGTTGTTGCTGTCCCTCGGCATATAAGCAGTCGAAGCTGTCTTTCAAGTATTGATAAAACTCTTCGGCATGGCTGAAGCCATAAGGTGAAGCAAAGCGCATGTCGTTGGTATCGAGCGTGTAGGGAATGATCAGGTGCGGGCGTTGTTGTCCGGGATGGGCGCCGTCGTCTACCTTGGTCCAAAACGGCAGGTCGTCGCCATAATAGTCTGAGTCGTAGCAGATTTCGGGATGTTCAGCCACGAGCTGGCGGGTGTTGGGCGAATCGCGGCCAGTGTACCACCCCAACGGTTTACTGCCGAACAACTGCTGTATGATCGCCAACGCTTCTGCCATTTGGGCGCGTTCCTGCTCGATTGGCATCTCTTGGTAATGAATCCATTTCAAGCCGTGACAGACCACATCATAGTTGTTCTGCTTGATGGCGGCGACCACGTCGGGATTACGTTGCAGCGCGGTGGCGACCCCAAAAATGGTCAGCGGCAGGCCGCGTTGTTGAAATTCATTAATAATGCGCCACACGCCAACACGTGAGCCGTATTCATAAATAGATTCCATGCTCATGTGGCGATCTTTATATGCTGCGGCACCAAACACCTCAGATAAAAACACTTCGGAGTGTTCATCACCGTGCAGAATACAGTTTTCACCGCCTTCCTCATAATTGAGGACAAACTGTAGCGCCAATTTGGCATTATTAGGCCAACAGACGTTGGGCAGGTTATTACGGCCGTAGCCGATATAATCGCGTGGGTTATTCACTGTCATTTATCTATTCCTTAATTATCTGGCAAGGTGCAAATAACTCCTGAGCGTGTGCTGCGTTGGCAGACAACATCAGCGATGTACAGCGCCCTTTTCCTTGTTAACTTCCTATGTCGCGCGGCAATACGGCAGGTCATTGGGGGCCGTATCCTCATTTGTACGGATTAGCCATAGCGGCCAGGCCTGTGTGGGCTTAGCACCAGCAACAGTGGATGCTTTGGACTGCCATCAGCGGCGCTATGAGCTGATCGAATGTGCTGCAGTAAATGGTGAATGGCGCGCCGAAAGCGCGTGGTGTTATCCGCCATGTTACGGCAGTTGAGCGACCAAATGAGCAAGGCATTAATCACGAATGAAACAATCGTTGCCTTTTGGTTTTCTCATGTTACATTTGTTTCTATCACGTGTTGACTCTTTTTGTGATATAGCAATAGATGACGATAAATAACGTACTTAATTCCCGTATTACCGAGCATTATCATTCGTTTTCATACAGTAATCGGAAAATAGCAGACTTTCTACAGTTGAATCCAGAGAAAGTATTAATGCTTTCGACCAGTGAAATTGCTGACATCTGCGGTGTCTCTAAAACTACCATCAGCCGCTTTATTCGTAAGCTGGGGTTTAAAGATCATTTGGAACTGCGCAGTGAGCTGATGTTAGAGCGCGACAATGGCGATCCGATGATCACCTCTGAGCATAGTGATAGCGGCTTTAGTCAGGATGTGACAGCATTAGAGCGCTTATGGGCACAGCTAAACGCGGGTGCTGCGGCGCCGATAATCGACAAGCTGATCAGCGCCAAGCGGGTCAAAATCATTGGTTATCGTAATAGCTATCCGCTAGCGCTGCATTTTCGGCAGCAACTGATCCAGTGTCGCGCTAACGTGGAACTGCTACCGTTGCCGGGACAAACCATTGGTGAGGATCTCAGCGGCATTGAGGCCGATGATTTTGTCATCTTGCTGGGTATTCGTCGGCGGGTGAGCAACTTTCGGCAGATTGTTGATTTTCTCAAGCCGTTTGATTGCCTGCTGATCACCGATCAATCGGGGCAAAAATACGCCGCCGATGTACAGCAGATGTTGGTATGCCATATGAATAACCAACAGCCACTCGATAGTTACGCCGTTCCCATGAGCCTTATCTCTTATTTGGTCAATCAGAGCTTTTTAAAATTAAACGAACAGGCGTCGGTGATGAGCAAACATATCAGTACCAATTATCGACGCTTAGGCGAGTTGGAGTAGGAAGTCGTTCCCATGAACCTTGTGAGCAAAATAAAAAAGGAATGGTTTATTGTCGGCATGCTGTGCGCGATTGCGCTGGCGACCGTCAGCGAGAATATCGGTAAAACTGACGGCATTATTCATCTTGATCAGTTAACCGGCATTGGTGTTGCCATCGTGTTTTTCCTTCATGGCCTCGGGCTGTCACCGCAGGCGATTCGAGCGGGCATCAGTAATTGGCGGCTACATATCTTTATTCAAAGTGCCACGTTTGTTGCGTATCCGGCATTGTGGTTGTTATTGGGTAAAGGCTTCACCGCCGTGTTGCCGATGGCGTTAGCGCTGGGGTTTTGTTATCTGTTTGTGCTGCCCAGTACCATCTCTTCGTCAGTGGCGATGACCAGCGTTGGCAAAGGTAATGTGCCGGGGGCGATTTTTAACGCCTCGCTGTCGAGCATTCTCGGCGTGTTTCTTACGCCACTGCTGATCCAACTGTTTATGGGGTTTGAAGGGCTGCAACTGGACTTGGCTCAATCAGTGATGTCGATTGGTAAGTTGCTGCTGTTGCCGATGGTGGCAGGGCAGTTACTGCGTCCGTTGCTGGTTGCTTACGTTGAGCGCCACAAATCGGTGGTCAATAAAATTGATAAGTACGTGATCATCTTGATTGTGTACAACGCCTTCTGTGACTCCGTGGCGCAGCATATCTGGAGTGACTTTTCGCTACCGCTATTACTGTTGTGTATCGCCGCGTGCTGCGTGGTGTTGTTGATCATGGTGCACATCATCCAATGGAGTGCCCGCAAAGTTGGTTTTGCTCGGCCTGACGAAGTGGCCGCAGTGTTCTGTGGTACTAAGAAGACCCTTGCCGCTGGGGTTCCCATGGCCAAAGTGATCTTTGGGGCGGACCCGAATCTGGGCATGATTTTATTGCCGATTATGTTGTACCACCCGCTACAGATTTTCTACTGCGCCATGTTAGCTAACCGCTATGCGGCGCAACATAACGCCGCTAATACGGCGATATCTTCCGAAGCGTAACAGGAGTGTCATATGGCGAGGGATGCGACCGTATTTTGTACCCAAGGGCCTGATGGGTTAGCACCCACCGCAGCGGGCGTCTTGTCTGGGTTTAGCTTTGTGTTTAAAGATCTGTTTGATGTGCAGGGCTATGTGACAGGAGCGGGTAATCCGGCATGGTTGCAAAGCCATGCGCCCGCGAGCGACACCGCGGCCATCATCACCCGCTTGTTGGCGCAGGGCGCACGTGGCGTCGGCCGCGTACAAACCGATGAGCTGGCCTACAGCCTCAACGGGCAGAATATCCATTACGGCACGCCGTGCAATCCCAAAGCGCCCGACTGTATTCCCGGTGGTTCGTCCAGTGGCTCGGCAGTGGCGGTGGCTCGGGGTGATGCTGATTTTGCTATCGGCACTGATACGGGCGGTTCGGTGCGAGTGCCTGCCAGCTACTGCGGCATTTACGGCTTGCGTCCTAGCTTGGGCAAATTGCCGTTAGCGGCGACTTTTGCCTTAGCCAGTAGTTTTGATACCGCGGGTGTGTTTGCGCGGCAATTGCCACTATTAAAACGGGTTTATCAAAGCCTCACTGGCGAGGCTGATGTGCCAGTCGCCACGCGCATTGGTGTGTTGCAATCGCAGTTGTGCGATCCCTATCTAGCGCGGTTGGAACGCTTCGTTAAAAAAGCGCAGCAACAATATATTGAAGTCAGTACCGTGGCCGATGAGCTGAATGCTGCTGCATTGGCGGAGCTGAGTGAGTTGTTTCGCACCATTCAAGGGTTTGAAATTATTCAAACGCACGCGCCATGGTTGCAGCAACATCTTGACTCGCTCGACCCTGCCATTGCGGCGCGGGTGCAGTGGTCTCAAAGCATCACACCAGCGCAGTATCAAGCCGGATTGCAGCAGCAAGCGGCTTTTAAAGCAACGTTCATCGCCTTACTGCGCCGTTGTGGTGGCCTGATTGTGTTGCCAACCACCCCGGGCGCGCCGCCACGACTGGATACGCCAGCAGAGGTGTTGGCTGAGTACCGTTCATGTTTGATGGGACTGACCGCGTTGGCGGGGTTGGCGGGGTGTCCGCAGCTGCATATTCCGCTGCTCGATGGCACGCAACAACCCTATGGCGTGTCACTGCTCGGCGTACCCGACAGTGAGATGACCTTGCTTAATACCGCCTTGGCATTAGTGGGCGAGGGGGAGAGCTTATGACGCAAGTTGCCTTTACCGCGCCACACCATATTGCTGCCAACACTGGGCTAGCGGTACTGCAAAAGGGCGGCACCGCCTGTGAAGCGATGGTGGCTGCGGCGGCGATGATCGCCGTGCAGTATCCACATATGAACAGTATCGGCGGTGATAACTTTTGGTTGATCAGTGAAGCGGGTAAACCGCCTATCGCCATTGACGGCTGCGGTGCCGCAGCCTTGAGTATTGAGCCTGACAGCTATCGCGAGCAGGGTATTCCAGACAGCGGCGGTGCGGCGGCGATCACTATGGCTGGCACGGTTGCAGCATGGCATAAAGCGCTACGCCACAATCACTCCGGTATGGCGCTGCAAGATCTGCTGCTGCCTGCGGCCAAGGCTGCCAGCGAGGGGATTGAGGTAACCGCCAGTCTGGCGCAGGCCAGCAGCAAGACGTTTGCGCGTTTGGCGGGCATTCCCGCTTTTGCTGAGATATTTCTCAACCACGGTCAGCCATTACAAGTCGGCGATATTGTTAAAAACCCCCGTTTGGGCGCGACCTTAACCCAGTTAGCGACCTTTGGACTGGACAGTTTTTACCGTGGAGAACTGGCCGAGAGTATTGCCCGCGACTTAGCACAACTTGGCAGCCCGTTACGTTTGGCCGACCTGCATGAACATCAAGCGCGGGTGGCCGAACCGTTGCGAGTGACGACCTCACAAGCCAACTTATACAACCACGATGCGCCGACTCAAGGGGTGGCATCTTTACTGATTTTAGCCATCTATGATCGGCTCGCACATCGGGTGCGCAGTGAAGCAGACCATGTGCATCTGCTGGTCGAAGCCACCAAACAGGCGTTTATCATCCGCGATCGCGAAGTGGTGGATCGACAGGCTTTGCGGCAACCGCTGCAGCAGTGGTTGACCGATGCAGTGATTGAACAGTGTGTGCAACAGATTGATATGCAGCGAGCGCTGCCGTGGCCGCATGTTGCCAAACTCGGCGATACCGTGTGGATGGGCGCGACCGATCAGTACGGCACTATGGTGAGCTTTATTCAAAGTGTGTATTGGGAGTTTGGCTCGGGGGCGGTGTTGCCATCTTCCGGCATTGTGTGGAACAACCGCGGCAAAGGGTTCGCCGTTGCCGCAGAGCATCCGAATGTATTGACCGCGGGCAAAAAGCCGTTTCACACGCTCAACCCTGCCTATGCCGAGCTGCTCGATGGGCGTCGCATGGTGTATGGCACGATGGGCGGCGAAGGCCAACCGCAAACGCAGGCGTGCATTTTTACACGCCATATCTATCAGCAAAAAACGCTAGCCGATGCGCTGGCCGAGCCACGCTGGTTATTGGGACGCACTTGGGGCGATGACACCCATCAGTTGCGCTTAGAGCAGCAGCTTTATCAGTCCCTTGCTACGCCGCTAGCGGCTAGAGGACACGAGCTGACAGCCGTTGCTGATAACAATGAATTAATGGGCCACGCTGGCGCTATTGTGTTAGACACGCAGGGAAAGGCTTGCGCTGCCAGCGATCCTCGCAGTGATGGCTTAGGTGTACATGGAGAGAAGCATAATGAATACGTTTGAATCACTTAATCCGCCACAACGTTTACTCATGGGGCCAGGGCCAATTAACGCCTATCCGCGCGTGCATCAGGCGCTGTCCGCAGCGTTGATCGGCCAGTACGATCCGGTAATGACTGGCTACATGAACCAAGTGCAAGCCTTGTATCGTGAGGTATTTTTTACGCAAAACCCACAAACCATGCTGGTGGACGGTACGGCGCGCGCGGGCATTGAGGCGGTGTTAGTCTCCTTGCTGCGCCCCGGTGACAAGGTGTTGATTCCGGTCATTGGTCGTTTTGGTCATCTGCTGAGTGAGATTGCCCAACGTGTGGGTGCTAAGGTGCGTACCGTGGAGTTTGCGTGGGGCGAAATTGCCACGCCAGAACGGATTGAGCAAGAGATCAAACAGTTTCAACCTAAGCTGTTAGCCACTGTTCAAGGTGATACTTCCACCACCATGAATCAGCCATTGGCGGAGTTGGGCGAGATTTGTCAGCGTCACGGCGTATTGTTCTACTGTGACGCTACCGCCTCCATTGCTGGGAACGAACTGCTGGTGGATGCATGGCATCTCGATGCGGTCTCGGCGGGTTTACAGAAATGTCTCGGTGGCCCATCTGGCAGCGCGCCGATCACCTTAAGTGACGCGGCAGTGGAGGTCATCAACCGCCGTAAGCATATTGAAGCGGGTATTAAAGCGGCGCATCACACCGCTGGTGAAGATGAGATCATCCACTCTAACTATTTCGATCTGGCCATGATTATGGATTATTGGGGGCCGGAGCGTCTTAACCATCACACTGAAGCCACCAGCATGCTGTATGCCGCCAGAGAGTGCGCGCGTATCTTCCTCGAAGAGGGGCCAGCGCAAGTGATTGCGCGGCATAAGTTGGCGGGTGATGCCATGGCGTATGGCTTACAAGCCATGGGCTTAACCCTGTTCGGGCAACAAGACTACAAAATGAATAACGTGGTCGGCGTGTATATTCCGGCGCAAGTGAACGGTGATGCGATTCGGGTTGAGCTGTTACAGCGCTTTGGTATCGAAATCGGCACCTCATTTGGCCCGTTGGCCGGCAAAATTTGGCGCATCGGCACCATGGGTTATAACGCGCGCCAAGAGTGCGTGCTGGCAACCTTGGCGGGCTTAGAAGCGATTTTGCTGAAACACAAAGCGCCTATCGCCGCAGGACAGGCGGTGGTGGCCGCCATGGCACATTATTCATCATAATCCGGCGATTTAAGGAGCGAAGATGCCTGCTGTGAGTCTTGAGAAAGCACAACGTATCATGCGTCGAATTGACACTTTGGCTCAATACAGCGCCATGGACGGTATGGTCACGCGCGCCTATTTAACGGCACAGCATAAGGCGGCGCATCAGCAGTTGGCTGAGTGGATGCAGCAGGCGGGATTGCAGACCTGGCAAGATGAAGTCGGCAACCAGTGGGGGCGATTGGTATCTGCTAATCCAACACAGGGCACGCTGATCATCGGCTCCCATAGCGATACTGTGGTCAATGCGGGTAAGTATGATGGGCCGCTTGGCGTGATTATGGCGATTGAAGCGTTAGCCAGTTTGCAGGGACAAGCATTGCCATTTCATGTGGATGTAGTGGCGTTTGCTGATGAAGAGGGCACGCGCTTTAACACTACGCTACTTGGCTCTAGCGGTGTGTGTGGTTGTTGGAACCCCGCTTGGCTGGATATTGTGGATGCTGACGGCATCTCTATCGGCCAAGCGCTGGCGGAATTTGGTTTAGAAGCCGCAGCTATCGGCCAAGCCAGTCGGCAAGCCGAATCGCTCAAAGGCTATCTGGAAGTGCATATCGAGCAGGGCCCCATGTTGGAAAGTCTCGATCTGGCCGTGGGCGTGGTGACCGGCATTGCAGGCGCAAAACGTTATCTGATTGATATCAAAGGTGTGGCTGGTCATGCGGGCACTGTGCCGTTAGCGCTGCGACATGATGCCTTGTGTGCGGCGGCAGAGATGATTAGCTGCACCGAAAGCTTTGCCCAACAGCAGCAGATTGTGGCGACCGTTGGTAAATGCCAAATTCGCGGTGGCGCCGTCAATGTGATCCCCGGCAATGTGCAGTTCAGTCTGGACATTCGTAGTCAAGATCAAGCCCAGCTAGAGCTGTGTTGCCAGCAGCTGCTTGAGCAATATCGCACCATCGCCGCCGCGCGTGCGGTGACGATCAATATTGAGAATATCTACCAAGCTAGCGCGGTGCCTTGTGATGCTAAGTTGCAAGCGCAATGGGGCGAAGCCGTGGCGGCGGTGACCGGAAAACCCGCGTATTACCTAAGCAGCGGCGCTGGCCATGATGCGATGATGATGGCCAATATTACGCCGATGGGGATGTTGTTTTTACGTTGTGAGAAAGGTATCAGCCACAATCCGCGTGAGAATGTGCAGCTCGATGATGTGGCGGTTGCTTTGGCGTGTTTAATACAGATGTTGCACTCGGCTAGCGCTTGGTAAATGTCACACCCGTAAAAACCAACAAGGGCAGCGCCATACTCCCCTTGTAGTCGCTAGCGCCTGACTAAATCGGCGCGCCTAAAATGGTGGTTGCCAACCCCTGAATAATATTTTCGCCCGTCTCACTGCGTAGCTCTTCATACCAAGCATGGGTTAATGCCAGTTCCTTACCATGGGTAATGTCACAACGTTTTCTGGCTTTCAGCACCAGATCTTTCACTCGCTCGATGCGTTGTTGTCCATAGTTGTGCAACATCTCCTCAATGCTGAGCCGATAAGCAAAACACTGGCCCAACACCACGGCGTCTTCCAAGGCGGCGCAAGCCCCCTGACCAATATCTGGCGTAGTGCTGTGTCCCGCATCGCCCAGCAGTGCTACTCGACCGTTGACCAGTGGTGAGAACGGTTCGATATCATGGATCTCAATGCGGTTGGTGCTTGTAGGCTCAATGGCATCGATCAGCGTTTGTACCGGTTGGCACCAGCCGCTGAAATAGCGTTTTAGATCGGCTTTCACGGTGGAGCGATCTTCAGCCAGACCAGCTGGCAACGGTACATCAAAGAAGAAGTAGAAACGGTTATTGGCGATGGGCATCACTGACACCCGTTTACCATCGCCCACAAACGTGGTCCACTGATTGGCGGGTGCAATGGCGCTATCAACATCGACTAAGCCGTTCCAGTTAACATAGCCAGCGTAACGACGCTCGGTGGGATAACCCAGCACGTATTCACGCGCGACAGAGTGGGTGCCATCGGCAGCAATCATGAAATCGCCGCTAGCACTACTGCCATCGGTAAATGTCGCGGTGACGCTGGATTGATCCTGCGTCACACTGGCTAAGCGTTTGCCGAAATGGATATTGGCATCCCCCCACCATTCGATCATCAGGCGTTGCATATCAGCGCGCGACACCGGGCAAGGACGTTCGCCCACTTGCTCTACTAACGGCAGTAAGCTGAACTGCGTCATGGTGTTACCACTCACGCCCTCCTGATAGCTCATGAAATGCATCGGCCCGCCCAGTTGATCCATAATGCTGCCCATGCCGAGATGGTTCATACATTTCACCCCATTTGGCCAGATAGAAATGGCTGCGCCGACGGGTTTAATGTCTTTTACCGCTTCAAAAATTTCGCACTCAATACCTTGTTGCTTTAATGCCGCTGCGGCCGACATTCCGCCAATTCCTGCTCCAATAATTAACGCTTTCACCCAATGCTCTCCATTTCATTTATCGCTGCTATGTAGGAATTAAAGCAAAATCTGTACCTAGAGAAGGTGCGAATAAGTCCCGTGCGTACTCTGCGTGGGGATACAGCTGCGCAGTTTGCCGCGAATGGTGACCCCTTTGCAAAAGGCAGATGAAGCTGTATGCCACGCCCTACGGGGACTGGTAAGCTAACACACTTCTTCGTTAGCCAACTTTGCCATGCTCCAGCATGCCCGCAGTTAGCTGCCTTGAACTGCTATTGCCTACCAATCCAGAGTTCGCGAAGACTTGTCCACACCTTCCCTAAAAAAGGTCGCCACCGCTTTTTACAGAGCATGGATGAGACTTATTTGCATCGCTGCTTGATGACCGGTTAGTCGGTATCGAAAATATTGCGATATTACAATCGTTTCATAATATGTGTTTTTATGAAACGATTGTGCACTATTTTGGTTCGTGAAGCACAAAAACAAGGCAGAAAATGTTAACTACCGCGGTAAGTGCTGTAGGAATAAGGGCTCACAAGCAGTGGAATATGGTAATGCGCTTGCTGCTGATCTAAACCGACTCGCAGCACCACAGTGTCAAGGAATCTTGGCGTATCAAGGGTTACAGCGCGCGCGGCGAAATAGTCACCAATATCAAACTCCAACTCATAATTTCCCGAGATAAAACCGGCGCCTTCTAGCAATGGAGCATCACAACGGCCATCGGCATTGGTGCGTGTTTCGCTGACTAATGTTTTTGCTGTTTGTTGGTCAATTTTATAAAGTCGAATGACGACATTGCTCGCCGCTTTACCGCAGGTAGTATCCAAAATATGTGTGGTAAGTTTTCCCATATTCCACTTCTTTTAATTAAATTAATGCTCGATTAAATAATGATAGACAGCGTAGAAATTCTTAGTAAATATGTCAATTAGTCGATGATGTAAACATAGTGAATAACAGCCATGGGTGTAGATAAAGATTATATTCAATCTCTGAATAAAACGGATTTTTTGAAAATATTCTCCTCAGTATATGAACATTCTGCTTGGGTGGCTGAGCAGCTGTGGCCTCAATGTCAGCAGCTTACTAACAGTGACGTACCGTTGGCTGAGGCTTTTCAGCAAGCGATGGCGGCAATTGTGGATGCCAGCCATGATGAGCAGAAGCTGAGCTTACTCCGTGCGCATCCAGATCTCGCTGGCAAGGCGGCGCTAGCAGGAGAGCTTACGGCCGCATCGACTAACGAGCAGGCCAGCGCAGGGCTGGATAGCTGTACCGAACAGGAGTTAGCCGCGTTTCACACACTCAATGGTCGCTATAAAAGCCAATTTGGCTTCCCATTCATTATGGCGGTAAAAGGTGCAAATAAGCATATGATTCTCAATGGCTTTAACACACGGCTAGACAATAGTTATGCCGAGGAATTTAACACCGCCTTGCGTGAGGTGCATAAAATTGCACGCTTTAGGCTGCAAGATATCTTTGCTGCATAAGTCTGTCTTGTGACGTTTTACTCTGTCCTTTAGCGTTAATAGGGGACGGTAACGGCAGTGATATTGCCTAGGATGATTTTATTCAATCACGGCGTAGCTAAAAATGCGACGCCGTGCGTTTTGTAAAATCCACGATGATTATTTTTTAAATCTATCCGTTGCAGTTTTATAAGTTTTTTGATTATTTAATGCAGTGTTTATTGGTTATTTTTACAAGCTTAGTTATTGCTATTCTAAAATTTCCTTTTGTGTTGCTTTTATTAGGTTATTTTCAACATTTAATGGCCGCTGATGTGCACCTGTCGTGTATCACTTTGGTGGCTGCTGTTGGCCGATAACACTCAAAATCAAAGAGAACATCTTTAATTTCGCCTGACACCGACACCCAGAGGAATACCGTATTATCTGTGCGCTAGCAGCGGAGTTTACTCACTAAGCTGAGGGCAATAACCCGGCTGCGCTGGCGCTGATTTGCACCAACGTAGCCGCGCACTTCCTCCGAGGTGCGGCTTAGTCGTTCAGTCCATATTTTTTGATCTTGCGATATAGCGTCGCAATCCCAATACCCAACTCATCGGCCACCGCTTGGCGACTGCTTAAGCGTGTAATGGCATCCTCAATCTTGAGTCGTTCCATATCTTCCAAACTGAGTGCTGCATGGTTGCTGATGCTGGCAGGCGCTGTACTTTTCACGGTCTGGAAATTGGGCGGCAGCAGATCTAGCGTGATCTTTTCGCCCTCGGGCACGATATTGATCAGGTATTCCACTAGGTTACTTAACTCGCGCACATTGCCCGGCCAAGCATACTGGTTGAGGCAGTCCATCACTTCATCAGTAATGCCCGGATAGCTCACGCCTAACTTTTGTGTATGTAAGCCAATAAAGTGAGTCACCAGTAGATCGACATCACCTTGGCGTTCTCGCAGTGGTGACAGGTGCAACGGGATCACATTGAGGCGGTAAAACAGATCTTCACGAAACGCGTTGCTGGTAATCAGCTCTGAAAAGTTACGGTTGGTGGCCGAGATAATGCGGATGTCGACCGGAATCGCCTTATTAGAACCGATCGGCACCACCTCGCGTGATTCCAGTACCCGTAGCAATTTTGCCTGCAACTGCATCGACATATCACCAATTTCATCTAGAAATAGCGTGCCTTCATTGGCCGCTTGGATCAGCCCTTGACGACCTTTGCTTGAGGCGCCGGTAAAGGCGCCCTTGGTGTAGCCAAACAGCTCGCTTTCAAGCAGTTGCTCGGGGATTGCCGCGCAGTTAATTGCGATAAACGGCTTTTGCGAACGGTTGCTCAACTTATGGATGATATTGGCGATGACCTCTTTGCCTGTGCCGCTTTCGCCATTGATTAACACACTGGAAGGGCTGGAAGCGATGCGGGTCATCAATGACTTGATGTGGCGCATGCTAGTGCTTTCGCCAATCACGTCCGACAGCTCGGTATTGGTCTCATAGGTAATGGCGGAGTGATAAGGCTGAAAAAAAGACATGAGAAACAGCTTATGCGCATGCGAATTATGGAACTGCCCCACAATCAACTCTTCACGATTATCGAGTGAAATGATGTGCTGTTTATTGTCCATCTTATTCTTGCTGTTAGATAACGGACGAATATTGATTTTAATCTTGGCGAGATCTTTGCGGGTCAGATTGAGGTTTTTTAATGCGGGTTGATTGCCATATTTAACGCTGTTGTCTTCATTCATCACCAACACGCCTTGGTCCATATTATCAATCAAGTTGATAAATACTTCTTCAAGCCCGTGCGGTTGTTTACTGCGTTCTAAAACATTGGCCACCAATAATTGGGCAATATGTTTAATGTAATCGGAGAATAGCCCCGAGTTTTGCTTAATCCGTTGTTTTGATTGTTCATTAAAGGCGACCAGACTAATGACGCCAATACAGCGTTCTTCGATGATGATAGGGACGCCGACAAAGGCCTTTTCGGCGCGCTCACTGTGTGAGATGCAACCGTGACATAGTGGGTCGGAGTGGCTTTCGGTAATGATTTTTTCTTGTTTATTTTCAATTATATAGTTAAAGATGTGTGAGTCGGTTTCTAACCGATTACCTAGATGTTGACTGTAAGGGCCAGTGCCAGCAACGCGAATCAAATTAGCATCGACCACCTCAGCATCGACTTTAAGCACCGCAGATAGCATATGGGTGAAACGGACAATTGTTGGTTGAATTTCCATTAACTCGGAGGCGTTATTGATAGCTAGCATACCGTTCCATTTATTCTTCTAATGTCGTACTCCGCTTACTGTGGTTGCCACTCTCTGTCTACGGGTAAAACTTTGTCTTTATTGTATTGTTGGCGAAGTAAGTGCGCCTGCCTTAACTCCTGCCCAAGGTGCGACTTAACCTTACCTTGCTTCAAGCAACCACATATCAAAATGATAAAAACATCCACGCGTTATTGATGGATATCAACCCGTTTGATAGCTGGCGGTTACCCTCCGTTATATGCTGTTTTGCTGCATAAATCTACTATTGCCGTGCCGTTGGGTTTGGGCGTTATTTGCGTTCGCTCGTGAGTGGTGGGCACAAACATTGGCAACGCTCAGTGGGGGGGCAGCAGCCAGTCGCCAGCTAAACGCTGACAACTGGCCGTACATGGTGCATCCAAATTTGTGGCAGTCGCCACATTTAGCTGCGGCAAGCTGGAGGTGTATCAAGGTGAGATTTTGGGCTCGGCGGGGGCAGGGCGTTTTATCAAACGTCAGCCGTTTTCACCGTAGCATTAAAAGTGATGCTGTTGCGCGAAGGTGACTATGTCTCATATTTTTTTAACAGCGGTCATACTGCTGTCATTGCCGCAGGTTGTGAGAGGGACACCAGCAACTTGTCATTATTTCTCATGAGCTTAGTGAACCACGTTTTCAAGTTGATAATCGGGAGGGCGCGAACATGTGCTGCTTGAGGTCGAGAAAGGGCAAATCGCCAATTCCCCAGCCGTACAGATATTTGGTACACTGCGTCGCTAAGCAAGAATCTTTCCTAGTTATTTAATCGCGTGAACCTCGCGAATCTGGGGGATTACTGATAACTAATTGAAATCATTCAGGAGAGTTAAATGGCCAGTCGTGGTATTAACAAAGTCATTCTGGTAGGTAATCTGGGACAAGATCCAGAAGTACGTTATATGCCAAACGGCAATGCCGTTGCCAATATCACAGTCGCTACCAGTGATACATGGAAGGACCAGCAAGGTCAGCAACAAGAGCGTACCGAATGGCACCGTGTGGTGTTTTTTGGCAAGCTGGCTGAAATCGCAGGTGAGTATCTGCGTAAGGGCTCTCAAGTTTATCTGGAAGGTAAACTGCAAACGCGTAAGTGGAAAGATCAAGGCGGTCAAGATCGTTACACCACTGAGATCGTGGTTGATATGAACGGCACCATGCAGATGCTAGGTGGCCGTGCTCAAGGTCAGGGCGGTCAAGGTGGCAACATGGGCGGCGGTTACAGTGCACCACAGCAAGGTGACGCTAACCAATACAATGCTCCACAACAGTCAGCTCCTGCGCAACAGTACAACAACGCACCGCAGCAGCCACAATATAATGCACCGCAGCAGTCATCTGCACCGGCTTATCAGCAGCCACAACAAAACAGTGGTTATGCGCCAAAACCGCAACAAAATAGCGGTTACGCAGCTAAGCCACAGCCGTCTGCGCCTGCGCAACAAGCGCCAGCACAGCAGCCACAACAACCACAACAACAAAACTACACGCCAGATTTGGATGACGGTTGGGACGACGATATCCCATTCTAAAATACACCTGAGAGCAAAACGGTAAAAAATACAATTTAAGGCCCTGTTATTCAGGGCTTTTTTTTTGCTCTGAAAAAATGAAAAGTAGCAAAAATTACCTTACTGCTGTTGTGATATGTCATGCCTTGATAAAGTAACGCTTGATTGATAATTAACCAATTGAAATAACGGTAAAAAATGTAAATTTATTCATCGAAAAACTCAACATTTAGCTAATCCATGGTAGCATTCTCCCCGACAAAAAATTATCGAGAATATGCACAATGTTTATAAAGCAAGCTTTGGTTTTAACAACTTTGTTACTGGCTGGATGTGCTAATAATGCGGTTATTCGGCTTCAAAAATTAGATTCAACAACGATTGCTAACAAAAATATACAAGTCCTTGATGATGGGCGGACGAGAGATTCAATTAGAAACATCATTGGAAGCAAGTTAGACGAGTATGGTTTTCAGTATCAAGTCGTGGATATTTCCAAAACTAACAATCAGAATGCTGATGATGGCCCCAAGCTGACCTATTCGGCGAACTGGTGGTGGGATATGGCCACATACATGCGGTATCTCAATGTCGAAATAAAGGATGAAGGGAAAACTATCGCTCTGGTAAAAATTGATACAGTAAGATGTGGTGGTTTTGATAAGTTCGGTTCAGCCCAGCGAAGAACAGAAATAACGCTAGACCTGTTATTAAGTGACCTTACTGCAGAAGAAGCTAACGAGCTGATCTGTCTGGGTGAATAATCCACTAGCTTACAAATCCCCGTAGGGCGTGGCATACAGCGTTATCTGCCACGTTGCAGTTTTTGCAAAGGATTCACCATTCGTGGCAAACCGCGCCTTGCATCTGAAAGCTGTATTCCCACGCAGAGCACGCACGGGGCTTATTCGCACCTTCCCAAGGCCTCTACCTATAGAGGCCTTGGTATTAAAGGGATTTTAAACTCCGTTGACAGCCTTGATTGGCATAGCGACTTATCTGAAAAATCGCACGGATTTGCGAGCATCACTTCGGCCTACGTAAAGGTGCTAAGTGAAAACCTTGTACACCATGCATCATGTAAGTTCACTTCTCGCATCGGATACATTTAAAAGTGCATGAACGATAACAAGATAACTAACAAACTCAGAAAGCTGGCAGGGATTTATCTGCTCTGTTTGCTGCTTCCCTTTGTCGTGGCTGGGTTTACACATAAGACACATGGAAAGGGGCTATTATTTATTGTCTGGCCGTTGGCATCGGCATGTTACTTCATCGCTTACCGGCAGACAGCCAAAGCATATGAATGTGCAATAACCAAGCGAGTAGCATTCAGTAAAGCGGGTGGTGGTTCATTGCACGGTGTTTTATACAGCTTGTCCTCATTCATCATCTTTATGTTGGTTGTTTTATTGGTAGCTTATCCCTATCTATAAATAGTAAAGCCATTGAGGGCTTAATGATGATGCTTCAAGGAGGAAGATAACATGTTCTGGAAAATCATGTTTTGGCTAACTTTCATGCTGCTGGTACTGCCATTTCCATTTAAATTAGCCGCAATGCTAACGGGTAAGGATAAGCGGGCTACCGCAGTTAAACTCGAAGAAATGTGCAATGCCGTGTTCTTGGCGATTGGTTTGATCGCGTTCGGGCTTTATTAAAATAGTCTTAAATTTGGTTGACATATTTGTCTCAAATCTCTAAATTCGTTGCTCACACAACAGTTGCGATAGCAACTAGATGGAATAGACAATGTCAAACCTATCTGAAAAGTCAGAATTATTTCCGTTACTCCTTGATAATTTGGGATTTTTAATCGGTAGAACCGGGCATATCAAAGACCGCCTGCTAGAGCGTTATATGGCGTATCCCGCATTAGCGGAGGAGATAACCGCCACGCAAGCCAAGGTGCTGTTCCAAATTTATAAGTTTCAAAGTTACCGTCCGTCAGATATCGGCAAGATGTTGAACGTCGATAAAAGCAATATCACCCGCATGGTGGAGCGTTTGGAGAAGAAAGATCTGATTCAACGTCAGCCAGATCCGGAAGATCGCCGTTCGTTTTTGCTGTACCTCACTGATAAAGGGCGAGCGCTGGTGGAGCAAGCGGTGCCATTGGCGATGAATGCATTAGCTGAGCTTGAGCAAGTATTGAATGAAGAAGAGCAGGCGCAACTGCGTCATTGTTTGCGGAAAATCGTCACCGCTCACAGCGGGGCAGAGTGTCCTACTCACTTAGTCAAAGGAACAAAATGAGCAAATTAACGGCTCTTGCGGCGGTGATATCCGTGGCTATGCTCTATGGTTGTGCCGCGCCTAGCGACATCCAGCCGACCAATCAACTAAATGATCAATCAGTGTTGGCACATAGCACACAGCTATCGGATAGCACGTTATCTGCGGCCGACTGGCCGCAAAGCGGTTGGTGGACAGCGCTGAATGATGCGCAGCTCAACGAACTGATCCAACGCGCTTTGGTGAATAGCCCAACGCTGCAATTAGCTAACGCCAATCTCAATAAAGCTTCGGCGGCCGTAATGGCGGCAGATGCGCAGTTTGATCCGCAACTCGCCGCTAATGCGGGCGCGACACGTTCGCGTTTATCCCGCTCGGAAGATTACGGCTACCAAGGCAATCGCTACGGCACCGTGTATAACTTAGGCCTGAGCGGTAGCTACAACGTGGATCTGTGGGGCGGTGAACGCGATGCGTGGGAAGCCAGTGTAGATGCGCAACGGGCGGCCCAAGTTGACCACCAAGCGGCGCGGATCTCGCTGTCTAGCGGTATCACAAGTACCTATATTCAACTCGCCAACGCCTACCGTTTGCTGGATATCGCCAAGCAAGATCAAGCGCGTACCCAAGGTATTGTCACCATTACCCAACGGCTGTTGGATAACGGCCTTACCTCGGAAGACCGCCTGTATACCGCCCAAAGTAATGCGGCCATGTCACAGCAAACTGTGAAACAACGCTTACTGGCGATCAAACAGCTGAATAATGCGCTCGCCACCTTGGTCGGTGAAGGCCCCGATGTTGCCACTACCATTCAACGTCCATCGGCGTTGATGAACACCGCCTTGGCATTACCGAGCGAATTACCGGCCAACTTGCTGGCACATCGTCCCGATATCGTGGCGGCAAAATGGCGCGTGGAAGCTGCCGCCAAAAACATTGCGGCCGCTAAAACTAAGTTCTATCCGAACCTCAATTTAACAGCGATGGCGGGGTTTCGCTCAGTGTTGGGTGACGCGATGTTTGCAGATGTCAGCCGCCAATGGCGCGTGGCTCCGGCGATCTCGTTGCCGATATTTACTCGCGACTTGAAAGCCAACCTGATTGAAAACACTGCCGAATACGATGCCGCCGTTGCTCAGTACAACCAAATTTTGCTGAGCGCCCTTGGCAACGTCGCCGACACCGTGTTGGCGCTGCAATCGGCCGAACAACAGCTAAACGATGCGCAAGATAGCGTGCGTTTAGCCACCAAAAGCTATCACATTACTGAACAACGTTATCAGTCGGGCATGGGCAGCCAGTTGGAGGTGTTGCTGGCCGAAAATCAGCTGCTGCAAGCCGAGTTTTCGCTGACCACACTGCAAAATCAGCAACAAGAAAAACAAGTGACATTGGTGAATGCCTTAGGTGGCGGTTTCTATGATGCGCCCGCCAATGCACCACAACCGAATGACCAAGCAACTATCGAGATGCAATAAGCTCCCTGAGGTTTATAAGACATGCAACAGAATCAAAATGATAACGCGTCTGCTGATAACAAGCATAAGCGCAAGAAAAGCCTCGCCATTTTTGCTGGCGTATTGATTGTCGCAGCGGCGTGTTCGAGCTTTTACTACGTTAACTACGTGGTGGGTGAACAGAGCACTGAAGATGCCTACGTTAGCGGTAACTTGGTGCAGATCACCCCAGAAGTCACTGGCACTGTGACCCGTATTGACGTTGATGATGGCGACTACGTTAAACAAGGGCAAGCATTGGTTTACCTCGATGATGCTGATGCCAACATCGCCTTTGAAAGTGCTGAAGCTAACTTGGCACAAACCGTGCGCCAAGTGCGAGCGCTGTTCAATGACCTTGAGCAAGCCAAAGCGGTAGTGCAAACCCGCAGCATCGCTTTAGCCCAAGCAAAAAGCGATTACGAACGCCGTAAAAATATGGTGGCTGCTGGTGGCTTGTCGCGCGAAGAGTTGAGTCATGCGCGCGATGTAATGAACTCAGCCACACAAGACTTAGCCGCAGCTAAGCAACAACTGCAAGCACGCGAAGCCGCTGTACATAACACTACCGTGGCAACGCATCCCATGGTGAAATCGGCCATTGCCCAAGTTAAACAAACCTATTTGGCACAACAACGTACCGTATTGAAGGCACCCGTAAGCGGCTACATTGCCAGACGCAATGTGCAAGTTGGACAACGGATTTCGCAAAACTCCGATCTGATGGCGGTTGTGCCACTGCACGAGGTGTGGGTAGATGCCAACTTCAAAGAGACCCAACTGCAAGACATGCGTATCGGCCAACAAGTGGCGCTGATCGCCGATCTGTACGGCGACGACGTGGTGTTTCACGGTGAGGTGGAAAGCCTAGGCATTGGTACTGGCAGCGCGTTCTCGGTATTGCCAGCGCAAAACGCTACCGGTAACTGGATCAAAGTGGTGCAACGCTTGCCTGTACGCATCAAACTGCACGATGACGAGTTGCAAGCTCATCCACTGCGTATCGGCCTGTCGATGGTGGCGGAAGTGAATACCCTAGATCAATCGGGTCCAATGTTGCCACAACAATCTGCCGACCAAGCACTGTATAGCACCAATGTTTACAGCCAATCGCTTGCTGGGGTGGACGCGCTAGTGGCACATATTATTGCTGCCAATGACGCGAGTGATAACGGCTACTTGGCAAAAAAATCATAAGGCTCGGCCATGAGTGAACAGCAACAATTTCGACCAGCGAACATGGCATTGTGTGTGTTTGCCATTTCGCTGGGGGTATTTATGCAGGTACTCGACTCGACCATTGCTAACGTGTCGTTGCCAACGATAGCAGGCAACATGGGCGTGAGTTTGAGCCAAGGGACTTGGGTCATTACCTCGTTTACGGTGTGTAACGCCATCGGCTTGCCGATTACGGCTTGGCTCAGCCGTCGCGTGGGTGAAGTGCATCTGTATGTCGGTGCCTTGGTGCTTTTTAGCTTGATGTCGTTTCTCTGCGGTGTTTCGCAAAGCATGGGCGAGCTGGTAGTGTTTCGCGCACTGCAAGGCTTAGTGGCCGCGCCGTTGTTCCCGATGAGCCAAGTGCTGTTGATGTCGATTTTTCCAAAAGACAAACGGCACATGGCGCTGGCGTTGATTGGTATGGTGGCGGTGGTCGGGCCGATCTTGGGCCCAATCTTAGGGGGTTGGTTAACCTACGATTACAGCTGGCCGTGGATCTTCTTTATCAACCTGCCCATCGGTGCATTCACTGTGATGGTGGTGCTGAAACAGCTCAAAGACCGACCACACAAACCAGAGAAAGTGAAACTCGACGTGATTGGTCTGGCGACCATGGCGCTCGGGGTTGGCGTGCTGCAAGTGGTGCTCGATAAAGGTAACGACTTGGATTGGTTTGCCAACTCGTGGATTGTAGCCGGTTCGATCTTCGCAGTGATTATGCTGGCCTTTATGGTGATTTGGGAGCTGACCGACGATAACCCGATTATCAATCTCCGACTGTTTAAAAACCGTAACTTCTGTATTGGTACAATTTTGCTGACCTTAGGCTATGCGGGCTTTTTCAGTATCAACCTGATCTTGCCACAGTGGCTGCAAAGTCAGATGGGGTATACCGCACTTTGGGCTGGCTTAGCCTGTGCGCCGATGGGGGTCATTCCGCTGTTTTTGACACCGATACTCGGCCGCTTTGGGCACAAAATGGATATGCGCATGTTAGCGGCAGGTTCGTTTGTGGTGATTGGCGTGAGTTGCTATGCGCGTGCGCAGTTTAATACTGATGTCGATTTTGGTTCGATCGCGATTATTCAGCTGTTTATGGGCATTGGCATTGCACTGTTCTTTATGCCGATGACCACGATTTTGCTATCAGATCTGCATGGGCCGGATATTGCTGATGCAGCATCGTTGTCGACGTTTATCCGTACCATTGGCGCGAGCTTTGCGTCATCGCTGACCACTTGGTATTGGTCGCACGATGCCAGCTTGCATCATTCGGTGATGGCTGAGCATATCTCTGTCTACAATCCGTTGGTGGCGGGCGACATTCAGCAGGGTGGTTTGTCGTTCCTAGAACGTATCAATGGCACGATTACCAACCAATCGTTCATGATGTCGACTATCGATCTTTTCACCTTACTGATGGCGTTGTTTGTGCTGTTGGTGCCGTTCATCTTCTTCACCAAGAATGTGGCCGCAACCCACGGTTAAGCACGCGGATTAGCAAGCGTTGGATGAAAGCCACTGCAATGTCAGTGGCTTTTTTGCGAGCGTGGCCGTCATTGCTCTAGTGGTCGCCATCAGCGGCGTAATACGGTAGATTTGGTCAATCATTTACCCACTACATAGAGCGTCAGTTGGCATATGGACACTGAGATTATTCACTTAGCACCGCATGAGGTATGGATTGTCCGCCGTCAGCATAAATGCTTTATCCGCTATGATGCTGGGGCGCATACGCACATCTGGCGTGAAGATGAGATAGCCGCTGCCGATGCAGATGCGATTTTAGCTGCTCCTAAAAACACCGTGATAGACGCCATAATGAAGGTGCTGCGGCAACTGCAAAAACAGCAAGTTAACGCACCTAAGTCAAATTGGTGTCGAGAGTAACCGCCAGTGAGAGACCGCGAGCAAATCAGCGTTAATCACCCCGATAACCCCGCCAAGTGGCGTCATTCTATGGCAAGAAAAAGCGTCTAGCTGTGTGTGCTGTATGGATATAGAAATGTTAAAAGTTGAAGCGTTAACGCCGCTATTGGCAAAGGTGGCCGTGTTAAACCAGCGCAAGCGAGCAGAAGATATTTATGCCGCGGTGACTCAAGGTTGTGAGCGTGCCGATTCACCTTCAATGGCGCAGAGCTTGTGTGAACATGTCATTAGCATGTGTCACCCAAGAGCATGGGGCGACCGAGATGTTGCAGGTTTTGATAGCCTCACGGAATGGCCCCAATATTTAGCTGAATTGAGCCATGTCGCACAAACTTGCTGGAATCAGCTCAGTGAGCATAGTGGCGCTAACCCATTATAGTTAATAGGTTTTGTAGACTCAGCGAGTCACTCAAGTGACATGATTAACTGCCAAGGATGGAACAGGTAATGTGTGTAGGTCTAGAGGATAGATAACGTTAGCGGTATGCCTCGTTCTACGGCGATTTTAAGCTGCGGCGTTTCTGCGTCAGCCGCCTCGAACTGTAATGTGCTGCCAATCCAGCGGGTTGCGCAGATTTGTTCACACCTTCATTGGCTTTAGTTAACATTTATACATTGGATTTGACGCTGAGGTTTTATTTATGGTTCAGTGTGGTGTTATTTCACTCTGTGTTAATCATTAAAGGGAAGCCAATGAAACACCTCACTACTATTTGTATCGCTCTGCTATTCTCCGCTTTTCTCACCGCTTGTGGCGAACCTGTGCCACCAGAAAAAGCCGCTTATGTGGGGGAGTGGCAAGACAAGGCCATGTATCTGCTTATCACTGAAGACGGTAGTGTGAGCTATCAGCGGCTGAAAAATGGCGGCAATGTTTCGGTCGATGGGCCATTGAAAGGTTTTACCGATGAGGGTTTTGAAGTCGGTATCGGCCCAATGAGCACCACCTTTGTGGTTAACCAACCTCCGTTTGAAGACGGTGGGGAATGGCATATGGTGGTGGACGATGTGCTACTGACCAAAACCGCAGATTAAGTTAAGCGCTGCAAGCGTTAGCACTTGAATGTAAACAGCCCCAAGCTTTGGGGCTGTTTGGTTACTAGCGTTTGCTGCCGAATTAGTCACTAGCCAGCGTACAGGTCTTTACGGCTTCTGCTGGCGTCCAAGTGAATTTTGCTTGCTGTCCCGTTACCCAAAACACTTTGCCAAAATTACCTACATAGCGTGTGCCACTTTCTGCCGGTTGTTGAGTCAACACCGCGCGGCTATCGCCGTAATCAATTGCCACTCCTGGTACCTCAGCATCAGGGAAAAAATAGGCGGTAAGCTCGTCTGTTTTGGCTGCGTTGCAGCTATAGCGCGCGGTTGTAGTTGGTTTAACTAACTGCCATTTAACTTGCAGATAGGCCATGCGTTGTCGGTACTCATTGATTGTGCAGGAGGTTCTAGCATCCAGTGCTTTCCAACATTCATTGCGTCCTTTTAGCCAGCCGGATTGTGATTTTTTCAGCGTATCAATTGCTTGTGCTGTATCGGCATCTAGGGCGTTGGCGGCATTAAGTGCCGCCTGATATCGCTGCTGCATTTTGTTATCTAGCGCAATCAGTTCAGGGTTACCGCAGATTAATATCTCAATTTCATGCGGGCGAGGTGCGGTGCAATCAAAGCTAGGCTTTGCTGTTACCGCACTGCCTTCGGCTAAGAACTGCTGTTTAATCCAACCTTGACGGCTATTTACATCGATTTTGCACCACGAGTTTTGTTTGGCCGCCTGTCGTTCTGCTTCAGTCATGTTCTGCCATGCTGAAAACGTAGGAATGCCAGTACAACCTAAATTTTTTAAACCGTCAGTGTCTGGGGGGAGCAGGAGTATTAATTGACTAGTTTCCGCTTTAGCCGCATACATTGGTGCGGGTGTTGTTCCCGTTATGCGGTAAAAATCGGGGCCATCGGCCTCGGCATGTGCGTGTGATGAGGCGAAGAGTAATCCAAGAAAATAGCACACCTTTTTCATACACTGATCCCTGTTCTGGTGATATTTGTTAGTCATTCCGAACGACTTATCTATGCCTGTGTTCTTGCTGCGTTGCCGTTTTTATACTGCCCAAGATAGTTAAGATTTATAAGCCGTATGCTGATGTGTTTACTTAAAAGATGTCTGCGCCCATACGCATAGGGAGCTGTTAGCCAATGCTTTGAGCGCTATCGACGTTGCCGTAAAGTGTTCAACTTTCCTTAGGGAGTTAAAACAGCGGTTTGGCATTCTCATCAATTTTTTTACAGTCGCCCGCAAATTCATTTAAGCCGTTAGCCACGGTAATTGTACCCGTCGTACGATCAATTCTGAGCTCAGGTTTATTTAAAAAGTTAATGCGAACTTGACCGGTGATTTCCGTATCAGAAACTTTGTAATCATTAATGGGAAACCAGTCAGCGGCCTCATCTTTTTGTAGCGGTGGCAGCATGGCAACGGGGATCTTGACTTGCCCCATGTTGGAGTGAATTTCTACCAACATTGAGCCCTTAAATTCACGCTTTATCATCGCTTGCTCAGTACCCGTTTCTCTTGAATGTTCGCTTTTATTACGGGTAGTTTTATAAGTCGTCTCAGTATCGCTCTTACTGCCAGAACCATCGCATTTTAGACTTATCTTTAAATCATCAGCCTGTGCAGCCGTTGCTAGCAGTAAAAAAATCGGAACGATAGATAATTGCCGTGCTTTATATCTCAGCGAAAATTTATTCATATCAACATCCAAGTTGTTATTTAGTATCAAGACAGAATAAATAGTAGTTTATCAATACGGTGTCAGTGGGAATTTTGTACATTTAACGACTACAAATCCTCGTTAAACAGCAGCACTACGCTGCCGCCGCTTAGGTCACTACCAATATTGAGCGAAATCCCAATGCCAATGCTATCGAGCAGACTTGAGTCTTTACTAGTATCGACAATCCAGCCGAGCCCAAACTCGTAGTAGTGGCTGGTGCCCAGTGGGGTAATGGCGTCGTGGTCGATGTCGATACGCCGCGCTAGTACGCGTAATTGGTTGGGGCGTTGCCATAGGGTACCCGTTTGGTAATGCAAGATGACGGTGTTGCTTAAGCGACCGGCTTGCATATGTGTCTCTTGTGCTCGGTAGTCGCTGGTGATGGTGTGACCCAAAGCATAGCGATACTCTGCTTGGTACTGCCAATGATGTTCGCCAAGTTGGCCGCGATACCTAACGCCGACACTGGGATCTAGCAGCAAAGCCGAATAGGAGGTGTTTAATAGCCGTCGCTCAAATGTCGGTTTAAGGGCCGTCATTGTCGGCGTTTGGTAGTCAAAATTGTTGTGGTAGAACAGGTACTGCAGCCCTACACCAAAATGGATTGTCCAGTTCGGCGTCGCTTGATAACGCCAGGCATTTTCGCCGTAGACCAGATAGTTTTTCTCATCTAACGGGTTAATACCGTCTTCTTGCTCCAGCTGAAAATTTTGTTTCACACCGATATAAGACGCGCGCAGTTTGGTCTGATAGCTGAGCTGTTCCGACAGCTGCTGCCGGGCAAAGGACCAAGGCAAACTATAGTTAGTTAAGCTACTGCGTAGCTCTAAAGTATCTTCATTACCTACGTCTAAATCGCCAGTATCAATAAACTCGCTCGGATTAAAATCCATAATGCCTAGCGTGATTAGGTTGGCGTCTGCTACCACCACCGAACGGGCGGTGTTTTCCGCCACAAAGTTTTGCACTATTCGGTCAAACTCTGGCGAAACAGGAGGCTGCTGCGCGAAACTGTTGTTGGCAAACCCGACGGTTATCATCAAGTAGCAACAGACTGGGACAAGACGATTAAGGGACAATCGGTACACACTATTTCCTTGTAAACGTGGGCATATTAGCTCGCGGATCCTGCTTACTAACAGCAATCAGCAATGTGCTAACGCGACAAAAGTAAGTGACGTCATCCTAGCATTTATTGATTGTCACCATGTAGCATTGTGACTTGTAGGTATAGTGCGCTTAAATAAAGCGCTGTGTTTAGTTGCGGTTGGTGGAGCGTGCTACGTGACACATCATAGCCTTGCCTAAATCACGCCTAATGAACATTTGTAAGCTAATGCATTGCTGCGTTAGCCCACTTTTACTTGACGACTACACAAAGCATGCCCGCAGTTCGTTGCCCTGAACGGTTATTGCCTACATATCCCGCGTGTTGCCAAGACGTGTTCGCACCTTCCTTGCAAAATCTTTACTATAAGTACACATTCCAACTTACTGAGGCATCATGGCAAAACCCAATAAAAAGCTACCGACTCGGACCGTAGATATTAGTTGCGCTAAGTGTCAGGCCGCCATTTTTAAATACCATAAAGGGGGCAAGGGCGCATTGGTGAAATGCTTTGTTGAACGTATTGCCGAGGATTACACCGAGCAGCCTTGCCATTGCCCCGGTTGTGGTCAAGAGTTTGCTCGAGAGACACTGATCCGCGGCACGCCAGCATTTAAGATGATCGGCGGCAAAGTACGTATGAAATAGCTTGGGATATGGCGCAGTCTGTTGGTGTCATTCGCAGGTGATAGTGAGCAGACATTGCCTGTATTTTGTCAACTCCTGCCAACGGAATATCGCCATCGAATCATCTGCTTTATCGATTTAACTGCCTGAATTAAGATTAAATTCTCATCATGCAACCGGCTTAGTTCACATAATGCTGATATTCGTTATTGCCCTCACAACTCACTCACAAACTCTGCGCCAGCCTATTAGCCAATGGTCTATAAGTGACCAATATCGCGGAATCAGCATGGAAAAAGGCGTCTACTGCGACCACACTTGAGGTGGCAAAAGTCGTATGCATTTAAGTGTTTGATGCAAGATGGCATTTTTATCGGTTTACGCCGTTTAAACGGGTTGAGATTGACAGGATTTACCGAATCAAGGGCGCACCAAATGCCATGTAGCCACCTGGCTTGTGTCGTGGGGACATAAGTCAATGTAGAAGATGGACAACATTTCTTATGTTCTAAAGCCAATGGGGTTGGCATTTGGAGGATATATGGCAGTAGGTAAAGTTCTGGCAGTCTTTTCACCAGTGGTTTTGGCACTATCACTGACAGGTTGTGGCAACCAAGTACAAAGTCAATTTAAAGCGGCGGATATCTGTAAGGCCAGTATGGCTACCGCACTTCAAAAAGATGTAAACGATATTACAGTGGTGGACCGAAACGGCCAGTTGATCTATGTGAAATACACCAACAAAGAGGATTGGAAAACCGATTTCTATCGTTGCCGCGTGGATGATAATCATGTGGTTTGGGCACCAAACAAAGGTGAATGGCAAAACGAGAAAACTGGCATCATTACCGTGAGTGGTAACCGTGATCAGTTGACTGTGACTCAAGCCTCTGACCAAGGGGATATCACTAAGCAATACAGCTTAGATGAATTGCGTGGTTCATAAGCTAAGCCAGTTTAACGTGAAGAAGGCAGCCTACGGGCTGCCTTCTTTATGGCGTTTGCGGCGATGTGAGCAAGGAGGGGAAATGACAAATAACGGCTGCTAACGTATAATTTAGCAGCAATTTAGGAGGCTCTATGACAGCAAGCGCTACGGCGAAATCCCCGCAACCTAAGCCCAAATTTATGCCGAACATGGAGAATTGTAAAACCAGTTTGATGTACGAAGGATTAGCACTAAATAAAGCCGATGAAAACCTCACCATTGAGGAGCTAAAACGGAAATATGCAAAGACATGATGTGGCACAAGACAAGTATGGCGTCGCTCAAGACAAATACTGTTATCCCAGCTCAGGCGTATTAATCAACCTGCTGCATATTCATCGTGCTGAGGAATTGGCGAGCGCTGAGGCTGCATTTTCTGCCGCCCGCTACCGCAGCTACAACGCCCCGCCACTGAACATTGCCGACTTTACCTTGCACCACCTGTGTGAATTGCACCATTATCTATTTCAAGATGTATACGTTTGGGCAGGTAAAATTCGCGATGTCGATATTGCCAAAGGCACCACGCGTTTTTGCCACTGTGACCGCATTGCACCGGAAGCTGACAAACTGTTTGCCCAAATTCCGTCATTAGCCCTATTGAGTTATTCCAGTACGCTGATAGAAGCGATTGCTGACCTGTATTGTGAAATCAACTTGTTGCATCCGTTCCGTGAAGGCAACGGCCGCGCGCAGCGATTCTTTTTTGAAGAGATGTTGTTCTGCCTCGGGTTTGAGGTACATTGGCCACATATCACCAAAGCGCAGTGGGTAGACGCCAACATTGCCGGTGTACACCTCGACCTTGGCCCACTGATTGAGATCTTCGAGCAGAGCGTGACGCCGTTGGTTGAATAACTCCGTCCCGTCATCATTGCTTTCCTTGTCTGTACGCTTGTCGAGTATGCGACAAGCGCATCCCCTACAAAATTGTTGGCTTTACTACAAAATGCTGACATTGGTGAAAATGCCATGATTGACCTCATTGGCATAAGCTAAAAAAGTTTGATGAATGTCGCATTTATTCAATCAGTTACTGGCTGATTAAAAAACAAACTTGGCTGGTGTGCCATTTGCACTACTCCCTAAACCAATGAGAAATCGGTGAGGCTCTTCGACAGGCCGTAGCTAGCACCGTCACACAGGTTAGGGAGTGAGTATATGTGGGACTATTCAGAAAAAGTGAAGCAGCATTTCTTCAATCCGAAGAACGCAAAATTGGTGAGTGATGCCAACGCGCGTGGCGATGTCGGCTCTATCAGTTGCGGTGATGCGCTCAGTCTGAGCCTCAAAGTCAATCCTGATACTGAGATCATTGAAGATGCGGGGTTTCAAACTTTTGGTTGCGGCAGCGCCATCGCCTCCTCATCGGCATTAACCGAAATCATCATCGGCAAAACCTTGGACGATGCATTGAAGGTGACCAACCAAGAGATTGCCGATTTCCTCGATGGCTTACCGCCGGAAAAAATGCACTGCTCAGTGATGGGCATGGAGGCATTACACGCTGCAGTGGCCAACTATCGTGGTGAAGTCATGGCAGATGACCACGAAGAGGGCGAACTGATCTGTAAATGCTTTGCCATTGATGACTTGATGATCAAACGGGTCGTTAAAGCTAACGGGCTGCAAAGTATCGAAGAAGTGGTGAACTACACCAAAGCGGGTGGCGCTTGTACATCTTGCCACGAAAAAATTGAATGGGTATTGGATGAAGCGTTAGCTGAAATGGCCGAGGCGGGCATTGATGTGGCCGCGGTGGCGCGTGCTAAGCAAAAAGTAACTGTTGCCCCACAACCGATAGCCGCCACTGCTAAGCCAAAAATGGCGGTAGTCAGTGATGCCAATGACCCAGAACAGGCTAAACGCATAGCACTGATCGAACAGGTGATAGATGAAGTGCGGCCTGCGGTGCAAGCCGATGGCGGTGATATCCATCTGGTGGATGTGGAAGATCACTTAGTGTTTGTCAGCATGTCAGGTAACTGTTCAGGCTGCGGTTTATCTGGCCTGACCTTAGCGAATTTGGAAATTAAGATCTCAGATGCACTGGGGGAAACGGTGACAGTCTTTCCGCTGCAACCTAGCCGCGAAGACGCTGAGAAAAAGGAGGCCACTTATGATCTATGAAGCCGTTAACACCAAGGCGTTGCCAAAAACTGTCTATCTGGACAATAACGCCACTACCCGCATTGATCCCAAAGTGCTGGAAACCATGTTGCCATTTTTGAGCGACTACTATGGCAATCCATCCTCGATTCACGAACTGGGGGCGACGGTTGGGCATGCTATGGCGAAGGCGCGTGAGCAGGTGCAGATGCTGCTGGGGGCGGAACATGCAACCGAAGTGGTGTTTACCTCCTGCGCCACAGAAGCCACCGCCACCGCGATTATGTCAGCCGTTGAAGCGCTGCCAGATCGCAAAGAGATCATCACCTCAGTGGTCGAACATCCCGCCACCTTGCAGCTCTGCCAACACCTTGAACGTAAGGGCTATAAGATCCATTGGATTGGCGTTGATAACAAAGGCCGCCTTGATGTTGCCGCGTTTCGTCAAGCGCTGAGCGAGCAAGTTGCCGTGGTCTCCATCATGTGGGCTAACAATGAAACTGGCACGCTGTTTCCGGTCGAGATGCTCGCCAAGCTCGCCAAAGCGGTGGGAGCACAAGTGCATGTAGACGCGGTGCAGGTCGCTGGTAAATATCCGATTAACGTGCAGCACACCGATATCGACATGATGTCGATTTCGGGGCACAAATTTCACGCGCCTAAAGGCATTGGTGCTTTGTACCTGCGCCGTGGCACTCGGTATCGGCCACTGCTGCGCGGTGGTCATCAAGAACGTGGCCGCCGTGCAGGCACTGAAAATGCGGCGTCGATCATTGGCTTAGGCATGGCCGCGGAGATCGCTTACCACGCGATGGCGGCGGAAAACGCCCGCCAATCGATGCTGCGTGATCGGCTTGAACAAGGTTTGCTCGCGCGTATTCCAAGCAGTTTTGTTACCGGCAATCCGCAGCAACGAGTGGCTAACACCACCAATATTGCCTTTGAATATATCGAAGGGGAAGCGTTGCTGCTGATGCTCAATCAAGTGGGCATCGCCTGTTCGTCTGGCTCGGCCTGTACCTCTGGTTCGCTGGAGCCATCCCATGTAATGAAAGCGATGAACATTCCCTTTACCGCGGCACACGGCACCTTACGTTTCTCGCTATCGCGCTTTTCCACCGATGACGACATCGATGCGGTACTCAATGAGCTACCCGCCATCGTAGCGCGGCTGCGCATGTTGTCACCGTACTGGGATAACGACAGCAATACGGGTTCGGCAGAGATGTTTGCTCCAGCCTATGCCTAATTGGCTGAGCACGTTATGGACGGGAATGAGGGTGAGCGAATGAGCCAGACGCTGCCATATGTACGCATAAACGACACCACGCTGCGCGACGGTGAACAAACCCCCGGCGTGGCATTTACCACCGACGAAAAAGTGCAACTAGCTTTGCGAATGCAAGCGGCGGGGGTGCCGGAGTTGGAGATTGGTATTCCGGCAATGGGCGCTGCTGAGCAGCATACTATCCAAGCGATCACGGCTGCATTGCTGGCGGCCAATCCATCGGCCACGCAAACCATGGCGTGGTGCCGCATGACCGAATTTGATATCAGCCAAGCGCTGAATTTGGGCTTAGATTGGGTTGACCTTTCAACGCCAGTATCGCGGCAGCAGATCCACAGCAAACTGCATAGTACGCCAGAGCAAGTGCTGGCGCGCACCGATCGCTATGTCAAACAGGCGCTCGATTTCGGCTTTCAGGTTTGTGTCGGCATGGAAGATGCCTCTCGGGCGGATATGGATTTGCTCTACTCGGTGGCCGAAGTGGCCGAGCGTGCTGGTGCGAGTCGCCTGCGCTTTGCCGATACGCTCGGCATCCTTGAGCCGTTTCGTACCCATCAAATGATTAGCCAACTACGGGCGCACACCGGGTTAGCGCTAGAGATGCATGCCCACAACGATCTCGGTCTAGCGACGGCTAACACCTTGGCCGCAATTGATGCGGGGGCTAACTCCATCAACACCACAATTAATGGGCTAGGCGAACGGGCCGGTAACGCGCCGTTAGAAGAGGTCGCCGTGGCGCTTAATGTGCTCAACAAAGCCAATACCGCGATAGATCTGGTGCAACTGCCCGCGATCTGCCAATACGCCTTATTGGCATCGGGTCGGCAAGTGTCATTACAAAAAGCGATTGTCGGCGCCGGCGTGTTTACCCATGAAGCCGGCATCCACATTGATGGTTTACTCAAAGATATTGATAACTATCAGGGTTTTTCTCCAGCACTGGTGGGGCGGGAGCACACACTGGTGTTGGGAAAACACTCTGGTGTTCACGCCATTAGCACAGTGTATCGCCGCTTAGGTATCGAGCTGGATAACCAGCAATGCCAGCAACTGCGCACTACCTTGCGGCAATGGTCAGAAACCCACAAATGTAGCCCTGATGATGTTGCGTTACGGGCTTTGGCGCAATCGGTGGCGATCCTCGGTGTCAGCCCATTAGGAGAAGAATATGGAAGCAACTAATAGCGCTGTTCTGCCTGAAAACTTGCAGACAGCGGAGGATTTTCTCAACTTCTTTAACGTGAAATACGACCCAGAAGTGGTGCAAACCAAACGGGTGCAACTGCTGCGGTTATATCACGGCGTGTTGGAACGTTACGACCCGCCACTGACCATGGAACACTATCGCAAAGCGGTACGGATTGCGTATGGCAGCATCAAGCTCGGCCAAGAGTTAGCATTCGCCGATATGGGCTGCGGCACTTGCAGCGGCTGTGACGTGTAAGCAATAGAAGGAAGAACCCGCATGGATGATGTGCGTTTTGCCCCCGGTGCTGAGGTGCGTGTGGTGCGCAATGTGCGTAACGACGGCAGCTTTTTCGGCATGGAAAAAGGGGAACTGATTGTGGCTGAAGGTGCCATTGGTGTGGTGCGTAAACACGGTTGGTTTTTGCAAGACCAGATCATTTATGACGTGTTTTTCCCTGACACAGGGCGGTTAGTGGGCTTGCGTGATGTGGAAGTGATTGATGCCTCACTACCATTTAGCCCCTGCCGCTTTCACCTGTTGGATTATGCCTGTTTGACCTTATCGCTGGCGAGCCAAGGTGAGCTGCTGGCGCGCAAGGGCGATCGGGTGCAAGTAATATGGATTGATCGCTCGTTGGAGAGCGGTGAGTTAGCCTTTACCGTCAAAATCGGTGACACCGAAGTGACAGTACCCGATCGGGCGCTGGAAGATGTGCCGCCAGAACAAGAGGGCAGTCGATGGAGACGCAAAAGCGCCGTTATCTAACGGTGAAAGTGGCCACTGAGCTGTTTAAGCTCAACCCCGAGTTATTAAGCGCGCAGCAACAGCTGCAGGTAGCTAGCCAAGTGCAGCGCTTAATGCAGCTGCAACAGGCGATACTGCATAGCCACGAAGCGATGGGCATCGGTGTATCTGCCAGCCAGCTTGAACAGGCGTGGGCGCAATGTTTAGCGCAGTTTGATGGGGAGGCCAGCTTTGCGCAATCGTTAGCTAAGCAGGGGCTTACCAGCGAGGGCTTACGTGCCGCGCTTTACGACGAATTGCGCTGTGAACGGGTGCTTGAACACGTCAGCGTGGATATTCCACCGTTAGCGCTTGAACAAGCACAAGCCTATTTTGATGGGCATCGACAGGAGTTTAGCCGCGCCGCGATTTGGCAACTGAGCCAAATTCTTATCACCGTTAATCAAGATTATGCCGAAAACCGTCGCCACGCTGTGTTAAAGCGGATTTGTCACGTGCGGCATCTAGCACAAACACATGACTTTGCTCAGTTGGCGCTACAATATTCCGAATGCCCGAGCGCGATGGAACAAGGTTTTCTCGGCTGGTGTGAGCAAGATAAATTATATCCACAGATTGCCGCGGTATTGCCCAGTCTTGCCGAAGGCGCGGTAAGCGATCCGATTGAAACTGAACTCGGCTTTCACTTAGTGCGCTGGCATCAATTCAAACCCGCTAAAGTCGCCAGTTTTGATGAGGTGTTACCGCTGTTGCAGCAACGCCATCAGCAGCGGGCAAAAAAGTATCTGCAAAAGCAGTGGCTTAACCGTGTCTTCATCAACAAAGTGGCTGCTGACCTTGGCTGAGCGTTTTTGTCGTAGGCGGAGGAGCGGGATTGGGGCAAGTCAATTGCTATGCTGTGTATTCATGCTCCAGCACTAGATCTTAACGCTCCAAAATATTGCGCGCTGCCGTTGGCCGAAAGCGACAGTTAACTGCCAGCTGCACTTAGTTTTTGGCATCCACGTCACTTGGTTCGTAGCACGTTTCATTGGAACCCAAATCACCCCCGAAAGCTCAAGAAACTCGCATTTGCATGCATGCAGGCTGTGGCTTGGTTTGCGGCAAGCTAGCATGCTAGGCTGCGCTAGCTATTACTTTTGAGAAGTTGCTAGGGGCTGTTTATCTTTAGCGTTTAAATGAACCCTTCGGGCAGCGACAGCGCGCAATTTATTCAGCGTTAGGCGCTGTTGGTGGAGAATAACTACACGGCACATCACCTGCCTTGCCTAAATCACGCGCTGCCTGCTGCAAAAACAATCAGCAAAGATCAACAGCCCCTAACTATTGAACCGTTTCTTGTTGTGGCGTTGGTTGTCTTACATTGAAGCGCCGTTGATCAGCCTGCTGTTGCTGGTGATCGTTATTCCAATCGCACTGCCAAGCTACTTGCTTTCACTCACTATCAACTACTGGTCAGCGTTAGCCATTAATGCACTACCGTTAGCGGGATATATCACTTTTGCGGTGGTATACAGTCCTGTGCATCATAATCGTATCTTGGCGTGGATTGATGATCCGCTAGGGCGGCGGCCGCACGAGAAAAAGGCAGGCTTGGGGATCGCCATGGCGATGAGTTTAGCCACCATCACGCAGTTTATTTCGCTCGTGGTATTGGCATTTATCGCTTGAGTTAATCTGCTACAGCGTGTTGAGTGGCGGCTGTACTTGCCAACCAAGGGCGTAATAATGCTAGTGGGAAATGAACAGACGGCAACGTCACTTGCCGTCTGTTGGGTCACAACGGTAGGTTAGTCGACGTAATTGATATTCCAGAGCTGACCATCGCCGCCCCAGAAATCCCACTGCACGACATCGGCGCCATCTTCGGTGTCCATGTTGTACACATCTAACGCCAAACCGCTCCAGTAACTGTAAATCGCATAGTGGCCGTTCCCCGCGTATTGCAGCAGCCAACGTTGGCCTTCTCCGCCCCAGAAATTCCATTGACGGATCTCACCACCGTTCACGGTACTCCAATCATACACATCAACGGATTTACCACTGAGCACATTGGTGATGCTGTAATAGCCTCCGCCAACATGGACGATGTCCCATTGCTGGTTGGTGCCACCCCAGTAATTCCACAAAATAATATTGTCGCCATCATTCAGACCAGCGTTGGCAACTTCTAGCGCTTTGCCACTCAATACTGAGGTAATACGCACGCGACCATCGCGCAAGCGGGTGTCGCTACTGAGGTTGTAATTACGGTTAAAGTAGGGCCAACCGTCGTTACCAAACTGGATACGCAGCAGATCTAATCTTGCTGGCCAGCCATTTGAGGTAGTGCCGTCATAATAGTGAATACTGGCCAAGTCTTGGGAGCCTCGGCGAATGTAACCGAAGTGGCCGGGGCCGATGTAATTGCCTGAGGTTGACAGCACTGTGGTGCCGCCGTAATTCCACATATTGACGCCATTTTTATCAACAAATGGCCCAGTCGGTGAGGTCGAGCGCCCCATCACAATGTAATAGGTGCTGTCGCGCCCTTGGCAACAATCGGCGAGGTTGGCAAACAAGTAGTAGTAACCGTTGAGGTATTGCACTTGTGCTGCTTCAAACTCGTGCCAGTTGCCGTTATTGCTGACAACAGCATAGCGGTTGTTGTTGGCGAGCAGCCCAGTATCGGGATTAATCTGGCGCACATAAATGCCCGCATAATGGGAGCCATAGATCATCCACACTTTGCCCGCAGTATCACGGTACAAGCCAGCATCAATGGTATTTACCGCAAAACCACCGGATGAAAGAGGTTCATCTACCGTCGACACCACCATGCCCAGATCGCGCCAGTTCGGGTTATTGAGTGAATCAGTCACCATCACCCCAATGGCGGAATGCATGCCATTACTGGCAGAGAACGCCGAGTAATACAGGTAATATTTACCTTTCATCTCAATGAGGTCTGGCGCCCAAAAGTTGCCATCAAAGCCGGGCACTTTGGCATTGATCCAGCTCGGGTAACTGTTTGGTGCAATGGGTGAGCTACCACGATGCCAGTTGACCATATCGCTTGAGTACAGCGCGTTTATCGGTAAGGTGGCAGCTCCGCCACCGGTGCCGAAGGTCCAATACACGCCGTCCTCTCGGACAATGGTGGAGGGATCGTGAATATCCGTGGTGCCAGTTAAAACTACATTTGCGTTAACTAGGGTACTTACTACAACACAAAGTAAGCTTAAGAGATAGGTAAGCGATTTACTTATCATATTGTTATTCCGTTATATTTTAGCTGTTCATTATGAACAAATTAGACTCGGTATTTCCCCCGTGTTTTGCAGACGATAAGCGGGTGACAACTGGTTGGTTCAGTGCGTTAACGCAGACATACCCCAACATGACTTACGTTAACGGCCTTGAATAGCTATCGCTCCATCCTGCTCATGGTCACACCGGTGCGTACCTCGCTGAGCCCCCTGAACGAGCACAAACATCGATCGTTCGGCTAAAAGATAGTGCAAATTAGCCATATTTGTATGATAAATGAATGTACATGTTAACAATATCCTAGGGGCTGTTTATCTTCAGTGTTTAATTTTTGTTCAAATTAAACGCATTATGAACGAGGCGAGACCTGCGAGGCTTAGTCAACTAAGCAAGCTGGGCGCAACAAAGTTCAGGAGGCGTTTAAATGAACCCTTCGGGCAGCGACAGCGCGCAATTTATTCAGCGTTAGGCGCTGTTGGTGGAGAATAACTACACGGCACATCACCTGCCTTGCCTAAATCACGCGCTGCCTGCTGCAAAAACAACCAGCAAAGATAAACAGCCCCTAGGGTTTTAGATGGTGCTGCTGATTGGATAGATGGTGCTCACCGTATTCCAGTTCAATAAACTGGACTTAATGTGATGGTCCGCCTCCCTTCTCAGCGACTATGCTGAGATTAGGCTTAGACAAGAGGTAGACCATCACATTAAGCAACAGCGAATAATCCCCTACAACTTGCCATTACACGGGTATGAATCAACAACTCCTTTTGTTGCATTTTGGCGGTAAATAGCGCAGATGGTCATCAGCAGTTACAAATTATCATACTATTTATATTGGCGAGAATAGCACCATTGTGTAGCGGCTCAAAAAATACAATACATCATATATATTAATATCTTAGTCTTATTTGGCCTAAATTCCTCCAGACAGCACTCAATGCTAAATATGTGAACCATGACCAAGATTTACCTTTGATATATTGATAACGTTTCTCATTTTTATTAGCATCCATAACTCTTAAGTCTGGGAGTAGGTTATGCGCAAGTTGTCCAACCGTTTTTGGTTTGCTTTTCATGGCTGGTGTTCGTTACCCATTTGGGTGCTGTTTTGCTTTATTTGCTTAACGGGCACTATCGCAGTGGTAAGTCACGAACTCACTTGGCTGACCAATCCCAACTCGCGCGCCGTCAACCCTGACAACCTGCCCGCAAAAAGTGTGGCGGAAGTGACCGAAATCGTCCAAAAGGCCCATCCCACCGCTGATATTACTGGTTTGATGCAATATGAGCCTTACATCATTAACGCAGTATTTTTCAGCGATAAAAACGTGCCTGCCGCCGTGGCTTACGTCAACCAATACACTGGTGAGATCCAAGAGGTAAACCAAGGTTTAACCTTTACAGGTTTTATGCGATCGTTGCATGGTTGGCTATTGTTTCCATGGCAACATGCCTACAGCGTTGGCTATTACCTCGTGAGTGCCATGGGCTTTGTACTCCTCGGGGCGCTGGTAAGTGGCTTGATGGTGTACAAGCAGTTTTGGAAATCCTTTACCCAACCACGTATTCGCTTTAATCAAGGGACGAAAACGTTATTAGCTGATTTACACCGCACTGCGGGCGTATGGTCTATCTGGTTTATGGCAATCATGAGTCTGACCGGCTTGTGGTACTTAGTACAGGGCATTTTAATGCATGCCGATATTGAAGTGGAACCGCATGCCCCTATCGTCGCAGTAAGCGAACTGCCAGCCCAACCAGTAGAACATTTTCCTGTGAGTTTGGCGCAAGCGATCAGCACTGCTGAGCAACTGTACCCAGATTTCAAAGCCAATTATGTGGGTTTACCGGAACACAACCGTGATAACTACCACCTGTATGGTAGTGGCGCTAATCCATTTTATGACCTTTATGCCTATCAGGTATCTATCAATCCTTGGAGTGGCGCTATTAGCCACCAATTGGCCCCAGATTCGATGAATGCCGTACAAACAGTGATGCATGTGGTCGATCCGCTGCACTACGGCACCATTGGCGGCATCTGGACTAAAATCATCTGGTTTTTGTTTGGCATCATGCTGACAGGCATGTCTATCACTGGTTTTATGATGTGGAGTAAACGCCTCATTACGGTACGTAAAGAAGCGAAAGTGAAACCCCAAACCGCTACCAGCGAGGCAAACACCGCAGGAGAATCGCTCTAATGGCACGATTAAAAGCGACGTTTTGGCACCGTAATAAGTTCAAGTTAAGCGGCCTATTACTACTGCTGCCGGTGTACTACCTATACCAATCATTGCATCCGACCTTTCCTGACAGCTTGCAGGAACAGCAAATTGGTGACTTCAAAATTGCCGCAATGCCATTAGATATGGATGGTGCTTATCGGCATGATGGTGAATACATCAAAGACTTTATGGTGTTGTTTAATCAAGGCAACCCAGAGCAGATCCGCCAAGGATTTATGAGCATTGGCCCTGCGCCACTGAGCTTTGACACCTTGCAAGATGGTGATTTGGGCATTCTGCATGGTAGCCGCTACGGCAAGCATGTACACGCGCTCGCCGCAGCCGAGTTCAGCGCCAGTGACCGCATCTGGCTCACAATTGAGACCTGGCAAGGAGAACTCAACACCATCTCATGGCCCCTTCCAGCCCAGTGGTTGTCCAACTAAACCACAGGCACTAGGCAAGGTACACCAGCCTAGGTGTACCTTGCTCAAACTCCCCACGCGCATTAGATCCTAATTCTTACGGAGAAGATTATGGTTACTCTGCCAAATCGGCCGGCATTACTGCCTCTGGTCGTCGGCTCACTGTTGCTGCCATTCAGCGCCGCCCATGCGGACGACGCCAATAATGCTATTGAGAAGATTACTGTGACAGGTGAAAAAGGCCGTCGCAGTATGCAAGATACCGCCGCCAGTGTGGACGTCACCACCGCATGGCAAATAGAGCAGGAAAACATTCAATCACTGTATGACATCCTGAGCAAAACCCCCAACGTCAGCCAGATGTATGGCAACCGCGGTTTTACTATCCGCGGCATTAGTGATGAAGCTGGAGCGGTTAACCCTCTCACCACTATTTACCTAGATGGTGTACCCCTGCCGAGCCAAATCGCCGATACCGGGCCAAGTGATCTATGGGATGTGGCTCAAGTGGAGGTATTGCGTGGACCACAATCCACCATTCAAGGGGAAAACGCCTTAGCGGGAGCCGTAGTCATTAACACGCAAGCTCCCACCATGGACTGGCGCGGTAAGGCACGCGTACAGTGGTCAGATCCGGATGACAAACGTCTATCGGTCGCCACTGGTGGCCCGCTGATCCAAGATGAACTGGCCTTCCGTTTTGCCGCGGATAAACACCTATTTGATGGTTTCACCGATAATCCCACCCGAGGCAGTAAGGAAGATCGCCTCAACTCATTAATGCTGCGCGGTAAACTGCTGTGGACGCCCAGCGCCATATCCGGTTTGTCGGTCAAACTGAGTTACACCCGCGATGATCGTGACGGCCCCTATATGTACACCTACAACCGACTCGACCTGCCCGGTCGAGTTAACACCTCCGACTATGCCAACCGCTCCAATGCCCAAACCGATCTGCTGGCATTGAATGTCGATTATCAACTCAATGAGCACTGGCTATTATCGTCCAATACCTCCCATAGCGAGTCGGACGTGTACCGCCGATACGATGTGGACTTGCGTGCCGATGACATAGGTTGGGCTAACCGCAAGGAGCACTATCAAGTGCTCACTCAAGAGTTTCGCGCCAACTACCAAGGCGAAGAACTCACGGCAGTCATGGGATTGTATGCCTCGCAGCACAAAACGCGCTCAGATTTAGCTACCCTTAACAGCATAGTGACACCACTACCGACCATTAATGCCCTGTTGCAGAGCTATGGCCTCGATAGCGATACCGCCGGCACGATTGCCAACAACTATGGCGCGGCTTTGCCGATTATTCCGGTGGATTACCAATCGTTTGACGATACCAAATCGAAAAACCAAGCGCTGTTTGCCGACCTAGATTATCGCCTAAGCGATAATTGGAGCGTACAGTTGGGCTTCCGCTACGATCACCAAACCTATGATTATCGCTCGATCACTGCAGGCCGCTTTACTGGTAGCCTACCCGATCCCGATGCGTTTGCCCCCAGCGGTAGCATGCTCAATCAGCTCGTAGGTGGCATCAACGACGCGGTACTCAACCTAGTGATGCAAACCAACGGCGATAATCCGCAAACTAGCACCACCAACGATACCTTCCTGCCTAAATTCGGTTTACGCTATCGCATTAACGATGACACATCGGTGACAGCAACCTACCAACAAGCCTATCGTTCAGGCGGCAGCAACTTCAACATTGCTCGTAGTCAGGTGTTTGAATACGCGCCGGAATACACCGATAACTACGAAATTGCGTGGCGCCAAGAGCTGCCAAACTTAAACGCGGTGTTTAACGCCAACCTCTATTATGTCGATTGGCAAGATAAGCAAGTCACTGCCACCTTTGGGCTGAACAACTACGACACTCACACCGTCAATGCAGGCTCGGCGCATCTGTATGGCTTAGAAGCCTCCATCAAACAGCAACTCAGCGCCGATGTAGATTGGTATCTGTCGTACGGCTATAGCAAGACTCAGTTTGATCAATTTGCCGCTGTACTAGGTGGTAATATCAACGACTACTCTGGTGAAGAGTTTAGCTATGCCCCCAACCATACGGCGTCGGCAGGGGTAAATATCTACCTGAGCGATAACCTCAGTTGGAATATTAACGCTAACTATCGTAGCCGAGTGTATAACGACTTATCCGCTAACCGAATTGAGCTGGCGTCTCGTACCCTGTTCAATACGCGCATCGCCTATGATGCCGACAGTTGGAGTACCTATCTGTTCGCGCAAAACCTATTTGATCGTGATTACGTACAATATATCCGTTCAGCCAACGACGGCATTATTGGCGCACCACGGGTGATAGGAATAGGCGTTGAAGCCCGCTGGTAAGCCCAATTAGGCTTACTCTCACAAAGAGAAAGGGAGCCGAGGCTCCCTTTCTACATGCTGTGGATTACAGAGAGTTAGCAACTGAGAACAAACCTACGGGTGACAAGTTCTGGTTGAAGTTCACCACTAAACTCTAAGTAGCTCGTAGCTCGTAGCTCAAAATACTAAAAGTGCTGTTCCCTGCAAAGCCCGCTGTTTAAGGACATTAACGGTGGGCTTTTTCATACACTAGACCGCAAAGCAATGGCCATTACGCTTGCTGCAAATTAGCGAGCAGTGCTGTGAGCCCGTCTCCTAGCTGTTGTTGCTGCGTTGCGCTCATCCCGAGCAACATCCGCTGTGACAACTGCTGTTCCAGTACCAAGGCCTGCTGCAGCAATACTTGCCCTTGCTCCGTCAGTAGCAGCTGCACACTGCGCTTATCTTGTGGATGCGGTTGTTTGCGTAGCCAACCTTTATCGACCAACTCAGCCAGTAGCCGCGTGACCTGTGCTTTATCACGCCGTAGCAACTGCGCGACTTGTAAAGGCGTTACCTCGCGAGTGCCACCAATCAGGCGCAGCACACGAAAATTCAGCAATGATAGCTGTGGTAGTTGTTGTGCTAGTGTCGTCTGTAACGCACTTTTATAGGCATCAAGTACCGTAAAGAGTTGTTGATTGACGCTCATATAGTTGACTTTATCAATTAAATTGAATTTAATGTGATTGATTTTATCAACTAACTCATCAAGTGCCAAGGGCACAGGAGTCAACATGCGACACCAATATCGAATCACCCTAGAAAAACTCGATCAGCAACAACAACCCACACAAGCGCTGAGTTTTGAAACCGAAAACCATGACGATATCTTTGCCATCCTCAACAAGGTGGATGGCAAGTTTGGGTTCAGTGATGAACAAACCAAGAGCTTCATTATCGGCCTAAAACTGTTTGGTGAAGTGCTGATGCAAGAACGCAAACATCCATTATTTGAGGAGCTTGGGCCACAGTTCAAACAGTTTATGATGAAGCTTAAACGTAGCAATTAGCCACAGCGATTGGACCGTGCGAATGGGAATAGCAACATCAACGCTTGTGCGCACAGTTCCCTTAATAAATCGCAGCAAACACGCCATTTTTTGTTTAAAAAACATACCTAAGCTGTTACAAAGGAGATGAGTATTTAGTATCAGGGATGACACATGAACATAAACAAACTATTGGCCCAGCGCCGTATTATTCGCCATCTGTGGCAGCGCCTTGGCCGCCAGTGAAAAACCTCAATTCAACAACTGTTATAAGGCCGAGCTAATCTATAACAGCAGCAACCCAGCCCTATTCAACGTGCTGACGCAGGGCAGCCAACTTGAAAGTCAGCTCGATAGCAATGTGCCAGTACACGTTGTTTATCAACGCAACCAATGCAGTGCTGAACCGATTCAGCCGATAAATCCTGATGCCTCAACGGGTGAGCCATTAGTGGTTGCCGAGGACGGGGATATACGCACGCTTAGCCAAACCCAAGCCGATGTGCTTTACCACGTTAAACAAAAATATCAGCAGCAAAAATGGCGAACTATTGGCGTTTCGCGCGAAGTCGTCAGCCAAGCCGCAGTTGGCAAATAACACTTTGTTAGGGGCTGTTGGCCGTGCTTGATTGTTGTGGCAGCAAACAATGTAGAATGTAGACTAAGCAGCTGAGGTCCCGTGTAGTCATGCTCGACTACTCGCACCGAACGAGAAATAATTGGCGCACTCCCTCGCTGCCCAAAGCCGTCATTTAAACGCACGCGGCACTTTGTTTTGTTGCATCCCGCTTGCTTGGTTGACTAAATATCACTGGTCGCGCCTTGGTCATAACGCGTTTAATTTGAATAAAAAAATCAAATACTAAGGCTCAACTATTACCTCATCCATCAATATAGAAAAGCCACGCAAGCGTGGCTTCTACGGGCGCAGTACTACCGTTAACTACAGTGCAAGTTCCGCTTTCAGTTGTGCCACCCAAGTAGCACAACGATCGTCGGTTAGGCTGGCTTGATTATCTTTATCGAGCACCAAGCCGACAAAACGCTCATCCAACACCGCAGCAGATTGGTTAAAGTCATAACCATCCAACGGCCAACTGCCGACCACTTCAGCGCAGCATTCAACAACCACGTCATACAACTCACCGAGCGCATCAACGAACTCATCAGCGTAAGAAACTTGGTCGCCCAAGCCAAACAAAGCCACTTTTTTGCCCGCCAGATCGAGCTCGTCAAAGTTAGGCATAAACTCTTCCCAGCTTTCCTCTTGGCAATCGGCAGATAAGCCGGGCAGTTGCCCATCACCCAGTGTTGGCGTGCCGAGAATAAGAATGTCGTATGCCGCTAACGCTGCCGCATCAGCACGGTTAATATTCACGGGCTTGTCAGCTAATTCGTCACCCAGTAACTTGTGTAGTTGTTTGGCGACTTTGCGGGTACTACCAGTATCACTACCAAAAAAAATGCCAATCTGTGCCATGTTGCTCCCCTTGCCAAAATAGATATTCACGGACGTTCATTGACTAAATTGCAATTCGCATTCCTTATATATCTAATTGAAAAATAATAATTATTTAATAAAACCCTATATAACAACCGACAAAATTGTCGTAAAGCTGACAATTAGTCATCGTCGTCTTAGTCATCATCGTCTTCGTCATCATCATCGGGGGCGACCCAAGTAATTGACCGATAGATCTCTACGCGGTCCCCCGCTGTTAACTCAGTGTCTAGTGAACAAATCTTGCCGAACACGCCGACTTTGAGCTGATCGAGCCGAATGGCAGGAAACATCCGCAACACACCCGAGGCTTCAATGGCCGATAGCAGCGTGGCATGTTCATCCACGTTGACTGGCAACCACACCTGCTCATTCGGTTTGGCATACACCACACTCACTTTCATGATTGTGCTCCTGTCACCTCAGCCGCAGCTACGGCGCGCCTTTCGGCCAACACTTGCTCGGTTTTCTGTTTGATTGCCAATACAGCGCCTAAGATCAAAAAGCCGCCCGGCGGTAAGATCACTAGCAGCAATCCGCGATATTCCGGAATGACAGTGGTTTCCAAAAAGGCAAAATGCTGTCCCAACAGTAGCGAGGCGTTGGCAAACAAAGTGCCACTGCCAATCACCTCACGAATTCCCCCCAGCATGGTTAACACCCAAGTGAAGCCCAGCCCCATGGCGAGGCCATCTAACATTGACGGCAAGGCGGCAGATTTGCTGGCGAACGATTCAACACGTCCAAGAATGGCGCAGTTGGTCACAATGAGCGGAATAAAGAGCCCTAGCACCTTGTGCAGCGGATGCAGCCAAGCATTGAGCAGCGCATCAATCAAGGTCACCAAGGTGGCAATAATGATAATGTTAGCGGGAATACGCACCGCTTTACTGATAATGCCTTGGGCGAGTGATGTCAGCAGATTGGCCGCCACCATAACCACCATAGTGGCGAGCCCAAGCCCCAAGCCGTTAGTCGCGCTGCTCGTCACCGCCAGTAACGGGCACAGTGCCAACGATTGTTTGAGTACGATATTGTTATCCCACATGCCAGCGGCCCAAATCTGCCGATAGCGATTTGGCTGAGTAGCAACGGGCTGCGGAGCATTACTGTGATTGTGCATGTTGACCTGCTCCCTCAAGGTTATTGGCTAGCGCCTGCATCGCGATGTGGACACCATTTACGACCGCGCGCGGTGTAATAGTGGCGCCAGTAAATTGATCAAACGTGCCGCCATCTTTTTTCACGCCCCACAGTGGCGTATTCGCCAACGAGTGTTGGTTAAACTCGGTCACCCACGGGCTTTTGGCGAATTCAATCTTGTCACCCAATCCAGGCGTTTCAGTGTGGCTGATGATGCGAACGCCGGTGATCACCCCATCGGTATCCACCCCGACCAGAAAGCGGATGGTGCCGCTAAAGCCCTCTTCGGCTCCTCGCACCACATAATGGGTCGCGCCTCCCGCTCCGTCTTTGACGGTGAAAATCTCATATTGGCGCTGCTGCAAAGTGATGGTTTGCGACTCACCAAACACCTTATTGGCGTAGCTGGCACCATTGAGCACTTCATCCAGCAACGCGTTTTGGTCTTCCTCAATGCGCAGATTGATCAGCGGCCGCGTCCACAACTCCATGGTCATCAATAGCAATGCCGCTACGCCGCAAATTGCCGCCAATAAACCGCTTTGATAACCGATGGTTTCTTTCCATTTATCCAGAGCTAACTGCATCACGATTTCTCCACCACCGACTTACTGCCAAAAATCGTCGGGCGCAGATAGTGGTCAATCAGCGGGCTGGCCGCATTCACCATCAACACCGCAAACGCCACGCCTTCGGGATAGTTACCAAAACTGCGGATCAGCCAGATCAACAAGCCACACAGGCCACCATAGATCAGCTGCCCGCGCACGCTGGTGGGTGACGTGACTAAATCGGTGGCGATGTAGAAGGCGCCGAGCATGGCGCCGCCACTCAACAATTGCGTCAACGGTGAGCTAAAACTGTCTGGCGCAATCAATGAGGCAAGCGCAGCGGGAAGGCATAATCCGGCGATAAACGACACCGGGATCGCCCAATGGATAATGCGGCGATACAGCAACACTAAGCCGCCCAATAAAATCAGCAGCGCACTGGTTTCACCTAAACTGCCACCAATGCTGCCAAAGAACTGCGCCGCCAAGGACACAGGCTCATACTGCAAACCGCTGAGCGAGGTAGCCGCAGTGACACCATCAAAGTGCAACCAAGCAGATGGCACCGTGACCTGATTACCACTGAAATCAATCGGCGTCGGTACCGCCCAAGTGGTCATCTCAACCGGAAAACAGATAAGCAGCATGACCCGCGCGAGCATGGCGGGATTAAATAAATTTTGCCCCAAGCCGCCATAAATCTGTTTGCCAACCACAATGGCAAACACGCTACCCAATGCAGCCAACCACATCGGCACAGTGGCCGGTAAACTCATCGCCAGCAACAATCCCGTAAGTAATGCGGAACCATCTAAGCAGGCACTGGTGGCCCGTCCGAGTAGCTTAAGGCAGATATACTCGGCGATAATCGCTACCACGCAGCACACAACTAGCGTTTGCAAGCTGGCGATACCGAACTGATATACGCCCATCAAGGCCGCGGGTAACAAGGTCAGTACCACGGTATACATGATGCGGTTGCTGCTATTGCTGGTGTGCGCAAACGGCCCCGATTTAGGTTCAAAATCGATCATGATTCGCTCTCCTGTGCAGTGGCTCGGGCGGGTCGTTTACGCGCTGCCGCTTTGGCAGCTTTGGCAGCTTTGGCGGCGGCTTTAGCTTCCGCCTCTTTCGCTAAGCGCAGTACCCGCTCCTCATTAAGCTGCTTTGCGGTAGCCGAACGCTGCGCCTTGAGGCGATTGGCGTTGATCGAGCCTTTGGCAAATTGAAAATACTGCACCAGCGGTAGCGCTGACGGGCAAACATAGCTGCAGGCGCCGCAGGAGAGACAATGACCGACGCCGAGCGCCTCGGTCTTGCTGAAATCATTGAGTCGCGCATAAGCGACCATTTGAAATGGCATCAGCCCCATAGGGCAGGCGCGTACACATTGGCCACAACGAATACATTCACTTTGCGGACGCGGCCGTACCTCTTCCTCCGTCAACGCCAGAATGCCGCCCACGGTTTTATCAATCGGAATATACGGTGAGGAGATCACCTGCCCCATCATCGGCCCACCAAATAGCAAGCGTGCGGTGCTGTCGCTAACGCCGCCGCAGTATTCCAACAATTCGCTGACGGGAGTGCCAATTGGCACTTCCACATTGCGAGGAGCCGCAATCCCTTTGCCAGAAACGGTGATAACACGACTGACCAACGGCCGCTGAAAACGTACCGCTTGATAAACGGCGCGCGCAGTGGCGATGTTATGCACCAGAATGCCCAACATGCCTGCATGACCACCAGCGGGCACCACGGCACCGGTCAGATATTTGATCAAATGTCGCTCTGAGCCCATGGGGTAGATGCTGGGAGCTGCATGAACTTCAATCTCTTCGCTCTCAGCCGCCGCCAGCCGTAACTGCTCCAGCGCCTTGGGCTTATTGTCCTCCACGCCAATCAGCGCTTTTTTGGTACCACTGGCCTTGAGCAACAACTTCACCCCGGCGACCACTTCGGCGGCATACTGCTGCATCGCCACATCATCGCACGTGAGGTAAGGCTCACATTCACCACCGTTAATCACTAGCGTGTGGGCACCGCCTTTGCGGGCGAACTGAATTTTAGCGACGGTCGGAAAACCTGCACCGCCCAGACCAACAATGCCGGCATCGCGCACACGGGCAATGATTTCCTCGGCATCGAGCGTGAGATAATTCTGCGGTTTATGTGACTCCCCCCAACGGCGATCGCCATTAGCGCGAATGATGATGGTGTCGCATTTCAGCTTGGCCGGATGGGAGCTAAAATGTGGGGTAATGCCAGTGACCACGCCATTCACTGGCGCATGGATCGGCGCCACCATGTCATTATGCCCCTTGGCGAGTAACTGCCCACGGCTCACGGTGTCACCCGGTTTAACCAAGGGCATTAACATCGCACCATTGCGTAGTTGCAGAGACAGAAACACATTGCGCGGCCAAAAGTGCTGATCAATGCCATGCTCATTGGTGAGCTGCTTATAGGTTTCTGGATGAATCCCCCCCCGAAAACGCCGACTGAGAAACTTCAACATAATGCCTCCTTATGCCGCCGACACTTGCGGTTTTGGCCAGAACCAAGTGCGGGTATCTGGCTTGACTTGTGCCATGGTTAAACACCCTTGAGGACAGCTCTGCGTACACAGTTTGCATCCAGTACATACGTCGCTAATCACCGTATGCATCTGTTTGGGCGCACCAACAATGGCATCAAATGGGCAAGCTTTATAACAGCGACCACAGCCTGAACATTCGGCTTCTTGGATATGCGCGACCCATTCAATATCGTCATCGCTCATGGTGACTGACACACCTAACATGTCAGCAATCTGCTGGGTTAATGACTGCCCGCCGAGGGGGCATGCGTTGGGGTTAAGCTCACCGCGTACCATAGCTTCTGCCGCTTGTCGGCATCCAGCCACGCCGCATTGGCCACACTGACCACCAGGCATAATCGCCTCAATGCTGTCCACCAGTGGATGACTTTCCACCTTGAATACCTGTGAGGCATAACCCAACGCTGCCCCGAGTACCGCCCCCAGCAGCACAAAGAAAATCACCGTTGCTATCATCATCTGTCGCTCCCGTTACACAATGCCGGCAAAACCCATAAAGGCCATTGACAACAATCCCGCGGTAATAAAGGCAATCGGGTTACCTTTAAACGCAGCGGGGATACGATTGAGACTGAGCTGACTGCGTAGCCCAGCAAACAGCACCAGCACCACCATAAAGCCGATGGAGGAGCCAAAACTGTACATAAAAGTCTGCATAAAACTGAGTTGTTCCTGCACCGCCAGCAATGCCACGCCCAGCACGGCACAGTTGGTGGTAATCAATGGCAGGAACACGCCAAGGGATTGATAAAGCGCAGGAAAGCTTTTTTTGACATAGAGCTCGGTAAGTTGCACTACGGCGGCAATCACTAAGATAAACACGATGATGCGCATAAACTGCAGGTTGAGCGGCTGCAATACCGCGACTTCTAGCACCCAACTAAGCATGGCTGCGAGGGTTAATACAAAGGTGGTGGCCAGCCCCATGCCAACCGCACTATCAACCTTGCTGGACACCCCCATAAACGGGCAAAGTCCTAAGAACTTGGCTAACACCACGTTATTGACAAAAGCAGCCCCCAGAAAAATTAACAGCCCGTCAGACATTGCCTATCTCCCTAATACATCCGTTGCTAGGGGGAATTGCATAGCCTATGCCAGTGAAAAGAGAACAAATAACTAGCATTAACACACTGTTAAATAATGACTTTGTTGATTTTTACGAAAAACAGCAACACACAAGCATTGTCGTAAAGCTAACAAAGCTGCGACAGCATTGGCATGGCATGCGAAGGAGTAACGCCTCAGCAGAAGCGCCACAGGCGCGGCTTGAATAGTGCGAATAAAAAACCACAGGTGACCGATGGATCAACTGTGGTTTTCATAACAGATTTAGCGCGGGGAAACGGCCCCCAAACTATGCAGGCATGGCGGTTTTGAGCCTCACTCGCCTGCGATACATTGCTTCATTAAGATTTACTGCCAATTAACTGTGTCAGCAATTTTTGATGAAACTCTTTCGGCGCCTGCATCTGCGGCGCATGGCCGTAGTTAGGGAACAACACTAGCGTGGAATGCGGCATGCGCTTAGCCGCTTCACGCGCCAATACCGGATAGTTACCTAGGGTTTTGCGAATCGGCTCAGGCGCCAACGCTTTACCAATTGCCGTGGTATCTTTTTCACCAATCATCAACAGGGTCGGCACTTGGATCTGCTCAAACTCGTAATACACTGGCTGGGTATAAATCATGTCGTACAGCAACGCGGAGTTCCACGCCACAATCTCTTTGCCTTCACCGCGATACATACCTGCTAACATCTGCACCCACGGCTCATAATCGTCGCGCCATTCGCCTGCATAATAGGTGTTGCGCTCATAATTGCGGATGCCAGTATCGGTCTTTTTCAGCTCGCTTTGATACCAAGCGTCGACATCATTAAACGGTACCCCCTTCACTTTCCAATCTTCTAAACCGATGGGGTTAACCAACACCAGTTGCTCTGTTTCGTCTGGATATTGCAGCGCATAGCGTATGCCTAACATGCCACCCGTGGAGTGGCCCATCACAATCGCTTTATCAATGTTCAGTGATGCCAGCAACGCATGAGTATTAGCGGCTAACTGTTGGAAACTGTATTGATAAGCTTCAGGTTTGCTCGACTTGCAAAAACCGATCTGGTCAGCGGCAATCACTCGATAGCCTGCGTCTGTTAATGCAGTGATGCTGTCCTGCCAGGTGGCAGCACAAAAGTTTTTGCCATGCAGCATCACCACCGTGTGCCCATTAGGCTGCTTCGCTTGCACATCCATATAGGCCATATGCAGCTGGGTGCGTTGCGACTCAAATTGAAACTGTTTGACTGGCCAAGGGTAATCAAAGCCTTCTAATTCTGCGCCATACACAGCAGGCTCTGCTGCTTGGCTCGAAAAACTTGCCCATAAGGTCAGCGCCAACAGCGCTCGCCATGTCCTTACCATTACGTAACTCCTTGATAACTTGGGGAGAGACAGGCTAACACTCAGAGGTTAGCCGAAGATGAATGCTAATTTAGCAGATTCTCCGAGGGGCTGTTGACCTTTGTTGCTCGTTTTTGTCGCCAGCAAGATTGTGCAAATTTGCACCAATTTGACACATGACGGCACAACTTAAGGGCTTGCTTAAGTGCGATATGCGCCGCGTATATGTGGCTAATCGCTTTGTCGGCTTTACGACAAAGCCAATTTGACCAAGCAAAATTGTGCTAAATCAAACAAAGGTAAAATATCTTCATTAACTCATGTATATCAGCATGTTAACCGAACACGGTGCAGATAATGGTCTAATTTATGCACTCATTGTTAGCATACCAAGTGCGACAACATAAGGAAGGCTAATGGAACAACCACATGAAATGCAGCAACTGTTGCCAACGCCGGAAATTGGTTTAGAAGCCTTTGAACAGATCCTGCAGTTTGCGCCCATTGCCATTAGCATTACCGATAAATCCGGTAAGCTGCTGCGCATCAATAAAACCTTTGCCGATATCACTGGCTATCAACAACATGAGTTGATTGGTAATAACTGCTCAATGTTGTCCTACAAAGCCACACCGCGCAGTGTGTACGACAGTTTATGGGGAGCGATTACCCGTGGCGAACACTGGCACGGCCAACTGATCAATAAACGCAAAAATGGCCAACCTTATATTGCCGACATCTCGATATCAGGCTTTCGCTGCCAAGATGGCTCACAGCTGTATTACTCCATTCATAAAGACATTACCGAACAGCACGAGCTGCAAACGCATCAAAAAAACCAGTTCACCATGTTTCAGGCGGTGCTGAATTCGGTGCCGATAGCCATTGCCATGATCGACAACCAACACCGAGTGCTGTTCAGTAACCGTCGCTTTGAACAGCTCGCCAGTAGCATTCAACAATCACCGATTACCTTATTAGCCGATAGCCTCAAAGAGGAGAGCGGCATCAACAGTATTGATGCTTTTATTGGCTCGCGTCCTAGCCGCTATAAAGGCATCCACATTGAACAAGACGGGCCATCGGGCGAGCGTTGGTTTGATTACGCACTGGCAAAAATCCCGGTCACTGACACCACCGCTGAAGCCTATTTTCATCCGGCAGATGAGTACTACAACGTGGTGGCGATCAGCGATCGCACCAAGGAAAAACTGCTGGTAGAGGAGCGCCGCATTCACTCGGTCAAACTGATGGCTAGCGACAACCGCTACGTACACGCCATGCAAGAAGCGCTGATGGCAACACTGCATCAATTGCAGGGGCCGTTCAATATGATTGAGTCGGCGGTGAAGATCCTCAAAAAAACCAGTCATGCTTGCCCTGGGTTAAGCGCCATGGATGAAGCGATGATCAATGCCGTTGATGCGATGAATGAGATCAAACAAGCGATCCCTGAGCGCAGCAACGAGGCCTTTCAGCCCGTCAATATCAACCAAGTGGTACGCGATGCTACCGCCATCAGCACCGATGAGCTGCTACTCACCAGTACCCACTTAGCGCTGTCGCTGTCGCCCACATTGGCGTCGATTTCTGGCATGCCACACCGCTTAGTGTTGGCACTGAAACAGATTATCGACAACGCCATTGATGCCATTCAGGCATCGAAAAAAGATGAGCGTACCTTGCAGATCAGCACCGTTGAAGACGACAACGACATCAGCATTATTGTTGAAGACAGCGGCGCAGGCGTGGACGAACAGATCCGCCTTAAAGTGTTTCAACCGTTCTACAGCACCAAGCCACGGCATCAATCGGGATGTCGGGGTATCGGCTTGTCGATTGTGCAGCAAGTGCTCAATGAGCACTCGGCGACCATCTCAATCAGTGACAGTCAGCAACTGGGCGGAGCCTGTATCTGCCTAACATTCCCAAAACATAGTTGGTGAGGGGCTTATGGGGTTAGAGATATCGTTATTTGACCTAGAGCGCCAACTGTTAGCAGCGATGTACAGCATCAGTAGCGAGCTCAACAGCAGCTTAAACTATGCAGAGTCAACCAATAACGTACTGAAAATACTGCACAATCAATGCAAATTGCTGTGCGGCATGTTGACGCTGCTGGATGAAGAACGCGATATTTTGATGATTAAATCGCTGCACAATCCTAGTCAACCGCTCGCCAGTGACGATAAACCGGTGTTCTACAAAGTGGGCGAAGGGATTGTCGGCGAAGTGCTTCAGCACGGCAGCGCGATTGTGATCCGCCAAATCGGCCACGACTCGCGTTTTGCCGATAAGTTAGCGCTGTACGATTACGACAAACCGTATATCTGCGTGCCCTTGCGTGATGGTAATAATAAGGTGGTTGGGGCACTGTCAGCGCAACCGCCAATGTGTGGCGATGCGGAGCTTAGTGCCCTATCGCGCTTTTTGGAGATGGTGGCCAATCTGATCGCCAAAAACGTACAGCTGGCCTATAAAGTCGAAACCAAAGAAAAACAGCTGGTGGACGAACGCGATGGTCTGCGTCGCAAGGTGCGCAACAATTACAGTTTTAAAAATCTCGTCGGTCACACCAAAGCGATGCGGCAGATCTTCGAACAGATCCGCTTAGTATCACGCTGGGATTCGACCGTGTTACTACGTGGAGAATCGGGCACCGGTAAAGAGTTGGTGGCGAATGCGATTCACTACAATTCGCCGCGTGCCAACAACCCATTTATTAAACTCAACTGCGCCGCCCTGCCCGATAACCTGCTGGAATCTGAGTTATTTGGGCACGAAAAAGGCGCCTTTACTGGCGCGGTAAAACAGCGCAAAGGCCGCTTTGAGATGGCGCACAATGGCACTATTTTCCTCGACGAGATTGGGGAGACTAGCCCAGCCTTTCAAGCCAAACTGCTGCGCGTATTGCAGGAAAAAGAGTTTGAACGTGTTGGCGGTACCAGCACCATTTCAGTCAATGTACGCATTATTGCTGCCACTAACCGTAATCTCGAGGAGGAGGTCAGTCAGGGCACATTTCGTGAAGATCTGTATTATCGCCTCAATGTCATGCCGATGTACCTGCCACCATTGCGGGAACGTACCGAGGATCTGCCCGAGTTAGCCGAACATATGATTAAACGGCTAGGGCTGGCTCAACAACGCGAATTGTCACTGACCGACAGTGCCGTGCGTGCCATGATGGCCTACAGCTGGCCGGGCAACGTGCGGGAGCTGGAAAACACCCTCGAGCGCGCCTCAGTGCTCAGTGAGTCCGGCACGATTGGCCCTGAGCTCGTGAGCTTTAGCCAGTTAGAAACCGTTGGCCAAGCGAGTGCTAGCCTCAGCAAAGTGCCACTGCCATCGAGCCCACACAATGGCGCACCAATGGTGCGAGAACGAGTGTTAGATGAACGGGAACAGGTCATTGATGCGCTGGAACGCTCTGGCTGGGTGAAAGCCAAAGCCGCACGTCTGCTCAACATGACACCACGGCAAATTGCCTATCGCATCCAAATTATGAACATCGAAATGAAGGAGTTGTAAGCCTGTTTCGGTGCTTGTCGCGTTTGCGACAATTGTCGTCAACGGACATGACACAAACACCAATAAGACTAGCTAACTGCATGATTTATATAAGCAGGAGTAACGGAACAGAGCTTGCAACCTTGAGGCAGTATCGTGTTTTTGCATGCCAGAGGTCTTTATGGAACATCGTGTCGATGAGCGTCAGTCAACTTGTGCAACGGCAGCCGCCCCAAGCGGTTCTGTCAGTCACTTGCTTCCCAAAGAGATACAACAACAGATCGAGCGCCATCCCTGTTACTCCAAACAGGCGCATCAATATGCGCGGATGCATCTGCCGGTAGCGCCTGCATGTAACATTCAATGTAATTACTGTAACCGCAAATATGATTGCAGCAATGAATCGCGCCCCGGTGTGGTATCGCATTTAGTTGACCCACATGGCGCACTCAAACAGTTTAAAGCCATCAAAAAACGGGCGCCAAACCTGACCGTGGTCGGTATCGCTGGCCCTGGTGACGCGCTGGCGAATCCAAAAGCAACCTTTAGTGCGCTCAAGCTTATTCGGGCAGAAGACCCCACAGCACAGTTGTGTATTTCAACTAACGGTTTGATGCTGGCCGAATACGCTGCCGAGCTCGCCGCCCACGGCGTACACCATCTCACCATCACCATTAACACCATCGACCCAACAGTGGCCGCCAAGATCTATCCATGGGTCTACTACGATCATCAAAGATTGCGCGGCTTGGCCGCAGCGGAGCGTTTGATTGGTAATCAGCTGGCTGGGCTGGAAGCCGCCGCCAAACTGGGCATGTTAGTAAAAGTGAATACGGTATTGATCCCGGGGATCAACGACCAACACATTGCTGCCCTGTCTGATGCGGTGAAAGCACGCGGCGCGCTGCTGCACAATATTATGCCGCTGATCTCCGCGGCCGAACACGGCACCTACTTTGGCATGACAGGACAGCGTGGCCCCACCGAGGAAGAACTCACACTGGCGCGTAACGCCTCCGGCCAATTTATGGCGCAGATGACCCATTGCCAGCAATGTCGTGCTGATGCCGTGGGCACGTTAGGCGGTTGCTCTAGCGAGGCCACAGACGAACCGACACCACAGACAGCCGCACTGCGCGTAGCAGTAGCCACCAATGGCGAGCCGCTGCTAAGCACTCACTTTGGCCATGCGCGCCAATTTGAAATCTACCAGTTGGATCACCGCAATAACCGCTTCAACCTGCTGGAGCGGCGGCAAGTGGCGCAATATTGCAGCGGTGCCAGTGAATGCCCCGAAGAGGAAAGCGATAAACAAGCGCTGTTTAACACTATCAGCGATTGCCAGATGGTGCTCAGTGCCCGTATTGGTATTAGCCCATGGCGCACCTTAGAACAACTGGGGATCACACCCAATGTCGACTTTGCCTATCAAGCCATCGGCAAGGCATTACAACAGTTGGCACTGCAACAGCAACCGAGCCAACCACAGGAGCACAATGATGAAGTATGCCATTACTGAGCAATGCGTTGGCTGCCACGCCTGTTCATTGGCGTGCCCTAACAATGCCGTATTTGCCGATCCAGATAATCCACAGCAGTTTATGATCCATCCTCGCCGTTGTACTGGCTGCGAAGATCAATACGCCACCCCGCAATGCGCCACTATCTGCCCGGTGGAGCTGGCAATTGTTGATGAACTCGCCATCGCCGTGAATCCCCTTGGCAGCTTAACCGGTATTCCAATGCAACTAAGGGGGCAATAATGACAACGGCGGCCTACAGCCAAGCCCAAGAGTTAATGCAATTCTGGCGACCAATTTGCCAAAGTTATCAGCAAGGGTTAACCGCATTTCCGCCGTGGTTGGGGCTGGATGCCATAGGTTTTCAAGCGCTAAGCGATGACTTTGCTAACGCAGGAGCACCGCTCTCGATTGACCCCGCGCAACACCAAAGCCCTGTGCGCCAGTTGCGCAAAGACTTAGTGGTAATGCGCGAACAAGAGTTACAAGAGTTGCTGCAACTGTTGCAGCAACATATCAACCCACAAGCGCATTACCAGCAGTTAGCCGCGACAGTCATCGGCTACGGTTGCTTGGGCAGTCAACATTTGTGGAAAGACCTCGGCCTGCCCGAACGTCCTCGCTTGAGCCAGCTGTTTGCGTGGTACTTTCCGGCATTGTTTCAACGCAATGATCGTAATATGCGCTGGAAGCGTTTTCTGTATAAGCAATTGTGTGAGCGTGGCGGTGACTATGTGTGCCGCGCGCCCAGTTGCGAGCAATGCAGCACTTACGCCGAATGCTTTGGCCCAGAAAGCTAGCAAAGTGCGAATAACATCAGTGGAGGATATTCACACCTTGCTCGGTGCCCCCAACAGGCGGATTAGTCGAGGTAGGAACAGCAGTAATCGGTGAGTTGATAGATTTTCAATTTAAAGCTGGCATTGGCTGGCACGTTGAAGCTTTCACCACCCACGACTTTTTGCCACTCAGTGCTATTCGGCAGCAAAATCTCTAGATCTCCGGCAGTGATCTCCATCAGCTCCGCCGCTGCAGTACCAAACTCGTACTCCCCCGGTTGCATAATGCCTAAGGTTTTTACGCTGCCATCAGCAAAGGTCACTTTGCGGCTAGTGACCTTGCCATCAAAATACACATTGGCTTGCTTAGTCACACTTACATTATCAAATTGCGCCATTACGACTCCCCAAATTATTAACGTGCTTAATCATGATTACTGCGCAGCAGTGTGCCGAAAGCGGCGATGACCACCAAGCGCTTACAAACCACACGCTAACAAAAAACTCGTTTGATTATCAAATAGTGATAATTTATGCGATTTCATTAAATAAACAACAGAAATTATGTCATTAACGACCAGATGAAGCAGCAAGGGATTGCTCAGCTGCGGGGCCTGACCAAGTGTTAATGCGGTTACGTCCCTGCTGTTTACTTTGATATAAAGCCGCATCGGCGTTTTGCAGCAGTTGCGGTGCACTCGCGTCGTCATGGGGTGTCATGCAGCTAATGCCAATGCTGACGGTAACAATTGAGGCGGCATCGGAGGTTTCATGCGGTAACTGTAACACCGCAATATTTGTGATTATGCGCTCTGCGCAGGAACGTGCACCGGCAGCGTCGGTAAAGGGCATCAAGCAAGCAAACTCTTCACCACCATAACGGCAACAGATATCAGCCGAGCGCCGCACTGATTGTTTCACCGCATCGGCCACTTTGCGTAAGCAGGCGTCGCCCGCTAGATGACCGTAGTTGTCGTTATAACGTTTGAAGAAATCCACATCTAACATGATCAACGCTAAGCTACGCTGTTCACGTAAACACAGGTGCCAATTGGCGTTGAGTGCTTCATCAAAGCGGCGCCGATTGAACAAGCCTGTCAAACCATCCACCAACGCCATATTGCGCATCATATCCATCTGCAATTTCAGCGTCAGGTGCGTCATCACCCGCGCGCTGACCACCAGCGGATTAAATGGCTTGGTAATAAAGTCCACCGCCCCCACCTGAAAACCACGGGCTTCTACGTCGGATTCGGTTTCCGCGGTAACAAAAATCACCGGAATATCTTGCGTAGCCTCAGTGTGATTGAGGGTTTCACACACTTGATAACCATCCATGCCCGGCATGACAATATCGAGGAGAATCACATCGGGACGATGCTGAATCGCTTGCTGAATCGCACTTTCACCGTTGGTAGCCATCAGCACATCAAAATCCGCTTTAAACACTTCATGTAAAGCGCGAATATTAATGGGTTGATCGTCAACCACCAGCAATACTGGCCTTAATCCATTACGGTAATATTGCTCGATTACGGCATTACGTTTCATAACTGCTCCATCAATTCTTTAAGCTGTGCCACGGCTAGCTCAAATTGCAGATTCTCCGTCATCTGTAACAGCTGTTGGGCGGCATCCTGGTGGGACTCATCTATCTGCGCTACCAATTGTTCAGCCAGATCTATCGCTTTCATGTTACCCACCTGCAAGCTTTCCAACAGTTCACTCAACAATTGCGGCAGATCGACTTGTGCCACGGGGCTGGTACTTTGCTCCGCCTTGCCAGCGAGCTGCTGCTGTATCTGTTGATACTCGTGCGCAGATAAGTTTGTCAGCTGTGCCACGCAATCGGCCATCGTCACTTGCAACTCTGAGGGCGACTGCTGCTTGTTATGACGCTCTAGCTCGACAATCGCATCATAAAGCGACACTAATCCCGCCGTGCCAGATGTCCCCTTCATGGTATGCAGTATAGTCTGTACTTGCGGCCATTGCTGGGCGTTAATCGCCGCGTCCAACTGCTGCAATGACTCCGTAAATGACTGCTTAAACTCCACCAGCAATTTTCGGTAAAGCGCCACATTGCCGCCGAAACGTTGCAATATTTTAGCCAGAGGGTCCGTGGTTTGATTAGCCTCATTGACGGGTACAGGCGCTCGCGCGGTTAAGCGCTGTAACGTGGCGACCACTTCAGGAAAGTCCAACGGCTTCGCCAGATGTTCGTTCATGCCCGCCTCATGGCAGGCATCGCGATCTTGCTGACTCACGTTGGCAGTCATCGCCACAATCGGTAGGTCGGCAAAGCGTGGGTCTTGGCGCAGCAGTCGAGTCGCCGTCAGACCATCCATCTTCGGCATCTGCATATCCATCAACACCACATCAAAGGCTTCTGGATGTTGCCGTAATTGATTGACGCCATCTTGACCATCAACCGCCAGTGTCACTTCCGCACCTTCGCCCGTCAGCAGTTCGGTCGCTACCGCTTGGTTAAAGCTATTATCTTCCACCAGTAACACGCGCAGCCAAGTAGGCTAGCGCTCGGTGCTTCATGTTCAATATCAGTCTCAATCGTACTGATGCCAGCCAATACATTGGTGACGGCCTGTGCGAGATGGGAGATAGTGATCGGTTTTGATAGCACCGCATCAAATGGACTGCTGGCGGATAACGTCGGCAGATCTTCGTGATTTGCGGCACTGAGCAGGATCATTTTGGGCAGGTTTGGCAACGCAACTTGCTCGCGAATACTCATCGCCAAGGTGACACCATCCATGTGTGGCATCAACCAATCGAGCAACACACAATCATAAGGTTCGCCTTGCTGCTCTGCTTGCTTGAGCAGGTGCAGCGCGGCATCGCCATTATCCACCGCATCCACTTTGGCCTTAAGACGCAGCAGCGATTCCGTAGCTAAACGACGCGATACGGGATTATCATCCACCACTAGCAGTTTCGGCTGGCTAGCAATGTGCTCAGGCTGCCATTCAATATCTTGATTGACGGGCAATGTCAGCGTAAAGCTAAAGCAGCTGCCTTTGCCCAACTCACTCGATAACAGCAATTCACCACCCATTAACGCCACCAATTGGCGGCAGATCACCAACCCTAAACCGGTACCGCCAAAACGCCGCGTGATGGAGGCTTCCGCTTGGGTGAAGCCATCAAAGATACGCGACTGCTGTTCGGCAGAAATCCCTATCCCAGTATCTTTAATACTAAATGTTATCGTTGCTTCCCCGTCATCGCTGAGGGACACCAACCGCGTTTTGACAATAACTTCGCCCGTCTCCGTAAACTTGATGGCATTACTGAGCAGGTTCATGAGCACTTGCTGAATACGCAGTTCATCACCGATCAGATGCGGCGGCATGCGCTCATCAAAGTCGAACAGCAACTCAATAGATTTATCACGTAGGTTGCCGGTCATCACCACCGCTAGATGCTGCATTAATTCGTTGAAATCGAATGGATAGGGGTCGATTTCCAACTTGCCCGATTCAATTTTCGAGTAATCTAAAATATCGTTGAGCAACGTAAGCAACGAAGTCGCGGCCATGCGGGCTTTGGCGGCAAAATCGCGCTGCTTAGGTTGCAGTGACGTTTTTAGCAAGAGCTGCAACATGCCCAACACGGCATTCATTGGCGTACGAATTTCATGGCTCATGTTAGCTAAAAACATCGACTTAGCCTCGCTGGCGGCATCGGCACGCTCTTTGGCTTCAATCAGACTTTGCTTTAAGCGCCGATCTTCAGTGATGTCGATATTAATACCGATCATTCGCAGTGGCAGGCCATTGACATCACACTCAATGGTGGCCGCTCCTTGAACAATGCGTTCATTACCATTCTCGAGTACCACCCGAAATGCAATGCTGTACTCTTCCTCCTCTTTTTGGGCATTCTCTACTACCGCCAGTACAGCCTCAATATCATCGGGATGCACCATAGCTGCCCAGCGGTCAAAGGTCATCGGCTCGGCATTTTGCTGCTGGTGGTACAACTCATACATTTTATCGTTCCAGGTCACCGAGTAGTCGCTATATTGGATCTGCCAAATGCCCAGCCCCGCGGTGCGTGATGCGGTGAGCAGTGTTTGCGATGAGGTGAGTAACTGCTCCTGAGCTTCGTGCAGCGCAGCCTCTGCCGCCTTTTCTTCAGTGATGTCAGAAGCGATTCCCAAATAGCCAACAATATCGTTTTTCTCATCACGCATGGCAGTGACTACCAAGCGAACGGGGAAGTGACGGCCATCTTTAGCAATGTAGGTCCACGCTTGATATTCCGCCTCATTGCTACCACTTTTAGCTTTATAAACAAAGATATCAAAGCCACTCACAACATCGCCTATTTCCTGCAGTAATCGGTCAGCATGGGCTTGTAATTCCTGCTTATCATGGAAAAGCTCTGGCGTTTGTTTGCCAACCACCTCTTGCGCGGTATAGCCCAACATGCGCTCGGCACCTTGGTTGAAAAACTGGATAACGCCGCTGGTATCAGTAGCAATAATGCCAAACTCTGAAGCGGCAGCCAGCACAGTTTTAAAGAGTAGATTGACTTCGGCCAGCTCCGCTGTGCGCTGGACAACTTGATGTTCCAAATTGCTATTTAACTCTCGGATTTTGGCATCAGCTTTTTTCTGCTTGGAGATATCACGCACCGTTTTAGCGGCGCCCACCACGCTGCCATCGGTAGCAAAAATTGGCGATACGGTGGAGGCTATCGGAATTTCATGCCCATCTTTGCAACGACGCATACTCTCGTAGATGTGAACGGTTTCGCCTTGGCGAATCCGACGGAGGATCTCATCCTCCTCTGAGCACAACCGTTCAGGAATAATCAATGATTTTAGTGGCTTACCTATGGCTTCATCTGCCGTAAAACCAAAGATCTTCTCGGCGCCGCTGTTCCAACTCATCACAGTACCATCGATGGTTTTACCGATAATGGCATCAGCGGAGCTTTCAACAATGGCATGTAGCTTGGTTTGTTCCTGCAGCAACTTACGACGGCTGCTGATCTGGCTGTTGAACAAATTCACCGAGACCGCCGCAAGAATGGTAATCATGACTCCGACAAAACTGATGAGTAACTCGGGGAATAGATGTAACCGTTTGATATATTCCGGCCCGACACTGATATGAAAGCGCCACACCCGTCCCATCATAGCGATATCGCGGTCAAACTGATGGAGCCCCTCAGCAGCACCATTGGTAAAGAATGGTTTTTCGTCAATCCCCTCCGTGACATCTTGCAGAGAAAACAACATGATTTCTGAGGAAGGCACTAGCCCTTGTAACACTTGAGCAAGTTCTAACGGTGCCACTAGCCAGCCAAAACAGGTTAGCTGGCGCTCCTCAAAGCTGCTGGGCGTTACCCCATTTTCGTAGACGGGCATCAACATCAAAAACGAGTCATCAGGTCGAGGAACCGTGAGTCTAAAACGGATAGGCGGGGTAATCCGAATCTGCCCAGATAGCATGGCTGCCACAGCGGTTTGCCGACGCCGCGTTTCTGAAGCAATATCGGTTCCAATGGCTTGTAGATTGGTACTGACTTGGTAAGGCTCTAAATACTGCAGAATAAATCGCTCACCACTGTTCGGGGAAAACTCCTTCAATTCGAAATCGCTGCGGCCTTCAGCGTGCATCTGCTCGATAAACGCTGTGACATCACTCGCTGGCACTCGCCGTACAAAACCAAAGCCGCGGCTACCCGGAAAACTGCCTTCCAAGTCAATGGTTTGACCGAGCCGCCTAAAATCATCTAATGGCACATCGAGGTTACCACCGGCAAGCACCGCAATACGCGCTTCCTGCAAGCCGTATTGATAACGATTGAAGCGGTCAACGATTCGCTGCAATAACGGCTCTGCCGTGTCATTGATGGACTCGACAATGTGGTGTTGATTGACATCACGCACAATAGTCGATGCAAATAATGTCAGCAGCAACCCACTGATTAGTGTAGAGATGACCCAGCGATGTTGGTGTAAACGCGATAGCCATGAACCCACTACGTTGCCCTCCCTAAGCTACCCGCGTTATGGTTTCAGTTCTTCCACCATTTCTACAAAACGTTCCACGTCGCGGCCAACATCTGTCAGCCCCATCGATACGTTGTGAATACTTTCCTGCCCTTCAGAGGCAATGCCATTGATCAACTGCAAGCGCCGATCAATATCGACAATTTTGCTCGAGTTGCCGGTCACCACTCGAGTGATCTCTTCCGTTGCCACAGACGAACGTTGTGCCAGCTTGCGCACTTCATCGGCAACCACCGCAAAGCCACGACCGAGATCGCTAGCCCGTGCCGCTTCAATAGCCGCATTCAACGCCAGCAAGTTGGTTTGATCAGCGATACCACGAATGGTGGTGACGATGTTGTCGATACTTTGCGATTGCAGTTGCAGCTCTTGTCCAATACAGGTCGCGGCGGTGACTTCTTTCGCTATGCTGTCTGAGGTTGCTACCGCTTCTTCCAACACTTGAATCGCTAATGAGGTAATTTGCGAGGTTTGTTCCGAGGTTGCCGCAGCCATCTCAATCGCTTGCATCGCTTTGGTCATGCGCTCAGTGATATCGGTAGCAAACTTAATCACTTGGAACACTGTGCCGTTCTCATCCAGAATCGGGTTATAGGTAGCCTCTACCCAGATAACTTGCCCCATGGCGTTTTTACGTTTAAAGCGCCCAGAGACGTGCTCACCACGTTGTAAAATCTCCCAAAAGTGGGGATGCTCTTGATAAAACTCTTTAAAGCAAAACATGCGGTGATGCTGCTTCTGAATATCACTCAGCTTGTAGCCCATGATGTGGAGAAAGTTGTCATTAGCCTCAATGATGGTGCCATCAGGCTCAAATTCGATAACAGCCAAAGAACGATCTAACGCGGTTAAAATCGCCTGTTGTGATTTGCGTTGCAACGTGTCTTTAGTAACATCGTTGGCGATTTTAAATACCTGAAAAACCACCACTTTATCGTCCGTCACCGGAAAATAGCTCGCTTGCAAATAGACAGCTTCGCCCGACTTATTAATGCGCTTATACAAGCCACTCTCGCCACGCCCTTGCGCTAAATGCCGCCAAAACTGGCGATAGGCATCTGACTCAGCGTATTTGGGCTCACAAAAGATACGATGATGACGGCCAATAATGGCATTGCGGTCATAACCCACCACATTTAAGAAATTTTGGTTAACCTCCAAAATTGTGCCATCTGGGGTGAAACAGATATAAGCGGTGTGTTCGAGAATGGCTTTGAGTTCAAACGCTTTTTTACTACTTTCTTCTACCATAGCGATATTTTTAGCTTTATTTGAGCCTTGACCAAACCACATAGGTTTATCCCCTGCCAACAATGAGATCCCTCAAAAAGCGATAGCCGCTAAGGGCTTATCCTTGCCTAGGTGCATTTTTACGCGCTTGAATTGCCCACGGCTTCCACGGCACAAAAAATCCACTCTAGAAAGTTATAGCACAGGAAAAGAAAAGCTGTAGTAATCGGTAATTCATTGATTGTTGGTGTAATCCAAGCACGAGCAAGAACATGCCTCGGCACCTTATCTAAGCGTATTTAGAGCAGTGAAATCGACGCAAAAAGCGGTAAGAGACATGGCGGTGACACCTAGAGCATTCCAGCTTAGGCGGTAGCAGTGGCCACCGTATTAAGCAGTAATGCTTGGATAAGTTCGGTGGTGGTTGCGGGTTGGCCAGCCGCCTGACAACCGCGAATGACGGGGCCACAAATATCGGCCAACTCCATCGGACGGCCTTTTAAGCGATCCACCAACATGGAGGTTTTTATGGCATCAAAGCCACAGATTAGCTGGTACATCTCGTCAACATCGGCAGCGGTTAACGCCACACCTTCCGCATTAGCAGCGCGAGCGGTTTCCTGCATCATCGCTCTTACTGTGTGGCTAAATACCGGATGCTGAGTCAGTGCTTGCGTATCAAGTAAAGTCAGCGCCGTCAGCGGATTCACCCCATTGTTAATCACTAACTTACGCCACAGCGCATAGTTCACATTGTCGTAAATAGTGTTGGGGATTTTTGCTTCGGAGAAGATTTGCGACAGCAGCGGCAACTTGGCGTGCAGCATTGGATTGTCTCTGGCCTGAGGCCAAGCGCCAAAATCAACTTGACCGATACCGGTCGCATCGACCTGTCCTGGGGCGGTAATATGCGCGCCAATTTTCACAGCTAAGCCACCAATAGTGCGCTGCTTGCCGATAGCGGCGGCAATATGGGCTTCGTTATCCACACCATTTTGCAACGATAGCACGGGCAAACTCGCATGAGCGGCTAGCCACACCTTAAGCTGCTCTAGCATCGGCTGAGTGGCGCTACTTTTAGCACAGAGTAATAACCAATCGACACTGGTGGCAGCATAATCGCGCACCAGTCCATCAATATCGGTGGCAACCACCGCTTGCTGAAAACGAAATTGCGGATGTTGTACCTGTAAGCCATGCTGTTGCAGCGCTTGAAGGTGGGCGCCGCGCGCCACCAGTACTACCCGATGACCCGCTGCCACCAGTCTGGCCGCGTAGTAGCAGCCAATACCACCAGCGCCTAACACCACAAATCGCATCGATTAGCCCCTCAGCTTAGTTGACGATATACGTTAGCACCATTTAGCGCGCTTAGTTGCGATTAATACTCATACAAAAGTCCACTGACAGCCATCATCAAGGCACCGTTTTACTTGATATGTTCGCTGAATACGCAACCCTATTAAAGCTAATCAGATATGGGGTAGCGTGAAATGCATGACGTCTGCGAGTATTCCCCCGCGCCATAACAGTGATATACCTAGGGGCTGTTTATCTTTGCTGGTTGTTTTTGCAGCAGGCAGCGCGCGATTTAGGCAAGGCAGGTGATTTGCCGTGTAGTTATTCTCCACCAACAGCGCCTAACGCTGAATAAATTGCGCGCTGTCGCTGCCCGAAGGGTTCATTTAAACGCCCCCTGAACTTTGTTGCGCCCAGCTTGCTTAGTTGACTAAGCGTCGCAGGTCTCGCCTCGTTCATAACACGTTTAATTTGAACAAAAATTAAACACTAAAGATCAACACACTCTAGCAGCGATTAAGCAGTTTTTGGATGAAAACTTGCGTTAGGTAAGCGGAGCCCCAGTCCGTTTCAATGCTCCGGATGGGTAAGCTTTAGCACTTCAAGGAGATTAACTGCACGCATGCTGCAGCTGACAAAGTTAACTTATGCAGAGCAGGTGACTTATTCGCACCTTCCTTAGCCTTTGCAGCTGTTTCCGCTGTATCATGTACTGAAGTCGATGTTACATCGGCTTTTTTTGGGCAAGGGAGATGGGCAGTTATGTGGAAAATCATCAAACGTTGGTTTTGGCGTATGGTTATCGCCTGTTTGTTGCTGTCCATTGTGCCGGTGCTGACATTACGTTTTGTTGACCCACCAACTTGGAGTTGGCGCATCGCCCGTTATATTGCACCACCGGCGCCCATTGCTCAGGTAGCGCAGCAGTGGCGGCCACTATCACAGATTTCGCCCAACATGCAGTTAGCGGTGATTGCCAGTGAAGACCAACGCTTTCCTGAACACTTCGGATTTGACGTGAAACAGATTAAAAATGCCATTGAAGATGCGCAAAATGGCGAAGGACTGCGCGGCGCGAGCACCATCAGCCAGCAAACCGCGAAAAATCTGTTTATGTGGCCATCACGCAGCTTTGTGCGCAAAGGTTTTGAGGCGTGGTTTACCCTACTGCTGGAGTTGTGTTGGGATAAGCAGCGCATCTTAGAGGTGTACCTTAATGTGGTCGAATTTGGTCCCGGCATTTATGGTGTCGAAGCTGCGGCGCAACACTACTTCCATAAACCTGCCGCCAAACTTAACGCTTACGAAGCCGCCTCGCTAGCGGCGTTATTACCTAATCCGTGGACGTTACGTATCGGCTCTTGTTATATTCAGCAGCGTAGTGGTTGGATCCGCCAGCAGATGCGTCAGTTAGGCCAAATCACGCTAAACAAGCTGGACTAAAGCGCACTCGCCAAATACAGCGCGTAGATGCCTTGTGGCTCAGTTGGCTATGAAAAATCGACTAAACGTACATCCATCTGCATCACCGCATTCGGACCAATCTTGCCGCCGTTGCCTTTGCGTCCCCAAGCTAAATCGGGTGGAATAACAAACTCATAGCGGGCGCCTTTGCTCATCAGCAGTAATCCCTCTTGTAACCCTTCAATACCTTCACTCAAGGCAAACTCTTCGGGTAGCCCTTTGCGGTAAGTATCATCAATCACGCTGCCATCGGCGAGTAAGATGCGTTGATGGATTTTGACGGTATCAAACTCACTAGGTTTGGCGCCATCGGCATCTTCAATGATGCGAAATAACAAGCCTGAGTCGGTTTCGGTAACGCCCGCTTTGGCAGCGTATTTTTTGATGAATTCCTCAGTGAGATTTTTGTTGTGGCCGGTAGAGCCTTTCGCGGATTTTTTACTGTTGTTACGCGCCATAAAAAAGCAAACCATGTGAAAGGTGAGCGCTGCTAACCCGCTCACACGATAAAAATAATGGCGTGCATTCTAGCCTGTGATGCGGCTAAGTGCACGCCGAGCACGATTACGCCGCAAACGCGGGGCGCTGCGCCAACTGCTGATACCAAGCCGCAATGGCCGGATATTGTGACTGTACCGGCAAGCCAAGGCGGTTTTCACAAAAGCTCACAAAAATCCACGCGGTAATATCGGCCACGGTAAATTTAGCGCCAATGATAAAGTCCGCTTTGCTGAGTTGCTGCTCCAGTTGTGGCAGAAATGCCTGCACGCGCAGTTTGCATTCTTCGCCCCATGCCGGAATGCAGGTTTCGCGATCTTTATAGACGCCGGTGATATTGCGCAGCGCGGATGATGCCATCGTTAACCCATTAAACTCGACGATACGGTTCCACATTTCTACTTGCGCGCGTTCTACCGCGCCGTGGCCAAAGAGTGAATTTTCACTCAACTGTAGTTCGTCAAAGTAACGGCAAATAGCGATGCTTTCACAAATAAAGGTGCCATCATCCAGTTGCAGTGTTGGCACTCTGCCGTTGGCACTTTTGCTGGCAAAATCTGCGGTAAGGTTTTCACCTGCACGTACATCAACATGCACATGCTCCAGCGTGATGCCTAATTCGTTCAGAAAAATATTGACGCGGTGACAGTTTGGCGTCACTGCCATTTCATACAGTTTCATGGTGTGCTCCGGGTAATGAATCATCCAGCATTGGCATGCTCGGGGTTATGGCATCTTAGGAAGTTGTGCGGGTTAGCGTCAAATTACATTTGGAAACGTAATTTGCGTTGGTTGTTGAGATAAACCCAGTTAATTTTAACGGAATGAGTCGAGGTGCTTATTTTCTCTCTATCAGGTAATTAGCGCTAATGTATAAGGAAATACCGATGTTTTTCTCCTCCCGTGCCCGCCGCACTGTACTTTCAAGTTCTGTTTGCTCGCTGAAAACGTTAAGTCTTGCTGTGGCGTTAAGCAGCACATTCGCCGTATTTACCAGCACAGCTTCCGAGCAGACGTTTGCCGACGCCTATCAAGCTTATAAAGTGTCGCTGCAGCAAAATGACAAACAGCAAATTGAAGATGCAGCCAGTGCTGCTTTTGAACTGGGTAAAGCTCAATATGCGGCTGACAGCATCAATTACGCCGCATTAGCGATGAACTACGCCAAAGCGATCGTTGATGATTCCTTTCCGTCAAAAGAGAATGAAGCGCGTTATAAGCAGGCCGAAGATTTGTACCAGCAAGCGCTCGATATTTATCAAAAACATTATGGCGAGGATGCACCGCAGCTGGCCGATGTATATCTCGGTTTGGCATCCTCGGTGCGTAACATGCGTCGTGTAAAAAGCTATGCCTATGATGCAATTGATGTGGCCAAAAACAGTGACGACCCGCTGTATCAAGCCGGCGTGCAGATGGCAGCGTTTGATGTGTTAGTTGACTCTGCTAATTACGATCGCCATGCGCAGCGTGTCGCACTAGCGGCCTATGATTTGTATCAGAAGCATGCGCCAGCAAACAGCGTTGAGCGAATTAAAGCGGAATATCGGGTGGCACAAATCTATTTTTCGAAGCGTGATTACGATAAAGCCGAAAGCATGTTTAAGGATGTCATCGATCAGTTCGCGGTCCTCAAGTTTAGCCATCCTTATGCGTTATCAGCGCATATGATGTTGGTTCAGCTTTATGAAAAAGAAGGCGAGCCCGATAAAGCCAATGAACATTGCCAGGCGGTAGGTAAAATGCGTCCTTGGTCTGCAGAGCAGGAGCAGATGCCGCTTTATCGTGCAGAACCTAAATACCCTCGTATGTCGTTGATGTCTGCAAACAATGGTTACGTGCAAGTTGAGTTTACCGTAGATACCAACGGTTTTGTTAAAGACCCAGAAGTCGTTAAATCTAAAGGCGGTGACGGTTTTGTGCGTGAAACTGTAGCGGCGTTAAAACAATGGCGTTACGCGCCTAAATTTGAGCATGGTGAAGCCGTGGCTGCAAAAACTATGGTGCAAATTGATTTTGAAATTCGCCACTAATTAGCTTGGTCTTAGTCAATGAAAAAGCGCTACAGCAACAGCGCTTTTCTATGGAGCTTGCAGCAAGTTAGCCACTGACGTGTAAGCATTAAACCGCAGCATTGCTGCTGGGTGTGTGGGTCAGCAAAATCCGTAAGCCGCCCAGTGCGGGACTGCGATCAAAGGCAATATCAAACTGATATTGTTCGGCGATATCTTTCACTATCGATAAACCAAGCCCATGGCCAGCGACCTCTTCATCTAAGCGTTTACCGCGGCGGGTCAGTTTATGTAGCTCGCCATCTGGGACGCCAGGGCCATCATCTTCCACGGTAATCATTAATTGTTGTTGCTGTCGCCAAACGCGTAACAACACTTGTGATTCGGTCCACTTAAAGGCGTTATCTAGCAGATTGCCGAGCAGTTCCATACCATCTTCGCGATGCATCGGCAGACGGGTTATTTGTGGTGCGATATCATATTTAACTTGCACTTGCTTGTAGTGGTAAACCTTGCACAAGGTGTTACGCAGCGCATCAATATCACGCGGTACTACCATTTGCGCCGCCGGTAGCATATCGCCAGTGGCGCGTGCGGTAGCCAGTTTGCGCTCAATCATATTGTGGATCTGTTGCAGCTGTTGATCTAACTGTTGCGCCGTTTCTGGATCTTTTAAACCAAGTACTTCTACCTGTTGGCGCATTATCGCCAATGGGGTTTTGAGGCCGTGGCTCAGATTGCCCAAATTATTGCGGCTCCTCTGGATCTGCACACTGGTGTATTCCAACAGGCCGTTATAGGTTTCTGCTAGCGGTTTAATCTCGGTGGGCATCTGCTCGATATCCAGCGAGTTGGTTTCCCCTTGGCGCAATTTGGCGAGTGCTTGTTTGACGCCCGCAATCGGTTTAAAGGAGTTATGCAGAATGATAAAAATACCGACAATCATGGCAATCAACATGGCAAGGTTACCAAGTAACTTGGAGCCATAAACTTCACGAAATACCTTACGGCCGATACTTAAGTCCTGCGCCACAGTGAGTGTTGCCACGCCGTCGTCGTAGGGGATGCCTTGTGATAACAGCTGAATATCGTGTTTTTTCGGGCCTTTCGCTTGCCACACGCGAGTTTCACCGGCACCGAGTGGGGTGATATCTAAATGTTGATCCCACAGCGAGCGGGAGCGGATCTCTAACTCACCGGCATTTAACTGGTAATAGCGGCCAGAATAGGCGGGTTTGTAGAAGCTAGAAAGCTCTTTGGTCTCGATGCTGATATCGCCATTATTGAGGTGGGTTACCAGTTCGACTTCACTGATATCTTCATGCAGGCGATCGATGATGGAATCGTGAAATGCTTGCCGCAACATAGATTCGATATAAATAAGGCTCACTAATGAGCTGATGAGCACCAGCGATGTGAGCCATATCGTTAACTTGAGGCGAATCGACATCATGGCTTATTCAAGGCCATGAAAGATGTAGCCCTGTCCTCGGCGGGTTTCAATAGCGCTTTTGCCGAGTTTTTTGCGCAGATGAGTAACATATACTTCCACCACGTTACTCTCTTTCTCATCATCAAATTGATACAGCTTGTCGCTGAGTTGATTCTTCGACAGCAGCTTTTTAGGTGACAACAGGAAAATGCGTAGCAGACGAAACTCCATGGCGGTGAGTTCGAACCGTTGTTCGCCAACTTCCACCGTTTGTTCGGATTCATCCAAGGTAATGCCACCAAAGCTCAGCTGTTTGCTTGGTGATAACGCTCGGCCGTTGCTACGGGAGATCACTGCTTGCAAGCGAGCCAGTAACTCTTGGGTATGGAATGGCTTACCAAGGTAATCGTCGGCACCGGCATTAAAGCCTTCGACCTTCTCATGCCATTGGCTGCGGGCGGTTAGCATAATGACTGGCGTGGCTATCTCTTGCTGACGCCAATGCTGCAGCAGCTCCAATCCGTTACCGTCGGGCAAGCCGATATCCAAAATGACACAGTCATATGGGCTTTCTTTCAGTAGGTAGTCGGCATCCATTGCACTGGCGGCAACATCGGTAACATAGCCTGCAGCTTTGAGTTGCTTGGTGAGTTCTTTAACCAACAACTCATTATCTTCAACGAGCAGTAGCTTCATCGGGTAAACAATCTCCTGGTAGTTTGTCTGGGCTGATTAGCGCACCATTACTCGCGTCGACTAATAGGCTCTGCACTATGCCTTGACGAAACTTGATATACAAATCATAACGCCATTGTCCATCAGATTGATACAGATGAGCGTCTAAAAGCTCTGCATCACATTGATGCAGTAACTCAGTTAAGGTTTGATCTAATGAGCGAATCTCGCCTGACGCTACCAGTGCTTTGGCAAGCTCATGGTCGGGTTCTAGCGGATAAGATGGTTCGTGGGCGAGCGTCTGAAGTGGTGCAATTAGCAGGCATGTCTGCAGGCTAAAGATCGCAGCCTGATAATGTCGTGTCATGGTTGCTCCACTTACAAAAATGGCCAGAATTTTCATTCCGGCCATTCTAGGGATACAGCATTAACTCAAACTGAAGTTGTTAGCGAGTGCCATAAACCACAATCGTTTTGCCATGAGCTTGGATAAGGTTTTGTTCTTCCAGCATTTTCAAAATGCGGCCAACGGTTTCGCGTGAACAACCTACGATCTGACCAATCTCTTGACGAGTGATCTTGATCTGCATGCCATCTGGATGAGTCATTGCATCTGGTTGCTGTGCGAGATGCAGCAAGGTTTGGGCAATACGGCCAGCTACGTCCAAGAACGCTAAGTTACCCACTTTCTGGCTGGTGTTTTGCAGACGGTGGGCCATCTGTGCTGCCAGTTTCATCAGAATTTCGGGGTTAACTTGAATGAGCTGTTTGAATTTCTTATAGGAAATTTCAGCAATCTCACATGCCTGTTTTGCTCGTACCCAAGCGGTACGTTCAGCTTGCTCTTCAAACAAACCTAATTCGCCAATGAAATCACCCTGGTTCAAATATGACAGGATCATCTCTTTGCCTTCGTCGTCCTTGATCAGTACAGCGACAGAACCTTTTACAATGTAATACAAAGTATCGGAATCTTCGCCAGCATGGATCAATGTACTCTTGGCTGGATATTTATGAATGTGACAGTGAGATAAAAACCATTCCAGCGTTGGATCTGGTTTTGGCTTACCAATCAGAGCCATGCCTGTGTTCCTCGATTGATTGAAGTTAAGTTAGACTATTCTAAAGTTCTCAGCTGAGTCAAATAGTAGGTAAATTTACTTATCTTTCGAAAACTTGCCTTCATTGACTTATTTCTGATACTGAATTGTCAGTTCATGCAACTATTCTGATACTTTAGTGATATATGTCAATAAATACCTATTTAAAACAGGGAATAGGATTCGCGTCTTGCAGGGCAAGTCACATCGCACCTGTTTAACGCCACCTTCTATCGCACATTTGCTCTGCTAGAATCCGCCCTTATCACTGAGATTCCGCCGTGTCGCGCTCGACATTAACAGGCAAATCTGGCTAACTGATGGGCATTAATCCGTTAACGGAGATGCAGTTTTGAGATATTCAGCGTTAATCTGCGGTGCCATTAGCAGTCTGTTGCTGGCGTCCTCTCAGGTGGCCGCGTTTAGTTTGCCGCAGCCGCAGCAAGAAGTGGTGGCGGGGCGTATTGCTCTGATTGAAGTCAACGCCGCACAGGGCTATGCCTATTCCCAATATCTACTGGGGTTGATGTACGTCTCTGGTCGTTATCAAACGCAGAATGTTGAGCAAGGGCTTATATTACTGCAACAAGCCGCCAACGAAAACGTTCCTGACGCGCAGCGCGCGTTGGCCGATCTTAATTTTGAAGGCCGCACCGTGCCGCGTGATCTCGCGGCGGCTGAACACTGGTATTTGAAACTGGCGCAAAGCGGTGATCACTGGGCCAAGTTCCGCCTCGGGTTTGTGTATGCCGCTGGCGGTAGTGGTGTCTCACGTGATTGTGGTAAAGCGGTGCAGTTTTTCTCTGACGCTGGCGACAAAGTATCGATGGGCAATGTCGCGTGGATTTTGGCAACTTGCCCTGAGCAGCAATATCGCGATGGTGAACGTGCGGTAGCGCTGGCGACTGAGTTACTGAAATCTAATGACGCCGACCCAACCTACTTAGATAACCTTGCGGCAGCATATGCCGAGCAGGGCGATTTTGCCTCGGCGGTAGCGACACAGAAACGCGCCTTAGCTCAGTTAGAAAATGCTACTAGCCAGCATCTGCAAGGCAAAGCAGACGAGTTTCGTCAGCGGTTAGATGATTACCGCAATCATAAGCCTTATCGGGAAGTGTTACCGCTGGAATAACGAAAGATAGGGATGATGACATACTCAGTTAAACAGACAGATTGTGGTGGGGGAATCCGGTCAAGCTGAGTATGTCATCTATCAGTATTTCGCTGAAATCCTGATGCTGCTCAGCATACGGAGCACGACTTAACCAAACATTAATTAGGGTCTGGTTGCTGCGGTTTATTTTGGCCTTGTTGTTCAAGTGCTTCCATCGCCAAACAGGCTTGGCGTCGCTCCATTAACGCGCGGATCAGCGGCGTTAAAATCAATTCCATGGCTAATGACATTTTGCCGCCCGGCACCACTAAGGTATTCACGCGCGACATAAATGAACCTTGGATCATTCTGAGGTAATACGGAAAGTCGACGTTCTCCATACCGCGAAAGCGGATCACGACAAAGCTTTCATCCAAACTGGGAATATCTTTGGCGCTGAATGGGTTAGAGGTATCTACCGTTGGCACCCGCTGGAAGTTGATGTGGGTGCGCGAAAACTGCGGCGTGATGTGATTAATATAATCATCCATCGAACGCACGATTGAGCTCATTACTTTCTCTTGGGTGTGGCCGCGTTCTGAGGTGTCACGGATGATTTTTTGAATCCACTCCAAGTTAACAATCGGCACCATGCCGATCAGTAAATCCACATGTTGCGCTACATTGTGTTCTGGCGTTACCACTCCGCCGTGCAACCCTTCGTAATAGAGCATGTCAGTATTGTCTGGCAGTGGTTGCCATTGGGTAAAGGTGCCCGGCATCTGGTTGTAAGGCACGGCTTCATCGAAGGTATGCAGGTAAGCACGGGTTTCGCCAATGCCGCTGTTGCTGTAATCGGTAAAACATTTTTCGAGCCGCGCAAAGTCGTTGGCTTCTGCCCCAAAATAGCTGATGTTGCGGTTTTCCGCCTTCGCTTTACGGATCATTACTTCCATTTCGGCACGGGTGTAATGATGAAAACTGTCCCCCTCGACAAACGCGGCGTTGATGCCTAGTTGTCTGAAGATATGACTAAACGCCGTGGTGGTGGTGGTGGTGCCAGCGCCAGAGGAACCAGTAACAGCGATAATTGGATGTTTTACAGACATTATGAATACCGTATGTTGTGCAACTGCAGTGGGGAGGTGATATTGCTTGATGGGCAATACAGCAAATCAGGCGCTATTAATTTATAAGGTACTGCACCGCTTAGGTCAATCATTCACTCAGCGGCGTACGGCGGTTGATCTCCTCGCGGCTGCGGATTGCAATGGATTCATCCTCTTCGCTGTATTCCACTAACAGCTCTTTTTTCTTTAACATCATCATGCATTTAGCGATAGCCTGCTGGATTGATTCATTCCCCATCTCCACAAAACTGCCATCTTCAACTTGTGAAAATAGGTACTCGCGGATCAGGTTGTCCAAGGTTTCTTTCGGTAAGGTTTGTAGCGCGTCAAATGGCACTAACATGGCGAATACTCCTGCAAAAAGTTGAGCACACGGTGTTCTAAATAATAACGCGGCCGCCACGGCGTACCACCATTAATAAACCCCACATGGCCGCCATGTACGGCTAATTCATAGTGCACTGTGGCGGGCAGGTGTCGGGTATCTGGAATGACCGACTCACTCATAAAAGGGTCATCCGCGGCATGTAGAATCAACGTCGGTATCGCGATCTGCGCCAACAGCGGTTTGGCGCTGGCGCGCTGGTAATAGTCATCGGCACCGGCAAACCCATGCATGGGCGCGGTGATGCGATCATCAAAGCGATAGAAGGTATTTAACGCGCTTAAGCCTGGCATCGTCAACGATGGATGGCGCTGCTGTTTTAACTGCATTTTGCGTTGTAACTGCTTCAGTAGATGACGTTGATACACCCGCGAAAAACCGTGCTCCAGCTTGCGAGCACATCCCGCCAGTTCCAACGGCGCTGACACCACGGCTGCCGCTTGTAGCAGACAGTGCTCACCTTGTTCGGCGAGATATTTGGCCAACACATTGCCACCTAAGCTGTAGCCAACGGCCCACAATGGCTGCTGTGGCGCGTCTTGTTTAATGCGGCTGAGAGTGACGTGCAGATCGGAAGTATCACCGCTGTGATAACTGCGCGGTAGGCGGTTGTCCTCTCCAGAGCAGCCACGGTGATGGTGCACCACGGCATTGAGCCCTAACTGCTGACACTGCAACAGCATACGCCGTGCGTAATGAGACTGTGCGCTGCCTTCGAGCCCATGCACGATCACCACGGTGGCGGCATCGGCACGACGTGGCACTAACCAATCGAGATCGATAAAATCGCCATCGGCCAGCTCCAATCGTTGCCGTTGCAGCGCTGGCAATGGCTGTTTAGTTATCACTGGCAGAATGGTTTGTATATGGGGATTGCGCGCCCACCAAGGCGGACGAAAATGGCTGGCAGTCATAGTGTGTTCAACGTCGGTCACTCAAATTATCGCGCTGTACTTTACCAGTAAAGCGGTGGCAATATCACGTTTAACTGTGGTCAGTCGCTTCGCGCCGCCACATTGAACGCAAAGCGTGCTTCGCGTGGGTCTTGGTAGTCGTCAAACTCGGGCACTTGGGTGCAGTGCAGCCAATAACCGAATTGAGCAGTTTGCTGATGTTGTAATGCCACTATGGCGACTTGGTAGTTACCGCGCGGCAACTGCAGCCGACCTGCTTTGTTGAGTGTTTCACCTTGCCACGTTTGATAATCGATAACATCGATATCGGCGTGAAAGTTGGCCGCTTGCCAGCGATTCATCATGCCGGACGTCACCGCCCAGAGGCCTGCATCGTCAGCGATGCTGAGGTTAAAGGGCGCATATTGTGTGATGTGTTGCCAGTGTTCATCCGGTGCTTGCTGACAAAATATCTGATATTTCATCGCGTTAATTTCGGGAATAGGGAGCCAAGCGCCAGTGGCCAGACTGTCGAGATAGAGCGCGTGCTCATCGCTAAACAGATCGAGTAGCTTTTGCTTGCGCACTCGGTGAGCTTTAAGAAAGCTGCCTAAAGCGGAGGAATTGAAAAACGCGATGCCATAATCGGCGAGGGCTAGTTCAAACTGCTGCAACAGAAAATCCTTTTCTTTGAAAACGAAAAAGCCGCTAATCAGCGGCATAGAAATACGATGAATGGTTACGCTTGCAACTGCGGAAACTGTTGCTGATCGATATTGAACAGCGATAGGTAATCGCTCAAGTTGCAGTTATCTTCCGATATTTCTGGCGAGATAGCTTCAAGCTGGTGTGAGACAAATTGCTGGCCTTTGCGCTCGAGCATCAGTTCGACGTCTAACATCTGTTGATATTCAGTCGCAGCCACATTGCTTTTTGAGAGTTTGCGCAAGCGCCTAAATGGAGTGAGCACCCGCGATTGCCAACCATCGACCTGCTTATGCAGTTCCTGCCAAGTATCATGCGGTAAGCCAATCTGCTTTTGATCGAGTACAAAAGCAAGTAACAGTAGGTTGGCGATTAAGCCGTACTGATCCTGTAACTGAAGGCACACCTGTTCCAAGGTTGGATAGATAGATTCACACTCTTCCCATAATGCGGGATTAAATACTGACATGCCTGCCACTTCGTATAATTCCTTCTACTTCTTTTGACCTTGCCTTCAGCTGGCTTAGTGGACTAAACGTCACTGGTCACGCTGAGTTCATAAGGTGTTTAGTTTTAAACACTAAAGGTCAATAGCCCAAGGTGAGTCTTCCTACAAAATATCGGCTTGTTGCTCAATGTTGTCAATCTGCTCTTGCAGCTCTAACCATTGCAACTCGCTTTCTTCCAGCTGTTGCTGTAGCTCAGTACGCTCAGCTAACACTTCCGTTAAGGTAGCTTTGTTTTGCGCTTCATACAAGCTGGTATCTGCCAGTTTTTCTTCAAGCTCGGCCAAGCGTTGACTGAATTTTTGCTGCTGGGTTTCAAACTTAGCTTGTTGCTTTTTCAGCGGTGATAATTTCTGACGCAGTTCCGCTTCCAAGCGCTTCTGCTGCTTTTTATCTTGCTGTGGTTTGCTGTCGTCGACACTGGTCGGTGCCGCTTTGGCCGCCTTGGCGGCATCGAGTAACCACTGATGATAGTCATCCAAATCACCGTTGAAGCTCTCTACATCGCCGTTATCAACTAAGTAGTAATCATCACAGGTTAACCGCAGTAGATGACGATCGTGCGACACGATGACCATAGCGCCTTCAAATCCTTGCAGCGCAACGGTAAGCGCATGACGCATATCCAGATCTAAGTGGTTGGTGGGTTCGTCGAGCAGCAATAGGTTAGGGCGTTGCCATACCAGCAGCGCTAATACCAAACGGGCTTTCTCACCGCCGGAAAATGGCCGCACGGGGGCCAGTGCCATATCACCGTGGAAACCAAAACCGCCGAGGAAATCGCGCAGTTCTTGCTCGCGAGTATCTGGCGCAAGGCGTTGCAGGTGCATCAGCGGCGTATCGTCCAAGCGTAAATATTCGATTTGATGCTGGGCAAAGTAGCCGATTTTCAGGCCGGGGTTCGGTTCATATTTACCACGTTGTGGCTCCAGCTCACCCGCCAGTAGTTTGATCAGCGTGGATTTACCTGCGCCGTTACGTCCCAGCAAACCGATGCGGGCACCGGGGACTAAATTCAGATGTACTGAGTTGAGAATAGTGACATCGCCATAACCCACAGCGACTTTCTCCATCGCCACTAACGGATTGGGCAAGGCATGGGGCGCTAAAAACTCCATGTGGAATTCGCTATCTGCCTTAGCTGGCATCAGCTCAGCCATTTTCTCCAACGCTTTTAAGCGGCTTTGGGCTTGGCGCGCTTTACTGGCTTTGTAGCGGAAGCGATCCACAAACGATTGCATATGCGCACGTTCGCGTTGCTGGCGTTCAAAGGCAATTTGCTGTTGTTCCATGCGCTCAGCGCGAATGCGTTCAAAGGCGCTGTAGTTACCTTTGTAGTAATTGAGTTGCTGGTTTTCCACGTGAATGATTTCATCCACAACACCGTCGATAAAATCGCGGTCGTGGCTGATCAGCACCAGCGTGCCTTGATAGCTCTTGAGCCAGCTTTCCAGCCAGAACATGGTATCGAGATCTAAGTGGTTGGTGGGTTCGTCGAGCAGTAATAGGTCTGAACGACACAGCAGCGCCTGCGCCAAGTTCAAACGCATGCGCCAACCACCGGAGAAACTGCGCACTGGGTTGCTTTGCTTGTCTTCACTAAAGCCCAGCCCCGCTAACAACATGCCGGCGCGAGCGCGAATACTGTAGCCTCCCACTGCATCTAATTTGCCGTGTAAGTCGGCAATTTTGTGGCCATCATTATCTGCCTCAGCTTGGGAGAGCAGTTGTTCTAGCTGACGGAATTCTCGGTCGCCATCCAATACATATTCCAATGCGGAGACGTCCAGCGCTGGGGTTTCCTGCGCCACGGTGGCAATTTGCCATTGGCTTGGCACTTGGATTTCACCCATATCCAGTTGCAACTTGCCCATGATCAACGCCAGCAGTGAGGATTTACCTGTACCATTGGCACCAACTAGCCCCACTTTGTGGCCAGGATAAAGGGTCATGGAGGCGTCATTGAGCAGTGTTTTACTGCCACGGATCAGTTGAGCTTGGGAAATGGTGATCATCTACGGCGTCAAATTCATGGTCTGGAAAATTGAGCGCCGATCATAGCCTAGACCCCACTTGCAGTGCTACCGTTCAACGCAAGGAAAAACTGCCGTGATAGCGACGAATGTGGCAAAATGCCGCCATTCGATTGCTAATGCCCATAAACCCTATGACCAGAAAACGATTTGTTGCTGGCGCTAAATGTCCTAAGTGCCACGCTCAAGACAGCATAGTGCTGTTCAAAGAAAACGGTATTGAAACCGTAGAATGCGTTGAATGTGATTACCGCGAACAGCAAACAGAAGCCAAAGTCAGCCAGAAAGCCAAAAGCGAAGTGATCGGTTTATTCAAGCCGGAGTAATACCTACGCCGAGTGAGTAACTGCCCAATAACTGGGGCGGTTAAGCGTTGCAGCAGCTAGCGCGGAATGTAGTGTAGGTAAGGCAGGAGATATGTCCGTGTCGTCCTTCTTGCTGAATAGCTCCCGCGCTGTCGCTGCTAGACAGCTTCATTTAAATAAACGCGCGCATCTGGCTTGCTTAGTGGATTAAACATCACTGACGGCGCCTCGGTTATAACGCGTTGACCGACAATCACACACGCGAGGTGCTCAGCCACTAGCATTGTTCGCAATGGCGGTGGTTCGCCTGTGGCTGCGTTGCCAATGTTTGGGGTTTTAAGTACTTTAGGAAGCTTGCGTTTGTGGGCGGCTTCAGACCGTTTGCGAAAGATGGCATTGGAAAACAATAATGGAATGCCATCTTTATGAATAATAAGGATAATTATGCCAAGCCTTATCAGAATTATACTGATTGATACACACTTGCCCGGCGTGGTTGAACTGCGTCTTGATGGCCATACCAACATCTGCGGTACCAATGCTTCAGGTAAAACGACTTTGCAGCGTTTGGTGCCCGTTTTTTACGGCGAATATCCCAGCCGCGTGGTGCCGTCCACGCGTGACAGCTTTGAACGTTGGTACTTACCGCACGAAGCCAGCTACATTATCTACGAATACCAAAAAGCCGACGGCCATTTTTACCAAGCGATTATGGCTTCTGCGGGGGACGGCAAAGGGGTGAACTACCGCTTTGTCGCCAAAGAGTTCGAGTTAGACGATTACGTTAAAAGCCGCAACGGTGACACCATTCTGTGCCATCCGATGGGTGAGTTGCGCAGTGTATTCAATAAGCTCAATGTGCCTTATACCAACTTGCTTAATACCCGCGAATACCGCGCCATTATCCAAAATGATCGCGGTCTACTAAGTAGCGGCAGCAACCGTACCGAGCTGCGTAACTACGCCCGCACCTTCTCATTGTGTGATGCTGAACATTCGCTGCGCCACATCGAAAAACTCGCCAAAGCGGTGCACTCGAAGGAGGGCAAAATGGAGACGATCAAATCGATGATCGCCGCTATTTTGGAGGAAGATGGGGTGAATCCGCCAACGTCATCAATCAATCCGCAGCGGGTGGAAAGCTGGATTCGAGAAAGCCAGTTGATTGCTGGCTTCGACAAAATTCGCCCAGAATATGAAAAACTTGAGCAGGAGTTTAACGAGTTGCAAGCCGCCGAGCTGCGGCTGGCAAGTTTGGCGGGTGGTTTCCGTAACGACGAAGTGCTGCAAAGCGAGCGCGCAGAGAAAGAACAAACCCGTGCGCAGGAGCTAAACCTGCAACTGAAAATGCTCGATGAGCAATGGAAAGAGCAGCGCGATGAGCTGAGTCTGGATCTATCCGCCGCCAAAGGCGATGCCAGCAATGTTGAGCAAGAGCTGGACAACATCGAAAACCAGCAAGCCGCCTATTTGGATGCCGACATCGAGCAAGCGAAAGCGGATCTGGAGCAACTGCCACACTGGCGCAGTGATTTAGAAAACCTCGGCGAACGCCACAAACTGCTGACAGAAAAACACCAAGACGTCGAAGCGGCCTACAACGCCCGCCGCAGCAAAATTGGTGAGCAGCTTAACCGCGAGCTGGAAAAACTGCACAGTGAGCAGGACGAACAACGCGCCGCGCTCGACAAGCAGAAGCAACTGGCCAGCGATGATTTAGCCGCCGTTGATAGCTACTGGCGTGAGCAGATGGATGCCGGTAAACAGCGTCATCAGCAACAGCAATATGACTTAAAACTGCAAGCCGCCGAGCTGAAACTAAAAGTCGATAGCGTCACCTACACCGAAGAGGAAAAGCTGTCGCTGGCTGTATTCGATGAACGTATTGACCGTGCCGATGCCGAGCAAGAAGCGGCAAACCACAAGGTTGAGCGGCTAACGGCCGACGAGCGCAAGCTCAAAGCCGCGCGCGAACAAGCCACCGAAACCCTGCGGTTGGCATCGCTGCGGGTTAACGATCGCCAAAACGAGCTGGAAGAGATCAAGCAGATGCTGTTCCCGCAGTCGCACACGCTGTTGGAATTTTTACGCCGTGAGCAACCGGGCTGGGAGCAAGCGCTCGGTAAAGTGATCAACCCCGAGCTGTTGTATCGCACCGATCTGCATCCGGTCTCTGGCGAGATCACCGAATCGTTGTTTGGGTTGCAGTTGGATCTCAAAGCGATCGATCTGCCCGCGTATGCCGCCAGCGAAACCGAGTTGCGCATTCGCCTTGCCAGTGCCGAGGAAGCGCTCACCAGCGCTGAAGCATCTAAGCAGCAAGCGGAAGAACAACTAGTTGAAGCCAACAGTGCTTTAGAGCAGCTTAACCGCGAACTGACCTTTGCCCGTACCAGTTACAAAAATCTACGTGATGATGTGCGCCGTTTGTTTGAAGAGCGCCGCAACACTCAAGCCGACATCAACAAAGCGTTGGCCGAGCGCAAAGCGCAAGCGGGTAAACGCCTGACCCAACTCGACCATGAGCTAAAACAACTGCACAACCAACATTTAGATTGGTTAGAGCAGCAAAAAGAGCTGGCGCTGGAAGCGCGCATGGAAAAACAGGTGTATTGGCAAGATGTGACTGGCGCGATTGAGCAGCAGTTGCAGCATCTGCGTGACAGCATCAACCAACGTCGTGAACGCGCGAAAGAAGAACAAAAAGCTTGCGAAACTTGGTACCGCAATGAGCTGAAATCACGCGGTATTAATGAAGATGACATTGTGGCACTGAAACGGCAGATGCGTGATTTAGAGGCGCAGATCGCCAAAGCGGAGCAGCGCCGCAGTGAAGTGTTACGTTACGAAGATTGGTATCAACATGTGTGGCTCGTCCGTAAGCCAAGCTTAGTGACCGCTCTTGCTAAAGCCAAACAAGCCGTAGCCGATTTGGATACGCAGTTAAAACAACGTGCTCACGAAGTGAAACAGCGTCGCCAAGAGTTAGAAACGGCTCGACGCCAATCGGATGCGGCGCAGGTAGAAGCCTCGGAATACCTCACCAAACTGCGCAGTTTGCTGCGTAAACTGAGCGAGTTAAAACTGCCACGCACCAGCGAAGAAACGCCGGGCAGCTTGGCGGAACGTCTGCGCCAAGGCGAAGACTTGCTACTCAAGCGTGAACATATGCTCACCGAAGTGAAGCAATATGTGGATCACTTCGACCAAGTGATCGCCAGCAAATCAGGTTCTAGTCTGTCTGAAACGTGGGAGCGCTCACGTGAAGGTGCCGCCTACGTGACCGATAAAGGTATTCGTCTGCTCAATTACCATAAACTGGTGCCGGAGCTGGGCTTGCTGCTGAACGAAATGGTGCCGCAAGTGGTCACTGGTCTACGCGAACAGGGGCGTAACTTTGGTTTGAACCTCAACGCGTTCTATGACGTGTTGGCGGATATCGACCGCCGTATTGCCTCGCAAAGTGCCCGTATCACTCGTGAAGTGGGTGAAGAGCTGTTCCTCGAAGGCGTGTCAGATTCTGCGGTGCGTATCCGTTCACGCATCAGTGAATTGGAGTTTTGGCCGGAGCTGGAAACCTTTGTTAAAGCGTTCCGCGCTTGGAAAGCCGATGGCTTCAGCACGCTGCCAAATGAGCATTACACCGACAGCATGCGGCGCGCGCTGGATATTATCGGTCGCTCGGCGCTGACCGGCGGCATCGCCAAACTGCTGGAGATTGAGCTGCGCTTGAAAGAGGGCAACTCTGATTTGGTGATCCGCACCGACCGCCAACTGAACGAATCTTCTAGCCACGGTATGGCTTACCTGATTTTGTGTAAGTTCCTGCTGGCATTTACCCGCTTGTTGCGTGGCAAAGCCAATGTCACTATTCACTGGCCAATCGATGAATTGGGCACGCTGCACCACAGCAACGTGAAGAAGATTTTTGATGCCTGTGAAAACAATGACATCAGCGTACTTGGTGCCTTCCCGAACCCAGAATCTGAGGTGCTTGGCCTGTTCGTTAACCGCTATATCATCAATAAACAAACCCGCAAGCTGCAAACGGTGAAACCGAAAGTGGACCCGATTGCCGAATTGCTGAAACAACGTCAAGCCGCTGAAGGAGTCGCACCATGAGTGAAATAATTGCTACCGGTGAGCTGATTGAACGTCTGTTGCGCGGTGAGTTTATCTGCCGGACTACCTTTGAAGATGGCTGGCGCGCGCTGAAAAGCCCAGCAACGCTCGATAAAGTAGAGAACTACCTCAACCAGATCAACCGTACCGTGGCGCAAGCGGCGGAAGGCGAGGTGTTTTTTGCCGGTTACGTCAGCCTTGGCGAGAACGAGCGCAAAGTGATTTCGGCACAGTTTCGCGAGATCTGCCAATCGCTGATCCCGCTGGTGGAATGGCTGGTGCTCGTGCAAGAAGCTAGCGGCCAAGATGCGCCGTTGTCGCAAGGCGCACCAGTGCGCTTAACTGAGCTGCAAACCCGTATTGAAGATACACCAGCGTTTCGCGAGCAACTGGCCAAACTGAGCCAATATCGTTTGTTTGGCTCCAGTGCTAGCAGCGTCGATGGTCAGATCAAGTTGGTGTTTAAGCGTTTGGTCGAACTTGGTTATCTGATCAAACCTAACCCAGAGAAGCAGATCTTTATCGCGACTGGCAAGCTGGATTATCTCTACGAAGTGATCCGCTTTATTGATGAAACCGAAAGCCTAAGCCTCGAAGCGCAAGCCGAAACCGCCACCCAACGGGAGCTGATCTGATATGAGCAATAACCTGCATCAATCCGGGGTTAAGCTGCTTAGATTGCTCGGCCGTAACGCCGAGCTGGTGATGGACGCTTACCTCAACGGCAGCGTGGATGAGCAGACATTAGAACCCGCCACGGTTAATAAGCTCACGGAAAATGGCATTTTGTGGCGGCCTGAGCCGAACGAACCGCTACGCTTATCGCGCAATGTGCGGGCGCTGTTGGAAGATGGCCTCAAAGATGAGCGCAACCGCCAGATCAACGCCAACGTCGGCTCGGCGCTGGCGACCATTAAAACCCTTGCTGGGCATTACCGCGAAGCGCGCGGCAGCGTCGATTACAGTGCTGCCGAAGCCTATTTGGCAGATCTATCTGAGCAAGTGTTCAGCTTTACCGAAAGCCTGCGTTATTCGGTGCGGGTGCTTTGGGGCCGCATCAACAACGAGTTTGGTTATGTCGGCTCGCTCAGTGCCAAAATCCGCGAAAACGAGTTAGCCCAAAGCCAAGTGACCGAACTGCTCAACGGCTTGGAGATGTTTGAGTTTGCCGAACTCAGTGAACTGGCGGGCGACATTCGTGAGTTGCGCCGCTTGCTGGTGACGAGCTTGCAAGAAACGCTGACCAACTGCGCCCAAGAGTTGAGTGTGGTGCAAAGCCGCTTATTGGAGTTGCTGGGGCGTTTCCGTCAAATCCAAGGCCGTACGCGCTTACTCAAAGGTTGGTTGTTGTTTACCGATCTGCATCCTGAATATGAAGTGGCCGATCACGTTGCGCACAAGCAGATCCCCACACTGTTTAATCAAGCGGAAGCCTTGTTGGCGCCAGCCGCTGCCGATGTGCATAACATTCACCACGAAGCGGATTTAATGCAGGTGGTGGCGAGTATTCGCACCATTAGCCGTGAACAAACCACGACGGTCGTGGCTGAGCCAACGACAGTTGAGCTGGTAGAGAATGAAGAGTTTGATATTCCGGATAACCCACTGAAACAAGCGGTAGAGCAGTATTTCTGTGCGGTGATTGAATCGGGGCAGAATCAGTCAGCACTGGATTACCTCAGCGCACAAGCGCTGCCGTGGGATAGGGAAAGTTGGCTGTTCCAAGTGATTGGCGGTTTTGAAGGGCTCAGCGACGAGCATAAGCAGTTCTTTGCGCTCGAACCGCTCGGCATATCGCATGATGTCTATACCGGCAACTTTATTATTCAGGACGTTGAAATCGGTTTGCGTTAAGCCTCGTGTGGCGTGAGTTAGGGCAGCTTGGCCGCCTTACTGAATGTGACCTAGGCACGCTTTACAATGCAGTAATTGCGACAATTTGTCCTAGCATGCTTGTTTAGCTGTGGCTAATGTCATTATTTATCTTTTTGACGGTGTTATTCGTTCGCTAAGGCCGTTAGCCTATGCTAGAAATGCGATGCCGCAATAGCGGAAACACCGACTCTAGCCCATTGATGGCGCGGTATCACACGGCGTAGGCAAGGGCGTGAAAAGATTAATAGCAAAGATTCAGAATTAAGGATTGAGTAATGCTAAGACGTGAATTTTTAAAAGGTGCTGCGGTTATGTCAGCTGCTGGCATGGTAACACCTGTGATGGCGAGCGCTGTTACCGCTGGTGCAGCTAAGCAAGATACCGTTGCTGCTCGTCGTCGTTTCACTTTGGCTCAAGCATACGACGTCAAGCCGCCAATGGGCTCGGCTGGTAAAGTGAATTTGTGGATCCCACTGCCAGAAAATACCGAATTCCAAAAGCTGAATCATATGGATGTGAAAGGCAATCATGATGATGCATATATCACTGTAGAGAATAACTACGGTGCTAAAGCCTTATTGGTGACTTGGAAAGATTCTAAAAAGCCAATGAAGCTCAATGTTGAGCTGGATATCTCTACCGAAGATTGGGAACCTATGGCCAGCGGTGCATTAGCGTTCTATCGCGCACCGAGCGAAATTGCGTATCCAACAGATGTACAACGTTATCTGCAACCCTCAGCCCACATTCCAACTGACGGTATCGTTAAGAAAACTGCCGATAAAATTGTTGGCAATGAAACTGACCCATTGAAAAAAGCCCATAAAATCTATCTATGGGTGAGTGAAAACATGGAACGTGACAACAGCGTAGTAGGTTGTGGTCAAGGTGATGTGCGTGCCATTTTGGAAAGCGGTAAGTTGGGCGGCAAATGTACTGACATTAACTCAGTATTTGTGGCACTAGCTCGCGCTGTTGGTCTACCAGCACGTGAAATGTTTGGTGTGCGTTTGGGCCAAGCAATCAAGATGGGTAAATACTCGAAAGCCTTTGGCTCTGCCGATGATAAAGGCGTAGCAAGTGAAACCGGTGGCCAACATTGCCGCGCTATGTTCTTCCTTGCTGGTTTCGGTTGGGTGCCGGTTGACCCAGCAGACGTCACTAAAATGCGTTTGGCTGAAAAAGCAAAACACACGGATGACAACGTGCAAGCCGTCAATAAATACCTGTTTGGTAACTGGGAAATGAATTGGGTTGGTTTCAACTATGCGCGTGACTTTGAGCTGGCTCCTGCCGCGGCGCAAGGTAAAATGAATAACTTCGGTTATCCATATGCAGAGGTTGATGGTGATCCACTCAACTACTACGATGCAAAAGCTTTTGCTTATGACTACCGCTCAACCGAGCAACGCTAAGGGATTATTGGCGACCATGGCGGCTGCGATTGCGGCGGCCGTGGCGTCCAGCTTATGCTGCATTGGACCGCTAATCTATTTAGTGTTTGGTGTTTCAGCGGCCAGTGTCGCGGGATTATCCCAGTTTGCTTGGTTGCAAGTGCCGATGTTGCTGTTATCTAGTGCACTGATTATTGCTGGATTTTGGCGCTTATATTTTGCCAAACGCCCGGTGTGTAGCGGTCGCTTCAGTCGTGGTCGTATGCTGGTGCTGTACTGGATAACGGTGCCCATTGTGCTGGCATTTCAGCTGTATCCTTACGTGTTGCCTTGGTTATTGGAGTGATGTTGATGAAACGTTTTCTGTTATTGAGCCTGTTGCTAGTGTCGCCACTGACATGGGCCGCCAACGTTAAAGTGGTGATTGATATTGCCGCCATGCATTGCCCTTTGTGTGTCACCATGGTGAATAAGGCGTTGCGTTCGACTGATGGCGTTATTAGCGCCAAGTCATCGCTAAAAACCCGTCAGGCTGATGTGGTTGTCGCTGAAGGTTATGATACCGATAAGTTGCTAAAAGCGATTGCCACTACCGGTTATGAAGGCGTAATTAATCACACTGAGCCGCCAGTATAAACGGCGTTGTACCACAAAAAGCGATGTCTTAGACATCGCTCAGACTGCTGACAAAGTCCTGGACGTCAATCTAGGACTTTGATCTAATGAAGTGAGTTGATTTGAAGGCTCACGCTT
>NZ_JBLXAT010000003.1:0-248755 GCF_048265805.1 Shewanella sp. | reverse complement strand
TGGAAAGCTTCTTCCACACATTAAAGGTTGAAGCGCTGCAAGATGAGCCACTCATGACACGAGAGCAAATGAGACAAGCGGTATTTGAGTACATTGAGGTTGATTACAATCGGACCAGACGGCATAGTGCTCTTGGTTATTTGAGCCCAGAAAACTTTGAATTAAAAAATAGTGCTTAGCAAAGTGTCCACTATTACTGGATCAGATCAATGCTATTAAGACCGAAAAATTCGCAAAATATGAAAAATTTGTTTAATTTTAATACACAAAAAAGGCCGCAATCGCGGCCTTTTTTACGTTCAATGCAAAGCGAATTACTTCACGCGCATACCTGGTTGGGCACCTTCGTGTGGCTCCATGATCCACAGGTCTTTGCCACCAGGGCCAGCGGCCAGCACCATGCCTTCTGATAAGCCAAAACGCATCTTACGTGGGGCAAGGTTGGCTACCATCACTGTCAGTTTGCCTTCCAGATCTTCAGGGTTGTATGCTGATTTAATCCCAGCAAATACTTGGCGAGTTTCGCCGCCCAAATCCAATTGCAGTTTCAGCAACTTGTTCGCTTCTGGTACCGCTTCAGCTTTCTTAATCAATGCGATACGCAAATCGATTTTAGCAAAGTCTTCAAACGCAATAGTTTCGCTGATTGGGTCTTCTGCTAATGGGCCTACCGCTTTTGCTGGTTCAGCAGTGGCTTGCAGGCTTTCTTTGGATGCATCAACCATAGCGCTCACTTTGTCCAACTCAACACGTTGCATCATCGGCTTGAATGCGTTGATGGCGTGACCGTCGATTGAATCATTCAGACCTGACCAAGTTAGCTCAAGATCCATGAATGCTTCAACGTCGCTAGACAGACGTGGCAATACGGGTTTCAGATAAGTCACCAGAATACGGAACAGATTCAGCGCGACTGAACAAACTTGATGGGCGCGTTCCAGCGTTTCTTCCGCTTTAACTAACTGCCATGGTGCTTCGTCAGCAACATAGGCGTTAGCAATGTCGGCCAGCGCCATGATTTCACGAATCGCTTTACCGTATTCGCGCGCTTCATAAAACGCTGCAATTTGCGCTTGTTTGGCAAGGAATGACTCAGCCAAGCTGTTGTCGGCGACAACAGCCAATTTGCCGTCAAAGCGTTTAGTGATAAAACCTGCAGTACGGCTGGCCAAGTTCACCAGCTTACCTACCAAATCAGAGTTTACCCGTTGGGTGAAGTCTTCTAAGTTCAGGTCAAGGTCGTCAATACGGCCAGACAACTTAGCGGCATAGTAGTAGCGCAGATATTCTGGGTCCAAGTGATCCAGATAGGTGCGCGCTTTAATAAAGGTGCCTTTTGATTTTGACATCTTAGCGCCGTTCACTGTCACGTAGCCGTGAGCATAAACGTTGGTCGGTTGGCGGTAACCCGCTCCTTTCAACATGGCTGGCCAGAATAAGCTATGGAAGTAAACGATATCTTTACCGATGAAGTGATACACCTCAGCGTTAGAATCGGCATTCCAGAATTCATCAAAATTCAAATCACCACGTTTGTCGCACAGGTTTTTGAACGAACCCATGTAACCAATAGGTGCATCCAACCATACGTAGAAGTATTTACCTTCAGCGCCCGGGATTTCAAAACCGAAATATGGCGCGTCACGGCTGATGTCCCACATCTGCAAACCTTGCTCAAACCATTCATTCAGCTTGTTAGCAATTTCGGGTTGCAGTGAACCTGAGTGGGTCCACTCTTTGAGCATGTCTTCAAACGCTGGTAGGTCGAAGAAGTAGTGCTCTGACTCGCGCAATACTGGTGTTGCACCGCTCACCGCTGAACGAGGGTTAATCAATTCAGTTGGGCTGTAAGTTGCGCCACACGCATCACAGTTGTCGCCGTATTGATCCTCAGACTTACAGTTAGGGCAGGTGCCTTTAACGAAGCGGTCTGGCAGGAACATCTGCTTTTCCGGATCAAACAGCTGTGAAATGGTTTTGGTTTTGATGTAACCGTTGTCACGCAGTTTCAGGTAGATACCTTGCGCCAGTTCGCGGTTTTCATCGCTGTGGGTGCTGTGATAGTTATCAAAACTGATGTTAAAGCCAGCAAAATCTGCCTGATGCTCAGTGTTGACTTGAGCAATCATCTCTTCTGGCGAGATCCCCATCTGCTGGGCCTTAAGCATGATAGGTGTGCCGTGGGCATCATCTGCGCAAATGTAGTGACATTCGTTGCCGCGTAACTTTTGAAAACGCTGCCAAATGTCGGTTTGAATATACTCCAGCATGTGCCCCAAATGGATAGGTCCATTGGCATAAGGAAGGGCGCTGGTCACAAGAATTTTACGTTGAGAATCTGACATCTTTTATACGATCTAACTAAAGGCCCAAAATAGTGGCACAGATACTAACCGATCCATCACTTATTTTCACCAATCCGTGCGATAAGTGCGTTAAATCTATTCCAAATTCGCTGCTAATATCTGGTACACTTGGCCAAATTTATTTGCGGGGATTGTGTTTTGTCTTCTGAAACTCAGGATTTTCGTCTCAACGATGCTCTGCTGGCAAAAGTGTTAGCAGTATTAAACGATTATCAAGATCCATACCTGAAACAAGGTTTGGTTGATGCAAAAATGGTGAACAAGCTGGCCTTGGAAGGCAAGCGTCTACAACTGGGATTAGTTTATCCCTATCCATGCCAGTCGCAGTACCGTGACACGGTTATGGCTATCACCAACGCCTTAGTGGCGGCTTGCAGTGAGATTGATGAAGTTGAAGCCGAAATCGACCTGCAGATCAAAAGTTATTCCGCGCTGGGTAATATCCCGCCAATCCCTAATGTGAAACAAGTGATTGCTGTTGCCTCAGGTAAAGGCGGCGTTGGTAAATCCACTACCTCCGTAAACTTGGCGTTGGCATTGGCGGCTGAAGGCGCTAACGTTGGTATTCTCGACGCAGACATCTACGGTCCATCTATTCCTATGATGTTAGGTGTTGAAGGCTTCCGCCCTGTATCTCCTGATGGCAAACACATGACCTGCGCTAATGCGCACGGCATCAGCGCACAAAGTATCGGTTTTATCCTTGGTGAAGATCAAGCCGCGGTATGGCGCGGCCCAATGGCGGCGGGTACGTTAGTGCAGTTGGTTAATGAAACCCTGTGGCAAGACCTAGATTATTTGGTAGTTGATCTGCCACCAGGCACCGGCGATATCCAACTCACACTGTCACAAAAAGTGCCAGTGAGCGGTGCCGTGATTGTCACCACACCGCAAGACGTGGCACTGGCTGACGCGCAAAAAGGCGTAACCATGTTCCAAAAAGTGAACATTCCAGTCTTGGGTGTTGTTGAGAACATGAGCTTCTACCTGTGTCCTGAATGTGGTCATAAAGACCATCCATTCGGTAGTCACGGTGGTCAACGTATTGCCGAACAATACGGTGTACCGCTATTGGGCGCTTTACCGCTGAACATTCAAATTCGCGAAAATATGGATAACGGTACACCAACCGTGGCCTCTGCGCCGGACAGTGAAGTTGCCGCCATTTACCGCGATTTAGCGCGTAAAGTTGCCGCGAGTTTGGCTGCGCAAACAGTGAGCCAAACTGTGTCTATTGCTATTTCGGATGATGAGTAAGCCTTGATGAGTACGCCCGCTTGTGTGGTGATTGGTATTGCCGGCGCCTCAGCCTCCGGCAAAAGTTTAATTGCCCGCACTATTTATGAAGAGCTGTGCCGTGATTTGGGAACAGACCAAATTGGTGTGATCAGCGAAGATAGTTATTACCGTGACCAAAGCCACTTGGCAATGGAGCAACGGGTCCTAACTAACTATGATCATCCCAAAGCGTTAGACCATGAGTTGCTCGGTACACATTTGTCCGCCCTAAAAGAGGGAAAGCCAGTCGAAATCCCTTGCTACAGCTACACGCAACATACACGCACAGGCGAGTTTATGTTGATGACGCCAAAAAAGGTGTTCATCCTCGAAGGGATTTTGTTGCTGACCGATCCGCGTTTGCGTGATTTACTCGACGCCAGCGTATTTATGGATACGCCTTTAGATATCTGCTTGCTGCGCCGTTTAAAACGTGACGTAGAGGAGCGGGGCAGAACCATGGATTCGGTGCTGACACAGTATCAAAGCACCGTACGTCCTATGTACTTGCAGTTTATTGAACCGTCTAAGCAATACGCTGACATCATCGTGCCTCGCGGTGGTAAAAACCGTATCGCGACCGATATCCTTAAAGCACGTATCCAGCATCTGCTGGTTAAGTGAGGAGAGTGCCATATGCGTTTGACTGATAACGAAATTATCGCCGCGCTGGACGATGGTACTATCGCTATTGAACCGCGCCCAGAAAGCGATGCAATCAGTGGTGTAAGTGTGGATGTGCGCCTAGGTCATGCCTTTCGCGTGTTTAAAGATCACACCGCACCTTATATTGATTTGAGCGGCCCCAAAGCCGAAGTACAAGCGGCGTTGGATCGCGTTATGAGCGACCAAATCGATATCGCTGACGGCGATGCGTTCTTCCTGCATCCGGGCGAATTAGCCTTGGCAGTGACCTTTGAAAGTGTGCATCTTCCTGCTGATATCGTCGGTTGGTTGGATGGTCGTTCATCACTGGCGCGTTTGGGGCTGATGGTACACGTTACCGCCCACCGTATCGATCCAGGTTGGCAAGGTCGTATTGTGCTGGAGTTCTACAACAGCGGTAAATTGCCGTTGGCGTTACGGCCAATGATGACTATCGGCGCACTTAATTTCGAGCGTCTGTCTGGCCCTGTTGCTAAGCCTTATAACACGCGTAAAAACGCCAAGTATAAGGATCAGCAAGACGCGGTAGCGAGCCGGATCAGTCAGGACTAAGCGCGTGACGCAGGTGTGGATTAACGGCCAGCAGGATGCAACGCTCGACCCAATGGAGCGTGCGTTTGCCTATGGTGATGGCGTATTTGCTACCATGGCGGTCGATAGTCACGGGCAACTGCGCTTTGCTGAGTGTTATTGGCAACGGTTGCAAGATGGCTGTGCCCGCCTTGGTTTTGCTTGGCAACCGAGTGACAGCCTGTTGGCGCTAGTCCATGACCTCGCGGCTAAACACCCGCTGCATTGTCTCAAGTTACAACTCTCTCGTGGTGTCGGTGGCAGAGGTTACGCGCCACCGACCTCAGTGCAAATTACTGAAGTTGTATCTGTCAGCCCGCTGCCAGCGCATTATCGACAATGGCAAGCGCAGGGAATTAGTCTAGCCACGTCTGCAGTAAAACTCGCTCGTCAACCGCTGCTCGCGGGCTTTAAGCATTGCAATCGTCTCGAACAGGTGCTGATCAAGCAACATGCGTTACCGCAGGGATATGACGATTGGTTGGTGCTCGATACTGCGCAAAATGTGGTGGAGTCGTCCATGGCTAATCTGGTGTTGTTGGTTGAACAGCAACAACAATTAAAGGCGTTGGTGCCAAGCCATGCATATGCGGGGATTGCGGGCGTCATGCGTCAGCAACTGCTGTTGGCGTTGCTCGCTGATGGCATCAGTATTGAGATGCGAGACATCACCATGGCGGATTTACTGCAAGCTAAACACTTTTTGCTATGCAATAGTTTGTTTGGCACCGTTGACGTATGCCGCGTCGATAATCATCCCTTTGCGCGTTGGCAAGGTACAGCGCGTTTGCAACAACTACTGGTACCTCATTAATGACAAAATGGATGTTACGACTCTTCGCTGCGTTGTTTAGTCTTTTGGTTATCGCCGCAGTTGCTGGTATGTGGGCGTTTCATCAAACCCGATCGTTAGCGCAACAACCCTTGCCAGTACCTAAAACTCGAGAGCTAACGCTGCAACATGGCACCTCATTTCATTCGCTCGGCAAGTTATTAGCGGAGCAACAATTAATTCAGTATGACTGGCGTTGGAAGCTGTTAGGCAAGTTGCATCCAGAGCTGACGGCGATCCAAAGCGGTCTTTACCAGATTGACTCAACCGACACGGTAAATAGTTTGCTGGAGCGTATTATCCGTGGTGATGAAAAGCGCTTTTTCTTGACCTTGATTGAAGGCAAAACCGTGCAGGAATGGTTGCTTTATCTGCAAACCCTGCCCCATCTTAATGTTGACCAACAGGCGTTTAACCGCGTTTTAGCCGCACATGGCGATACCAGTGAACATCCAGAAGGCAAGTTTTTCCCAGATACCTACCAGTATCGCGCCTCTAGCGGCATTGACTCAATTTTGAACCAAAGCTACCTAAAAATGCAGCATGCGCTGGATAGCGTTTGGCAACAGCGTGATAGCAATTTGCCGCTGGAAACCCCGTATGAATTGCTCACCTTGGCATCAATTATTGAAAAGGAAACGGGGCAGGAGTCGGAGCGACCATTAATTGCGGCGGTGTTTATTAATCGTCTACGCAAAGGCATGCGTCTGCAAACCGACCCATCAGTGATCTACGGTATGGGCGCGCGTTACGACGGCAATATTCGCCGTAAAGATCTCCGTGAAGCAACCCCGTACAACACCTATCGTATTAAAGGTTTACCGCCGACGCCTATTGCCGCACCTGGGCTTGAATCTTTGCAAGCTGCGGCGCATCCTTCCGATGCGACCTACCTTTATTTTGTATCGCGTAATGACGGCTCGCATATTTTTTCCAACACGCTGGCCGAACATAATAAAGCGGTCGATAAATATCAGAGAAATCGTTAATGGAACATTCGACAACCGCCGGAAAATTCATTGTTATTGAAGGCCTTGAGGGCGCGGGTAAATCTAGCGCTATCGCATCAGTTAAGCAATTTCTGGCGCAACTGAACCACCGCGAACCGGTGTGCACGCGTGAGCCGGGTGGTACGCCATTAGCGGAAAAAATTCGCACGTTAGTGAAAGAAGTTAACCACGATGATCCGCTGTGTGACGAAGCCGAATGTTTGTTGATGTACGCCGCCCGTGCGCAATTGGTGGCTAACGTGATTAAACCCGCTTTGGCCGATGGTCAATGGGTGCTTGGCGATCGCCATAATTTGTCGTCGCTAGCTTACCAAGGTGGCGGCCGTGGTATGTTGCCGCTGGTACAAGCCATCAGTGATGTTACGCTCAAAGGTTTTAAACCGGATCTGACGCTGTATTTGGATATTCCGCCTAAAGTCGGCTTAGCGCGCGCAGCCAACCGTGGTGCGTTAGACCGCATTGAGCAGCAAGCCATCGACTTTTTCGATCGCGCTCGCAGCACCTATCTTGAGTTAGCCAATGCCGATGACACCATTGAAGTGATCGACGCCTCGCAACCGATGGACGCCGTCCAGCGCGATATTCTCAGTGCACTACAGCGTAGGTTAACCGCATGAGTTCACTTCCTTGGCTGCAACCCGCATTACAACAGTTTTACCAGCAACAGCAAGCCGGACGGTTAGCGCACGCGTTGTTATTGCCCTTAACTGTAGGCGATGGGGGGGTAGTCTTGGCGGAGCAGTATGTTGCCGCGGCACTATGTGAGCAACGCAATGCTTGCGGTATGTGCCGTAGTTGTAAGTTATTGCAGGCGGGCAATCATCCAGATGTCCATTGGCTAAAAGCTGACGGCAACCAGATTAAAGTTGAGCAAGTGCGTGAACTGTGTCAGTCGCTAACGGCTACTGCACAGCAGGGCGGTTATCGGGTGGCGGTGATTGAACAAAGTGAGCGGATGAATACTGCCGCCGCCAACGCCTTGTTGAAAACCTTAGAAGAGCCGGGCAAGAATACCTTGCTGATATTGCAGACGGATATCAGCAGCAGTTTGTTACCTACCATTACTAGCCGCTGTCAACGCGTTGCTGTTAGCTCACCCAGCACCGCGCAAGTGCAGCAGTGGTTAGCTCCTCAAACCCTCTCAGATGACATTTTGGCATGGGCTTTGCCTACACTTGGTGGAGCACTCGCATTAAGGGACGCCCTCCAAAGCGACCGTTTTGCAGCGCTGGCCAAGCTGAAAGATGACATCGAACACAGTTTTATCTCTGGTCATGTTGATCCACAACTGGCAGATATTAAAGAAGATAGTATTTTTGATGCGCTATCCTTAAGTTATCGCGTGTTGCTACAGCAGATGCGCGTTGGCGGAAAGGATGCATTCGTGATGAACGCGATAGCGGCGTTAGCCGAGCGGATCATGCGTGATAGCCAGCAATTGCGACGGATGCCAACTGTCAATTATTTGGCATTAATGCAGAGTTATGTCCTAGACTATAACAGGCTGAAAAACTAACACTATCTTATGGTTGATTTGATCGCTAACTTTGACACTTTGCACCAGTTGTATCGTGCCTATATGCCGTTCATCGCGCCGGCAGGATTATTTGTGGCTACTACTGAGCCGCATTTTCTCGGGCAAGAGTTGAACATTGGTTATCGTTTACCGGGCGCAACCCAGATGAACGATTTCCACGGCGTAGTCGTGTGGATTAATCCATTAGGTGCTTCAGGTGGTCGTCCTGCGGGCATTGGTGTGAAGATCCTCAGTGACGCGCCTGAACATAAGCAGCGCATTGAAAACCTGCTGTCCCGCGAACTTGCCAGCGGTGATTTGACCTGCACTATGTAGCGCAGTTATCCTGTGCGCCCTCAAGTGATTCCTCGGAAGTTGTTGTGTTAGTAGATTCCCATTGCCATCTAGACCGTTTGAAAGCGGCACCAGATGAAGCTTCATTAAATGCTGTGTTAACCGATGCCCAAGCGCTCGGCATTTCCCACTTTTTGTGTGTTAACGTTCGCCTGCAAGAATTTGAAGCGATGCAGCAACGAATGCAGCCATACAATAATGTTTTTCTGTCGGCAGGTGTGCACCCGCTGGACGTGGAAAATGGCGTATCGGCGGCTGATTTGCGTCGTTTTGCCGCGGATGAGCGTGTGGTGGCAATTGGTGAAACGGGCTTAGATTATTTTTACAGTCCAGACAACCAGCGTGAGCAACAGCAGTGCTTTGAAACCCAAGTGGAAGTGGCGGTTGATATCAACAAACCGTTGATCATCCATACCCGCGACGCACGCCAAGACACCTTAGATATTTTGCGCAACGGCCATGCTGAAAAATGCGGTGGCGTGTTGCATTGCTTTACTGAAAGTTTAGAGATGGCACAAGCCGCCATCGAAATGGGCTTTTATATCTCGATTTCAGGCATTGTGACTTTCCGTAATGCCGATGCCTTGCGTGAAGTGGTCAAGCAGCTGCCAAAAGAGCGGTTGTTAGTGGAAACAGATTCGCCATTTTTGGCGCCAGTGCCACATCGTGGTAAAGAGAACCAACCAGCGTTTGTCAAAGATGTGGCACAGTTTGTTGCCGATCTGCGTGGTGAATCGCTGGAAGAACTCGCCAGTTACACCACAGAGAACTTCTTTAACTGCTTTAAGCCCGCCGCCAAATTACGCTGATTTGATAAATTTTGCATAAAAAAAGGCCCAAAACTATTTCCAATGTTCTGGGCCCAGGGGAATGGCTCATAAAGAGCCGTGCGCTTAAGTTGAGATGTGACAGGATTGCTATCTCTGATTAAATCTTAGTCGATATTTAACATTTCGACTCATAACTAGCGAAAATGTCTAGATGATAAAAGCATAAAATATAACCACTGGTTATATTTTATGCTAAGTCTCTCAAATTAAGCGGGTTATCCCTGGCTGCTTGATAGCTTATCGCGCACTTGATGCCTTGGCAGTTGGTTCTTCAACCGGTTTCCCAAGTGCTTCACCATACCTAACGGTACGTGTTGATAGCTGACCAAACATTCGCCTTTTGCCGCTTCGTTGGCTGTTAGGCCAATATCGCGCCCCATTAAAAACTCAATGGCTTGGGCTTCATCAAGCTCAATTGCCTCAGCTGAGCCACCGAGCGCAGATAACGCTTCTTGCTGGAGCTTTATGCCATGCTTACTCAACTCTGCCAATTTGATACCGATGCGCTGAAAGCGGACTAGTGCTAGCAAAGGGGCAATGCCTTGCGGAAACAGCCACAGTTCATCATCGCGTTGCCACACATCAGCAATATCAAGTTGAGTATTCAGTCGCTCGCTAACGTAGCGCTGCACCTCGGCAAAGGTTTTGTTGTTTACTTGGCTAAATGGAAACTTACGTTGCGCCTTCGGCGTAGGTAACCGCCGTTCTACCGATGCGGTTTTACGCAACTTCGCCACAAAGAAACCTTCGCTGTCGTAGATCTGCGGCCAGATGTGTAAAAAGCCTTCATCACCGCAAGCCTTGTCTGCACCGTCAAACAGTGAGGCCAACGAGACAAACTGTACGGCATCCGGGTAGGTTTGTTTGAGGAAATGACACACTTGGTGGTTTTCTAATTTATTCAGCGTACAGGTGGAATACACTAAGGTGCCACCGGGTTTTAGTGCTTGAAACGCTGAAATAATCAAATCACACTGTGTCGCGGCAATCTCATCAATATCGCTTTGGCGCCAATTTTTCAGGGCTAACGGATCTTTGCGAATGGTGCCTTCGCCGCTACAGGGAGCATCAAGCAAAATTGCATCAAAGGTTTCGTACAGATATTCGCCAAATACCCGCGCATCAAAGTGGGTCATGGCAGTGTTGCTAACACCCATGCGCGCGATATTGGCGTGTAAAATCTTAGTGCGGCTCGCGGAATACTCATTGGCAACCAGTACACCTTGGTTGTGCATTAACGCGGCCATTTGGGTGGTTTTAGAGCCAGGTGCCGATGCCATATCCAATACGTAATCGTTGTGTTCAAGCTCAGCGAACAAGGCGATGGGGGGCAGCATAGAGCTGGCTTCTTGAATATAAAATAGCCCTTGTAGGTGTTCAACCGTATTACCGGGTTGCACATTATCGGGCGCAGTAAACCAGAAGCCATCCTCACACCACGGAATAGCGCTTAACTGCCAACCTTTGGCCTGTAACTGTTCACATAGCGCTGCCGAGGTGATTTTTAGTGTGTTAACGCGCAGCGAAGGGCGCAGTGGTTTGTCACAATAGGCGATAAATTCATCCATCGACAGCCCGTCAGGCAAATCTTGGGCGATGCTATTGATAAAATCTTGATTTAATTGAACCATAACCGATAAACAGCGTTATAAAGTGCGCGGATTATAACACCTGCCGAATCAAAAAGCTGGAGAGCGATTTTGCTGAATAAAATTTGGACTTACTTTTTTGTTATCGCCTTAGCCGCCATCATGTGGCGTTTACTGCATGGCGATACCCAAGTGGCGGGCGTGGCTATAAAAGCGGTGTTTGATAGCGCCGAATTGGCAGCAACCATTGCATTAGGTTTAGTTGGCGTATTGAGTTTGTGGATGGGCTTGATGCGCCTTGGTGAGCAGTCCGGCATGATTGGGCTGATATCGCGCATTTTTGAGCCGTTGCTTGGCAAACTGATGCCGGAATTACCTAAGGGGGATAGGGCGTTTGGTAGTGTCACGATGAACCTCACCGCCAATATGTTTGGCCTTGATAACGCCGCCACGCCGCTGGGGCTAAAAGCGATGGAGGATCTACAGCGCCACAATCCACATAAAGACACTGCCAGCAATGCGCAGATCATGTTTTTAGTGTTAAACACATCGTCAGTGACTTTAGTGCCGGTGACCATCTTTTTGTACCGCGCACAGCAGGGTGCGGCAGCACCTGCGGATGTGTTTCTCCCTATTTTGCTAGCAACGTCAGCGTCTACATTAGCTGGCTTAATCTCCGTTGCGATTATGCAACGTTTGCCGCTACTTAACTTCACGTTCGCCGCCTATGCTGGCGTGTGCTTAACCCTGTTCGGCGCGATGATTGCCTATTTAACCACGCTGACGGCAGAGGCTATCGGCGCGGTATCAACCTTGGTTGGCAATCTGGTATTGCTGGGTTTGGTGTTTCTCTTGGTGTTGACTGCCGTCGTGCGCAAAGTGCCAGTGTATGACGAGTTTGTTGAAGGCGCAAAAGAGGGGTTTAGCCAATCGGTGAAACTGATCCCCTACTTGTTAGCCATGTTGCTTGCTATTGCGTTATTACGCGGCTCCGGCGCATTAGATTTACTGTTAGACGGCATTCGCTGGTGCGTTAATTTTGTCGGACTAGATAACCGCTTTGTTGATGCACTACCAACGGGATTAATGCAGCCGCTAAGTGGTTCAGGCGCGCGGGCAATGGCGCTAGAGACGATGGATCACTTCGGCGTAGATTCGTTCGCTGGGCGCTTAGCGGCCATTTTTCAAGGCAGCACCGAAACCACCTTTTATGTATTCGCAGTGTATTTCGGCGCCGTGGGAATTAGAAACGGCCGTCATGCCATCGGCTGTGGCCTGATCGCCGACTTGACTGGGATTATCGCGGCCATTTTTGTGGCGTATTGGTTTTATGGGTGAAAGTGTTTAAGGGAAAATGGGTAATGCCTCAACTTAATTCTGCCCCAATGCTTGCTAGGCTCCGAACTCTCTTGAAAACGTATGGTGATCTAGTTGACCAAATTTTAGTAATGCTACAAAGTGGCTAGGAAAACGATGGCGCGAGCTGGCACGAAGCCACTGCCAACCAGCTTCAAGTGAGGAACAAACATTTTCAATGTTGGCGGAGTACGTAGAGTTCAGATACAAGGAAGTCAAATAGCCCATCATCATGCAACTCCTACGTAATCTGCTTCTCACAAAACGCCACGGCAACGGACACGGAAACCCGCGCCGTTGCGTTATGATCGTTAGCAATCAATTGGGAATAAGGAGTTTTTGTGTACGAAGATGTAAATAAAGTTCTAAACGGAATTAAAGAACATTTAGAGTCTAATCTTTCAGAGAGTTTCATCATGCAACGTAGCATTGATGATAGATATGCTACTTTTGTTTCCGAGTCATATATTTTTGATGTTATGGCTGCATTTATACAAGCAAGAGTACGTGAAGACTTTTCTGTATCGATACAAGATCGCATTGATAGTGTTGTTGATTTTAGTTCTTTACAAAAACAAACGCATTACAAGTTGTCTTCTAAATCAGTAGATAATCGTGAAATGCCAATAGAGTACTTTTTATCTATAGTTGAGCGGTAGATTGCTAACAAGTGCAGTCAGCAGGAATTTTATTAGCTAGCCGCTCTGCGTCTCGGAAATGTCCAATGCTTTGCTAGAAAGGCGGACTTTTATTGAGTCCGCCTTTTGCTTATCCGTTCAATTATGCAAGATTCAGCAATGAATCATCACAATTGGGGTGACCAGCTAAGCCATTTTTGTTCTGGCTTGTCTGCAAGCTCAAACTGTGCCGGAAGGTTGTCAGCATCAGCAGTAGGGCGCTCAGTTGCCACACCAATACCCCCTGCGAGAATGGTTTCTACCGAACCAGCGTCAATTTGTACGCCAGAGAAAATGCCGGCATCGACTTTAAAGCCAGACAAATCAAAGAAGCGGCTGCTGCCATTGATTAGATGGCGATAGCGTTCGGCCACTATGGCGTTTATCACCACGTGGTCGCCGCTGTCCGCCAATTGATATTGGGTCACTTTACCAATCAAGATACCGCGATAAAAAATGCCAGTGCCTTGTTTGATAGAACCGAGTTCTGCACGCACTAAGTTGAGCCGCAGTGGGTTGCCGTTATCAATGGCATTATCAGCCGCTTGTACTACGAAATTGTCAGCTTGTGTAGCTTGTTGTCCCGGCATTACGCTGATAAATGGCCCTGTTAGCACCGCGCTGGCGTTTTTTACACCGCGTAAGGAGAGTTCGGCATCTTCGATGCGGAATTGGCTATCGCTACGCAATAACTGGTCGGCAAAACGGCCATCGATATAGGCAGTGGCACGCAGACTTTGCAGATTGTTGGCTAACTGCACTTGGTCGACCGTCCCGACAGTGTTACCCAGATAGCGGATCTCGGCACCTGACTTCATGGAGGAGTTCACCGGTAACAGCAGGGTGACGGGCACTGATTGGCGTTCGGCAAGATTTTTAGAGGCGTACAACAGGTGCGTATCACTTGCGGCTTCATCCAGCAAACCTAAGGAAATACCGCCTTTGAGGATGCCGGATAATGGTGCCACTTCAATGTTTACGCCCCCAAGGCCGCCATCGATGGTTACCGCTTCCGTTGGCCAGAAAATAGTGCGCTCATTGAGCAGGGATTGATAGGTATGCTCAATGGCAAGTTCGATGGCAAATTTATCTTGCTCCGATTGCCAGTTAACGCTGGCGACTTGGCCTATCTTCATCTTCTTGTAATACACATCGCTACCAGGATTCACCGCGACATTGCTGCTGTACAACTGCCATGTCAGCTGTTGTGCGTGTTGATAAGCGAGTTGTGCTTGCTCGGCTGAAGCGTAGATAGGTAATGAGGCATCGGCACTTAATAGCGCGCCATTGCCTGGGCGTAAGTCGATACGACCTTTAGTGAGGTTGCCTACGTCAGTACCTTTGACTTCAATCCCATCCAATGAAGCGCTGACTTCAACTGGCGGTTGTACAATAAAGTCGCTGCCTTGGGTAACAAGGCTTTTAAATGGGGCGTCAATTGTTACCGCTACATTAACTTGACTAAAATCCTTAGCCAGATTGACTGACGTGACTCGGCCAATAGTGACATTGCGATAGCGGATCTCGGCACCTTCCGCTGCACCTGGGTTATTGTCGGCATGTAACATGAGTTTAAGCGGATTACCGTCTAACTCAGGTTGTTCGCTTAATAAGGGATATTCAGTTTTGACGGCGCCGCTGCCGGGGCTAAAGCGGATCACTTTACCGCTGATCAAGCGTTCAGGATGGCTAATTTTGCTGAGGGATAATTGAGCTCCCTCGCTCCAAAACTCTGCGCTGCAACCGATAAGGTCGGAATAGGGCGTGTCCATGCGCACATGAATTGCCACTCCGTCGTTGGTCAGCTTAATCTCTTCCACTTCGCCAACGGGGAGATCACGGAAGATGACATCGGTACCCACTTTAATGCCATCCGCCGATTCTGCGGTTAACAAAAAGCTGTTACCGCCATGCGCTTCTTTCTCATTGTTGTACAGCTGATACAACTGCTCGGATTCCGCTTCTTTAGAGGCATCGGGCGAACTAAAACTGACTCCGCCCGCTAAAATGGAGGCAATGCTTTCAGTATCAACTTTAATCCCTGCGAGTGATGCATCAACCCGCACGCCTGAAACGTTCCAGAAGCGCGACTCTTGTTTAACTAAATGCGCATACTGATGCTGCACGAAGCCTTTGAGTTGGATGTGATGATTTTCGTCAAGGTGATAACTGACGATGTTACCTACAGGTATTTGGCGATAAAAAATAGGGGAGCCGACATCAAGTGAGCCGAGTTTGTCAGCTCTGAGTTCGACCACTAAGCCATCTTCAGCGGGCACAATAGCCGGTGGTTCGCGTTCGGCCTCAAAATGGTCGCGATAATCACCTTCGCCGGGCAGCATACCAATGTAGTTACCAGAGAACAGGGCGTCTAACCCTTCAACTCCTGTAATGGTCGCTTTTGGGGTAACTAACCAAAACTTGGTGCTTTGCTTCAGCAGGTTGCCAGCGCGGTAATCTAGCACTAGATCGACGTTTACGCCTTTCAGTTGGTCGTCAATGGAGATATCAACCACTTTACCAACATTGAGACCTTTATAGCGTACTAAGGTTTTACTGACATCGATCCCCGTGGCGCTGGGAAAATGTACCCGGACATCAATACCTGATTCGCGGATACTTTTTATCCCCAACCACGCACCCAGCGCTAATGCAACGATGGGCAATAACCACACAGGAGAGAACAGCTTTTTGCGCACAACTTTTGGTTGTTCAGGAGTTGTCATCATTTTTATCCAGTTGATCCCAAAGTAACCGCGTGTCCAACGTTTTGGCGGCTAACTGAGTAAATAAAATAACTAATGCAAACGCGGTAGCAGCAGGGGCGGGTTGGGCATCCAGCAGTTGCCCCATATTCACTAATGCTACCGATAACGAAATGACGAATAGATCGAGCATCGACCAGCGGCCAATCCATTCAATAATATGAAACCCAGTGGTGAGTTTCTGCTTAGAGATAGGCATTTTGAAGGTAATGGCTGATAAATAAAACCCTAGGCCAAGAATCTTCAACCACGGCACTAAAATACTGGCGGTAAATACAATCACTGCAATGGGCAGCAAATCAGCATGCACTAGCCGCAAAATGCCGGAGAAAATAGTTTCGTGCGTGACGACGCCACTTTTTACCAAGGTGGTAATTGGGTAAATGTTGGCTGGCACCAATAAAATCGCCGCAGTGATCAGCAATGCCCAACTGCTTTGCAAGCTGCGATAGTCTCGCGGCGTTATTTTGGCATGACAACGTTCACAATACTGCTCATGTTGGTCATTAAGCAGTCCACAAACGTGGCAGCGATAGATGCCTAGCTGGATCCCTCTAGCTTTCGTCTCTGGATTCACCTACATATCCCCACATGTGTTCGAGATTGTATTCTCGCTGTAAAAACAAAGTCACCACAAACAATAAGGTGAAGCACAATGTACCCAAACCAAAATAGACATCAGCAAAATCGGACAGCTGAAATGACGTTACCAAAAAGCTGATCACATAGATCTCAAGCATAGACAATTGATTAATGAGTCCGTGATAACGTAATAATCCATTTAATGTGTCGCGACCAAACTTGGTTTTGTACCCGCCGGTTTGCACTATCAATACTTGCGCCAATATCGAGCACAGCAACACTGCAGGCGCTAATACGGCGCCGAGTAACACGCCTAGCCCGACCACCCAATAACCTTGATGCCACACCGCCATCGCTCCTTCAAACACCGTACTGGTGCGAATACTGCCGAGGAAATGTAACTCCAACACGGGATAGATCATGGCGGGGATATATAACAAGATGGCAGTAATACATAGCGCCAACACCCCATTGAGCGCGCAATAGGGTTTTTCGTATAGCGGTGTATGACATTGTGGACATACTGCTCTGACACCAGATGGCAGAGCACGCTTACTAACGACTAAATCACACCCACTGCACACAATGAGGTTGCAATGCTTACCCGGCTTGACCGGCGTCATTAACATAGAGGAACGACTCCAACAGGCATACAAAATGGCGTTGGCTTTCAATGATATCGCGAGCCGACCAACAGGAACAATAATCATAACAGAAACAGAAACAGAAAGAAGGTTGCACGTAGGCTAGTGAATATGCGATGCTAACCACTGTATAAAAATCCAGTTCAAGGGGCAGTCATGGCTGTTATTACAAAATTTGTGGTTGTCAGAGATGGGGTAGAAAAAATGACGTTTGCTTCCAAAAAAGAGGCCGATGCGTATGATCGCATGCTCGATGTCGCTGACAATCTGATTCCTTTTCTGCAACAAGGTGAGTTAGAGCTGCAAGAAGGCAGCTTGGAAAAACTTGCTTTTTACTTAGCGTCCAATAAAGATACGCTGGCGAATCTGCTAAAAGGTGGCGCGCCGATAAAGGCAGCCCCTGCAAAGCGGAGTAAAAAATCTGAAGCTCAACAAAGCGAGTAGTTAATGACCTCTGAGTTTTACCATTCTCTCAACCGTCAGGTTGAAGCGTTATTTAGCGGCGAAGATGACCTGATTGCCGCCATGGCTAACTTTTCTGCACTGATCAATGAACAGTTAACTGAGCTTAACTGGGCAGGATTTTATCTGCTGAAAGGTGACGAATTAGTACTGGGCCCGTTTCAGGGTAAAGTGGCTTGCGTACGCATTCCTGTAGGGAAGGGCGTGTGTGGTACCGCCGTGGCATTGAATCAAACCCAACGGGTTGATAATGTGCATGAGTTTGACGGCCATATCGCTTGCGATTCAGCGAGTAACTCTGAAATTGTGGTGCCTGTACGCCATAACGGACAAGTAGTCGCCGTGTTGGATATCGACAGTCCAGTGTTTGCAAGATTCACTGAAATTGATCAATTAGGCATAGAAACCTTAGTTTCTACCCTAGAAAAATGCGTGTTTGCTTAAAAGGCACACGATTTTGCATTGAATGTAGTCGATTTCGTCACAAGGCCGCTTATAATAGGCGGCTTTGGTGGACTGCTAATACTTTGTTTCTGGTAAGTAACGGGCAGAGTTGCTATGGTAAATTGATACCGTCAGCAGCCCCTTCATTCAAATAAGCGCGCTGTCCAGAGCGGATAGTAGTAATTAATGACCCAGTCGCGTGCACTTAATAACCCGTGCTGGTGTCCCTGTAATTTGTGGATCTATTATGGAATCAACAGAAAAGTTGACCGATACCAACGCCATTCTGGCATATCTTTACGAGACGTTCCCGTTATGTTTTATCGCTGAAGGCGAAGCTAAGCCTCTGAAAATTGGTTTATTTCAAGACTTGGCTGAACGGTTAGCCGACGATTCCAAAGTCAGCAAAACACAGTTACGTATTGCTATTCGTCGCTACACTAATAGCTGGCGCTATTTGAAAGCCCTAAAAGAAGGCGCACAACGCGTTGATTTAGATGGCAACCCATGTGGCGCGTTAGAAGCTGAGCATGTAGAACATGCGCAGAAAGCGTTAAAAGAAAGCCAAGACAAGGCACGTGCTCGTCGTCAAGAAGCCAATAAGGCGGCTGGTAAAGATGAGCAGAAGCCACGTGATGCAGCTAAACGCAAACCTCGCGCTAAAGCAGAATTTGCTAAAAAAGCCATCGGTAAAAAACCAGCAGCTAAAAAAGTTGAAGCTCCAGCAGTGAATCTTGTGCCTGCTGAGTTGTCTCAATTGTCATCTGGTCAAAAAGTTAACGTTAAACTGGGGGCAACTCCGGTACCAGGTGTGATTAGTGATATCACCAAAGAAGACATTCAGGTTCAACTCAATACAGGGTTGACTGTGAAAGTAAAAGCAGAGCATATTCTGCTGTAACAAGGATAGATACTTAGGAGTAACTTGCTGATGCGAAAGATTATTATAGCTGCGTCCATGGCCAGTATGTTGTTGGGTTCTCAGGCGTTCGCTATAGCTCCAACAATTCCGATCGGCGAGTTACCTGAGCTGCATCAAGAGCCCCAACATCAGGTTACTAGTAAACGTGTCGCCGGGCTCTTCACTCGCTCTCACTACCACCGTATTGCGCTAGACGACCAGTTTTCCAAGGCGATCTTTGATCGCTTTTTAGAACAACTGGACTATCGCAAAAACGTCTTGTTACAAAGTGACGTCGATAAATTCAAACAGCAGTACGCCACCAAATTTGATGACATGATCAAGAGTGGCCAACTGGAACCTGCTTACCAGATGTTCGATTTAGTGCAGAATAAAAGCTATGAGCGTTTTGCTTATGCGCTGACTTTGCTTGACACTAAAATGGACTTCACCGTGCCTGGCGACAAATATGTCTTTGACCGTAAAGATGCTGCTTGGCCGAAAGATGAAGCAGAGCTGGATGAATTGTGGCGTCAACGCGTTAAGTACGATGCTCTGAGCTTGAAGCTTACCGGCAAAGAATGGCCTGAAATTGTTGAAGTGTTGCAAAAACGCTACAACAACGCCATCAAGCGCATGAAACAAACCAACAGCGAAGATGTTTTCCAAGGTTTGATGAATGCATTTGCGCGTAGTATCGAGCCGCACACTAGCTATCTGTCACCACGCAATGCTGAACGTTTCGAGATGGAGATGAACCTCAGCCTTGAAGGTATCGGCGCCGTATTGCAGATGGAAGATGACTACACTGTTATCAAAAGTTTAGTCGCCGGTGGCCCAGCAGCCTCTAGCGGTAAGCTGGAACCAGACGACAAAATTATCGGTGTTGGTCAAGACAATGGTGAAATCGTTGATGTTATCGGCTGGCGTTTAGATGACGTTGTTGACCTGATCAAAGGGCCAAAGGGCAGTGCAGTAACCTTGCAAGTATTGCCGAAGAAAGGTGGCAATGCAGCTAAGCCATTCAATGTGACTGTGACCCGCGACAAAATCCGTTTGGAAGACCGCGCTGCCACTTCAAAAGTGATTGAGCCAGAAGCAGGCCCGTATGCACATCGTAAGATTGGCGTGGTTGAAGTGCCGGGCTTCTACATGAACTTGTCTAATGATGTTGCTAAAGAGTTGGAAAAACTTAAAGCGGATAAAGTTGAAGGCATTGTACTGGATCTGCGTGGTAACGGCGGTGGCGCATTAACTGAAGCCACATTGATGACAGGTCTGTTCATTGACCAAGGCCCTGTAGTGCAGATCCGTGACGCATCAGGCCGCATCACAGAAAACCGCGATAACGATGGTAAAACATACTACGACGGCCCACTGACCGTGCTGGTTGACCGTTATTCGGCGTCTGCTTCAGAGATTTTCGCAGCGGCGTTGCAAGATTATGGCCGCGCGTTGATTGTGGGTGAATCCACCTTTGGTAAAGGCACCGTGCAACAGCATAAGAGCCTTGGTCGTATCTATGACATGTACGACAAGCCGATTGGTCACGTGCAATACACCATTGCTAAGTTTTATCGTATCAACGGTGGCAGTACTCAGCGTAAAGGTGTAACACCAGACATTCTGTTCCCAACAGCGTTGGATGCCGGTGAATACGGTGAAGCCGAGCAAGATAATGCCTTGCCATGGGATCAAGTACCGCCAGCGCAATATCAGCCGTTGAACAATGTGACTAACGCTGAAGTTACGGTATTGGATAAGGAACATGAGCAACGTATCGCGAAGAATGTTGAGTTCTCTTATGTTCAAGACGATATCAAATTGTTCCGAGCTCACCACAAAGAGAAGAGCGTTTCTTTAGTGGAAAGTGAACGTCTAAAAGAGCGTGATGACGAAGATGCTAAAGCATTGGTGCGTTTGAATGAACGTCGTCAAAAGCACAACCTCAAGCCATTAGCCAAACTTGAAGATGAAGATGAGGTCAGCAAAGAAGAGCAAGAGATTGCTAAACCTGATGTCTTCCTTGATGAGGCGGCGTATATCACCCTAGATATGGTGGATTACAAAGCCAAAACTAGCCATAACAGCTAGAATAAATACCAAATAAAAAAGCGCGCATAATGCGCGCTTTTTCGTCAAATGACTGCATGATGCAGCATCGTAAAAATTCAATCAGAGGCAGTACTATGTCAGATAATCAAACCTCTCCCGTGACTGCAGTACAACCAGCAGCCAAACGTCTTGCCGATTACCAGCCGCCAGATTACTTGGTGCCAGAATTGAATTTAGCTTTCCGTTTAGCGCCACAAACCACTCGCGTGACCGCCGTAAGCCAAATTGAACGCAATGGCGAACACCAACGCCCATTAGTGCTAGATGGCGAGCAACAACAGATTGAACAGGTATTAGTCGACGGCGCCGAAGTCCCTTATGAACAAGCGGATGGTAAGCTCACGATTGCCAACGTGCCTGCTAAATTTGAACTGACGGTTGTGACAATCATTGACCCACAAGGCAATTCAAGCCTTGAAGGGCTGTATATGTCAGATGGGGCTTATTGCACCCAATGTGAAGCCGAAGGTTTCCGTCGCATTACCTTCTATCCTGACCGCCCAGACGTATTAGCGTGTTTTTCAGTGCGTATTGAAGCGCCGACAGAATTTCCTTTCTTGCTGAGCAACGGTAATAAAATAGAAGAGGGCAGCTTAGCAGACGGCTGGCACTATGCTTGTTGGCAAGACCCATTTCCAAAACCGTGTTACCTGTTTGCGCTAGTGGCAGGTGACTTTGATTTGCTGGAAGACTGTTTCACCACCAAAAGTGAGCGTGATGTGAAGTTGCAGGTGTTCGTCGACAAAGGCAATTTGAATAAAGCGCATCACGCTATGGCATCGTTGAAAAAAGCGATGGCATGGGATGAAAGCCGTTTCGATTTGGAATATGACCTCGATATCTACATGATTGTTGCCGTCGACTTTTTCAACATGGGTGCGATGGAAAACAAAGGTCTCAACGTGTTTAACACTAAATATGTGTTGGCCGATGAGCAAACCGCCACCGATGAAGACTTCCATGGTATCGAATCGGTGATTGGCCATGAATATTTCCATAACTGGACCGGCAACCGTGTCACTTGTCGTGATTGGTTCCAACTGAGCTTGAAAGAAGGCTTAACGGTGTTCCGTGATCAAGAGTTCAGTTCAGATGTTGGTTCGCGCGCGGTTAACCGTATTCATGCCATTAAAGTGATGAAGAACCATCAGTTTGCTGAAGACGCGGGGCCAATGTCGCACCCAATTCGTCCAGAAGAAGTGATCGAAATGAACAACTTCTACACTGTGACTGTGTACGACAAAGGCGCAGAAGTGATCCGCATGATGCATACCTTGCTGGGTGAGCAAGGTTTCCAAGCAGGGATGAAGCTCTATTTTGAACGTCATGATGGTCATGCGGTGACTTGTGATGATTTCGTACAAGCGATGCAAGACGCCAGTGGTAAAGATTTGACGCAGTTCCGCCGTTGGTACTGCCAAGCGGGAACGCCAGAGCTGACGGTGACTGACAGCTATGATGCCGATAAAGGTGTATACCGCCTCGACATCAAACAATTCACGCCAAGCCGCGCTCATGAAAAACCAAAGCAGCCACTGCATATTCCGTTCAGCGTAGAACTGCTCGATAACGACGGCAAAAGCTTAGTGAATGAACTGTTGGAGCTGACTGAAGCTTCTCAACATTTCGAGTTCGCCGTATCGGGTGGTGCGTCGGTGCCATCACTGCTGCAAGATTTCTCTGCGCCAGTGAAATTGCATTATCAATATTCTACCGCTCAGCTATTGGTGCTGATGGGCTTTGCCAGCAGCGAAGTGGCTCGTTGGGAAGCCTCAGTATCGCTGTTTAGCCAAGCGGTATGGCAAAACGTGGCGCGGTTGCAACAGCAGCAAGCGATGAGCTTAGATAGTAGTGTGATTGATGCCTTCCGTGCCGTGGTACTACACGCCAGCCAAGACCACGCGCTATCTGCGGAAATGTTGAAATTTGCTACTGCCAACTCGTTGATTGAGCAGGTCGAACAGGTTGATTTGGACGCGCTGTTCAACGCCCGTGATTTTGTTATCGATGCTATCGCCGATGCTACTGAAGATGAATTGCTTGCGCGTTATCGCGAGTTAGCGGGGCAAGACAGTGCCGCTAGTCGCAGCTTTAAAAATGCCATGTTGGCGTTGCTGGCGCGCAGTGCTGATGGTCATGAAAGCCTATTAACGCAGCAATTTAGCTCAGCCGTTGGTATGACCGATGCGCTTGGTGCATTGGCCGCAGCGGTAGCGGGTAACGCGGATTGCCGTGACGAATTGTTACAGCAATTTGGCGACCGCTGGCAAGATACCCCACTGGTGATGGACAAGTGGTTCATGCTGCAAGGTTCTATCAACGAAGACAGCGTGTTTGAGCGTTTGACTAAGTTGCAAGATCACCCCGCGTTTAGCTTCAACAACCCTAACCGGGTACGTTCGCTGCTGGGCGCATTCGCATCGACTAACTTGTCGCAGTTCCATCGTGCAGATGGCGTTGGTTATCAGTTCCTGACTGACGTGATCAAAAAGATGAACGGTCTCAACCCGCAAATTGCGGCGCGTATTATGACGCCACTGATCCAGTTCAGTAAGTTTGATGCTACACGTCAAAACCAACTAAAAGCCTGTTTGCAACAGCTGTTAGATATGCCGGATCTGTCTCGTGATGTTTATGAGAAAGCTTGTAAGGCGTTAGGACAATAGTGGATGCGTGAGTTTGTTTTTCGAATGAGTGTCAGCTTTGACGAGTTCAAGCCTTTTTATCAAGGCATTGCAGAAAACGTGCAAGTGACTGATATCAACGGTTTGGTGCTACGGATTAACGGGCGGCATTTTCGGCAGTTTCTTACCGCCAGTGGTATTCACGGCACCTTTAAGTTGCTGATTGATGATCAAGGCCGATTTCAGTCGTTGAACCTCATTAGATAACCGATTTATTAGCCACCCGTTTGGGTGGCTTTTTGTAGGCACTTTTTGCCAATGGTCGGCTTTATTGACTATTAGCAAATGTTAACAGTTATTGTTTTGTCGATTAGCCTAAAGTAGTGTTATCGGTATCACTGTGGGTATCGGTGGGGCAAGTGTCCAGATAACGGTTCAGCAACAGTAAAAAAATCTTTACTGGTGTTGGATAACATATTTATTTCAAACTAAAATTTTGCTCGAAATGAAGAATATTTGGTAATAAACTGCGGCACATGACCTCGGTCACACTCTTTATTCTAGGCCAGGGTCTGTAAAAATCCCTTAAATGAAAAAGCGTTCGACCGACGCTTAAGGAAACCTCATTATGGCTTTGAACAATTCAACGCCCTCCGTATTGCTGGAAAATGTTGTCAGCCTAATTCATAGCAAAATTGCGCATGATCATGCCAAGCAAGTCGAGCAATTCGCCACTTGTATGTATGCGCACATGTCAAAAGATGATTTACGCGCTCGCAATGATAGCGATCTTTATGGCGCACTTTTGAGCTTATGGAATGCGCTCGACAAGACCGAAATTGGCCAAACTCACATGCGCGTGTTCAACCCTAGTCAGTCCAAGCATGGCTGGCAGAGCACGCATACCGTGATCGAAGTTGTCCAACCGGATATGCCGTTCTTGGTGGACTCGCTCAGCATGGCGCTGAGCCGTATCGGTATCACCGCGCATATGATGTTGCACACGCCGTTAGCGATTGAACGCAAAGGCAACCGTATTGAGCGTGTCACACCGGTAAAAGGAAGCAGCGACAATAGCGATAAAGTCGCTGTTTTTCTAATTGAAATCGACCGTCAAAGCAGCGAACAAGATTTAAAACTAATCGAAAAAGAGCTTGAAACAACGCTGGCTGACGTGGCTGCTGCTGTAAGTGATTGGCAGCCGATGATGGAAAAAATGGCCGATATCGCCGCGCAATTGCCTAAATTACCGTTCCCAGGTGAAAAGCACGAGCTGGATGAAGCCATTAGTTTTATCAACTATCTGAGTGATCACCATTTTACCCTGCTGGGTTATCGCTACTATGAACTGCGTCGTATCGAAGGTGATGTTGAGCTAGTGCCAGATATGAACTCTAGCCTTGGTTTGATGAAAAAACCGAGCAAAGATCAACCTGAGCATGGCTTACGCTTATCTAACTTCTCTGACACCGCTCGTCGCCAAGCACTCGATAGCAAAGTGCTGGTGCTGACCAAAAGCAGTGCCCGCAGCCGTGTACATCGTCCTGCCTACGTTGATTACGTTGGCATCAAACGTTTTGACGAGCAGGGCAATGTGATTGGCGAAGCGCGCTTCGTGGGTCTGTACACGTCAAATCTGTACAACCGCAGCCCTCGCGCCATCCCAATGCTGGCGGAAAAAGTGCAACGCGTGATGGATATGTCAGAACTGACCCCGCGCTCACATGATTTCAAAACCCTGCTTAACATTCTCGAAAACTTGCCACGCGATGAGATCATTCAAGCCTCGGTGGATGAGTTATACGAAATGTCGCGTGGCGTACTGGAAATGCAAGACCGCGACAAATTACGTCTGTTTGTGCGTAAAGACGGCTATGGCCGCTTTATCTCTTGCTTGGTGTACGTCTCTAAAGAACGTTACAACACCCGTCTGCGCCAAGACACTCAGCGTATTCTGGCCGAAAGTTTTAAAAGCTCAGAGGAAGTGGAATTTACCACGTACTTCTCTGAATCCTCGCTATGCCGAACCCACTATCGGGTTAAGGTAGACAATAACAATAATATGGAAGTCAATGTGGCACAGATAGAACAAAACCTGATTGAAGCCGCCCGTTCATGGGACGATAAACTCTCTAGCGCGCTGCATGCCTCCGCTGGCGAAGAGTTAGGTACCCGTTGCTTCAAACGTTACGCGAGTGCGTTCCCACAAAGCTACAAAGATGACGTACTGCCGCCATCAGCTGTGGTGGATATTCAACAACTGGAAGCGCTGGACGATGACCATCGTCTGGGCATGTTGTTCTATCAACCACAAGAGTCTGCTAAGCAAGGTAACAAAGTTCGCCTGAAACTGTTCCATAAAGACGAGCCAATCCATCTGTCAGATGTGCTGCCAATGTTGGAAAACTTTGGTCTACGCGTGATTAACGAACGTCCATATGAAGTGATCACCGCCGATGGTGCGACCTACTGGATCCTCGATTTCTTGATGACCGTCCAACACGCAGTGTCTGATGAAGTTGTCGATAGCCAAGATCGTTTCCAAAACGCCTTGTCGCTGGTGTGGAACAAAACGCTTGAAGATGATGGCTTTAACCGCTTAGTGTTGGCAACCAACCTGACTGGACGTGAAGTCTCCGTTGTGCGTGCTTACGCAAAATATATGCGCCAAATCGATGCCACCTTTAGCCAAGCCTATATCGAAGAAACCTTCGCTCGTTACCCACAGATTGCTGATTCATTAGTGAAGATGTTTGTGCGTAAATTCAATCCAAAATTGAAGACGCGCACCACCGCTAAGTTTGTTGAACAGATCAATCTGCGTTTAGAAGATGTCGCTAGCCTCGATGATGACCGTATCATCCGTCGTTATCTGGATTTGATTAACGCGACGCAGCGTACCAACTTCTATCAAACCACCGAAAGCGGCGAATTCAAGAGCTACGTATCGTTCAAGTTTGCGCCAGACCAAATCCCTGAGATGCCAAAACCGCTGCCTAAGTACGAAATTTTCGTCTACAGCCCACGGGTTGAAGGTGTGCACCTGCGCGGTGGCCGCGTAGCGCGTGGTGGTTTACGTTGGTCAGATCGCCGTGAAGACTTCCGTACCGAAGTGCTTGGTCTGGTGAAAGCCCAGCAAGTGAAAAACACCGTTATTGTACCGGTGGGCGCCAAAGGTGGTTTCGTCTGTAAACAGATGCCACAACAGGCGTCTCGTGAAGCCGTATTCCAAGAAGGCCAAGCGTGTTACCGCCTGTTTATCCGTGGCTTGTTGGATATTACCGATAACATCGTCAATAAAGAGATTGTGCCGCCCGTTGATGTGGTTCGTCACGACGAAGACGATCCCTATCTGGTGGTTGCTGCAGACAAAGGTACTGCCACGTTTTCTGACTTAGCCAACAGCATTGCTGAAGAATATGGCTTCTGGTTAGGTGATGCGTTCGCGTCAGGTGGCTCACATGGTTACGACCATAAGAAAATGGGGATTACCGCACGTGGCGCTTGGGAATCTGTAAAACGTCACTTCCGCGAAGTGGGTATTGATTGCCAAACCACAGAGTTTACTTGTGTGGGTATCGGTGACATGGCCGGTGATGTGTTTGGTAACGGCATGCTGCTGTCTGAGCACACCTTGCTGCAAGCGGCATTCAACCACATGCACATTTTCATTGATCCAACACCAGATGCTGCAAGCAACTTCGCTGAGCGTCAACGCCTGTTTGACCTGCCACGTTCAAGCTGGGAAGACTACAACAAAGCGCTGATCTCTAAAGGCGGCGGTATCTTCCTGCGTAGTGCGAAATCGATTTCATTAACACCAGAAATGAAACAGATGATCGGCACGAGCAAAGCATCAATGACCCCGAATGAGCTGATCCGTGAACTGCTGAAAATGCCAGTCGATCTGTTGTGGAACGGCGGCATCGGTACCTACGTTAAATCGACCAAAGAAACCAACGCTGAAGTGGGCGACCGTGCTAACGACGCACTGCGCGTTAATGGTAATGAAGTACGTGCCAAAATCATCGGCGAAGGCGGTAACTTAGGTTGTACTCAGTTAGGCCGTATCGAATACTGCGCTAACGGTGGCCGCATGAACACTGACTTCGTGGATAACGTGGGCGGTGTGGATTGTTCCGATAACGAAGTGAACATTAAGATTCTGCTGAACAGCTTAGTGGCTGAAGGCGACTTGACTGTTAAGCAGCGTAATGTGCTGTTGGTAGAGATGACCGACGAAGTGGCCGATATCGTCCTGCAAGATTGTATCGATCAAACTCGCACCATTTCCGTCACACAAGCGCACGCTGCGGGTCAGTTGAAAGAACACATCCGCTTTATCCACTACTTGGAAAAAGAGGGCAAACTGGACCGCGCATTAGAGTTTCTGCCAACCGAAGAAGAGCTGAACGAACGTCAAGCGGGCAACCGTGGTTTGACCCGTCCAGAACTCTCAGTACTGGTAGCTTATGCGAAGATGTTGCTCAAAGAGCAGTTGGTGACGCCAGAAGTGACTGACGATCCACATCTAAGCCAGTTGTTAGTGGATTACTTCCCGCACAAACTGCAACAACGTTATGCCGACAAAATGAGTTCACACCCACTGCGCGGTGAAATCATTGCCACATCGTTAGCCAACCAGTTGGTGAACGAAATGGGCTTAAACTTTGTGCAACGTATGCAGGATGAGACTGGTGCCTCAGTTGCCGAAGCCGCTATATGTTACTCTATGACAAGAGAAATATTCGGATTAGGTGATTTAGTTTCAACCATTTCGAAACTGGGCAGCACCGTTCCAGCGGTGGTTCAGAGTGAAATGTTGCACCAGTTGCGCCGTAATATGCGCCGTGCCTGTCGTTGGGTACTGCGTAACCGCAACCGCAGCTTGAACATTGAGCAAACTGTTAGCTTCTTCAAACCTGTGTTTGAAGTGCTGCGTGACAACGTCCAAAACTACTTAGTTGAAGACGAATGGAACGGTATCGATGTTGATATCAAAGCGCTGGAACGTGAAGGTGTACCAACAGACGTAGCCAACTTGGTTGCGAAAATGAGTACCTTGTTCTGTGCATTGGATATCGCCCAGATTGCCGAAATTGAGCACAAGCCTGTGGCACTGGTTGCTGAGACTTACTATAAGTTGGGCGCCAAAGTTGAGCTACACTGGTTCCTCGAGCAGATTACTGCGCAAACTGCAGCGAACCATTGGCAAGCACTGGCACGGGCAGCCTTTAGAGAAGAGCTCGATTGGCAGCAACGCTCATTGACCTCGGTGGTATTGCGTAATTGTGAAGATGGGGCGTGTGACTCATCTGTAGTGCTTACGCAGTGGATTGACAGCCATCAAAGCTTGTTGGAACGTTGGTTCAGCATGCTGGCCGATTTCAAAACCTCGGGTGTACATGAGTTTGCTAAGTTTTCGGTGGCGTTGAGAGAGCTAAATCTCCTTATTCTGCACTGTGAAGGGCAGCGATAAATATTATAAAATTTCAAGCCCTGGCATAATGCCGGGGCTTTTTTTAGGTCTTAGGAGAACACATGTTTTACGAACTCGCACAAAAGGTCATGTTTCAGATGGACCCGGAGCTTGCGCACAACTTTGCCATGAAAGGGCTTGGTACAACCGCAAACTCGCCACTGAACTGCTTTTACAAGCAGAATATTGCCCCTGCGCCAGTGACATTTATGGGGGTGACGTTTCCCAACCCTGTAGGTCTCGCTGCTGGTATGGATAAAGACGGTGAATGTATCGATGCATTTAGCGCCATGGGCTTTGGTCATGTTGAAGTCGGTACTGTGACACCTCGTCCACAACCAGGTAACGACAAACCGCGCTTGTTTCGTATTAAGCCTGCTAAAGCGATCATCAACCGTATGGGATTTAATAACAAAGGTGTCGATAACCTCGTTAAAAATCTTATTGCGAAAAAATCCAACGCGATCGTGGGTGTTAATATTGGTAAAAATAAAGACACACCAGTAGAACAGGGTAAAGATGATTATTTAATCTGTTTAGATAAAGTTTACCCATACGCTGATTATATCGCGGTGAATATTTCATCTCCTAACACACCGGGATTGCGTACGATGCAATATGGTGAGTTGTTAGAAGATTTGCTCAGCAGTTTAAAAACTCGTCAGAAAGAGTTGGCTGAGAAATATAAAAAATATGTGCCGATTGCACTAAAAATAGCTCCAGATTTAAACGAAGACGAAATTCAAAAAATTGCTGATGCATTATTAAATAATGAATTCGATGGCGTTATCGCAACCAACACCACTTTGAGCCGTGACGGTGTGAGCGGTCTGGCTAACGCTAACGAGACTGGCGGCATGAGCGGTAAGCCACTCAACGAATTGTCTACCAAAGTGATCAAACAGCTAGCGACATGCCTGAAAGGGCAGATCCCTATTCTTGGTGGTGGCGGCATTAGCAGCGCAGAAGATGCGCTGGCAAAAATGGATGCTGGTGCGACTATGGTGCAAATCTATTCTGGCTTTATTTATCAAGGGCCGAAATTAATTAAAGAGATTGTTGATGCTTATCGATCTAAATAAATAGATCCGATCGAAATCTCGACATTTGATCTAAAAAGGATCGCGATTGCGATCCTTTTTAGATCTTGTTAAATAAAAATATTTTTGGAAATTTCATCTAAACTGTTGTAATCTTGTTCAAATAATAGCAACTTAATTTTGATATTGATTAATTTACCAGCTAAATTGTAATCGGATAAATAATAAGGCCACACGGATTACGCTATGTTATTAATGCCTGATAAAACTTGGCAGTGGAGATATAACACCTCGTTCGATGTGTTAAGTATATCTCTGGGCGCCGATATGGAGTTTCTTACTCCCTATAAAAGTAAGGTGTTGATCCCAGATGCATTCGGTGCAGCTGAGTTCGATATTGAACATGCGCGTTATTACATGGACATTGTCGAGCGGCTAAGTAAGCGCATGTCACTGGCAGACGCCTATCTAGTGCAGGTAGCCCTGAATGCTACTGCTGCGCGGTTTATGCAAAAGCCACAAATGCCTAAATCCTGGTTCTTTGAGTCGAGCGATGTATGTGTTTATAGCGAGCCCGGCAAGCTGTTTGATTTACGTTGCAATGGCGACCGTGTATTGGTGTTGGTGGTAGAAACCAGTTTGCAGGCGTCATTGGTGATGTTGCTTGATGAATGCTGCGCCTTGAGTGATAGCAAGCAGCTAAAGCGGTTTGACACCATTAAGGTGATGCACGATAGATTGCATCCGCTGCGGGCGCAGCAGCAGATTGTCGCAGCATAAAATAACCGCAGATATTGCGTAGATGTAAATAGTGTTAACATAACAAAGGCGATCATCATGATCGCCTTTGTTGATCTTGCACAATGATCGCACTAAACGATCGCGCCGCGCTTATTTGGCATTACGGTGACGCTTCGCCAGATTGGCGTGAATTTGCGCCAAACTCATCTCTTGGTCTTCCAGCAGCACCAGCAGGTGATAGATCAAATCAGAGGCTTCATTCACCAGCTCTTCTTTATCATGTGTTGCCGCCGCTAATGCGGTTTCTAAGCCTTCTTCGCCCACTTTTTGTGAAATACGCTTAGTACCACGAGCAAACAGCGATGCGGTATAGCTGCTGCTTGGGTCTGCATGTTTACGACCGTGGATCAAGGTTTCTAATTCGTGTACGAAAGGATGTACTTCATCGCCATCCCAGCAGCTCTCAGTACCATTGTGGCAGGTGGGGCCAACGGGTATCGCTTGTACTAGCAGTGAGTCGTTATCACAATCGACGGCGACTGACACCAACTGCAAATGGTTGCCTGAGCTTTCGCCTTTGGTCCACAAACGTTGTTTACTGCGGCTGAAAAAAGTCACCAATTGCTTATCAAAGCTGGTTTGCAGCGCTTCGGCGTTCATATAACCCAGCATCAACACTTTGGCAGAATAGTAGTTCTGCACCACGACAGGTACTAAGCCCGCTTGTTTTTGCCAATCAACGCCGCTGAGCAGCGCTTGTTGCTGCTCGTTGGTCATCGTAAAAAGAGTGTCAGTTTCCATGCAAAATCCTGTTATTAAGCGATGCGTTGATGGCGATCATCAGCGCGGATGCAGATCTGTTGTTCACGTAGATACTGCTTCAAATCGGGGATGGGAATGATGCCTTTGTGGAATACGCTGGCGGCGAGGGCGGCGTCCACTTGGGCTTCAACAAATACGTCGCGGAAGTGTTCCATTGCACCGGCGCCGCCGGAGGCAACTAATGGCACATCACACACTGAACGCACTTTACTCAGTTGCACTAAGTCATAGCCTTGGCGCACGCCATCAGAGTTCATGACGTTTAATACGATTTCACCACAGCCTTGTTTCTGCGCTTCTTCCACCCAGTCGAGGGTAAACCATTGAGTGTCACGGGTAGCGGCTTCATCCCCGGTAAACTGCTTCACTTTATAGCTGCCACTGTCGGCATCAAAGAAAGAGTCGATACCCACGACCACACACTGACGGCCAAACTCGTCGTGTAAGCGACGGATCAAACTTGGGTCTGACAGTGCAGGGGAGTTTACTGAAATCTTATCGGCACCAAAGGCGAGGATCTCGCGCGCTTGCTCGATGGTTTTAATGCCGCCAGCCACACAAAACGGAATATCAATCCGTTCAGCAACACGGCTCACCCATGACTTATCGACTACGCGCTCATGGGCACTGGCAGTGATATCGTAAAACACCAGTTCATCGGCGCCTTCTTCGGCATAACGTTGTGCTAATGGCACAATGTCGCCGACAATTTCGTGGTTACGGAACTGCACGCCTTTAACCACTTTGCCTGCTTTCACATCGAGGCAGGGAACTATGCGTTTGGCCAGCATGTGATTGCCTCCTGTACGCTGAATTGATTGGTGAGTAACGCTTTGCCAATAATGATGCCACTGGCGCCGCTGTCGCGCACTGCGGCGACATCGTCCAAGGTGGCTATACCGCCCGATGCTTGCCATAGGATTTCTGGAAACTTCTGTGCCAGCTCCTGATAGAGTGAATTGTTAGCGCCAGTCATAGTGCCGTCGCGACTGATATCGGTGACTAAAGCGTGCTTGAGTCCAACTGGGGCATATTCTGCCACCAGTGATTCCAGCGTTTTACCGCCGCCACTTTGCCAGCCGTGAACCGCCACGATTTTTTCACCCTCAGCGTTAATGTTCACATCGAGCGCCAGACAAATTGCCTCAGCACCAAAACGGACAAACCAGCTTTTTACTAGCTCAGGTTCGCGCACCGCCAGTGAACCAATGACCACTCGCGATACGCCGCAGGCCAACAGTTCTTCCACTTGCTCGATTGAGCGAATACCGCCGCCAACTTGCAGTGGGGTGTTTAAGCCTGCTGCCAGCTCAGCAATCAACTGAGTTTGGCGTTTGGCAGGATCTTTAGCGCCAGTTAAATCCACTAAGTGCAGTTGCTTTGCGCCTTGCGCTTGGTATGACTGCAATTGTGCTAGCGGGCTTAAATCAAACGTCGTTTGTTGGCCGTAATCTCCTTGGTAGAGGCGTACTACTTGGCCGTCAATCAGATCGATTGCAGGAATGATCATGCCACACCTCCGATCACGCTAGCGTTATAGGCGGCCAAGCTATCGCTATCCATCTTGAGAAAGTTGGCTAACATTTTGGCGCCTACCGCAGCGCTTTTTTCAGGGTGGAATTGCAGCCCCATGAAATTGCCATCGGCAATCGCCGCACTAAATACTTCACCATATTCACTGGTGGCAATGCTGTATTCGCTCACCGGCGCGCAGAATGAATGCACAAAGTAGACAAAATCTCCGGCATTGATGCCATCAAGCAGGGGATGTACTTGGCCGTTTTTGAGCACTGGCGTTAATTGGTTCCAGCCCATGTGCGGCGTTGGCAAGTTTTGCGTATCGAGTGCGCGCACTTCGGTAGGAATGAGCTCAAGGCATGGCGTATCCGCAGCAATGGCACCTTGTTCGGTGGATTTGCTAGTCATCAACTGCATACCGAGGCATACGCCCATCACTGGTTGAGTTAAGCCTTTTACGAGTTCAACCAGATTTTTCTGTTTCAGCGACGTCATCGCCGCCGGGGCACTGCCCACACCGGGCAGTACCACGCGGGTGGCCGCTTTAATGGCATCAGCATCGTCAGTCACTAACACATCAGTGCCTAAACGCTCAAACGCAAAGCGTACTGAACTCAAGTTGGCACAGCCTGTGTCAATGATAACGGTCGCTGCTGTCGTCTTAGTCATTACAGCACTCCTTTACTTGATGGCAGCGCGTCGCCTTCTACTTTGATGGCTTGGCGTAGTGCACGGCCCAGCGCTTTAAATAGCGCTTCCACTTTGTGGTGTTCATTTTGTCCGGTACAACCAATGTGCAGTGTACAACGCAGACCATCAGCAAATGAGCGGAAGAAGTGTGGCACCATTTCGGTGGCCATACCGCCGACCGCATCGCGCTCAAATTCACCCGTGAACTTAATAAAAGGGCGGCCAGAGAGATCCAGCAAACATTCACCGCTGGCTTCATCCATCGGTAAGCTAAAGCCAAAACGGCCAATACCGCGTTTGTCGCCTAATGCCTGACGCAGTGCATCGCCCAAGGCTAAGCCGGTGTCTTCTACGCTGTGGTGGTCGTCAATGTGCAAATCGCCTTGCACTTGCACGCTGAGGGTGAAATTACCGTGGGTAGCGATTTGATCCAACATATGGTCAAAAAAGCCGATACCCGTATTGATGCTGTTGCCACTGGCGTTATCTAAATCGACCTTGACGCGAATATCCGTTTCTTTCGTGGTACGCACCACTTCCGCTTGGCGGCCTCGATTCAGCAGCTGTTTGCAGATCTCATTCCAGCCCAGAGTTTCACGATCGTATTGGAAGCTTTTCAGCCCCATCGCATCAGCCAGTTGTACATCAGTAATGCGATCGCCAATGACGGCGGAGGTGGTGAAGTCCACTTTGCCGCCAGTGAGGTAATCTTTCACTAAGCCGAGTTTCGGCTTGCGGCAGCTGCAGTTATCGCCTGGGAAGTGCGGGCAGATCAGTACATCGTCGAATTTCACGCCTTGGCTTGCAAAAATCTGCATCATCAGTGCATGTGGTGCATCAAAATCCGCTTGAGGAAATGAATCTGTGCCCAAGCCATCTTGGTTAGATACCATCACGAGGCGATAACCGGCTGCCATCAGTTTTAACAGTGCAGGAATGGCTTGTGGCTCAAACGCCAATTTATCGAGGCGATCTAACTGTTTGTCAACGGGGGGCTCTTCCACTAACGTGCCATCACGGTCGATAAAAAGAATTTTCTGAGTCATAGGGTATTTACCTTTAGTGCCGCTGAAGCGGCTTCATTGTTCTATTTAGCCATTGTGTGGCTTACGCTAAAAGCTGCTGCAACACCGTGATAATTTGGTCGGTTTCGCGTTCGTTAGTAAAGCTGAAACGGATGGCGTCCACCAAGCGCGGATCGCGATAGGCGCGCGCGACTATGCCCGCATCTTTTAAGCCGTTGCTGATCTTGGCAATATCATCAAAATACACCAACAGGAAGTTAGCTCCACTCGGTACGACCTTAGCGCCAAGGTCGGTTAATGTCGCAGCTAAGCGTTGTCCTTGTGCTTTTAACAGCGCAACATCCGCCAACATATTGGTGATGCCGTCATCACTGAGTGCTTGTACCGCTAAGGTCGATACTGGCAGAGGGACTGGATACGGCGCAATCACCAACATAATGATGTCGATGATGTCAGTGCTTGCCATTAAAAAGCCACAACGAGCGCCAGCTAAGGCAAACGCTTTTGACAGCGTGCGTAAAATCACCAAGTTAGGGTAGCTTTCAAGCAATTTTGCCACGCTGTTTTCTGGGCAAAATTCGATGTAGGCTTCGTCTACAACGACCAATTGGTCGGGCAGTTGTTGCAGTACCTGCTCGATACGCTCAACGCTTAATACTGTGCCAGTTGGATTGTTAGGGTTGCAGATGAACACCAATTTGCAGCCTTTAACACCGCTGATATCGCTCGGCAGTTGATAATCTTCGCTTAAGTTCAGCGCATTTACCCCAACATTGAAGGTTTTAGCACTGATGCTGTACATGCCATAAGTTGGGCCAAAAATAGCGATGCTATCGCGGCCGGGAATACAAAAGGCACGGATCAGCAGTTCAATCGCTTCATCGGCACCACGACCACAGACGATGTTGGCCGCTGGAACATTGCTGTATTTGCTATACGCTGCAATGAGCTCCGGTGGTTGGCATTCTGGGTAGCGGTTCAAGCGCGCTAACTCAGTGCGGTTAAATGGGCTTTCATTGGCGTTGATCCAGATATCACCACGGCCACCAATACGGCGCGCGCTTTGATAGGGTTCTAAATCTAACAGCTCAGGGCGCGCAAGGCGCTGCGCCAAATTCAGGTTGCTCATTTCAGTTGCTCCGACCAAGTAGTCGCTTCGGTTTCAATGGTTTGTAAACGCAGGGCTACCGCATTTTTGTGGGCATCTAATTGCTCGGCGGCCGCTAAGGTCATCACCGCTTGCCCTAAATTTTGTAAGCCAGTGGCGGACAGTTCCTGCACGGTAAAACGGCGTGAGAAATCTGCCAGACTTAGGCTAGATACGGTACGGCTATAACCGTAGGTTGGCAGCACGTGGTTGGTGCCACTGGCGTAGTCGCCCACCGATTCTGGCGTAAAGCGACCGAGGAATACCGACCCCGCTGCACGGACATATTTGAGCACTTCACGTGGTGCTACTGTTTGTACAATTAGGTGCTCAGGGCCATATAGGTTGGAAACCGCTGCCGCTTGTTGCATATCATCAACCAGCAGCGTACGGCTGCAAGATAGCGCTTGGGTCGCAATCTCGGCCCGTGGCAGTTGGGCTAGCTGTTGCTCCAGCTCCACTGCAACTTGGGCGGCCAGTGTTTCACTGTCGGTAACGAGCATAACTTGTGAATCGGGGCCGTGTTCGGCTTGTGATAATAAATCAGCGGCGATAAACGCAGGTGACGCGTCTTTATCAGCAATCACCAATACTTCTGACGGGCCAGCCGGCATATCAATGCTGACGCAGGCGCGAGAGTCTTGTGACACTTGGCGTTTAGCTTCAGTCACAAAACGGTTACCTGGGCCAAAGATTTTGTCGACAGGCTTAATGGTTTCAGTACCAAAGGCGAGGGCGGCGACCGCTTGTGCACCACCTGCTTGATAGATTTCATTCACGCCGCATGCGGTGGCTGCGTAAACAATTGCATCATTAATCGGCGGTGGGCTAACCAACACACGGCGCTCACAACCAGCGATTTTGGCAGGCAAGGCCAGCATCATTACGGTGGAAATCAGTGGCGCACTGCCACCGGGAATATACAAACCTACCGCTTCAATGGCTTCTGTGCGCAATTCGCAACGGATGCCCGGCTGGGTTTCTAACGAAATCGGCGCAGGCTTCTGTGCGGTGTGAAAAGTGTTGATGTTGCGCATTGCCTGTTGAATGGCGGCTTTTAACTCGTCACTGACACGGTCACAAGCGGCGTTAATTTCGGCTTCTGTCAGTTGGATATTATCTACATCAGCCTTATCAAAGCGGGCGGAATAATCACGCAAGGCGTTGTCGCCGTTGGCAATAACAGTGTCGATAATCTCACGCACGGTGACTTCTAACTGTTGGTCACCTACCAGTGGTGAGCGGGTTAGCGCAGCTGTTTGAGCTGCACTATCCAACTGATTCCAATTAAGCAATTCCATCGCCATTACCCCATCATTTTTTCAATCGGCATCACCAGAATTGAAGTAGCACCTAAGGCTTCCAACTCTTCCATGGTGTCCCAGAATAGGTCTTCACTGCTAACGGCGTGGATAGCAACGCGGTTAGTGTCATCGTTTAAGGGTAATACGGTAGGGTTTTCCGCACCCGGCAGCAGTGACACAATCTTGTCCAGCTTGTCAGTTGGTGCGTGCAGCAGAATGTATTTACTTTCACGAGCGCGGATTACGCCATTGATGCGGCTCATCAGTTTGTTAATCAGTGCTTGTTGTGCTGGGTCTTGCGTTTGATTGGATTGGATTAAACAGGCCATAGAGCGGAAGATAACATCGGTTTCGTACAGACCGTTGGCTTCGAGCGTGGCACCCGTTGACACTAAGTCACAAATACCATCAGCTAAACCTGCGCGGGGGGCAACTTCCACTGAGCCTTTCAACATACAATCGCGATAAGCAATGCCTTGTTGGTTCATGTAGCGACGCAGCAGGTTAGGGTAGCTGGTGGCCAAACGCATGTTGGCAAGGCTTTGTGGACCGTCATATTCGACTTCATTTGGCACCGCCAAAGACAAACGGCAAGCGCCGAAGTCGAGTTGACGTAGTTTGTTCACTTCAGCATTTTTACCCAGTGCTTCGCGTTCTAGCTGCTCTTCTTCCAGTACGTTTTCACCCACAATACCGAGGTCAACCACACCGTCCATCACCAAGCCCGGAATATCATCGTCTCGTACCCGCAGTAGATCCAGCGGCATATTATCAGCGTGCGCGATAAGGCGTTGTTCGTTAACGTTAAATTTTACCCCGCACAGCTTGAGTAACTGCTGCGATTCTTTTGATAAACGTCCAGATTTTTGGATGGCGATTCTGATGCGTTTCGTTGAAGTCATTATGGTTGTTCCCCTGATTATTGATTCGTAAATTTGGCCCAGATAACAAAAAACCCCCGGAATTCCTTCCGAGGGTTATAAGTGATCTTGAATCAACCGCCAGAAGGAATGTACCTTCGGCAGTCAGCTCCGAAGGCTACCGCTTATGATGGTGGTGATGGTTGCCGAACTGGAACTGAGTCATTAACTAAAATCCTGTTATATAAACTTAACTGACTTTGCAATTAAGTGAAATTCTTTGGTGTTTACTGCTAAGCAGCAACAATGTGTTGGTAACGGTAATCTGTTCAAACTGAATTTGCAAGCCCCAATTTTGTATTTTTTAATGATGAGTTTATTGGGCGGTATTAGCTGGGCTTGTGTTATGCAACAGGTGATTAGCACTTGTGGTCGCCACATAAAAAGCGATAATTCAGCACAGCAGTTATTACCAAGCTTAGTTTGCTGGAGTTATCTATCCGTCGCTTGCAACAAGAAGTATCGCGTATCTTCGCCGAAAATGGCGCGCTCGCCAGCGGTGTACGCGGTTACAAAATTCGCCATGAACAAGTCACCATGTCGCAGGCCGTTGCGGGGTTATTATCGAGCACGCCACTGTTTGATAAACCCACTAAACCGCTAGTGTTGGAAGCGGGTACTGGCGTGGGTAAAACGTTTGCCTATTTGGTGCCAGCACTGTTATCTGGTCAGCAAGTGATCATTTCTACCGGCAGTAAAAACCTGCAAGAGCAATTGTTTTATAAAGATATTCCCGCCTTGCTCGACTTGCTGCAAATCTCCCCTAAAGTGGCGTTACTTAAAGGCCGCAATAACTACTTATGCCAACTGCGATTAGAACAACAGCTTAACGGCGCGCAATCGCTCGATGAACGGGTACTAGATGATCTACTGCGCATTCAGCTGTGGTCAGCTGCAACCTCGGACGGCGATCTCGGCACCATCGCCAGCGTGTCGGAACAATCTCACGCCTTGCTGCTGGTGGCCTCCACCAAAGAGAGTTGCACTGGTAAACGTTGTCCGCATTACGACGCCTGTTTTACTCGCAAAGCGCGGCTCAGAGCGATTGATGCCAAGCTAATTGTGGTCAATCACCACCTGTTTTTTGCCGATTGGGTGTTAAAAGACACAGGATTTGCCGAGCTGCTGCCGGATGCTGATGCGCTGGTGTTCGATGAGGCGCACCAACTGCCCGATATTGCGGTGAGTTATTTTGGTCAGCAGTTATCGCTTAACAGCTTGTATCGCATGCTCGAACGCATGGAAAAGCTGTATGAAGCCGAGTTTCGTGATACGCCACAACTGGGCGAGTTAATTCGACGGCTAATGACCCGTCTGCGTGATTGGAGCGCTAGCTTAGTTAATCGAGATATGCTCGATTGGCGCATGGTGCTGGCGGATAAAACCCTCGCCAGCCAAAGCTGGCAACTGTTGGATGAATTTCACACCCTTGAGCGCGTGTTGCTCGGCAACGTAGGTCGCCACGATGATCTCGACGACTATTTTGAAAAGTGGCAAGAACTGACCAGTAAATTCAATCATTTTTTGGCTTGTGATAACCCACAAGCGGCGTACACCATTGAGCCGAGTAAAGACCTGCCGTTGCTAAGAATGGCGCCCATTGATGTCACCAAAGAGTGCCAAGCACTGTTTAATGATGAGAAAAAATGGGTGTTTACCTCGGCCACCTTACAGGTCAACCGCTCGTTAGCGCACTTCAGTAAAGGGCTGGGCTTAAAAGAGTGTGACGAACTTATTCTCGACAGTCCGTTTAACTATCAACAAAACGCGCTGTTTTGTGTACCACGGCAACTCGGCGACGTGCGCAGTAATAGCGATTATCAGTTCAGCCGCTGGGTAGAGATCTGCATGCAGGCGATCAGTGCCGCCAAAGGCCGCACTTTTATTTTATTTACCAGCCATCGCATGCTCGAAAAAACCGCCCGCGCGCTGCAAGGCCGTTGTCACTATCCGCTATTAGTGCAAGGCACTGCCAGTAAACAAAGTCTGTTGAAAAAATTCCGCCAACTCGGTAATGCTGTCCTGCTTGGCACCGGCAGTTTTTGGGAAGGCGTTGATGTGCGTGGCAAACTGCTATCGTGCGTCATCATCGATAAGCTGCCGTTTGTCTCACCCGACGATAATCTGTATCGCGCCCGCGCCCGCGCCAATGCTATCAGCCAACGCGGTGGCGATCCGTTCCGTGATATTTCCCTGCCACAAGCGGTGATTGCACTCAAACAAGGTTTCGGTCGACTAATCCGTGATGAACAAGATGCTGGCGTGCTCATCCTGTGCGACAACCGTATCGTTAATCGCGACTACGGCGCCGCGTTTTTGAACTCGCTGCCGCCAATGGCTCGCTCGCGGGATATGGCACGGGTGGTGCATTTTTTGGAGCAAATCAAATGATTTTCATCATTTGATTTGTGGGGGCGGTGGTGTTGGCTGTTTGTTTTCAGGTTTCATGTTGGAGGTATTGTTGCCTGCAAACTTTTGCGTAGTTAATTGCCTGCAGCAGGGACATGCATGGATGCATTAATGCCGTGGAGGACAGGACGTCCGAGAACGAATTATGTGCATGCAGCCATGTGGCACGATGTGAATCCATCCTTGGAATCTCAACGCCTGCTAATTAAATCCATGTAATTAGCCAGCTCGCCATCCTTAGCTCGCGCTCATAAGTACATCGCTACGCGATATTCGCCTTGCTGGCGACGGCCACAAGTCCGCATGTGCTGGGAATTCTCGGCGTTATCCTGTGACATTTGTGTTTGTTGAAGATGGATCAGAGTAAAGCATTTTTGCCCATTTCCTTGTCACACATGGCTGGTTAAGCTTCGAATGAAGCTAGCCAGTTGACCAAATTTTAGTAATGCAACAAAGTGATATGGTATTGGGAAGCTTAGGAGGGACTAGTTCAGTGAATGTTGCTCAAATATACAAGAAATGGGATATTCCTTTTATCTTGATAGGTTCAGGAAAAGTGGTTCCTAGAAGTTACGCAATTCGTGTCATTGAAAATATAATCAACGATGGATTTGTCTTGTTAGGGTACGACGCTTTTGCGGTTTTAGCTGATGGGAAACGTTGTCCTGTGATCGACTCAGATGCTTCATTTAGTAGAGCACACCAACCTTCCGCTCAAGATATTGGAAACTCAATTAAGGACGATCCTCCTGAAATTTCACATTATGAATTTGTTTTCATGGCAGAAGAATAATTGGAATGTGTCTATTGCCCCAAAACGACTTAACTCGGCATTTTCCTGTAGTCAAAGTTGGAATAGAACTAATTCTGGACGACAAACTGGAGATGATTAGACGCCGCCAAAAATTAGAAGAAGCTAGTAAAGCTATCCATCAGGCAGGTGTTGAAATTGGACAATGAAACTAATCGGGTAGCCGGAGGTATCCAGCCCCACACCCCCCTGTATGCGGTTCCGCACAGGGTGGTTCATTTAGAATAGTGAAGCGCGATCCAACCATCTCGCAGTGAATAAAGCGCTTCGGATGTTAAGTAATCAAGTGATAACGGCTGATTGATCCCCGGAGATTTTGCACTACGCCATGGCCCTTTGCTGGCAATACCACACGCAACTGCTGCTTGAACATGCACACCCAGTCTTATTAAGTTTCGTACCTTGGTACGCGGTTTCCGCCACTGACGCCAGTAGGCCATTCTTACTCTGCGCCGAATCCAATGATCCAGTTCGACACATCGCTGATATCCACTGGCGATAGCAAAGTAATTGACCCAGGCTCATATGATGTTCTTGTTCATCAGCTCGCAGACTTGCTCGCGGCTTCCTCCAGACAAGACCTCGTGGTTTTGCCCTTGCCATTCGCTAGTAGTTAGCGTTCAATAACAGTTAGTTAATTGAACGGTGGTCTTCCTACAGAGGACTTTCACCTCAATGAGTTCATACCCATACTAGGCGTTCGCTGGTAAGCGGAAGATTCACTAGAAAAGGATTATCTATGTTTAAAGAACCGATAAAATCATCATTTGCAACGGTACAAATAGGTGTGGCCAAGGCGGATGGTAAGCTGTCATTGACGGATACAGAGGTTGTTTTTGTCCCATTTAATGAGCAGCTTGGCCTCGGCCCTTACCATATCAAACGTGATGAAATAAAGTCAGTGATTCAAGATGTGGGTAAGGGGGGGGGGATCATTCCGATCACAACCGATGCGATTCGAATCACTTTATCAAATGAGTCGACGTTTGTTTTTATCACGGCTAATCCGAAACAATGGGTCGAAATTTTCAGTGAAATTACCGGCTAACAAGGCGTTACAGTGGGGCTTGGCACGCTTGGCATTTTCAATTTGCGTTTGGTTTAGTGGTCACGCGTTGCCAGCCCTTAGGCTGGCGTTGAACTGTAAAAAGGAGCTACGGTGGGAAATAATAGGGAAGTTCAAGTTCTGGAAGCTGAAGAATTATTGCGTAAAGCGATGCTTGAGTCTGACACCGTTACCTTAGACAAGCTATTGTCAGCCAATCTAATATTTACGAATCATTTAGGTCAAATCCTTGGCAAAAAAGATGATTTAGAGGCACATAAATCAGGTTTGTTGCACATATCCAATATTTCTGTCGATGATCAACAGATTAAATTACAAAAGGATACAGCGGTTGTGTTTGCCAAGGTAACAATCAATGGTAACTATGATGGTAATCCAGCGAATGGAACATACATGTTCACCCGAGTTTGGCAAAATACAGAAGGTAATCACTGGGAAGTAATAGCTGCTCATTCCAGTGTGCTTAGCGTTAAAAGTATGAAGAATGAATACGCACAATATATGATCTCTTGGATCGAAAAGAGCGATCCGCAGTTTCACCCCCCAATTTCTGACTGCTATGGCACACTGAAAGCGTATTGGTTAGATTCGGGCGTGGACTTCAACGAAGATGAAATGAAAGAGAGGCTGTGGTCATGGGTAGATGGTAATGGTGGGCCAAGAATAACCAGCGACAAAGAAATGGCTTTAGCTCGTATGGTTTTATGCCTCGCCTACAAAGATAAAGAAACCATGGATGAACTCAAAGATGTAGGGTTCTTCGAAGATTTATTAGAACAGTATGGGTATGCTAGGTCAGAGATAAATCGCATCTATGAGCAGCAAAACTTTTAGCAAGACCAGACGCAATCGCCCACTTCGTAGGCTGGACCTGCGTGCTCCGGCCAGTGCTGGCGGTGTTAGGTGAATAGGGATTTGAGCATGACTGAAGATATAGAGCATGATGACTTGCCCGTTCTTTGTTCCGATTGCTTCAAGGACGAAGGGCTAAAAATTGATGCGTCCAAGAGTGGTCTGGAGTTAGAAGAGCCATGTCCAAACTGTGGAAGCCTAAAAGGGCGTAAGCTTACGAAAAAGCATATTTTAAGCGTCGCTTGGAGATTCTTTGTAAGCGGGACAACCATACGATGTCAATATGGTGCAGCTCCAGTTATACAATTCAATGAGCATCAATATGGCAAGAGCGATATGTCACCTTCTCCGTGGCTTAAAAATGACATCAAATTAATTGAAGACGCTGCGGGGATTGGATTCTTCCATTATGGCCCCCGCCTTTGGATGGTTGGCGACGTCGAACCTCTCAAGGCCTTAGAGGATGTTAAGACGCGTCAGAACATCGTTGACCGAATAATAAATGAGTACCCAGAAAGAACTCTCGCCAAAAACGAGAGGTTCTATCGTCTTCGTGTTAGTCCAAATCGTCCAGATGATCCGCTTGAATATGACAGTCCGCCTGTTGCCCTTGCGGGTAAAGGTCGCTTAGATTCAACCGGATTCCCAGTCATGTATGGGTCACAGGATATTGACGTCTGCATCCACGAATGCCGCGCCGCAGCGGAAGATGACATTTACGTGGCCACTCTGGCGCCACTCCGTAATTTGCGCCTCTTAGATTTGACCCATGTTTTAGAAGAAACATGCACAGAATTCGAAAGTCTAGATATGGCAGTTCATATGCTATTTCTCGCGAAGTCTCATTCATACGAAATTTGTCGCGCGATTGCGTTAGCTGCGAGGCACGCTGGATTTGATGGTGTAATTTACCCTTCATTTTTCAGTTTAATTCGCACAGGGGGACATCCGTTCGAGACATCCTATGGCCTTTCCTTACGTCGATATCATCCAGAGCGAGAAAAATATGCTCAGGTATACACGATTGAAAACTTCGCATTGTTCGGGCGTCCACTGGAAAATGGTTTGGTGAATGTTGAATGTCTCAATCGATTGGTTCTCACTCGGGTAGGATATCAGGGACATTTTGGGCCAGTCACATATTAGTATGCAGCGAAATAGACAATATTTGCTAAGGTTCTAAGAAATTAAATATCCGTGATTATTTTAGGAATGATAGGTATATCGTTGTGGATAACAACTTGCTTTCGGCACATCAAATCACCTAAAAATTTGCTGTATGCGGGCCCAACTACGCGCCGCAAGCTTGTGGTTTGCTGTGCAAACTTTACCACATGCGTGCTCTGCTCCCGTTGGGCCGGTAAGCAAGGCGTTATGTGTATAGTCATGGCCACTGACTGAATTTAAAGTACGCCTGCTTTCCTGAGCGTATTCGTGAACTGAAATCTGTAACGCCCCTTAGATTATTTGGGGCAATAAAAACTACATAGTAAGAGCTGGTAATGACGTTGTATTTCAAAAAAATTAGTCGCTATTTTCGCCAATCATTGATCGACACCGACAGGCTCTGTCCTGAAGATAGGGATATTATTCCGGCGTTGGGGGCTGAAAAAAAACAGGACCCACAAGCCGATTATGTAGCTCTATCTACTAACCTTTGGCAGCAGGGGCAAGTCGATCCCAACTTGGCTGAGCAAATCATTGAAGCGCATCAACCTAAAAACAAGCCACCTCTAAAGCAGCTAGAAATTGTGATCTTCCCCCGTGTCGATCACCTCAATTATCAGGGCGGAGAAAGTGACAAGCGAAAACGCCGCGTATTGATGCCCTTAGTTGTGTTTGCCAATTTACTGCGTGATGGTAAGTTGCAGCCAACCAATAAAGCACCCTGGATACCGCGTATCTGGATTGGTCCAACCCAAAGTGCCACGCAGCCTTTCACAGAAATGGGCTTACTGGATGCATTTTTTACTCAGCACCCATTTGAAGGTATGGACAACTGGTCGCAGCTCACGGCTTATTGCACCAGACTGTTGTGCAAAGCAACCGGTGAAACTTACCGTGAAGCCAGTGATAAACGACCTGCTACACAGCTGAGTGAGCTGGCTATATCACCCGAATATTCATTAAGCGACCAGTGCTTATTGCAGTTGAATACGCCCGTTGTAGGTGCGAAAAGTAAGATGCTAAAGGTGCTTGACTTTATGATAGAGCATGGGCGCTTCCCCAAGCTCTATCAGGTATACAGTAATCGTAATGGTTCCAAGCTAAGAGCGCATATTGATAAACAAAACAGTGCAGAACTAGCGAAACAACATGTGGGCCAGATGTCGGGGGAGTTTCCGTTATCCGTTAAACAACGCAATGCACTGCATCACTTTATTGAACAAAAGTCAGGTGAGATTCTGGCAGTAAACGGGCCACCGGGTACGGGAAAAACAACCTTGTTGCGCTCGGTTGTCGCTAATCTCTGGACACAAGCGGCACTGAGTCAAAGTGACGCGCCATTAATAGTTGCCACCTCAAACAACAATCAGGCTGTAACAAATATTTTGGAAAGCTTTGCTCGAATTGACGAAACAGGGTTAGATGAATGCCTGAAAGGCCGCTGGCTACCAGAGGTAGACAGTTATGGTTTGTATTTCTGTTCAGGTTCAAAAGCTAACCCAAATAACTCTTATCGCTACGCTGGCCCTAAAGGCGAAGGGTGTATGGAAAGATGGCAAACTCAGACCTTTGTCATTGATGCACAACAACATTTCCTTGCTAAAGTCAAAAACTGGAAGCAACGTGAGTGTAAGAGTGTTGATGATGCGTTAACTACCTTGCACAAAGAAATGTGCGCAACTCAGCATAAGATCAGGCTGGGTTTTGACTATTTAGAAGCCTGGCAGTTGGTTTTATGTAACATTGAAAAGCAATATGGCTCACTGGAATCACTAAAGACACGCATTGCTGAGACCAAAGCCGCCATTACCGAACATTCTTTGACCTATAAACAAGAGAAAGCTCTACTGGATGCGGTTTATAACCTTTGGGAATCGCGAAAATGGTGGGTCTCTTTATTGATGTGGTTGCCCATGATTCGTAAGCAAGAATCACGTAAGACAGCGCGATTGCTGAACCAATGGGACAAGGTGCTCGGAGTTTTCAGCGATGATGAGGTTGAAGTGGCGCTGAACCAACAAATGGCGGGAATCCGTACCCAAATCAGCCAACTGGAACAACAGCTCTCAAAGGCGGAAGACTGTTTATCGCATTTTCAGTTGCAGCAGGAAAATCTCAATACTTGGCTTGCACCAGCAGAAACGCAGACGCTGTTTAGCAAAACAATGCCCGAGCAAGTAGCGGAGCTGAATGACCGTTACTACCGTTTCCGCCTGTTTAAGTTGGCGACGCACTACTTTGAAGGGCGTTGGCTAAAGGAGACCAGAGCTTTTGTTGAAAGCAATGATCAAGACAAAAAATCACCATTTAAACTACTACGCAAGCTCCGACGCTATGCCAAGTTAACGCCTTGCTTTGTCTCTACCTTCTATATGGTACCAAATACATTCATGGCGGGAGAGTTTAAAGATGAGAGTTGGACAGACCTGCCGCAGCTAGAAGAGATTGATTTGCTTATTGTGGATGAAGCAGGCCAAGCCCTACCAGATATCTCCGCAGCCAGTTTTGCGCTAGCGAAACGGGCAATAATAGTCGGAGATACTGACCAAATAGAACCAGTATGGAGCATTCCTGCCAGTGTCGATCGCTCTAACTTGGCCCTGTTCAAACTATTGGAAGATGAGCAAGATTATGAACGATGGCTAGGCAGTGGCATGCTGGCAAGCAGTGGGAATGTGATGCGACTGGCGCAAAGGCAATGTCACTATCATCAGTTTGACCAACTGCAGCGAGGTCTATATCTCACTGAACACCGTCGCTGTTTTAACGATATTATAAGTTATTGTAACGACTTGGTGTATCAGGGAATACTAGAGCCTCTTCGTGGTAACGTTAAGCACGACGTTCCTTGGGGTACAATGACCTTACAGTCTGTTTATTCGCCCTCTCAATCGTTTGGTGGTAGTCGAGGTAACTTTGGAGAGGCAGAAGCGATTGCTCAGTGGTTGGTGGCACAATATGACGCGCTGCTGACCTACGCAAGGCAACAAAATAAGGAATTTCAAGCCATGGACGATGCCGATGTGCTGCGTCTTACTGTCGGTATTATCACGCCTTTTAGCAAACAGGCTGGCTTAATTCGCGCTGAGCTCCGAAAGGTAGGTATTGAAGGATTGACCGTAGGCACCGTGCATAGCTTGCAAGGAGATGAGCGCTTGGTTGTACTGTTTTCTAGCGTATACGGCGAAAACAATAAAGATAGCAGTAAATTTTATGACGCTGGTCCGAATATGTTGAATGTTGCCGTGTCCCGGGCGAAAGATGCATTTATAGTATTTGGAAATCCGAATGTGTTCGGAGCGAATGTCGCAGGCTCGCCATCAGGCTTATTGAGGCAACGCCTTGTATTAAAAAATGATATTCCAAGAGCAGAAAAAGCAAACTATTCGCTTTCAGTTGGGTAAACACATAACAATGTGCAGCAGTTCGCAGCCTTTAGTTGTCGAACTCGCCCGCTCTCCGCTGTACAAGGAGTTAACCCATTGATATTTCTATCCGAAGTAAGCGCATTAGAGTTAGGGCTTTAACTCAGAAATGTCCAAAAACTCGTTGCTAACGCGGAGTATTTTAGGCCAGTACCATTCCTATTTTGGGCGCCTCTGGCGGCGCGTGTTTAGTTTCAAATGACGCCATCGGGCGATGGCCTATTCGCCGCATCTTCCTATGACGACTATATTGCTGTAGTACTATTCGTCAGTGTGTTAGGGCTTCTGGGACGTCTATGGCGTTAAAAAGGTCGTGCGAATGTCTGATGGTGAGCTGAATAAACCCAAATTGCTGATTGTTGACGATGTGGCTGAGGACTAACAAATACGCTTCCCCAGCTAGGGGCTATGGGTTACAACACTTGCTTGGCGTCGTCAAACGCCTTTATGCTGAGCAAGTATTTGACAAGGAGTTAGCAAAATAATGTCAGTTGTTTTACCTCAAGGATGGGCCTCAGTTTCAGTGCCAGCCAGTTCGACCATGCGTGCCTACCAAAAAACCTATGCTGATGGTTTAGATGTTGTGTTGAGTATTGAGCATAGCGATAACGTGTACCAATTGTGGTCGTCGGTAGAGCATCGTTGCTCTGGGCCGGTAAAAAATATGGATTCTGCCCATACGCAACTTGATACCGCGATAAACGCGGCGGTAGATGAAATGGTTGCATGGGATAAAGCATAACGCGGGTGAGTTAAAACGTATGGCTTAGCATTACGCCGTGTTAGACTTGGCTGGTAGCTGCGGATGTTAGCTGGCTTAATCTTGACCTTGTATAAGCGGAAACACATCAGCCATACACAGATATTTATCCGCGCTTATTATCGAATCGTTGTTCTTTTTCTTGCCAGATGATGTCGCTGCGCGTTTCTACGGTGCTGCACTGAATTATCAACCCACCAAAAAGATCGTGGACATGTGATTGCTATGCTGCGCGAAGCTCTTCGCTAGTGTGGTGACAAATTACACTAGCTATTGCCATTCTGTTACAAATTAGTTACCCCTAAACCCCGTAAATTCGGCCTGCTAATGTTAAAAATGTTATAACATAGCGCTCTTTATTTAAGCCCCTGATTGAGAAGGACACTGAATGAGAGCGCGAAAGACGCATCTGCTTTGGTTAGCGCCAGTAGTTGGTTTACTGGGTAATATTTCAGCAACCCATGCTGCAATTCAACAAACAAAAGGCGACTTCGAAGATAAGTTTCGACAACTTGATGAAGTGCTGCCAACCCCAAACGTCTACCGTAATGCGGCTGGCGAAGCCGGGCACCAATACTGGCAACAACAAGTTGACTACGTGATTAAGGCGCAGCTCGACGAGAACAAACGCCGCATTGACGCCACTGAAAGTATTACTTATCACAACAATTCACCTGACACGCTGAGGTACTTGTGGATCCAACTAGATCAAAATAAGTTCCGCCCTGATTCTATGTCCGCGCTGACCGATACCTTTGGTGGTAACAGTGGCCGCGGCCCAGCCTCGCAAGTTGCTAGCAATGATAAACCGGCAAAGCTGAGTTTGAGTGCATTGCGTCGACAACATTTTGTGGCCGATCATCAGCTAGGCTTTCAAATCAATGCCGTTAAAAGTGACGGTGATGAGCTGCATTACGTGATCGTAGGCACCTTGATGCGGGTAGATTTGGCCTCGCCGCTAAAGTCCGGTAAATCGGTGAAGTTCTCAATCGATTATGGCTACAACATTGTTGAAGAAGATGCGGTATCAGCCCGCTCTGGCTACGAGCATTTTCCTGATGACAAGCGTGAAGGTGGCAACGATATTTTCTTGTTGGCGCAATGGTTTCCACGGTTAGCGGCTTATACCGATTACGAAGCATGGACCAATAAAGAGTTTTTGGGACGCGGCGAGTTTACCTTGGAATTTGGTAACTACGATGTGTCGATGACCGTACCTGCGGATCATATTGTGTCGGCGACCGGTGTGCTGCAGAACCCGAAAGATGTACTGACTAGCACTCAGCGCGATCGTCTTGAGCAAGCTAAAACCGCCAAACGCCCTGTCTTTATCGTGACCGAGGAAGAAGCGCTCGAAAACGAAAAAGCGGGTACCGATAAAACCAAAACTTGGCACTTTAAAGCCGACAACGTGCGCGATTTTGCTTGGGCATCTTCACGCAAATTTATGTGGGACGCCAAAGGTATTGAGCAGGGCGGTCCGCAAAAGCATGTGATGGCGATGTCGTTCTACCCGAAAGAGGGTGGCGATTTATGGAAGAAATATTCCACCGAAGCCGTGGTGCATACGCTGGATGTGTACAACCGTTTCACCTTTAACTATCCGTATCCAACGGCACAGTCGGTAAACGGTCCGGTAGGCGGCATGGAGTATCCCATGATCTCCTTCAATGGCCCACGTACTGAGTTGCAAGACGACGGCTCACGCACTTATTCCTTATCTGAAAAACGTTTTCTGATTGGGGTAGTGATCCATGAAGTAGGGCACAACTATTTCCCGATGGTGGTGAACTCTGACGAACGCCAATGGACGTGGATGGATGAAGGGCTAAACAGCTTCTTGGATGGCGTGGCTGGTCGTGAATGGGACCCAGATATCCCGTGGGGCGTAGAGCCGCGTGATGTTGTAGGTTACATGAAAGGTTCATCACAAGTGCCGATCATGACGCAATCCGATTCGGTACTGCATTTAGGGCCAAATGCTTACACCAAACCAGCGGTAGCGCTCAATATTTTGCGCGAAACCATCCTTGGCCGTGAGCTATTCGACTTTGCCTTTAAAGAATATGCGCAGCGCTGGATGTTTAAACGCCCAACACCATCCGACTTTTTCCGCACCATGGAAGAAGCCTCAGGCGTGGATCTTGATTGGTTCTTCCGTGGCTGGTTTTACACGACCGATCACGTCGATATCTCTATCGACCGCGTTTATAAGCTGCGTTTAGATACCAAAAATCCTGATATTGATTTGCAGCGCCAACGCGAAGCGGAAATGGACAAGCCGCTGTCACTCACCGATGAGCGTAACCGCAATGAAGGCCGCAAGTTGTGGGTAGAACGTTTTGAAGATATTAAAGACTTCTACGACGACAACGACCAATACACGGTGACCAATAAAGACCGTAACAAGTATCAAGAATTCCTGAAAAAGCTGAAACCATGGGAACGCGATACGCTGGAGCGAGCGGTACGTGAAGATAAAAACTACTACGTGATGGACTTCAGTAATCTGGGCGGTTTGGTCATGCCAATTCTGTTGGAAATGGAATTTGCTGACGGTACCAAAGAGTCGATGCGCATTCCGGCAGAGATCTGGCGTCGCAGCCCGAAAGCCGTGTCTAAGTTGATTGTTACTGACAAGGATAAAGAACTTTTAAGCGTAACCGTCGATCCTCGTTGGGAAACGGCAGATGTGGATGTAGAAAACAACTACTACCCGCGTCGCATTATTCCTTCACGCATTGAAGCTTACAAAGACAAAAAGAGCGAAAGCCGCGTCAACATGGATCTGATGCAAGACAGCAAAGCGGAGTTAAAGACCGAGTCAGAAGATGAGTCCAAAGACGAGGCAAACAATGACGAATAAGCCAACGCGCCTTATTCATCGGAGTTTACAGCTGAGCTTGGCATTGTTGCTGATGCTGGTGACGCAGCTTGCGGCTGCGCACCAAATCAAAGCGGCTATCACCACAGTATTGTTTAACACGCATACGCAGAATATTGAGGTGATGCACCGTTTTAATCTGCACGATGCCGAGCATGCGGTAAAAGCACTGTTCGACAAAAAGGCCGATATTCTTGGTGATAGTGCAACTCAGCAAGCATTTGCTGATTATGTGGCCGAGCGGTTTGCGTTGTTAAATGCCAACGGTGAACCGTTGATGCTTAACTCGGTGGGCTACGAAATTGAGGGCAAGTTTTTCTGGGTTTATCAGGAAACGGCGCAACCGCCAGAGCTACGTGGTTTAACTGTTCGCCATGATGCACTACGCGATTTGTGGCCAGCGCAGATTAATACCCTCAACGTTGAAGGACATGGTGACATCAAAACGCTGACATTCCGCGATAACGTGGAACTGCTCAATGTTGAGTTTGATGCGCAGCCTAATTAAGACGTAATGTTTGCGGGTAAAATTACCACTGTTTAACGCCAGTCAGCGCTTTACTGACTGGCGTTTTTAATGCGTAACAACCGTGTTGAGCTTACTGGCGAAGACCTGCTTTTGGTGTTATCTGGCCTGCGTATGATTCAATAAACGCCAACGCACGATGTGCTAGTCAAGTAGGGTGAGCTAGGCTAGGCTATAGTACATGTTCACTATGTTTATCAATACTGTTGACGAATATCGCCTTTATGACACTGCAAAATAGCACGGCCAATAAGTTTTGTATTACGGTTCTGTACCGCGTCGAGCCCGGTTGCTTAGGGCCTGCCGGTATGGACTATATCGAAGCGTTTTGTGCCTACGCGCAAACCGAGTTTGAAAAGCTGGCCTATGACGCCATGAATTGGTCGATAGCGCCTCGTTACGACAAAACCTTGCCGGAAATTCAATATCAGTTGGCGGGCAAAAGTCTTTCCAAAACCCAAGCCACGCTCTATTTTACCAAGAAAGGTCTAGAACTTGAGCGTTTTGAAGAGCTCCTAGAACTCAAAATCGCCGACTTAATCGAAAAACATTTAGGGCGGCATTAAATTTCATTATGGCTGGCTTAATGACACAAGGAGTTCGTAAAATGGATGTAAGTTACGCAGTAAAACAAAGTGCCAAAGGCTGCGTGGGCGGTGTCATTGGCTATTGGCTTAATAAGTGGCTGGCAATATGTCACGTTGCCATACACATTGCTTGTTGCTGGTGGCATGTTCGGGGTGTTGTTTGGGGGTTATATGTGGAAGAGTAATAAAGCCTCATTCCGTGTAATAGACAATCATACCAAACACTAAAGTTAATGATTAACCACAATAAGTGGATTCAGTTGACCTTCTAGGATATATGCTTTAGCAGTAAAGATAGCGTATTAAAAAAGCAGGCTATGCCTGCTTTTTTGGTGTTTGAGTCTCACTCATGGTTAAGCTTTTTTGTCTTCCGCTAACCATTGGGCGAACTGCTTGGTGTAGTAGCTCACAATCACGCTGGCGCCGGCACGTTTGAAGGCGATAAAGCTTTCAGTCACGATGGCGCGTTCATCAACTGCACCTGCCATAGCGGCAAACTTCACTGAGGCATATTCACCACCCACGTGGTATGCCGCCAGCGGCAAGTCAGTGCGATCACGCAGACGTGCCAGTACGTCTAAATAGGGCAGGCCGGGTTTCACCATCAGAATATCTGCGCCTTCTTGTTCGTCGAGCATGGCATCAACCAATGCTTGGCGGCCGTCAGCGCAATCCAGTTGATAACCTTTGCGGTCGCCTTTCAATTCACTGGCAACGGCTTCACGGAAAGGACCGTAGAATGCTGAGGCAAATTTGGCTGAGTGCGCCAGAATGGATACGTTCTCATAACCCGCAGCATCCAAACCATCGCGCATCGCGCGGATTTGGCCATCCATCATGGCTGATGGTGCCAGCATATCGGCACCCGCTTTGGCGGCGCATACAGACTGTTTAACCAAGTTTTCTACGGTGACATCGTTACATACATGGCTGTGACCATCGATGATGCCGCAGTGGCCGTGGTCGGTATATTCGCAGAAACAGATATCTGGAATGACCACCATGTCAGGCGCAGTAGCCTTGATGGTTTTGATCATGCGTGCCAGCAAGCCGTCATCATTCCAAGTATCGCTACCTTGGGCGTCTTTATGGTGAGAAATACCAAAAGGCATGATGTAGCGCACGCCCAGTTGTTGCAGCTCTTTGATTTCCGCTTCAAGCATGCTTTCAGGGAAACGACTGATGCCCGGCAGGGTTTTAATCTCTACCGGCTCAGTGATGCCTTCTTCAACGAAAATACAATGGATTAAGTCGTCCAAGCTGATGTGGTTTTCACGCACCATGGCTCGTAAAGGCTCAGAGCGGCGCAAACGGCGCATACGGCGTAATGGAGCGACAAATTTGGTTTGGCTATCTGACATGAGCTTTCCTTAGTTAAAACTGCTGCGGCCCGCGCAGGCGAAAGGCGTACTTTACTTGAGATTGCACCATTAGAGTGTGCTTCTATAGCAAGTGCTGACAATATAGGGGGTTTACTTAAGCAAACTATGAAATCGATCACAAATGTTTTGTTGTGATCCCTCGGTGAGTACTTGTTAGCTGCACAAATCATCAACAGTTAGCATGCTCGAGGGCAAACTCCGGCCATTGGAATCAATGGGTTTGGTGGTATGATTGCGACGTTTTTTTATTTGCCACCGATGTCGGCACCAAAAAAGGTTTAGTGATACATGAGCTCCAATGCTTCCAGCTTGCCAGTGATTCTGGCACTCGACACTTGTACTGAAAATTGCTCCGCGGCACTGAAAACCGCTAACGGCCAGTGGCATGAGCGGGTAGATGCGCCGCGTGAACATAGCCAGCGCTTATTGCCGATGGTGCAAGGTTTGCTGCAACAGGCGCAATTGAGTATGGCGGATGTGGGGTTGATTGCTTATGGCCGCGGGCCCGGAAGCTTTACTGGTATTCGGATCTGCACCTCAATGACGCAAGGGCTAGCGTTGGCGCGCGAAATTCCGGTCATTGGTATTTCTACGCTGGCGGCGATGGCGCAACAAGCGATTAGCGAACATGGGGCTGAGCAAGTGTTGTGTGCCATTGATGCGCGTATGGGCGAAATTTATTGGGCGGCCTATCAAGCTGTTAATGGTATGGCGGTGGAAGTTGCTCCAGAGCAGGTTTCTGCGCCGGAGGCATTAGCCGTACCATTTGAAAATGCCAAACCGATCTACTGTTGCGGTACCGGATTTGAAACCTACGCCGATTTGCTGCATATTAACCCGCAGTTAACATTGCTTGACGCCGTGAAATATCCCGATGCCAATGCTATGCTTGCTCTGGCTGAACGCGGCTTTAATGCTGGCGAAGCAACTTCAGTTGATGAGCTGAAACCTGTGTATTTGCGTGACACCGTGGCATGGAAAAAGCTGCCAGGCCGCGAATAAACTCAGCGGGTTGGGTGTGAACGATTCATGCCCACTACCGCAAAAAGATGTGTGGTAGTTAACGTGCGAATGGATTAAGACAACTATGGCAATCTCACCAGTTTCGATTAATAACACGCCGAGCTTGACGCAAGCTGTGGCGGGCAATCGTCCTGCTGCGCAGCGGGAGAAGGTGATATCGCCAGAAATTACCGCTGAACAAGCCACACGTTCGATTACCATTGATAGTGATGTGGTGGATGCAAAATACCAAGCTAGCCTTGAGTATGACAGCGACACCAATGCCCACTCCAAGGCCATTTCTCAATATCTGTTAACGCAACATGCCGATCAACGTGACACCATTTCCAGCATGGTGGGCGTCGACGTCTATGCCTAGTTCTCTTCCATCTGCTGCTGAACACCGAATTCCTGGCCGTGGTCAATTCATTGTTGAATTGATTGTGGCGCTGATTTTGTCCCGCGCACCTTATATCTCGATCCCGTTTAAATGGTTGGAGTGTTACTTCCACGAACTATCTCACGCATTAGCCACACTACTTTCGGGTGGGCGCGTGGATCATATCGAGCTCTTTAGTAACGGCGCTGGCTTGTGTTTTTCCAGCGGTGGTTGGCAAACGTTTATTGGTTTTAGCGGCTATGCTGGTGCCGCTGGCTGGGGGGCACTGCTGTATTTTCTTGCCTGTAGCCGTTATGCCGCTAAATCGGCTTATGCTTTGATGGGCGCAGGTGTGCTGTTCACCATGCTGCTATGGGGCAGGGATGTGCTGACCATTTCCATCATGCTTGCGCTCGCTGTACTGTTTTTATTGCCGCTGAAGTTTTATCGCACTGTGATTATGCGCGGTAGTTTGCGCTTAGTGGCACTCATTGTGTTACTCAACGCCTTATCAAGCCCAGCGGTGTTGCTGGGGATCAGCGTTCGCAGTGATGCCAGTAACTTAGCACAGCAAACCTTCATTCCAGCTTTCGTTTGGGTGCTGCTGTGGTTTACCTGTGGTCTGCTAGCGTTAATGAGCTGCTGGTGGCGAATTAACCAAGCGCGTGCAAATGTTGAATGACATCAGTTTTTGTGAACATAAATTATATAAATCGTCATGTTAGACACTGACAAATCCGCTCAACTGTGGCAACCTTGCGCCGCCGCTGAACCGCTGTCGTTTGAGATAGGGGAGCAGCACTATGCCGCGTTAGCTTGGGGTGAGCCACATCTGCCGTTGATGGTGATGTTTCATGGTTGGTTAGACAATGCCATGAGCTTTGCACCATTGGCCGAACAGCTACAACAGCATTTTCGTATTATCGCTTTTGAGTGGCCGGGTCATGGCCGCTCTGCTTGGCGGCCGGGGAGTTATCCGTTGCAGTGGGTCGATTATCTGCTGGATATGGATCGCCTGCTGGCGGTGTTGCCGCAGCAACCACAAGTGGTTATCGGTCATTCACTCGGTGGCATTGTCGCAGGCGCTTACGCTGCGCTCAATCGCGATCAATTTGCTCAACTTATTTTGATTGAAGCATTCGCGCCGTTACATGAAGCGCCGGAGTTGGCGCGTGGCCGTTTGCAAAAGAGTTTGCGTCAACATCGGCAGCGCACGACTAAAGCGCATCATTATGTTGAGTTAGCGCAGCTGGTTGAACAACGGCACCAACTGACGGGTTTAGAACACCATTGGTGTGAACTGATCCTCGCGCGCAACTTAGGCGAAGATGAACGGGGTCATTATTGGCGGATTGACCCGCGCTTGCGGTGGATGAGTCCAACGCGCATGACGACCGAACAGGTGGCGTCTTTGATGACGACGGTGCATGTGCCCACCTTATTGTTGTATGGCACTGAAGGCTTTGCTCATGTGCAACAGCAACTGCCGTTGGCGCAGCAATGGTACCAATCGCTCACTTGTCAGCAGTTGAAAGGGCACCATCATTTGCATATGACCCATGCTGTCGCTACAGCGGAAGCGATAATTCGCTATGTTTCAGCGACAAAAGTCTAATGACGGTCGCTAGGAAATTCGCCAAATTTATGTGAAGATGATCAAAATTCAAACGGGCGTATGATTTTTGTCACAGAACAAAACGCAGCGCTCAGTGTGGCCAATTATGGCTGCCGGAAAACTATAAAAGATAATGGCATGTGTCCGTCGACACTCAGCAGCGACACCAGACGGAATTGCTACCGGATAATTAGGAGAGATTTGTGGATCTACGCTGGATAAACCAGTTACCTGCCGAGGTGCCTGCTGAAATCGATGCGGATCGTTTTCCTTCTTTAGTGGCGTTATTTGACAACGCCGTTAAGCACTATGCGGACCAAACTGCTTACGTCAATATGGGCGTAGGGATGTCTTACCGCAAGTTGGAAGAGAAGAGCCGGGCATTTGCCGCTTACCTCCAACATGATTTGGGGCTGAAACGCGGTGATCGCGTCGCCTTGATGATGCCAAACTTGTTGCAATATCCCATTGCCTTGTTTGGTATTTTGCGTGCCGGTTTAGTGGTCGTTAACGTGAACCCACTGTACAAACCGCGCGAATTGAAACACCAGTTAGTAGACTGCGAAGCCAAAGCCATTGTCGTGGTATCTAACTTTGCCAATACCTTGCAGCAAGTGCTTGATGAAACGCCAGTAGAACATGTCATTATCACCGGTATTGGCGATCTATTAGGTGTACCGAAACGCACTTTGGTGAATTTTGTTATTAAGTACATCAAGCGCATGGTGCCTAAATATCACCTGCCTAACGCTATCTCTATGCGTAAAGCGCTGCGTGCTGGTGGGCATCACAAATTTACGGATCTGCCATTAACGGGCGATGATCTGGCCTTTTTGCAATACACCGGTGGTACTACGGGTGTGAGTAAAGGTGCGATGTTGACCCATCGTAACGTCGTCGCCAATATTCTGCAGGCTGATGCCACATTTTCACCACTGTTGGATGATGGCAAAGAAAATGTGGTTACTGCTTTGCCGCTGTACCATATCTTCGCGCTGACGGTAAACTGCTTCCTGTTCCTGCATAAAGGTTCACAAAATCTGTTGATCACCAATCCGCGAGATATTCCCGGTTTTGTTACAGAGCTACGTAAATTCCCATTTACCGCAATCACAGGCGTTAACACCCTGTTTAATGCTTTGGTGGCTAATCAAGAGTTTGCGCAGTTGGATTTTTCCGGCCTGAAACTCACCGTGGGTGGTGGTATGGCGGTACAACGTGCCGTGGCAGAAAAATGGCAAGCGATGACCAAAAGCAAGTTGTTGGAAGGTTATGGTTTGACAGAAGCTTCACCGGTTGTAGCGGCCTGTCCGCATAATCTGAGCGAATATAACGGTTCTATCGGCTTTCCACTGCCATCAACCTTGATCCAGATCCGTGATGCTGAAGGTAACAGCTTACCGCAAGGCGAAATTGGCGAGTTATATGCGAAAGGCCCGCAAGTGATGAAAGGTTATTGGAATCGCCCAGAAGAGACCGCCAAAGTGATAGATGCCGATGGTTGGTTAGCAACGGGCGATATCGGTTATATGGATGAAACCGGTTTCTTCTATATTGTTGACCGTAAGAAAGACATGATTTTGGTGTCTGGCTTCAACGTGTTTCCAAATGAAGTGGAAGACGTGATCGCGCTGCATCCTAAAGTGGTGGAAGTCGCTGCCGTGGGCGTTGCTAACGATGCCAGTGGTGAAATTGTGAAAGCATTTATCGTCGCCAAAGACAAATCTTTATCGAAAGATGAAATTGTCGCCCATTGCCGTCAGTATTTAACGGGCTATAAGGTACCAAAACTGGTAGAATTTCGCGATGAACTGCCAAAGAGTAATGTCGGCAAAATCCTTCGAAGAGAGCTTCGTGAGGAAGTAAAATCCGCCTAGTTACTGAAAGCCGGCAAAGATGTCGGCTTTTTTATGGCCGCTGTCGCAGAGTTAAACAGGAGTATGTTTTGCAAAAGTTTGTGTACGTTGGTACTGCTGATGCATTGCAAGCATTAGTCACGCAGTACCAGCGCAGCCCATTGTTGGTGCTTGATACTGAGTTTGTTCGCACACGCACCTATTACGCGCAGTTAGGGTTGATTCAAGCGTTTGATGGCACCACGTTAGCGCTGATTGATCCAGTAGCGATTAAAGACTTATCGGCGTTTTGGGCGCTACTCACCGATAGCAATATCTTAAAGTTGCTGCACTCTGGCAGTGAAGACTTAGAAGTATTTGCCCACCTTGGTCAATGCCAACCTGCACCGCTGTTAGACTCGCAGTTAGCTGCGGCACTGGCAGGGATGGGCCATGGTTTAGGTTATGCCAAACTGGTACAACAACTGTTGGATGTTGAGCTGGATAAAGGCGAATCACGTACCGATTGGTTGAAACGTCCGTTGAGTGCAGCACAGTTGCAGTACGCGGCGAATGATGTTGATTACCTGTATCAGCTGTATCCCAAACTGTGTGCGGCGTTGGAACAACAAGGCCGTATGGCGTGGGCACTCGAAGAAAGCCAACGTATGACCGAAGGCCGTTTGGATGCACCAGATCTACAACACGCCTACTTAAAAGTGAAAAATGCCTTTCAGCTAACCCCAATGGAATTGGCGGTATTGCGCGCGTTGGCAGCGTGGCGTATGGCGAAGGCGATTAAACGTGATTTAGCGGTTGGCTTTGTAATGAAAGATCACACGCTGTTAGCGCTGACCAAAAAACAGCCGACCTCACTGAATGAGTTACTGCAATCACGCGATCTTTCTGAACATGAGAAACGTATTCACGCCAAAGAGCTTGTGAAAGTGATTGCCAATGCTGATAAGCAAAATCTGCCTGAACCTATTGATGTGCTGGCTTTAAAACCAGGTTATAAATCGGCATTTAAGGTAATCAAAAATACGATTGTGGCGATTGCAGAAGAAAAACAGGTGCCGATCGAACTGTTGGGTTCAAAAAAATTGATCCATGAGTATCTGGAATGGTTATGGGCGCAGAAACAAGGCGCACAGCCGTTGGTGCTACAAGGTTGGCGCGGTTCACTACTTACTGAAGGCTTAGCCGCAATTGAGCCACAACTGCGTTAATGGGTAGGTTAAGCTAACTAGTCGGTTGCCGCCTAATTTAGCGCGGCATGCAAACGTAAGCGCTTAGCGATACAGACCAAGGCATGTCATTACGACATGCCTTTTGCTTTAAAGTGGGCACAATAAGCGCGGTCCTCTTTTTGGATATGCTTAATCAGCCAGTCTTTCAAAAAGCCCATCAACTCATCACCAATATCTTCACCTGCTTCCACGCGTTTTTGGAATGCCAGCACTTGGTCAACTAAGCGGGTATGGTTGGCGCTATGCGCTTGCTCCTGCGGGTATTGCAGCAACTCAAACAAGGTCTCTTCGTACTTGAAATGGTTTGCGGTGTAATCAATCAGCCCTTGCACCACGCGTTTGATGGATGCCGCACCATAATTATGGTGCAACAAGTAATACAACTCGTTGATTAAGTTGACCAAGGTTTGGTGTTGGCGATTGATTTCAACCAGTCCTAAGTCTAAGTCGGCATTCCACTCCATAAGCTTCGGCCGTAGTTTGTCTTCGCGTTCCACCTGCTCACTATCCACATTAAAGCGATGCAGCAGCGAGGTGATCTCTCCGGCCATGTTGCGCACGGTAACACTTGCCATCAAGGTTTCTTGGGTCGCAATCACGTTGTTATCTGACTCTTGTTCAATCTCACTCAGATATCGATTTAGCTGTTCGGTTTCGGCCAGTTGCTCAGCTGACAGGGTAGAGATGTTATTGCTCAGCTGGTCCAGGTCACTGATTTGCTGATTCAAAGTGGTAAAACTGCTTTCTGCCGCTTCGGCTGCGCTAAAAGCGTTGTCGATACGGCGCTTGTTGCTTTCCATGGCGGCAACTACAGCTTCAATCTGTGTTTGCAGGTTGGAGATCTTGTTATCAATATCTTGGGTAGCGGTTTGGGTTTTTACTGCCAGTTTGCGTACTTCGTCGGCGACCACGGCAAAGCCCCGGCCGTGCTCTCCTGCTCGGGCTGATTCAATGGCTGCGTTGAGCGCTAGCAGATTGGTTTGCTCGGCAATGGTGGTAATGGTATCGATAACCTCACCAATGTGAGCACTTTCGCGCCCCAGTTCGGCGAAGTGGGCATCGGAACGTGAATACTGGCTGCTCACCTCTTTGAGCGTGGTTTCAAGCCGTTTCATCGCCTGAATACCTTCGCTCGCTTGAGTGTTGGCCGCCGAGGCTTGCTGATAGCTCTGCTCACAAAAATCGGAGACTCGCGCCGAGATGTCCAGCAGTTGATTAATGGCTTGCTTGGATTGGCTCACGTCTTCTTTCTGTTTAATTGCGCCGCGTTTGGATACTTCAGAATCTTTCTGCACTGTATTGGCCACATTGAGCATGTGGGCGCTGGTTTTGCCAAGAAAATACACCGTGCGTGAAACGTCTTCACCGATGCGGTTAATGGCGCGAAACAAGGTGCCACCAAGTTCACTTGTTTGGGTAATCCGGTTGCGCAGGTCACCTTGGGCCAACTCCAGTGCGGTGTGACGCGCGTTTAAAATAATGCGGCGAAATAAGGTTAACAACCAAGTGATGCCCACGGCGTAGAGCATTAATAGCAATAACAGTAGCCATTGCTGCTGTTGGAAGAGGTAGCCAGCAATAGGCAGTAGCACAACTACAGCGATGGCACTCCCTGCAAGTGGTGATATATTCATCACCCGTGACATTCCTTTATCTAACATTCGAGGCCTCATTTGGTGAGCGGAAAATGGTGCTTAGTAATTATATTAGGCTATCGCTAATGTAACTATTGTCAAAAAGGCGTATAGCATTGATTGATTTGGGGAAATTTTGATCAAAATGTCATGAGTTGCGAGTTGCGAGTTGCGAGTTGCGAGTTGCGATTGAAACCCGGGTTAAAGCCGCTAGCGACTTCGTGTAGCAAATGTTGCGAGGCGATGTTCAACTCAGCCAACAGGCATGCATGGCCACAGAATGTTGACCTGATGCTACCCAGACAGCATCATCATTGGCAGTATGCTACGCATTTTAGCGGATGATTAGATGGGATTTGAACGAATTCAAGGTAGTCGCTACCTAGGGACTGTTTATCTTTGCTGGTTGTTTTTGCAGCAGGCAGCGCGTGATTTAGGCAAGGCAGGTGATGTGCCGTGTAGTTATTCTCCACCAACAGCGCCTAACGCTGAATAAATTGCGCGCTGTCGCTGCCCGAAGGGTTCATTTAAACGCCTCCTGAACTTTGTTGCGCCCAGCTTGCTTAGTTGACTAAGCGTCGCTGGTCTCGCCTCGTTCATAATGCGTTTATTTTGAACAAAAATTAAACACTAAAGATAAACAGCCCCTAGTTGAACAACAGTCGTTATCTGTCATTTATGACAGATTTACAACGCGACTCACTATCACCTACGGTGAAAACGTCGTCTTTTCTAAGTTAATGATGTTTACGCCGATACGACATACTGCTGAGTTTGTCGTTAATTCAACGCGCTACACGCTTAAGGTTAGCTGGTTGCCGATTTGGTGCGCCAAACTTATGCAAGGTGAAGACATTGTCATCTCAGAACTGCTGCCTAAACGTCGGAAGCGCTCACTGATTTTGCTTGGATACTCTGGGTTCATGCTGTTAGCTAAGGCTGCATTTGCAGTGATCAAACCTTGAGAGTGTTTGAATTAAACCGACATTCAGAGCAGTAAAAGCTGAGTACCAGCTCTGTTATATCAAAGTTGACCGACGTTAACTAATGATTCAGAGTATTGCTTTGTTGGTAAGGATTGCGGCCTAACTGTATGAGACTCGTGGGAAAGTTAACATCTTGGAATGATGAAAAAGGGTTTGGCTTTATCACACCTTCCAATAGCCCTCAGCAACTTTTTGTACATATCAGTGCGTTTCCGCGTTATGAACAACGCCCGAGTATCAACGAATTTTTATCATATGAGGCGCAAGTCGGTAAAAACGGAAAGCCTCAGGCGGTGCGTGTTCAGCGCTTGGCAAATTCATCTTCGCGTAAGCGAACCACACAAGGTAAATCGGTCAATGTGACCAGCATTCTGCTAGTTGCAGTTGTGGTCGTGACCGTTGGCTTTGCCGCTCGCTCGTATTTTAGCCGCTATTCACATCGATTAGATTTAGAGCAAGGTAAGATTGATCAAGCGTTGATCCCCGCTGGCTGTGATGGCCGAACCATGTGTTCGCAAATGACATCTTGCAGCGAAGCCAAATGGTTTATCAATAACTGTCCGTTGACCAAAATGGATGGTGATCACGACGGTGTACCCTGTGAGTCACAATGGTGTAGTAACTAAGTGTTTGGCTAAGACATTGTGCTACAGTTTGCCTGCTCCAAAGCGGAGCAGGCGATAGCAAAACTTAGTCGTACATCAGTTCCAATTGCATCAGCAGCATCTCTTCACCGCCACTGATTTTGATATCTCGGCTGTTGCAGGCCGGGCAGAGATAGGCGATGTCATCGGGAATGGAGTGGGCACCGCAGGCATGACAGTCCAGCTCCAATGGGGCAATTTCCATCTCTAACTCAGCTCCACGACAAATGCCATCTTCGCGGAAGGTGTCAAACGCCGTTTTCACCAGTTGCGGTTCAACGCCGCTGAGCACACCGATTTTAACGGCGACTCGGGCAATGCCAGTGGCTTTGTTCTCGGCGGCGAGTTCTTCGCATTGGTTGATTAAGGCGCTGACGATAGAAAACTCATGCATTAGCAGATCCTCGGCAGTAGCTCGCCTTGTGGCAGATCGAGATAACGTTTGCTGCCCCAAGGGGATTGCATGATCACCTTGCCTTGATGCTCTTCAGTCACGGTACCGATAATGGCGGCATCGTGGCAGCCGCAGAAGCGATGCATGATTTCAACCGCGGCTTCAGCGGCGGCTTGCGGCAGGGCAATGACAAAGGTCCCTTCGTTCGCCAAGTCCCACGGTTCAAAGCCATAAAGCTCGCATACTCCGCGCACTTCATCACATACTGCAATGTGCTTTTCTTCAATATCAATACCGACATTGGCGGCCTTGGTCCATTCGTTCAGCACTGCGGCAATGCCACCACGGGTTGCGTCACGCATGGCGTGCAGTTCGAGATTGGCAGCAATTAAACGTTCGACTACTGACCACAAGGTGGCGCAGTCTGAGGTGAGTTCGCTTTCAAGCTCTAGGCCTTCGCGGGCGGTCAGAATCGCTGCACCATGGCGACCGATATCGCGTGAAAGAATAATGGCATCGCCGGGGCGAATGGCACTGACGGAGATCCCTGGTTTGATGATACGACCAACGCCGGAGGTATTGATAAATAAGCCATCAGCGCAGCCTTTAGGCACCACTTTGGTGTCACCGCAGACAATGTGTGCACCAGATTTTTTCAGCTCTTCGGCCATGCTATTAACGATGGTTTTGAGTTTATCCAGTGCAAAACCTTCTTCGATGATAAAGCCGCAGCTTAAATATTGGGGTTCGGCGCCCATCATCGCCAGATCGTTTACTGTGCCAGCAATCGCCAATTTACCGATGTTGCCGCCTTGGAAAAATAGCGGGGCAACGGTGAAAGAATCGGTAGTAAAGGCGGTCGCGCCATTTAAATTCAGCGCGGCGGCATCTTCTTCACGGCGCAAAATCGGGTTGTCGAAGGCATCAAAAAATAGTTTGCCAATGAGCTCTGCCATTTCGCGGCCACCGCCGCCATGACTCAATTGAATTTGGGTAGGTTTCGCCATGATTTACTCCACTCCGGCATAGCGATAATAGGCGTTACAGGCGCCCTCTGAGCTGACCATGCAGCTGCCTAATGGTGTTTGCGGGGTGCAACCGCGTCCAAACACGTTGCAATCTTTCGGGTTCGCTTTGCCACGCAGGATGTCGCCACACTGGCAAGCTTTATGATCGTCGATCTCTTTAACGGGCAAGCGATCAGCAAAATGCTTTTCAGCGTCGCGGTGGGCATATTCAGCACGCAGTTGCAGTGATGAGTGGGCAATCGGCCCCAAACCTCGCCAACGGAAGCTGTCACGCACTTCAAAAAACTTATCGACTTTTTGTTGCGCCACCACGTTGCCTTGCTCGGTCACAGCGCGTTGATACTGGTTTTCTAACTCGGCGCGGCCAGCCACTTTCTGCTTAACAATGGCGAGGATTGACTGCATAACATCGACGGGCTCAAAGCCGGCAATCACCACGGGGGTTTGATACTTATCAACGGTAGGTTGGTAGATTCTGCTACCGGTGATCACACTGACGTGTGACGGGCCAATAAAGGCGTTCACTTTGGTGTCGGGATCGGCCATCACTGCATCAATCGCCGGTGGCACCAATACGTGGTTGATATGAAACAGTAGGTTATTCAAGCCCAGTCTTTCGGCTTGTTCCAGCAGCACTGCTGTCATTGGTGTTGAAGTTTCAAAGCCAATGGCAAAAAACACGACGGTTTTAGTTGGGTTTTCTTGGGCTATCTTGATGGCGTCTAGCGGTTGATAGACCGGGCGGATATCACAACCTTTGGCGCGAAATTGCGCCAAGGAGCCTTGCGAACCCGGCACGCGGATCATGTCACCCAAAGTTACTAAGATGACATCGTCAATCGCCGCTAGCGCGGTGGCTTGGTCGATGCGCTCTTTCGGCATAATGCACACAGGGCAGCCGGGGCCATGGATGAAGTGAATATTGTCCGGCAGCAGTTGTGGCAAACCAAACTTCATAATGGTGTGCGTGTGACCACCGCAGACTTCCATCATATAGACGGGTTCTGGCAGTTCGTTAGCGAGTGCCTGGATTTGGCGTGACAACTCACTGATGGTTCGCGGATCGCGAAAACCATCGTACAGCTGTTTAAGTTGCAGCTCAGGCATCTTCCTCAGCCTCCAGCTTTTGCACAATCTCTTTGTACAGTTCGAGACTTTCAAGCGCTGAAGCGGCATCGATCTTATTCATCACAAAGCCGATATGGATCAGTACATATTCGCCAATGGCTAACGGTTCATCCAGCAGGTGACAACTTACCGTACGTTTAACACCTAAGGTATCCACGGTAACGCTGCCATCCTCGGGATGTAGCTCAACAACCTGCGATGGAATAGACAAACACATTAGGCTGGCTCCTCAGTTTTGCTGCCAAACGTGGCAAGCTCGGTGGCAAACCATTGCGCCACGTCTTTCATGCTGTCAGGCTCTTTGACGGATACGTTGATCACGCGTGCATTAGGGTTAAGTTTCAACACCGCAGCCTTAGCCACTTCAGGATCAAAATCGAAATAGGGCAGCAGATCGCATTTGGTGATGAATACCACGTCAGCTTTGCGGAACATCACCGGATATTTTTCAATTTTGTCTTCGCCTTCAGGCACCGATACCAACACCACATTTTTGTGGGTGCCGACGTCATAGCTGGCAGGACACACTAAGTTACCGACGTTTTCGACAAAGCAGATGTCCATGTTATCTAGCGGTTGTTGATGCAGTGCGCCGTGTACCATAAAGGCATCTAAATGGCAGGCGCTACCCGTTTGAATTTGTACTGCATTAATGCCTTTGGCCTTCAAACGGTCGGCATCGCGCGAAGTTTCCAAGTCACCTTCAATCACGCAGTAACGCTTGTCGGTGTAGTTGGTTAAGTGCTCCAGCAGGGTAGTTTTACCGCTACCTGGACTACTCATCAGGTTAAACGCCATGACGCCGTGTTCTTCAAAATGCTCACGGTTGTGGGCCGCTTCGATATCGTTCTTATCGAGGATTTTATGAATAACGGATAAGGTTTTCTTGTCGTTTAACTGAGGGTTAGTCATCAGATGATCATGGTTATGATCGTGGTGATGGGCATGACCTTCACCTGTCAGTGAACATCCGCAATCTTTACACATATCTACTCCGATATTTCCTGTGAAACCGCTTGCTGCGGTTTAGCTGAATCCTTTGCGATCTGCTTGAGTTGGTGCAAACCGTACCAAAGTTGTCCGAGGGCAATACCGCCATCATTAACGGGCACCAGCCCTTGCGGTAACCAAGAGATGCCTCGAACACTAAATTGCTGCTGACAAAACTCAGTCAAACAGCGGTTTTGAAATACACCGCCGGTAAGTACCACGGGCAGCGGTTGCGCTAGCCGTTGTTGTGCGGCGCTGGCGGCGTCACAAATCGCGTTACCTAACGCATGAATAAAGCCCAATGCTAGCGCTTCAATTGATGCTCCACTGCGCAAAGCGTGGACAACATCAACAAATAACTGCTGGCTTTGCCAACTGCCGAGCGGCAATTCCGCGTCGCTATTGCTCTGTAATTGCAGAGGATACGGCATAACATCACTTGCTAATGCGCGCCTTGCCGCACTTTCAACTAAAATGCCGGCTTGGCCTTCAAACTGTGTGTGTTCCATTAGACCAAGCAGCACCGCGAGTGCATCAAATAGTCGGCCGACTGAATGGGTCATTGGCATTTTGCCACTGCGCATGACTCGCTTGAGGTTATTGAGCATGCTCTCGCGTTGTTGGGCAAAGCAGGGTAGTTGCCGTAATGTGGTGTTATCGAGCTGCTCAGTCAGTAGCGCGAACAGCAAGCGCCACGGTTGTTCAATCGCTAGCTCATTGCCGATGAGTGTCAAGGGCTGCAGGCTGGCTAGGCGTTGATATTGGTGGTTGTCGGCCAGTAGCAGCTCGCCGCCCCAAAGTTCACCGTTATCGCCAAGGCCGGTGCCATCAAAACTGAAGCCCAGCACTTGGCCGTGATAATCATTGGCGGCCAATGTGGCTAACACGTGGGCATAGTGATGTTGCACGCTGATAGTTGGCGCGTTTTGCTCATCCGCCCAGCGGCTAGAGGCATATTGCGGATGCAGATCGCGCACGATATGACTGGGGCTAAAGCGATACATGCGTTGAAAACTGGCTAAGGTGCGCTGAAAATAGCCCTCGGCGCCGATACTGAACAGATCACCAATGTGTGGGCTGAGGCAGAGGTTATTACCGATGTTCAGCGCCAAGGTGTTCTTTTGCTGCGGCCCCACGGCGAGTACAGCCAGATCGGCAGCGTCGATAGTTTTACTGGGTAGTATCAGCGGCGCATAACCGCGGGCTAAGCGCAGTACTTGCACGTCATTACCTACCAGTTGTACTACCGAATCATCACAACCATTAACAATCGGGCGGTTGTGGTCGAGCACGGCATCAACCACGGCAAACGGCGCTTGTGCCAGCTGCTGAAGAATGTCGCTGCTATCGGTGATAATTGGCTCGCCAGCAAGGTTGGCGCTAGTGGCAACCAGCGGAAAATCGAGCGCATCTAACAATAGCGTATGCAGCGGGGTGTAAGGTAAAAATAAGCCGACGCGGTCAATTGTTGGTGCGACTAACTCACTTAATGCAGCGTCGGTGGCAGCGGTATTTTTAGCGAGTAGTACGATCGGGCGTTCTTGGCTAGTCAGTAGTTGCCATTCAGCGTCACAACCAGTGGCGTAAGCTTGCGCCATCTCTAGGCTAGCAACCATCACCGCCAGCGGCTTGGCTGGGCGCTGCTTACGTTGCCTTAATTTGGCCACTGCGTCATTAGAGGTAGCGTCGCAGACTAAGTGAAAACCACCTAAACCTTTAATTGCCAATATCTCACCGCGCTTGAGGGCGGCTACGGCCAGCTCAAAGGCGGCGTGTCGTTGGCCTACTGTCTCGCCGTTGCTATTGAGTAAACGTAGCTGTGGCCCACATTTTGGGCAGCTCACTGGCTGGGCGTGGTAGCGGCGGTCAAGCGGGTTTTCATAGGCGACGCGACACGTTGGACACATGTCAAATGTCGCCATGGAGGTGTTCTGCCTATCGTATGGCAAGTGATTAATAATGCTGTAGCGTGGGCCGCAATGGGTACAATTTACAAAAGGATAGCGATAGTGGCGGTTATTCACATCGTGCATTTCAGCCAAGCAGGCGGGGCAGGTGCTTTTATCACTACTGACCACCGTTAGCGCATTATCGGTGCTATCACTTTTTTTGATGGAAAAGTCGGTTAACTCGCCGTTTGGTGCAATGGTTTGCTGCTGAATATCATCAAGCCGTGCTAATGGCGGCCTGTCAACATAAAGTAAGCTATCAAATTGATTGATCGCACTAGCGGTGCCTTGCACGACAACCGTGACACCTTCACCATTGTTGAGCACATGCCCGGTCAATTGACAGCGTAACGCGAGTTGGTAAATCCACGGACGAAAGCCCACACCTTGCACTATGCCGTGCATGCGATAACGGCGTGCAATGTACGATATAGCGTCAGGTGTGGTACTCATGCTATTTGCCTCGACGTTGACGTAAGTACAACGCGCCACTGGCCAAAAGTGCACCATCGAGATCTTGTTGTTGGCTGCTTGCCATCGGGAAGTTTTTCCCTAAGCGCAGCCCCAAGCGTTTTACTAGCACTGGGTTAGTGAACTCATCACCAGCGAGATAGACGCATTTTATACCGACATTCAGATCTAACCGCTCAATCCAGTTGGCGATAAAGTCTGCCAAGGAATCGTTCATCGCAAACGCCAGTTTGGCTTCATCTTCGTCACCCGCGAGGCGGAAGCTGACTAAGCTGCCGATAGCTTTGGTCCAGACAAAACTGCTATCACTGCTGTCGTCTACTTTGGTCAGCGGGAAATCAATCCTTGGTGAATTTGCACTGCGATTGCTCATCGCTGCGGCAATAAACGCTTGGGCCAATGCTTTGGCGTTATCCGCTTGAATGCCAACGATGACTGCAGCGACGCTCCACAATGCTTCTAACGAGGCAACACGGGTGACACTGGAGAGATCTAACGCCAGTAACCGCTGTTCGATCTCTGGGTGTTTGGCGACAAACTTTTGCCATACCGCGCCGTGCTCACTTTGCTGCATCGCGGCCGCAATAGCGCTGCCTGCGCTCGGCAATTTAGGCAGAGTGATAAAAGGGGCAAAGGTGCCGTTGCTATCGCAGGTGACAATCTTGCTATCAAATTGACGGCTAAAGTACAGCAGCGCGTAATTACTGTGTTGTGCAAACTCGGCGGCTAGACCCAAAGCGGCGCATTCGGCGGCTTGAGCGGCGTTGGTGCTGTCCCAGACTTGGGCATCGCTAATAGTGCTTTCAATCACAGGCTGTTTGTGTGAACCGCTACTGTGCGCCACATAGGCACCAAAGCGAACATCGTCGTGTAACGGCTCTTTCAATGGGGCGCCGGTGCTAGCGCTGCTGAGGTGGCTACTATTGGCATGTGCGGGAATATCAGCTCTCAGAATGTTGGCAAACACAGGCTGCTGAGCACCGCTAATATAGATCCAGTCAACGCCTTTAACGCGTAGCAGCTCACACAACACTTGTTGTAAACGCGTGGCGGCAAAACCGACCGGCAATAACGCTGATGTTAGTTTGAGTTCGGCTTGCGGCTTAAGTAGCAACAACGGCTTCTCAATTGATGATAGCGACAACACTTGACGGTTTTCTAACACAAACTGTTGGCTCAGTGTGTTGGGATTACAGATCAACACAGCGCAATCAGCGCTGGTCATTGGCTGACGGCTTAGCTGAATGTTGCCGTGCACGTCGGGTAGGGTAATCGTGCTACCGTCTAGCAATTGCTTGGCGAGTTGGACTAAGTCAGCGGGCTGCAGCGCGGCCAATTCTGGTTTGCGAGTGATCGCGACTTCGCCGTGGCAATGGGCACAAGGCAAACTCAGCTGGGCAAAGTGGGGATGTTGGTTGTCACCAAATTGCGGTTGGCAATGCTGACAAAACGCTAATGTGGCGTTGGTATCTGCCAGCGGTTTATCGCTACCGAGACGCTGCTCAATCGGAATAATCCTTGATTCAAGCAGGTAAGTGCTGATTAAAAAGTCTTGTGCCAGCGCATTTGCTAAGGCTTCTAACGCTGCTTGCTCGCCTTCGGCTTCAATAAAATAGCGCCATGTGATTGGCAGTTGCTGCAGCGCAGCGTCACCTTGTACCTGCACCGCTTTCAAACCGACGGTTAGCGTTAGCGGTTGGTAATTAAGATATTGATTACATAAGTAACCGTACCAAGGCACTTGACGAGAGCAGTCAAACTCAAATCTAAGCAGTTTCATATTATTCAGTATCCTGAGTTTCCGTTGCGTGTGGCAGGTGGCCACTTTCCCGATCGCCCATCGATAGACGCGGAATGTAGGAAAGAGGGATGAGTTCGGCAATATCGGTGTTACCGACTTTTTGACATTGCCAACCTTGCTGAGTGAGATAATTAATTAAGGTACGTTCCATCACAGGTACGGCGGCTGCGATACGATCGGTCAGCCCTAGGGTCATCGGCTCGATAACTGTCGGGGTTACCCCCAATACCATAGTGTGTGGACGGTCGCCGACCATCTCCATCATGGTTAGCGTTTGCAGCATTTCCACTTCGTGGGCGCTGCCTTGCCAATCAATTTCGGGTGGGGCGTTATCAAAATCAAAGAAATAAACTTCGCCCGGGGCACAGCCAGCCGCATTGACAGTATCAACCACAATAAGTGATGGATATTGCGCAAGAATTGGCGTAAGACCTTGGGCAAGCGTACCACCGTCGAGCATCACTAATTGATGCTCTGGGTGGCTGAACTGGTAGTTCTCGTGAATATAATTGACAAAATGTACGCCGATACCTTCATCGGCGTACAAGACATTGCCAATTCCCAATAGCAATGTATTCATTGGGCTCCTAGTGTTTCTCTGGGTGGTAGTCGTAGCCAGAAACAATCGAATCAACAGAGTTGTGTTTGAAACGAATGCCCATCCAGACTGCCATGTAAACGTGGATAACTAAGAAGATAATGAATACCCAGGTGATGTAGTGGTGCCAGATGCGCACCTGAGCTAAACCACCGAGTAATTCAGTGCACCAGCTTGCTACACCCCACAATGCACCACCCAAACCTTCATGGTAGATGTTGGCGTACAGGATCAGACCTGAGATACAGATCAAGAACGCCATTACCGAAATCATCAGGTAGGTCATGTATTGCAGTGGGCCATATACCCCTTTGTGATCTAAGTGACCCATCCAGAAGTAAGACTTAATCTGGATGATCCAGCTGCGATAATTCAGTACGTCTTGTAAAGAACGACGTTCAATGTCGTTCTTACTAAAGAAGTACAAATACGCGCGAGCGAGTGTCACCGCACACAAAATAAAGCCAAAGATGAGGTGAGAAAAACGGATCCAACCTTGTACGAGTACGTCGGTTGAAGCAGAACCCACCACAAATGGCCATGCGATATAAAAGCCAGTTGCTACCAGTGCAACAATTGACAAAGCACGTAGCCAGTGAAAAATGCGGACCGCAGCCCCAAATATTTTCACCTGCTCATAGGAAACTCCAGCTTTTGACATGGTACACCTCCTTAACAGGCGCTTGGGTCAATGCGGAATTCACCCAAAGATTGTCCTTTGTAATCCATCACATGTACTGCACAAGCCATACATGGGTCGAAAGAGTGAATAATACGCACTACTTCCAACGGCTTAGTTGGATCTTCCAGTTGTAGACCCATCAATGATGCTTCGTATGGGCCAATTTTGCCGTTAGCATCTTTAGGACCAGCGTTCCAAGTGGTAGGTACCACCGCTTGGTAGTTTTCCACTAAACCGTCTTTGATGCGGATCCAGTGGCTCAGCATGCCGCGTGGTGCTTCAATCATCGCGTGACCAACATATTCTTTGCTGGAATCGATGTTGGGTTCAACGTAAGTGGTTTCGTCAGCCAACAGGTTGTGTACCAAGGCATCAAAGGTTTTTACTGCTTCTTCGGCAATGACGCTGGCTTGCAACATACGGGCAGCAGTACGGCCTAAGGTAGTGAACAGTGCCTCAACAGGTAACCCCGTGGCTTTCAGTAAACCATTGACAGAATCAACTACGACTTTGTTACCTTTGGCATAGTTGACCAACATACATGCCAGTGGACCGACTTCTACAGGTTCACCGTTGTAACGAGGTGATTTCACCCAGCTGTATTTCTTGTCACCGTCCAGTGTTGGCAGTTTGCCGTAAACGGTGTCGCGTTCTACCAAGCCTGTGTAGTTAGGCACGGTCGTACCGTCATACGGGTGTTGAGGTTTGTCAGCGGTATACCAAGCGTGGGTCACATCTTCAGCAATCATATCTGGGTTGATGTCTGTCACATTGCCCAAATCGCCATTGAGGATCACGCCTTGTTCGAACAGGTATTCTTGGTCGCCAAGCGCAATTTCGTTAGTCGCCATGAAGTTTTTGATGTTCACGCCACCCAGCACTGAAGGTTCAGTACCAAAGGCTGCCGCAGCCATCACGATATCTGCACGGTAAGCGCGTTCGATAAAGTCCTGAACGATTGCGTGTTTTTGTTTCCATTCCTGCAGACGAGCAGGGCTCAGCATGTCACGGACAGAAGTTACACCACCAACAACTAAAGATTGTGGGTGAGGTTGTTTACCACCGAAGATAGCCATCATTTCTGCGGCAATACGCTGAACTTCTAACGCTTTCAGGTAGTGAGATAGGGCGATCAGATTTTGTTCTGGTGAGAACTTGTAAGTTTTGTTGCCCCAGTAAGCGTTAGCAAATGGGCCTAACTTACCTGTTTCCACAAAGCCTTTCACACGTTCTTGCACGGCACGCAGTTCACCATCGCTAGTGGCGATTGGGTTATGGACGTATTCGTGAGCGATTTGTGATGCCTTTACTGGATCAGCACTCAGTGCTGAAACCACGTCTACCCAGTCTAAACCGTGTAGGTGATAGAAATGCACAATGTGGTCATGCAGCATCAAAGAGGTATGCATCAGTGAACGCAGATAACGAGCGTTCAATGGAATTTTCAAACCCAGTGCGTTTTCAACGGCTTCAGTACCTGCGCGATAGTGTGAATAGGTACACACACCACAGATACGTTGCACCAATAGACCAACGTCCATTGGAGTACGGCCTTTCAAAATAACTTCCAGACCACGCCACAGCGTTGAAGAAGACCACGCATTTTGCACAACATTGTTTTCATCAACTTCTACTTCAATACGCAAGTGGCCTTCGATACGAGTAATTGGGTCAATAACGACGCGTTGATTCATTTAATTAGTCCTCCTTGGAACCGGCAAATACACTAGCAACAGCATGCGCGCCGATACCAACAACGGTCGCTGCGAGAATAACACCACCAATGGTGTCAGCAGTTGCATCAAGACCATGTAGCAGTTGACGGCCAAGAGGTTTTTCGAAGTCTGCCATGTCATCCCAGAAGTTAGGTTCTGAACACCCCATACAACCGTGACCGGCCAATACTGGCCAGCTAACATGGTGGTTAAAACGTTCGGTAGGGCAGTTGTTGTAAGTGTAAGGACCTTTACAACCTACTTTGTACAAGCAGTAGCCTTCTTTAGCGCCTTCATCACCGAATTTTTCAACAAATTCACCGGCGTCAAAGCGACCACGACGTTCGCAGTTATCGTGTACGCGAGCACCGTAAGCCCATTTGGGACGGTTAAACATATCCAATGCTGGCAAGCGGCCAAACATGACGAAGTACATCAATGTACCCACGATATTTTTCTCACTTGGTGGGCAGCCACCCAAGTTAACCACGGCTTTGTCGATGACTTCATAAACACCTTTCGCCCCAGTTGGGTTAGGTGCAGCAGCCTGTACGCCACCGAAAGAAGCACAAGTACCAACAGAAATGATCGCAGCAGCGCCTTCGGCAGCTTCTTTGATAATTTGCATGCCAGTATGGCCTTTACAGCCTACGGTAAGAAATGTGCCATTGTTGGCAGTTGGTACAGCGCCTTCAACGGCTAGCAAGTAGTTACCTTTGTATGCTTCCATTGCGTGTTCGAGGTTTTCTTCTGCTTGCCACCCCGCTGCAGCCATCAACGTTTCGTGGTATTCAAGTGAGATATGGTCGAAGATCAGCGAGTCTAGGTTAGGCGTATCAGTACGTACTAGTGATTCAGAACAACCAGTACATTCTGCTAAGTGCAACCAGATTAATGGTACGCGATCGGCTAACTCTGCCGCTTCTGCTACCAAATTGGTAAAAGGCAGTGGCAGTGCTAGTAATGCAGTAACTGAAGCGCTCCATTTCATGAAATCACGACGAGTGATCCCAAGTTTGAGCATACGCTCTTGTAAAGACGTTTCTTGACGAGGAGGAAGTTGGCGTAATGCCTCTAACCGCTTCCGACCTTGTTCAAAAAGGGCTGAATGTGTGTCCATGTTATGACCTTTTATGTTTTTTGAACGGGCTTTTTTGCGTTATAGCTCACACGGCTAACGGCAGCGATCTTAGGGGGCAACCATTGAGGGATGTTTGAGTTACGTCAACATTTCCGAGAAATTGGGACTCTTGAAAAATTTAGATTATTAGAATATGAGCAAGATCAATCCTAAATGGACGAATTGGGACATTTTGACCACATGGGTTTTGAAAGATTTAATCACTAGATTACAGTGGATTAGAAGTCATTTTTACCGAAAATATGCATTAAATTATTAAGTAAATCCTTAATTGGTGTGTTTTTGTTCTAATATTTGCATTGGAAATAACAAAAGTTGGCGTGAAATTTGTCACTTTAACAGCGTTTTTCGGTTAGCGTGCTGTTTAATAAAGCGATAACTCCGCCGCAAAATAATGCGACGGAGTTCACGCATACTAACGATGTTACTGTGAGCTTAGTCCGAATGTTTCGGGTGGTAGTCATAACCCGACACAATTGCATCTACCGCGTTATGTTTAAAGCGAATGCCCATCCATACCGCCATATAAATATGGATCACCAGAAAGATGATAAATGCCCAAGTGACATAATGGTGCAGAATACGTATCCAAGCTAAGCCGCCAAACGCCTCTGTAACCCAAGCCGCCGGGGCCCAGAGTGCACCGCCCATACCTTGGTGATACACGTTGGCATATAAGGTCAAGCCGGTAATACACATGAACAAAGCCATTAACGTCACGGCGAGATAGGTGACATATTGCAGTGGGCCATATACGCCTTTGTGCTCTAAACCACCAATCCAAAAGTAGGACTTAAGCTGGATTATCCAGCTACGATAATTTTTCACGTCCTGAAAAGAACGCCGTTCAATATCGCTTTTGCTGAAAAAGTATAGATAGGCGCGTATTAATGTTACAGCGCACAAAATAAAACCGCAGATTAAGTGAGCGTAGCGGATCCAACCTTGCACTAACACATCGGTGCTATCTGCGCCTACGAGATAGGGCCAAGAGATATAGAAGCCAGTCGCGGTCAATATCACAATTGAAAGTGCCCGTAACCAGTGAAATATCCTAATGGCGGCACTAAACACTTTTACCCGTTCATATGCGGGAGTGGCTGTTGCCATAAGTTCCTCCTTAAGCGGCAGTTGGGCCGACACGGAATTCACCCAATGATTGACCTTGGTAATCCATCATATGTACTGAACAGGCCATGCATGGGTCGAATGAGTGGATGATTCGCAGCACCTCTAACGGCTTGGTCGGATCTTCAAGCTTTAATCCCAACAATGAGGCTTCATAGGGGCCGATGTTGCCATTAGCGTCCATCGGGCCCGCATTCCATGTGGTTGGCACCACCGCTTGATAGTTCTCAACTACACCATGCTTGATACGCACCCAATGACTCAGCATACCGCGGGGCGCTTCAATAAAGGCGTGACCGACGTACTCTTTATTCGGATCAATCTTGGGTTTGACGTAAAGCGTTTCATCGCTGGCAATATTGGTGATGAGTGCATCAAAAATAGCGTGGCATTCATCAGCCAATATCTCAGTTTCGATCATCCGCGCTGCGGTACGTCCTAAGGTAGTGTACAGCGCCTCCACTGGCAGGCCCGTTTCATTTAAGAAGCTATTGACTGCATTAACCACTTTTGGGTTACCGCGGGCATAGTTCACTAACAAGCAGGCCAGTGGACCGACTTCCATCGCTTCACCGTTATAGCGTGGTGATTTGACCCAGCTATATTTCTCGGCCTCATTAATCGCGGGCAGTTTGCCGTAGATGGTATCGCGTTCGACAAAACCGGTGTAGTTGGGAATGGTGGTGCCATCATACGGATGCTGAGGTTTGTCTGCAGTGTACCAAGAGTGGGTCACGTCTTCGGCAATCAAACTTGGGTCAACATCGGCCACTTTGGTTAAATCGCCATTGTGGATCACCCCTTGCTGATACAGATACTGACCATCGGCACCATAAAACTCGTTGGTGCAGATAAAGTTATGCACGTTGACGCCCCCCAGTACTGAAGCTTCACCGCTAAAAGCATCGGCAGCCATGCGAATGTCAGGATGGTAAGCACGTTTGATAAAATCGCGCACAATGGCGTGTTTAGCCTGCCACTCTTGCAGTCGTGCCGGGCTTAACATATCACGTACCGAGGTGACGCCACCGACAACCACTGATTGTGGATGCGGTTGTTTACCGCCAAAAATGGCCATCATTTCGGCCGCAATGCGCTGTACTTCAAGCCCTTTGAGATAGTGAGACAGGGCGATCAGGTTTTGTTCTGGTGAAAAACGGTAAGTCTTATTGCCCCAATAAGCGTTAGCAAATGGCCCCATCCGGCCTTTATCGACAAAACCTTGGACGCGTTTTTGTACGGCACGTAAATCACCTTCGCCTGCCGCCAGAGGTTCATCCGTGTATTGCAGGGCAATTTGCGCCGCTCTGGCGGGATCAGCACTCAGTGCCGACACCACATCAACCCAATCCAACGCATGCAGATGATAGAAGTGCACAATATGGTCGTGATAGTGCAGGGCGCTCATCATCAGTGAACGCAGATATTTGGCATTGAGTGGTATCTGCACCCCAAGCGCGTTCTCTACGGCTTCGGTACCACAACGATAGTGCGAATAAGTACAGACGCCACAGATGCGTTGCACCAGTAGTCCGACATCCATTGGTGTGCGACCTTTAAGAATGACCTCAATACCGCGCCAGAGCGTAGATGATGCCCACGCTTTTTGGATGACGTTTTGCTCGTCTACTTCCACTTCGATACGTAGATGACCCTCAATACGAGTAATTGGGTCGATAACAACACGTTGATTCATTGATTAATCCTCTTTGGAATGAGCAAACAAACTGGCCACCGCATGGGCGCCGATACCGATAACTGCTGCGCCTATAATTACCGCGCCAACGGTGTCAGCGCTGGCGTCTAAGCCATGCAGCAGCTGTCTTCCAAGAGGTTTTTCAAAATCGGCCATGTCATCCCAAAAGTTGGGTTCGGAGCAACCGATACAACCATGTCCCGCCAGCACGGGCCAACTTACGTGACCATTAAAGCGTTCTGTTGGACAGTTGTTGTAGGTATAAGGGCCTTTACAACCGACTTTGTAGAGGCAGTAGCCGTCTTTCGCATTGTTGTCACTAAACTCTTCGACAAATTCACCTGAGTCGAAGTGACCGCGACGTTCACAGTTATCATGCACCCGCGCGCCATATGCCCATTTAGGACGGTTAAACATGTCAAGTGCAGGTAGGCGACCAAACATGACAAAGTACATCAGTGTTCCGACGATATTTTTCTCGCTCGGCGGGCAACCACCAAGGTTGATCACGGTACGATCAATCACTTCATGTACCCCCTTAGCTCCGGTTGGATTTGGTGCAGCGGCTTGCACGCCACCAAAAGAGGAACAAGTGCCCACGGAGATGATCGCCGCCGCGCCAGCCGCTGCTTCTTTAACTAACGCTAACCCGGTTTTGCCTTTGCAGCCCACCGTCAGAAATGCACCGTTATTGGCGGTTGGTACCGCGCCCTCGACTGCCAACAAATAGTTGCCGTGAAATTTGCTCAACGCATGTTCAAGATTTTCCTCTGCTTGCCAACCTGCGGCCGCCATCAAGGTTTCGTGATATTCAAGCGAGATATGATCGAAAATCAGCGTATCGAGGTCGGGCGTATCGGCGCGAGTAAGTGACTCAGAGCACCCCGTACATTCGGCCATGTGCAGCCAAACCAGAGGCACGCGGTCAGCAAGTTCAGCGGCCTCTGCCACTAAGCTGCTAAAAGGAAGCGGAAGTGCCAACAGTGCAGTCACTGAGGCGCTCCATTGGAGAAATTCACGGCGAGTAACGCCGTGATCTAACATTTTATCTTTGAGTGATTCCTGCTGACGTGGAGGCAATTGCCTGAGGGCGTCCAGCCGTAGTCTGCCTTGCTCAAAGAGCGCTGCATGTGTATCCATGGATTAACCTTAATTTATTGATATTGCTCAATACGCACGTCGCGAAAGGCGTAGCGTCACACCGAAGCGGCAGGACCGCTTCAAACTCTAGGAAAGGTACAGTCATTCAAGAATGGCGAGCTCGGGAAAAGGTGAGATCGATCATGAATTAAGACGAATGGTGACAATCTAGGCAATGTAACTAATGAAATATTGATCCGGATCAACAATCATTAGAATTAGGTTAAAAATGCTGCGTTTTGAACCAATTATCAGACTGATGCTCAAACATCACAGAGATTATTGGTCACGCTATTAATGGTGCTACCGCCATGCAGTGTGATCTTCCTTTTTGTTCGTGAATAAGAAGCTCTTATTATGCGCATACTGTTGATTGAAGATAACGATTTACTCGCCCAAGGCCTGCGGCTTAGCCTTGAAAAGCTGGATATTCAGGTGGACCATGTGACCACCATCAAACAAGCGGAAGCCGCGGTGTTGAATGAAGCGCTAAGCGCCATCGTGTTGGACTTAGGGCTGCCAGATGGTAACGGTCGCAGTTTGCTGCAACAGTGGCGCCGACGTGGCATTGATATTCCTACCATAGTGCTGACGGCCAATACTGACTTTGATACTAAACTTGCCTGTCTTGATATTGGCGCGGACGACTACCTTGCTAAGCCGTTTGATGTGCGCGAGCTGGTGGCACGGGTTAAGGCCATTGTGCGTCGTCATCACGGCATGGCGGAAAACAAGCTGGAAGTTGGTTCGTTATCGATGGACTTAAACACCCACGATGTCTCTTTTCGTGGTGAAACCATTCAGCTATCAAGACGTGAATTTCAACTGTTGTTAGAGCTGGCGCAATCGGCTGGGCGGGTATTAACCCGCGGTCAACTTGAGCAGCTAACCTACGGCTGGGATGAAGTCGGTAGTAACTCCATCGAGGTGCATATTCATCACCTACGCAAGAAAACCACCACCGAGCTGATTAAAACCATTCGCGGTATCGGTTATACCTTGGCTGAGGTGGAGTAACTATGTCACTGCGTTTAACCATGATCGGCGTGATGCTGCTTGGCATCTCGCTGTCTATTGGTATCTCCACTTGGTTGAGTACCCACGACTCTGAGCAGCAGATTGAAGAGCTGTTTGATGCGCAGATGCTTCAAAGCGCCAAAATGATGGAAATGTTCTACGGTGCCCAACCGAAAGATCATCGCGAAAACTTGGTTGAGCATCCGTTATTACTTGAAATCACGCCAGCGAAGTATGAAACATTTCACCAAGATGCCAACGCCGAGTCTTTGGCCTATGAACAGAAGCTCGCCATTCAGATTTGGAATCCTAACGGGCAGTTGTTAGTGCGTTCAGCCAACAGCCTGCCATCACCAATGACCGAGTTTAAAGTAGGTTATCGTGAAATCACCATGGGTCATCGCCTATGGCACTTGTATACCTATTATTCGAAAGCGACTGATGTCTGGATTATTACTGGCCAACGTAATGATGTACGCCAAGAACTGGTTGATCAGATCATGGGCAATAGCGTTTTGGGACCAGCGATTATCTTTCCGCTGGTCGCACTGTTGATGATTTTCCTGTCATATTGGTTGTTTGAACCGGTACAAGAGCTAGCGCGCCGATTGCTACAGCGTTCTCCCGCCGACCTGACGCCCATTCATATGAAATTGCCGAGCGAGTTAGTGCCAGTACGTGATGCGATGAATGGTTACATTGAGCGTATCGGCGATGCGATGGTGCGTGAACGCAAATTTAGTGGTGATGCCGCCCACGAGTTAAAAACGCCACTAGCGATTATCAAGTTGCACCACCAAGGCCTTGAGCAGACGCAAGATCCCGCCGAATTGCAGCTGCACCATGCCGCTATCGATAAAGGCATTGTGCAGATCAGCCACACCATCGAGCAGTTATTACTGCTATCGCGGGTTGATTCGTTAGCAGGCTTAAACGTTGAGGCGGTGTCGCCGGAACAACTGATTAATGAAGTTTTGAACGATCTTCTGCCGATTATTGAACCTTATGACTGGCAGCTAGATTTTGCCGCAAATCTTAAAGCTAACGGCGATGGTTTCTATCTCAAGTTGGTGTTTAAAAATATTATTGAAAACGCCTGTAAATACTCGCAAGGCTTCAGCCCAATTAGTATTCGGACTTGGGCAGACACGAAAGAGCAGATGGCGGTGATTCAAGTGTTGGACTCAGGGCCAGGACTCAGTGAAGTAGATTGCCTGCAAATCAAAGAGCGCTTTTTCCGGGCGGCAGGGGAGAAAGTTTCAGGCTCAGGCTTAGGGTTATCTATTTGTGCGCAGATTGTTGAGTTGCACCATGGCCTGTTAGACATTCACCCTGGTAAACCACGTGGGCTGGATGTTCGAATATATCTGCCATTAGCACAACCCAAAAAATTAAATGCTTAAACTACACCGGCGCGGCTAAGGCGAGCAAGATTAACGCCTTTAAGCGCCGAAATCTGGTTCACCAGATGATTTACCTCTTTAGCTTGGCCTTTCAAAATAATCGTTTCCAAGCAGCGGTGGTGATCGATGTGCACATGGGTACTACACAGAATGTGCACTAAGTGATGGTGTTGTATCTCAATCAACTTTTCTGACAAACCTCGTTGATGATGATCGAAAATCAGCGTCAGTACACCCACCACATCTTCAACGCTGTCATTCCACTGTTTATCCACGATGCGGTCGCGGAACAGATCGCGAATATATTCAGAACGCGATTGATAACCACGAGAGGCGATATCAGTTTCAATCTCTTCAAATAGTGATTGGGGTAGGGAAACGGTAAACCGTTGAATTTCATCGTTTGCCACGGTAACTCTCCGCTAAATATGCACGATAGAACTTTACTGTGATAATAAAGGCGCGACTGTGAGACATATCGCGCCCTTATTAAAGTAAAAACGCGCACGAGGCGCGTTTTTGCGTAGCTTAGAAGTTCGCTGTACGCGGTGCCCGAGGGAACGGGATCACGTCACGAATGTTGCTCACGCCAGTCACATAAGACACCAGACGTTCGAAACCTAAACCGAAACCTGAATGCGGTACGGTACCATAACGGCGCAGGTCACGATACCACCAGTAATCTTCTGGGTTCAGATCCATCTCCGCCATACGAGCGTCCAGTACGTCCAAACGTTCTTCACGTTGTGAACCACCGATGATTTCACCAATGCCTGGGGCCAATACGTCCATTGCCGCCACGGTTTTACCGTCTTCGTTAAGACGCATGTAGAACGCTTTGATATCTTTTGGATAGTTTTTTACTACCACAGGGGCTTTGAAGTGCTCTTCTGCCAGATAACGTTCGTGCTCTGATTGCAGGTCAATACCCCATTCAACTGGGTATTCAAACGTCTTACCGCAGTTTTGCAGAATAGTCACTGCATCGGTGTAATCCACTTGTGCAAAATCGCTGCTGACGAAGTTTTCTAAGCGTTCAATAACGCCTTTGTCTACACGTTGTGCAAAGAACGCTAAGTCATCACGGCGTTCTGCCAATACTGCGTTGAAGCAGTACTTCAGCATCTTTTCTGCCAAACCTGCAACATCATCTAACTCGGCAAACGCTACTTCAGGTTCAACCATCCAGAACTCCGCCAAGTGACGGCTAGTGTTGGAGTTTTCTGCGCGGAAGGTAGGGCCAAAGGTGTAGATTTTTGACAAAGCACAGGCGTAAGTTTCGCCGTTCAACTGGCCAGATACGGTCAGGAAGGCTTCTTTACCGAAGAAGTCTTTGTCGTAATCCACTTTACCGTCAGCGGTGCGTGGCAGGTTTTCCATATCCAGTGTCGAAACACGGAACATTTCACCCGCGCCTTCACAGTCAGAAGCGGTGATCAACGGCGTTGATACCCAGATAAAACCGTTTTCGTGGTAAAAGCGGTGAATTGCTTGAGATAGACAGTTACGCACACGCATAACTGCCCCCATGATATTGGTACGTGGACGCAAGTGCGCCAATTCACGCAAGTGCTCAACGCTGTGGCGTTTTGCTGCCATTGGGTAAGTATCAGGATCTTCTACCCAACCAGTAACTTCAACCTTAGTAACTTGCAGTTCAAAGTCTTGGCCAGCACCTGGGCTTTCAACAACTTCACCCGTCACAACTACGGAGCAACCAGCCGTTAAGTGCAGCACTTCGTCATTGTAATTTGGCAAGCTGTTAGGCACTACGCCCTGGATTGGATCGAAACAAGAACCATCATAAACCGCGAGGAATGAGATCCCAGCTTTTGAATCACGGCGTGTACGAACCCAGCCACGTACTGTGACTTCGCTACCTACCGGATGCTCACCTTTAAATACAGATGCGACAGATGCAACACTCATTATTGCTTTGAACTCCACTGAAATAAAACACTGCCTGTTCTTGGTGTTACTGGCATAAACGCGCGACAACACCTATTTTGATCACACAGCAAAAAAATTTGGAGGTTCATATTACCTTGCTGGTGGCTTTTCTCAAGCTGAAAAAGGTATTCTTCATGTTGATCAAGGATTTTATGTGGTAGGAGTCTTAAATGAACAAGTTGCGCGTGTTGCAATTGTTGTTGGCCGCCTTGTCAATTGTTGGCTGGGGGCTAGCTGTATACGCGCTGCTGATATTTGACGAGGCTCGCCCAGACAGACAAGTGGGCTACTTTCTCAGCCGTGGCGTGCAGGTGAGGTTGCGCTGGGAGCCAGTAGCAACGGCTCATCTGGAACAGATCATCTGGAGCTGCGCGGTGATTAGTTTGCTGAGTTTGTTGGTGAACTGGTACTGCGCCAGTCATAGCCGCATGGGCTACTGGTTTAATATCCCATTACTATTATTGATTTCGATCACTTCTGGTCTGTATCTACGTTTCTTAATCTAATTGACGGCAGAAAGTATCAATGATGGCTGCCGTTGCGCCCCAAATCAACCGCTGTTGGTAGGGAATAAAGGTGATCGGCGTTGGGTGCTGCCGACGCGAAAACCATAAGGTTTTACGATGTTGAGGCGCCAGTAGAAAAGCCAGCGGGACACTAAAACTGTCGGCCACCTCATTAGCATCTAATATCGGCGTAAACGCTTCATGTACCAACCCCACCACAGGCGTGATACTAAACCCAGTTAAGGTGTGGTGTTCCGGCAAGCAGCCGAGCACTTCCACCTGTTGCGGTGCTAACGCCACTTCTTCCCATGCTTCCCGCAGCGCAGTAGCGATAATGTTATTGTCTTGTGGCTCCGGTTTACCACCAGGAAACGCTATCTGCCCTGGATGCGCCTTGAGGTGCGTGGGGCGCTCGGTCAGTAACAACTCCACGCCACGTTCGGTTTGATAAAAGGCTAATAATACGGCCGCTGAGCGCAATCTAATGCCTTCGGTTGCCACTCGGCGCGGCTGCGGAGTCGCACTTAAGGCAAAACGGGTACGCAGTTGCGCCAGATTTTCCATGGGGCTAATTATCCTAATTTGCGGTTGGCGGCGATAAGATTGGCAGAATCTTACTGACTTTATCAAACGTTTCTTGATATTCCGCCTCGCCTTCGGAATCAGCGACAATCCCCCCCCCAGCCCAGCAATATAGTTGACCTTGCTGGCCGAGCAAGGTGCGGATCGTAATGCTGCTATCCATGCTGCCATCTTGACTGATATAGCCAATAGAGCCGCAATAGATGCTGCGCCGTGATGGTTCTAGTTCGTCAATAATTTCCATGGCGCGGATCTTTGGTGCTCCAGTAATCGAGCCTCCGGGAAACGCAGCACGTAACAAATCACTTGCGTGTAAGTTGGCTGGCAGTTGGGCGGTCACGGTACTCACCAGATGGTGTACCGCTGGAAAACTCTCAATGGCGAACAGTGCCGGCACGCTGACACTGCCAGCAGCCGCGACTTTGCCAATATCGTTGCGTAGTAGATCAACGATCATTAAGTTCTCGGCGCGGTTTTTCTCCGATTGCTGCAGTTCGTCTGCTAATTGCGCATCTTGTGTCGAATCTGCTGAACGAGGGGCGGTGCCTTTAATTGGTTTGGTTTCAATCTCGCCGCGTTCACTGAGTTTTAAAAAACGCTCTGGTGAAATCGACAGCACGCTTAAACCATCCCATTGGAAAAACGCGGAGAACGGAGCCGCATTGCTTGCCCGCAACAGTTGATACGCCAGCCATTCATCGCCTTGGTAAGCGGCATTAAACCGTTGCGTTAGGTTGATTTGGTAACAGTCACCGCTGTGCAAATAGTCCTGAATTTGCGCAAACTTGGCTAAATATTGCGCTTTAGTGAGCTGAGTTTGCCAAGCGGAAGTTAGGCGGAAATCGGCGAATTGTGGCGCTGCATTATCAATAAGGCGCTGCAACCGAGCGGCGAGGGCAGATAGATCCATCTCGGCGTTACCGCTCACTAATTGCCATTGTTGCCCAACAGGTTGTTGGCTATCCCGTATTAAAGCCCATGCATAGATGCCTGCCGCCAAAGCTGGAAAGGCTAAGTCGTCGATTGCATGGCTGGGTAACTGTTCGTAGTGTCGGCCGAGGTCATAACTCATCGCCATAATGGCGCCGCCACTGAACGGCAGTGTGCTTGCCAGCGGCTGCGGAAAGTAATGGGTGAGTTGTTCATGGACAACTGCAAGTGGTTCTTGCGTCGTTTCAGTTTGATGGGTGAGCTTGCCAGCTGTATCAAAATGCTGCACTTGGCATAGTTCGATACCGTCTTTAGTCGTAGTTGACACCTTGGCTAGCGGTTCAGCAGCGATGATATCGAAGCGTGCATCGGCATGATTGGCATCGGCTGAATCGAGTAACACAGCGTATGATAATTGACGTAACGCACTGAAAACACGGACAGTGCTGAGTTGCCAAGGCAGAAATAAATGATGACTATTTGTCGAAACTGAGATGTCGGACATCCTTTTTACAACCTAAAATGTGATGTAGCCCAAACTGTGGTGAGAGGTTATTATAACCGCCAACCTATACCAAGAACCAATCTGCCTTTGGTAACTTCGCGTTATTTAACGTGTTTACTGCCAGTTTTTCGTGCAATGGCAGCTATCTTCATCCCTGCTTAATCTGTTGCTGGGGAACAAGGTTAAGCAGCACCATGAAGGCGAAGGGCAGCGATGCTATGGAGCGCAAACATGTCTGTTATTAAGCAAGCCGACTTCATCGACAGTATTGCCGATGCACTGCAATATATCTCGTATTACCACCCGAAAGATTTCATCGATGCTATGGCGGAAGCCTACGAGCGCGAACAAAATCCCGCCGCTAAAGATGCGATTGCCCAGATCTTAATTAACTCGCGTATGTCGGCAGAAGGTCACCGTCCGTTGTGCCAAGACACGGGCATTGTCACCTGCTTTGTCTACGTGGGTATGGGCGTACAGTGGGATAAAACCGATATGACCATCCAACAGATGGTGGATGAGGGAACTCGTCGCGCGTATACCAATAGCGATAACACCTTACGTGCATCAATCGTTGCCGATCCTGCGGGTAGCCGTAAAAACACCCGTGATAACGCCCCCGCAGTGGTGCATATTGTGTCGGTAGCTGGCGATCATATTGAAGTTGCGATTGCGGCCAAAGGCGGTGGTTCTGAAAATAAATCCAAAATGGTGATGCTCAATCCATCGGACGATGTCGCTGCATGGGTGGAGAAAACGCTGCCAACGATGGGCGCGGGTTGGTGTCCTCCGGGCATGCTTGGTATCGGCATTGGTGGTACGGCTGAAAAGGCGGCGGTAATGGCTAAAGAAGCTTTGATGGAAAGTGTAGATATTCACGCTCTGCAAGCTAAAGGCGCGGAAACCACTGAAGAAAAACTGCGTTTAGAAATCTTCGAGCGTGCCAATAACTTAGGTATCGGTGCACAAGGTCTTGGCGGTTTAACTACGGTGCTGGACGTTAAAATTAAAACCGCGCCGACACATGCTGCGTCAAAACCGGTGGTGATGATCCCTAACTGCGCGGCCACCCGCCACGTACATTTCCATTTAGATGGTAGCGGTCCAGCAGAACTGCCTGTGCCATCGCTCGCCGACTGGCCTGAGATCACCCGTGAAGCGGGTGAGAATACTCGTCGCGTGAATCTTGATACCGTTACCCAAGCTGACATTGAAAGTTGGCAAAGCGGTGACACGTTACTGTTGTCTGGCAAAATGCTGACAGGGCGTGATGCGGCGCATAAACGTATTCAAAGCTTATTAGAAAGTGGCGAAGGGCTGCCGAAAGGCGTCGATTTTAAAGGTAAGTTTATTTACTACGTGGGACCGGTTGATCCGGTTGGTACTGAAGTCGTTGGCCCAGCAGGCCCAACCACCAGTACCCGTATGGATAAGTTTACCGAGATGATGCTGTCACAAACCGGGCTGATGGGCATGATCGGTAAGGCCGAACGTGGCCCAGCCACTGTTGAGTCAATCAAAAACCACAAAGCGGTGTATTTAATGGCGGTTGGTGGTGCAGCCTATCTGGTATCAAAAGCGATTAAGAAAGCCCGCGTGATCGCCTTCGAAGATCTTGGTATGGAAGCGATTTATGAATTTGATGTCGAGGACATGCCTGTTACTGTAGCGGTTGACTCCAACGGGGTTAACGCTCACGATATTGGTCCGGCTGTTTGGAAAGTGAAGATCCAAGAGGCCAAGTAATAGAGCTTCCTCGAAGGGGCCGCAATGGCCCCTTTTTATTGACTTAAATTAAACTCCTTAAGAAGAGCAATAAATGAAAATCAACAAACTTGGTGTAGCGCTTTTAGCGGCAGGTGTTTCGCTCGCAGCCAGCGCTGCAGATAAAACACCTTTCACTGTGCAAGATCTGGTTAAGCTTAATAAACTGCACTCTGTTGCAGTGTCGCATGACGGCAGTAAATTGATTTATGGTTTGAAAACCGTAGACGATACAGGCAAGGGCGATTCCGATCTTTACCTACTCGATTTAACTCATAAAGATGCTAAACCCTACCGCCTGACCAGTGCCGCAGGTACTGAGCATGACGTGGCGTTTAGCAGTGATGACAACAGCATCTATTTTGTGGCTGCACGTAATGGCAGTAGCCAACTTTATCAACTGCCACTGAACGGTGGTGAAGCGCGTCAGGTATCTGACTTACCGCTAGATATTGAAGGTTACAAACTGTCTAACGATGGTAAGCGTGTCGTCATGAGCATTCGCGTATTTCCTGAATGCCCAACATTGCAGTGCTCGGCGGATAAGTTCAAAGCGGAATCAGAACGTAAATCGACGGGCCGTGAATACAGCCAATTGATGGTTCGTCACTGGGATACATGGTTTGACCATGCGCGTAGCCATTTGATTGTGGCGCCAATTGTTGATGGTAAGTTGGGTGACACTGTCGATGTGACCCAAGGCCGCGATACTGAAACGCCGCCAAAACCTTTTGCTGGTATGGAAGAAGTGACATTCTCCACCGACAGCAACTACGTAATTTATAGTGCGAAAGCGCCATCAAAAGATCAAGCGTGGACCACGAACTACGATTTGTGGCAAGTGCCTGCAACCGGTGGTGAAACTATCAATCTGACTGAAGATAACCTCGCGTGGGATTCTCAAGCGGTATTTTCAGATGATGGCCGCTACATGGCGTATCTGGCGATGAAACGCCCGGGCTTTGAAGCTGACCGTTTCGGCATCATGTTGCGTGATACGGTTACTGGCCAAACCAAAGAAGTGGCACCGTTGTGGGATCGCAGCCCATCGTCGTTGAGCTTTGGTAAAGATAACAACACCTTGTACGTGACTGCTCAAGATGTTGGACAAGTATCCGTGTTTGCCATCAACACCCAATTTGGCGACGTACGCCCACTATATAACGATGGTAGCAACAGCCTCATCGGCATGGCGGGTGACCGTTTGATTATCCGTCACTCATCATTGGTTGAGCCGGGCGATCTGTGGTCGATGAATATGGATGGTCAAGACTTACAACGTCTGACCAATGTAAACCGCGCCAAATTGGACAAGATCAAGTTTGGTGATTTTGGCCAATTCAGCTTTAAAGGTTGGAACAACGAAGAAGTGTACGGTTACTGGTTGAAACCCGCTAACTTTGAAGAAGGCAAGAAATATCCCGTAGCCTTCCTTGTACACGGCGGCCCACAAGGCTCTTTTGGCAACAGCTTTAGTTCGCGTTGGAACCCAGAGTTATGGGCCGGTGCCGGTTATGCGGTAGTCATGGTCGATTTCCACGGTTCAACGGGTTATGGTCAAGCCTTTACTGATTCAATCTCTAAAGATTGGGGCGGTAAACCGTTAGAAGATCTGCAAAAAGGTCTGGCGGCGGCAGCCAAGCAACAGGACTGGATTGATGCTAATAATGCCTGTGCGTTGGGTGGTTCATACGGCGGTTACATGATGAACTGGATCCAAGGCAACTGGAGCGACGGCTTCAAGTGCTTGGTTGACCACGCAGGCTTGTTTGACATGCGCTCTATGTACCACGTGACTGAAGAGTTATGGTTTCCTGAACACGAGTTTGGCGGCACTTATGAGCAGTCAAAAGAACTGTATGAGAAGTTTAACCCAGCCAACTACGTGCAAAACTGGAAGATGCCAATGCTAGTCATCCACGGTGAGAAAGATTTCCGTGTGCCTTACGATCAAGGCTTAGCGGCGTTCTCATACATGCAACGTAATGATATTCCATCCGAGTTGTTGATTTTCCCTGATGAAAATCACTGGATTTTGAATCCTCACAACCTTGAGCAGTGGTATGCCAATGTGTTGTCTTGGATGGATCGTTGGACAGGTAAAACTGTGCAATAACATCTTCTAAGGTGTCGATAAATCTCATATATACTTATATGTAGATGCGGCATCATCTCGCTAAAGCCGATGGAAACATCGGCTTTTTTGTCGCTTAATTACACAGTTACGTTCATGATGTGGCTGTTATGTCAATTTATGTCAGGCCATTAACCTGTGGTTAAGCTAAAACTCCCTAAATTGAATAGCACGCCAGACGAAATTTTGAAAAGAACTGTTTGTTAAATAAAAATAAAATATGTAATCAGTGTTACTCGCTAGATCGGATTATATGCCCGTTTGTTTATGTAATTGGTCACAAGCGGCAAAGAAGGTATCGCTAATCTGTTCGCTTTGCGATAGTCCCAGCGAAAATGCGACAACCGCTCATTATTTAGCTGATTAGTATGCTTACTAACGCTTTATTTACATTGGATTTAGTAGTAGCTTATTAGCGTATTTTATTTCCTTTCTCTTTTTGAAAGTCCCACCACTTTTGGGGCAAAAATTGTCTGCTAATTCAGAGCTTCCATCTTGTATAAAAGGTTCGTCATCGATGCTAAATAGAATCGGAAAAATAAACGTCTTGGCCCTTGTGGTCTCCATTGGACTGTCAAGTACCGCTTTTGCTAGCGTTAATCCTACAACGCCATTGATCCAAGAAGGAAAAGTCGAGTCCGTTTTGGCGCCTAAATCAGCGGCGATGGAAAAAGACAAACCAGCAGACAATGCGATTAAAGCGCAATTTGCTAAGAGTGGTATCTTTAGCTCTGACACCGTAAAACGGTTAGCTAAATCTTTATCTGAAAAGCCATATCAAGCGCCGGAAGAAAACCTGCCAGCGCCGCTGAACAATATGACTTACGAGCAATATCGCGATATCCATTTCCGCCCAGATGAGGCGATCTGGAAAGGCACTAAACTGCCTTATCAGATGCAGATGTTTCACCGTGGCTTTTACTACAAAAGCAAAGTGGAGTTGGCGCTGGTAAACGGTAACTTAGCTACACATTTAGCCTACAACCCAGAATACTTTAATGCGGGTAGTGTGTTTAACCAGCCGTTGCCAAAAGGTGATATTGGTTACAGCGGTTTCCGCTTGCACTATCCAATCAAACGTCCTGATTACTTCGACGAGCTGTTGGTGTTTCAGGGGGCTACCTATTTTCGCGCATTAGGTAAAAACAATACTTACGGCATTTCAGCCCGAGGCTTAGCCTTGAAAACCGCTGACGCTGAAGGCGAAGAGTTTCCGGTATTTAAAGCATTCTGGATTGAAGAGCCGCAAGCGGACTCTAACTTGATGGTGATCTACGCCTTGTTAGACAGCCCAAGCGTGACTGGTGCTTATCGGTTCTCAGTTCGTCCAGGGGATAACACCCAAATGGACGTTGAAGCGGTGTTGTACCCGCGCGTTGACCTAGCAAAAGTTGGGTTGGCTCCGGGAACCAGTATGTACCTGCATTCATTGAACGGCCGTCAGAACACTGACGACTACCGTCCAGAAGTGCATGATTCTGATGGTTTGCTGATGCTAAACGGCCGCAGTGAACGCCTGTGGCGTCCATTGGCTAACCCACGTAACCTGCAAATTTCCGCGTTTATGGACAACGCTCCGCAAGGGTTTGGTCTAATCCAACGCCAGCGTAACTACAATGCTTATCAAGATATTAATGCGCAGTACGAAAAACGTCCGAGCTTGTGGGTCGAGCCACTAGGCAACTGGGGCCAAGGTTCTGTGGTATTAACTGAGATACCAACTGATGCAGAGATCCATGACAACATCGTCATGTTCTGGCGTCCAAAGGATACCTTGAAAGCCGGCGGTGAATACCGTTTTGCCTATCGCTTAGTCTGGGGTGAAGAACCTTCTGTTAAAGCGGGTAACGTGACCGTTGAACGCACCGCTAGCGGCCGCGCCGATGTGGCGAAGCCAACACCAAAACGTCTATTTGTAATTGACTATTCGTTGAATGGTGCACCGCGTCCAGCAACTATGCCGACTGCCAAAGTCGAAGCCTCAAACGGTGCGATCAGTAACGTACAGGTACAAGAGAATCGCCACAATGGTGGTTATCGGTTGACCTTCCAATTTGATCCAGCCGATGCGACGGTATCAGAGTTGCGCGCCGAACTGCAATTTGCTCAGCCAGCGGTTGAGCCAGTTGATACGCAAGGGATCGGCAAGGTTGAAACTTGGTTGTACCGTTGGTCTAAATAGCAGGAGAGTTACATGGAGTCTCGTTTCAGCCATAGTCTGATTGAAGAGCAACATCCTGTGTTAGAGGGTGGGGCGGCTATGCCGCCCGAAAAGCCGCAGCCTATGCCTGCGCAAGATTTGCGTAAATTGAGTAAGGGATTTCCGCGAAATAGTATTAACCCTAACGGTGTTAAATCCAAAGTGAGTCGCCGCGTGTTAGTGGTTGGTTCCGCGTCGGCTATTTCGTTGTTTGCGATCTACGAAATGCTGCAAGTTTTCAGTGTCGCCTCAGTAACGCCGTTGGAATATGTGGTGTTAGCCTTGTTTGCGATCAACTTCTGCTGGATTGCATTGGCATTTAGTGGTGGTGTGGCTGGCTTTATTACCATTATGTCACGTCGTTTCAAACCGCGTAGTAATACCACCGAAGACATACTTACCGATAAAGTCGCGGTATTGATGCCAACCTATAACGAATCGCCAGACCGAGTATTCTCAGCGGTAGAAACTATGGCGATGCGCTTGGTGGAATACACCAAAGATACCCAAGAACATCAGCAGTTTTCGTGGTTCATTCTGTCAGACACGACCGACCCAGATATTGCCTTAGCCGAAGAACAAGCATTTTGGTTATTGCGTAAGCGCGTTGCCGGCAAAGTGCAGGTGTATTATCGCCGCCGCCGCAAAAATACTGCGCGTAAATCCGGTAACGTGGCAGACTTCTGTACCCGTTGGGCAGCACATTACGAAAGTATGCTGGTGCTGGATGCCGATAGCTTGATGCAAAGCCATTGTATTCTTGAGCTGGCTAAGCGTATGCAAGCAGATCCTGACGCTGGCTTGATTCAAACCATTCCTTACTTGGTAAGTGGTGTGACCGTGTTGGCGCGATTACAGCAGTTTGCCGCGCGTTTTTATGGCCCAGTGATTGGTACTGGCCTAGCATGGTGGGTGCAAAAAGAGGGTAACTTCTGGGGCCACAACGCCATCATTCGTGTGAAAGCGTTTGTTGAATGTGCCGGCCTGCCAACCCTGAAAGGTAAGCCACCGTTTGGTGGACATATTTTGAGTCACGATTTCGTCGAAGCGGCACTGATCCGCCGTTCAGGTTGGAGCGTTAAAATCGCCGCTGACTTGCCGGGCTCATTTGAAGAATGTCCGCCATCAATGATTGATATGGCGATCCGTGACCGTCGTTGGTGCCAAGGTAACTTACAGCACAGCCGCATTTTGCCAACCAAAGGCTTACATTGGATCAACCGTTTGCACTTAGTGACCGGCATCATGTCCTACCTGTCATCACCGTTTTGGTTGATGTTGATTCTGGTTGGTTTGGCGTTGGCGTTGCAAGCGCACTATATCCGTCCCGAATATTTTACCGATCAATTCTCGCTGTTCCCTAAATGGCCAGTGATGGACTCAGACCGCGCACTGCGGCTGTTCTATATCACCATGGGCATTCTGTTTGCGCCGAAGATTTTTGGCTCAATTTTGTTATTCACTGACAGTAAACAGTGCAAACAACTGGGCGGTAGAGTCAAAGTTATTGGCAGTATTTTGCTAGAGATTATTATCTCTGCGCTGATTGCACCTATCATGATGTTTATTCACTGTGGCGCGGTGTTTGCTATTTTATCAGGGCAAGACAGCGGCTGGGCGCCACAGCGCCGTGACGATGGTAGTTTGCCTTGGAAAGATGTGTTGTATCGTCACCGCTGGCACATGGTGTTAGGCATTGTGATCAGCTACTTAGCCTATTTGGATTCGTGGGTGCTAGTGGCTTGGCTATCTCCTGCATTGATCGGTTTGTGGATTGCTGTGCCGTTATCGATGGCAACGGCATCGCAGAAAATTGGGCGTTGGGTAAAATCGAAGAAACTGCTGGCAACGCCAGAAGAGATTGAACCGCCACAATTGATTATTGCCGCTGCTGAGGCGCGTAAAGCCTATGAGCGTTCACTGACGCAGATCTGGCATCTACCCGGTTTGTTAGAACGTCCAGAACTGATGGAACTGCATATGGCGATTATGGATAAGTTGCCGACCCATGTACCCGGTGGCCAAATTGAAGCGCTGGATGCGATTGCTCGCGTCAAAGTGCACGAAGCACAAAGCCAGCAGCAACTGCTCGGAGTGCTCGATAACAAAGAGCGCAGTTATGTGCTGGGTAATCCATTGTTGTTGCAGATGATGCAGAAACTGCCCAAAGAACATGCTGAAAACGATGTGATTAGTATCTGCTAAGTTATACACCGCAGTTGCTCAGTCAATAAAGAATGCCGGACGCCATAGTGCTCCGGCATTCTTTATTGACTAAGAAGCGTGATCGCATCGCCGCTTTGAAGTGAGGTGTTTGCTAAGTTTGCCAATAGCGATTAAATTAAACACTCGTTTGAAATTGCCGAGGCTAGTCATGAGTTCATATCACGCACCAACCGACGAGATGATGTTTCTATTGCAGCGAGTATTTGATGCACCTTCTGTATGGCAATCGTTGCCCGCACTGGCAGATAACATCGATATCGACACCGCCGCGGCAATTTTAGATGAAGCCGCCAAGATCAATGGTGAGTTGGTCGCACCGCTCAATCGCAGTGGTGATGAACAAGGCGTGAGCTTTACTGACGGGCAGGTGTTTACGCCTGCGGGCTACCGTGATGCCTATCGCCAATATGCCGAAGGTGGTTGGGTGGGCTTGTGTGGCGAACCCGAGTTTGGCGGTATGGGCATGCCGAAAATGCTGGGAGTGTTGGTGGATGAACTTGGCTACAGCGCCAACAACGCCTTTAATTTGTACGGTTCGCTCACCGCTGGGGCGGCGCTGTGCATTCATGCGCACGGCGATGAGCAACTCAAACAGCGTTTTTTGCCTGGCTTGTATTCTGGCGAATGGGCAGGTGCGATGGATATGACGGAACCGCAAGCGGGTTCCGACTTACGTTGCATCAGTACCAAAGCAGAACCTCAAGCTGACGGCAGTTATTTAATCAGCGGCAGTAAGATTTTTATTACTGGCGGCGATCATGATTTGACCGAAAACATTATCCACCTCGTGCTCGCTAAAATTGCCGGCAGTGAGGGCATCTCTCTGTTTGTTGTGCCTAAACTCAAAGTGGATGCTGAAGGCAATTGCGCGCAAGCTAACGGGGTAAGCGCTGGGGCAATTGAGCACAAAATGGGACTGAAAGCATCGGCCACCTGCGTGATGAATTACGATAATGCTGAAGGCTTTTTGGTGGGACGCGCTAACCGCGGTTTAGTGTGTATGTTCACTATGATGAACTACGAGCGCTTGTCGATTGGCATTCAAGGACTGGGTAGCGCCCAAGCGTCATATCGCATGGCGGCTAACTACGCCAAAGAGCGTTTACAGGGCAGTGATAGCCACAACGCACAGCAACAAGCGCCGATTATCGTCCATGGTGATGTGCGACGTATGTTGCTCAACAGTCGCTGCTTAACCGATGCGGGCAGGGCGCTGGCGGTGTTCACTGGTTTACAGTTGGATTTAGCCAAATACAGTCAAGACAGCGAGCAGCAAGCATATGCCACTAAGCTGGCAGCGCTGCTCACTCCGGTCACTAAAGCGTTTCTTACCGACCGAGGTCTAGAATGTGCCATCAATGCCCAACAGGTGTTCGGCGGTCATGGTTATATCCGAGAAACGGGAATTGAACAGTGGGTACGCGATACGCGTATTGCGCAAATTTATGAGGGCACAAACGGCATTCAAGCCATCGACTTTGTGGGGCGAAAATTGATCGCTGATCGCTTGAGTACCGTCAGCGAATTATTCCATCAGCAGTCGTTGCAGCTGGCCCAGTTTAGTGACGTTCCCTCTCATTTAATCGCACAACAACAAGCGATGCAGGATGAGTTTTTGTCCGCACTTAACGACGTGATGCTGGCCAAGGAGCAAGACAGTCATCTGATCAACGCGGTAGCGGTTGATGCGCTGGATGCGTTTGGTTATTTGATGTGCGGCTATTTTTGGCTGCTGATGCAACAAACGGCGCAGCAACATCAAGCTACGTTGCCTCAGGATTACGTCAGTAGCAAAGCGCAACTCGCCGACTACTATTTTGCGCGGTTAGCGCCTCGTTTTACGATGCATTTAGCCAGTGTTAAAGCCGGTTCAAGCGCAACCATGCAGCTGGATGTTGCCGCGTTTTAATTGGCAAGCGCAGTGTTATTCAATAATGATTAGCGCTGCGCTTTGTCGGGCGCCTTGCTGGCGTTAGGTGTCGCTACTTGTGGTGTTTTGGCTATCGCTCGGCGCTGCGACAGCTGTTTTACTAATTGTTTAAGCAGCGGTGGGGCTAATGTCGTTGGATGGTATTGGCTGGCAGGTAAGCCGGTTTCTAACAGTACAAACGGGTACAAAGCCGCTGCGTCACCAACACCTATCTCAATAAAGCCTGCCAGATTGTCAACCCCCGTCATACTGCCTGTTTTTGCTCTTATCTTGCCGCGTAATTGCGGATTGACGAAGCCGCGCTTGTATTGGAGTGTACCGTTATTGCCTGCTACGGGCAGTGCTTTGATGAGCCAATGCAATTGCTCATCTCGTTGCAATAACAGCAGCAGTGAAAACAGCTGTCCTGCGCTGACTTGGTTGTAGCGGGATAAGCCAGAACCATCGACAATATTGGCGTTGGTCAGGTCGACCCCAAGTTCAGCTAAGGTTTGTTTTAGCGCTAACGCGCCATACTCAAAACCGCTGTGCTGAAATAGTTGCTCGCCTAAACGCTTCAGTACACTATCGGCAATCAAATTATCGGATTTGGCTAACATCTCAGTCAGCAGCTGCTGTAACGGCATTGACGGAAATTGGCTGATTAAGGTGGCCTTTGTCGTATCCGCTGCCGCGACTTTAATCTCGCCATTAATGTGGAATGTGTTGCCGACTTGCTGCTTGATTTGCGCTTGGATATAAGCGGCAGGGTCAACAATCGCCACTTGCAGTGGCAGTGGGTCGCGTAGTTGGTAACAGCCTGTCAGTTGGTATTGGTTCCCTTGCGCATGACCCAAGTGCAGCTTACATAAGGCACTCGGTGCTTGAGGCTGATAACTGGCGCGATTGTCGATGGTTAACGGATAGTTTAAATGCACACGGCTAGGGTAGACCGCTGGCGTAGTCACCTTGGTTGTAGCCTCCGTCAGTTGTTTTTGCTGCGGCTGAATACTGGTGACGGCACCTTTTACGCAGTTTTTATCGAGGATCAGTTTGCCAACCGGTGCCGCAAAGCAAACGCCAAGATCATCCCATAACCAACCCGCGCCCCATTGGGGGCCGTCATCATCAGCCACCAGTAGTAGGTCTCCGTTTACTTCGGTAATACCTGCTTTAGGCACTTCAGCTAACAATCGCCCCAGTTGCCCACTGGTTAGCCGTGGGTCGCCATCAAACTTGAGCAACAGGTTGCCGTTGAGTTTCTGGCCTTGAATCTGCCCTTGGTAATAAAGCGCGGTACTGAATACAAAATCTGGCCCTAGCACTTTGGTGGCGGCGACGGCGGTAAACAGTTTCTGTGTACTGGCAGGAAGTTGCAGTTGTTGGCTATTGAAGTCGATCAAACGCTGACCGTTGGGATCGGCCACAATTAATGACACATTGGTATTGTTGGTTTGCAGCGTTTGCCACGCAAAATCACTCTGTGCCGCATTGGCGAAGCAACTTGCCGCATACATTATCATGCTCGCCATTAGCGTAATGGCCGAGGGGGAACGTCGGGCGGTGAGGGCGTGGCATTGTTTCTTCATCGAATACTAACTGGGTAAGTGATTATTCATCGGTATCATCTGATACCATCAAGCTATAAAGTTTCAAGGTAACAAATACCACTAATACCAGAAACAGTGGCATCACCAAGGCGCCCAACCAATCTTTAAAATGGAAGATCCCCCATGCCGCCGCCAATGTGGCCAACAGCGTAAACCATAGCTCTTTTTTCATGCAAAAACCTTTCTATATACAATATTACTGCGTACTATTTTGCCCGCAGTATAACTCGCTAAACCACTGATAGCGGGTATTTATCGTCGTAAAAATAACAAATTGGCGATTTCTGAAGCAAATTAAGCTTTTGGCTTAGCGGTTCGCCGAGAAACTGCTTGCCGATGCGGCCACAAGTCGGTAAGTTCTTATCCCTTATTTTGGCAGCAGCTTTTTGCTGGGCAAGTGATATAAGTTCCCGTGGTGGAATTATAGATAGGAGGATATCTTGCTGGACCATTCTGGCGGCATTGCCATTAGCCCTGAGAACATTCATTGGCTACTTACGCCGATTCATTTCAGGGAAACACTGCTTGAACAGATCAAGCAAGCACAAAAAGTCATCTATATTGCAGCACTGTATTTAGAAGATGATGATGCTGGACGTGAGATCCTCGATGCACTGTTAGCTGCCAAAGCGGCCAATCCACAGCTTGATATTAAAGTTTTCGTCGATTTTCACCGCGCCCGCCGTGGCCTAATTGGCCAAAAAGGCGATAGCGGTAACTATCTGTTGTACCGTAAATTGATGCAGCAAGCGGCTACGCCATTTGCTATCTACGGTGTACCGGTAAAATCGCGTGAGTTCTTAGGGGTGTTGCACCTCAAAGGCTTCGTTATTGATGACAACGTCATCTATAGCGGCGCTAGCCTGAACAACGTGTATTTGCAAAAGCAGCAACGCTATCGCTTGGATCGTTACTATCTGATCAACTCCGCTGAACTGGCGGCCAGCATGATCGATATGATTGACCAAGATATTTTGGCCGATGAAGCTGTTGTTAAACTAACCGATGACAACTGCTGTAAACCCGATAAAAACCAACTGCGCGCGTTTAAGCAGCGCCTTGCTCATGCCTGTTACCGTTTCCGTAGTCAACGTGCTGGCTTGCGGGTGACACCTTTGGTGGGGCTAGGGCGCAAAGGTAACAAGCTGAACAATGTGATTTTGGAGCTGGTGAAGTCGTCGCAGCGCGAAATGTTCATCTGTACGCCATACTTTAATCCGCCATATTCATTGTCGCGGGCGATCAGTCGCCAACTGCGCCGGGGTGTGAAAATCGATATTATTGTCGGTGACAAAACCGCTAACGATTTTTATATTCCGCCGGAAAAACCGTTTTCGACCATTGGTGCCTTGCCGTACTTGTATGAGCAATCACTGCGTAAGTTTATGAAGCGTCAACAATGGGCAATTGAGAAAGGGCTGTTGAATGTCTATCTGTGGAAGCATGAAAATAATAGCTTCCACCTGAAAGGCATTAGCGTAGATCATCAGCAACACTTACTGACGGGCAGTAACCTTAATCCACGTGCATGGGCATTGGATTTAGAAAACGGTCTATTAGTGCATGATGAGCAGCAACAGCTAAAAGAGAAGTTCGTTGATGAGCAGCAACGTTTGCTGGTGCACGGTCATAAGTTAAATCATTACCGAGCGCTCGATACACTGCAGCAATATCCGGCACCCGTGAAGAAGATTCTCAACCGCATCCGTCGCTTAAAAGCGGATTTATTGCTACGGCGCATTCTGTAATCGGTAGGGGCTGATTATCTGAGGTGTTTAAATGAAGCCTTCGGGCAGCGGTAGAGCGCAATTTATTTGGCGTTGGGTGTTGTTGGTGGAGAATAATTCCACGGCACATCACCTGCCGTGCCTAAATCATGCTCTGCCAGCTGCAAAAACAATCAGCAAAGATAAACAGCCCCTCACTAACTAGGTACACAAGATTGTCGTTAGACGTTGAAGTTAATTGCGCCGCCAATGCGCAACAACCGCTGCATGCGGTGCATCGCTTGTTTGACTATCGGCAATCTCTGGCCACTCGCCCTTACGCCTCGCGCGGGAACAAAGTGGTGCGTTGTCGTCGCTGCATGTTGCCACAAACTGTCTGTACTTGTGCATGGCGCAAGCCTTGTCACAGTAATGCAGCGTTTGCATTGGTGATGTACGACACCGAAGTACTCAAGCCAAGTAATAGTGGTCGGCTGATTGCCGACCTGATCCCAGATACTTACGCCTTTTTATGGTCGCGCACCGCACCAGATGCCGGGCTCTTGGCACTACTGGCCGATCCGCAGTATCAGCCTTATCTGGTGTTTCCAGCAGAATATGCGCTTGAGCAGCAGCAAGTGGTAGCGCAATTGCCACAGGCAATTGAAGGCGCATCGGCGCAGAAGCCACTGTTTATTTTATTGGATGGCTGCTGGCGCGAAGCGGTGAAAATGTTTCGTAAAAGTCCCTATCTGCAAACGTTACCCATGCTGTCATTTAGTCCTGAAAGCATTGCCCATTATCGCCTGCGCAAGGGGCAGCGTGATTTTCAATTAGGCACTGCCGAAGTGGCAGTGCTGGCACTACAAGCATGTGGTGAACAAGCCAGCGCGGCAGCACTGGCGGATTGGTTTAATCTCTTTGTGGAATGCACCTTGTGGGCTCGTTGCCGCGATAAAATGGCGTCAATGGATAGCATTGCGGCGTTGCGCGAACTGGTGGCGCAACGTTAACTCAGTTTTTACTGGTGTGTTTTAGAATGTCACCCACCAGCTGATGAGCCATTTTGATATCTCGTTCACCCAATTGCGCTACACCGTCCAGCAACCACTGTTTTAATTTGTCATCCTGTTGATTGCCCAGTTGTGCCATGGTTTGCAACACCCGCTTTTTTAACGCCTGAGTTTGCTGCTCATCGGCAGCCTGTTGCTGTAAGCCGATGCGTTGGTCTGAACGTTTCATACCTAACTCATAGCTGTACACCATCACCGCTTGCGCTAAGTTAAGTGATGGATACTCACCAGCTAATGGCACATAGCTGTAGAGATCGCACAGGGCCAAGTCGGTATTCGACAAACCGCTTGCTTCACACCCAAACACAATCGCTACACGAGATTGTGGTTTATCTGCCAACAGCTGGGCGAGTTCGTCTGGACTATGGAAAGTATGCGGGCTGCTACGATCACGGGCTGTGGTAGCCACTAGCAGGTCAAACTCGTCTCGCAGTGCTGCCAAGCTATCCGCTGTACGAACGTTGCTTAATATATCCTCTGCGCCACAGGCCACCCATTGCGCTTCTTCTTCAGTATGAGCTTGTGAATCAACCACAATTAACTCACCAAACCCTTGGGTTTTTAAGGCGCGTGCCGCTGCACCTACGTTAGCCGCACGCGCAGGGCGCACCAGAATAAAACTCAATGACATGACAGCTCCTTATTTTTATCGCCACATTATAAAAGGGTTTACTGCAAAATTGCTGTTTGTTTTGCCGTTAGGTATGGGGGCGTTGTGCGCTAACGTTGGATTTTTGCGCAAGTTGACTGCGATATGCGTCAGCCGTTGCCAGCGGCATATCGCCAACTTAGGCAATGGCTAACTGTGGCTGTGAAAAATAGCGACAAAAAAATAGTGTTAGCTCGTACGCATTTTGCTCGCATCCCCATTTGCATTTTGTTTGAAACTAGAATAGTTTGAGTATCAAGTTAATTGACTATCAAACGAATTGGATTTTTGTCATGGCTCAGCAATTTCACTCAACAACCCGTTGGCAACAAACGCATAATTTTAGTCACGTGAATGAAGGGGGGGAACGCAGTACTAAACTGGTGTTAGTGTTAACCCTGATCACTATGGTGGCTGAGATCACCGCCGGTACGGTGTTCGGCTCGATGGCATTGCTGGCCGATGGTTGGCATATGGGCACTCATGCCGCGGCATTTATGCTGACCTTATTTGCTTACTCATACACCCGTAAGCACGCCAACAACCCACGCTTTAGTTTTGGTACGGGCAAGGTGAGCGTGCTAGGTGGGTTTACTAGCGCTGTCGCGTTGGGCTTAGTGGCGATTCTGATGTTGATAGAATCAATCATGCGCTTGCTGCATCCTGAAAATATCCAGTTTGATCACGCAATTTTGGTGGCGGTGATTGGTTTGATTGTCAATGTGGTGAGCGTGTTCCTACTGAAAGATAACCACAGTCATCACCATCATGGTCACGACCACGGACACCATCATCATGATGACCATAATCTAAAAGCTGCTTATTTCCATGTGTTGGCCGATGCGTTGACCTCACTCTTAGCGATTGGGGCCTTGATGGCGGGTAAGTACGCTGGCTTGACTTGGTTAGATCCGTTGATGGGCATTGTGGGGGCCATCATTATCAGCCGTTGGGCATGGGGCTTGGTTAAACAAACAAGCCCAATTTTGTTGGATGCCTCTGTCGCACCAGCGATGAGCCAACAGATTATCGCGAAGATTGAAGCGGAACATGATCATAAAGTGATTGATATTCACGTATGGCCAGTCAGTGCTGACAACCATGCAGCGATGGTGACTTTAGTTAGCCATGAGCCTAAAGCCGCAGATTATTACCATGCATTACTGGCAGATATGCCGCAGATTGACCATCTCACCGTAGAAGTGAATCGCTGTGACGATTGTCACCAAGCGGAACACCCCCGTGCAAGCTGTTGCCAGCAAACTAACCTGCATGACCATGGGCATTCTCATCACCATCATCACGGTCATCATTAAGGAAGGGACGTTGTATGGCAACTGACGTAATCCAGCAGCAGATTAACCACGCAGTCATTGAATTTTATGAGCGTCTTTCTTCATGGGAGCAAAGTGTGGTGCGTGATCAAGGCGTGTCGTTAGCGCAGATCCATGCGGTTGAAATCCTTGGGGCAAATGGTCCATTGCGCATGAAAGACCTCGCCGACAAGCTGGGGGTTACTACGGGGACACTTACGGTGCTGGTTGACCGCTTGGTTAAGAATGGACTGGTTGAACGCCAGACAACCGAGGGCGATAGACGTGCAGTGTCGGTTAATCTAACAGCAACTGGGCAACAGATGTTTGCTGAGCATGACCAGCTACATTTGCAGTTAACCAAGGAGATGACCACCAGTCTCGATGCCACTGAATGTCAGCAATTTTTGAGTTTTCTTGAGCGTATCAATCGCGCCTTTTAAATGATGAATCGCCGACTAATAGGATATTTATTGGTCGGCAAAACCTCTTAAGCAAACCTTAAGTCCTCAAAGCTACAAATACTATGTTGATTGTTAACCCATCGATGTATATCGGATGCTTACAGGACTTCAGGTGCTTAAATCGCTCTCAGTAAATCGCGTTACTTTCTTGCTGGCACTGTTTTTTGTGATGGTGTTTAACCTGCCGTTTTTTGCGGTGGTAAAAAGGGGCTTAGAACACCAGGCGCATATCGATCCGCTATTTGTTGCCACCATTCCGGTATTCCTTGTTGCCATTCTGGCGGCGTTGTTTTCTCTGTTTAGTTTTCGCTATCTACTCAAACCATTTTTTGTGGTGCTGATTTTACTGTCATCCAGCGTGTTTTTTGCCGCCTTTAAATACGGGGTGGTGTTTGATACTGGCATGATTGAAAACACTCTTGAGACCAACAGCTCAGAAGCGATGACCTACCTTAATTGGTCGTCAGTAATTAATTTTCTGGTCACTGGCATTTTGCCCTCGTTGTTGTTGCTTAAAGCCGATATTGCGTATCGCCCATTCGTTAAGGAGTTGGCTCGTAAAGCCTATTTCATTGTGGGTAACATCTTAGTTGCCGGGATGATTGCTTTCGTGTTCATGCAAAACTACGCGTCATTTTTGCGTAACAACATGGAAGTTAAACGATATCTTGTCCCCAGCTACTTTGTTGGCTCAGCAATTAAGTATGTTGATCAGCACTATCTACAAGCACCGCTGGTATACCAACCGCTGGGATTAGACGCAAAAGCCGAACCTATTGCACCGCAAGCCAAACCGCAATTGTTGGTGATGGTAGTGGGGGAGACTGCTCGAGCGATGAACTACCAATATTACGGTTATCAGCGCGCGACCAATCCTTATACCCAGGCCTACAATTTACAGGCGTTTGACGACGTACAATCTTGCGGCACCGCCACAGCGGTGTCTTTGCCTTGCATGTTCTCGCGTATGAACCACAGTGATTACGATGGTCGCCGCGCCAAGGCGCAAGATTCCGTGTTGGATGTACTCAACCATGCCGGCATTGAGGTGTCGTGGTTGGATAACGATAGCGGTTGTAAGGGCGTGTGCGATCGCGTTGCCAATACAGTGATAGACGTCAACATGGATTCGCCACTGTGTGACGGCAAATTCTGTAAAGATCAGGTGTTGGTTGACGCCTTAAACAACGCCTTAGCGACGCCAACAACTGGCGCTAAAAATCGTATCATTGTGTTGCACCTTATTGGTAGTCACGGGCCAACGTATTACCTCCGGTATCCCAAAGAGCAGCAAAAATTTATGCCGGATTGCCCGCGCAGCGATATCCAAAACTGCACCCGTGAGCAGTTAATCAATACTTACGACAATACCATTTTGTACAACGACTACATTCTGTCCGAAGTGATTCGTACCCTACAGGCACAACATCAGTATCAACCCGCGATGATGTACCTGTCAGATCACGGTGAATCCTTGGGGGAAAAAGGTTTATACCTACACGGCACACCGTACAATTTCGCCCCTAAGGAGCAAACCACCGTACCTTGGTTGGTGTGGTTACCAAACGAATTTGCGAGCGCTAACGGCTTGCAAGTGCAGTGCGTTAAAGGCTTAACCGCGCAGCAGGGCATCAGTCACGATAATCTGTTTGATACCTTGTTAGGCATGTTCAACGTGCGATCTCAGGTGTACCAAGCTGATAAAGACTTATTTGCCCGATGCCGTGGTTAGCGGCTTTGCGCTGTGATGACTGACAACGCCACAATAGCGCGAAGGCTTGGTTACCTTCATAAGACGCTAGCCATCTTAGTCTCTGTTATCGCGTTAGCCGTGTGATGTTAGGTTAACTCTGGCACGTTATAATTGCCCAAATTTTGGTAATCAGAGCTTATGCCATTGCCGACCTGAGGCAGCGGATTAACGATGTAATAAGTAGGTCAGACAGCATTGCCAATGGTGAGGTTATCATCGCGCCAGAGGCATATAGCGATGTATTCACTGTAAATGAGGGGGATACTGCACCGCATATTCACTGCTCTGTTGGGCCGGTAAGCAAGGCGTTGCGCCAAAGATCGGATGAACATCCATACTTTTGTGCAATATCCTGATAATTTGAATGTTCTGGCTGCCAATTTGTTGATAAAAAATAACGTGAGTTCCTTGGGGAAATTTCCGATATCCTTCTCTGATATCGTCACATGTTTTGCCAATATCAGGATTTTCTGCAAATAGCCAAAAAGATTCGTCAAATTGTTTAAGATAAACGTTACGCTGTTCTGTGCCCCAACGTCGAGAAGTAAAGAGAGCGATGTCTTTTAAATCTGATTTCGCCTTATTGGTGAGTTGGAATGGCTTCATTCTCTTTCTTCGTTATCGAGTTCATTGACAAATGAATCAAGGTCATAGTCAGCCATGCCACTTTCTTCGCCTTCAACCAGAAGTTGGCGTAGTGTATTCATTTTTGTTTCTTGGGTTTCAAGCAAGCGCAAAGCAGAACGAATGACTTCACTTGCAGAACCGTAGCGCCCACTTTTGATTTGCTTCGCAATAAAACCATCGAAGTGTTCGCCTAAAGTAATACTCGTATTTTTAGCCATCACAGCCTCCTTAATACCAAATAATACCTAATTATGGTATCTAAAGGGCTTCGGGGCAAGTGGCGGCGCATAATCGGGTAGCCGGAGGTATCTAGCCTCCAGCTCTCACACCATCGTGCATGCGGCTCCGCACAGGGCGGTCAATCTAGAACACCTAGCGTGTTATTTGGCTAGGACAGTGAACGGCAATCCATCCATCTCTTTGTGAATACAGTCCTGCTTTCTTCAAATACTCATTACTCAGCGCTTGCTGTATGCCTGGGGTTTTCGAGCTAAGCCAAGGGTCTTTACTTGTAAGCTCACCAGTAACAGCGGCTTGGATCCTGACACCTCGTTTAAGTAAACTCTGCACCTTAGTCCGAGGCTTCCGCCACTGACCCCAGTAGCACATATGCACTCAACGACGGAGCCAGTGGTCTAAATCGACACAGTGCCTGGTAAGCGTCACCATTGTGCCTTCCAGCTCCAATAGCGCTAATAACTCGGGTAGCGCGGTAATCTCGTTCGATTTTTCATCCGTCCGTCGCTGCCCTAGGACTCCCCCGTTTTTGGTCGCAAAAGCACTTGTCATGTGCAAGGGCAACGCGAACTGTATATTTAGGATGGCAGATTTGCGAGATAGTAGTGGCTGACTAGCCGTTAGTTTTTAATATTTGCATGGCTTATGGCTTATGGCTTATGGCTTATGGCTTATGGCTTATGGCTTACCGTTCATCCTAGCTTCTACCTTACATTCCACGTTATGATTAGCGCACAGGATGTAGATGTATCTTAACAGCGGTTGTTAATTTGATGAAAAATAAAACAATTATTTCACTTTCTGTCGTTGCTGCGCTGCTTGTTTGCCTTGCCTTTTTAGTGCTCGGTTTTATTTATGATTATGACAGCGACGTTGAAACTATGTATCAGGGACTGACGCATAACGCTGACGCTTTGCTGTTTTTTCTGACGATTTTTGCCGATACCTTTGTCGCTGTGGCGGTGTTGTTATGGGGATTTATACGCACATCAACAACGCGAAAGGTGGTGACATCTTCTGTGGTATTCGTCATCGCTACCGTTACCATCATTCGCATCTACTATTTTGACGATTTTTATTTCGACTACATCGTTAAAGATAATCCCTACGACGGCTATTTCGTCAGGGACGCCGACAAAGACACCGAGAGCGGTGCCAACTTCAAAGATCAATATCCCGAATATTTCCGCGACACTATCGGTAACAGCCGCATCTTAGTCGATAAGTACCGTGCGTCGCTGTATGGCAATAGAGCCAGTATGGCGCTGGATTACAATATCTGTTTAAACGGTAACGACATCAGTTTTGTGGCCGTGTTTGATTATCTTGAGACGGCCGATTATTGCAAACCTAAGACGTTGAATGTGCAACAGTCAATGTCTTTTACGCTGACGCCACTTGGCGATAACAGCTTTTACTGTGAAGAGTGTAAAAATTATCTGCTACCGATTTATTGGAAGCACATTGACGAGCATTAATGGCGTTTGCGTGTGCCTATTGCTGGGTAATGAGCGCTAGCATTGGCCGTAAGCGGCAACGGTAGCTAGCTGATAAGGGAGGGGGAATCCCTGTAATATTTTGAGTTTTATCGCGTGGCGCATTTTTGTGTTAACGCATTATAGATAGCGTGGCTCGTTGAATGTGAACCGTTGTAGGCTTCGCACTATCAGCTAGCAAAATTGTCGTCATGAAGGTGCGCGCCTTCGACTCACAATGCATGAAGGATTATGATAGCGGCTGGGAATGACGCACATTTGCCATAGGGCATTAGCGTTTGAAATAACAAAAGGGAAATATGATGGGTAAAACAATTGTTCTGGCCTTTGGCTTACTGCTATCGGTTGCGGTACAGGCACAAGAAGCTAGCCGAGCTGATGTTGAAGCGCTGTTGGAAGCATCAAACATGAATGCGATGATTGAGAATATCTACGATCAATCCAGCCAAATGTTTAACGGTATGGGGAAACAACTGGGCATTAAACCCGACGAGCAAGCTTTATTCGAAGCATACATGGCGCAAGTGACCAGCGAGATGCGGAAAGAAGTTAGCTGGGAAAAGATGAAAGAGCCGATGATTCAGATCTATCTCAAGCATTACACCGATAAAGAAATCAAAGACATGCTGGTGTTCTATCAATCTGAAACCGGACAGTCTATGGTGAAGAAAATGCCCGCAGTCACCCGAGACTCACTCATGTTGTCACAGCAGATGATGCAGAATTTTATCCCTAAACTGCAAACGCTGGCGGAAGATTTCAACCAAAAGCTGCAGGCACATCGCCAAGCTAAATAACCCATCATTAGGAGCAAGTGTACGATACGGCGCTTGCTCCTTTTGTTTGGTATCAACAGTGATCTAATGGATGAGAAGAACTAGCGATGAAAGTGTTAGACAGCGAAAGTTGGGCTTGGTTTTTGTTTGAGCATGATGGCGACCTGTTGTTAGATGCTCATTGCAGCATGAGTGCGGTGAGTTATAGCTTTATGATCCGCTTGAATGGCGAGGAGCGAACGCGTTACTTACATGAAGGGCGCAGCTATTTGTCCTCGCTGGCGCACGCGATTCATTATTCTGTGCCTATCTCCAAAAACACCGATTCGATTTATCAGAACCGCGATGTCCATAACGATTTTGCCGAATTAGCATTGACTGCCATTAAGGATTGGCGAGCGCATACGTCGCAATCAGCCGCTGATGAGTAATGTCTCGTCCTACCTAGATTATTTATAAGCAAGAACAGCTTGAAAGAGACACATGAACAGCCACCGTACAATGTTCTCAAAAAGGCAACATCTGGGATCTTGATGATATTTACGAGGGCAGGTGGCATAACAGATCTTGGCTGCCTCGGCGCTGAAAAAATTTGCTAAGTGCGCGTTGGTAACGCAAATTAATTGGTACTTCGCTGGCGTCAGCGATTTCTGTGACCATTGACGCGGTAGGTGATAATAAAGCCACACGTATGTTAACCATGAAAGAGGCAAGTGCTACGGATGCAACGGCATTGGCACAGCAAATGGATTTAATCGAAATTGAACAAAAGGATAATAGTAAGCTTATGAAAGCTATTCTCGCTGTGACTTTGGGCGTTTCTCTATTAGTTGGTTGTGCGGACAGTATCAATATCACTCAGAATATGGCAGCCAAAAAAACGGTCATTCCTGAGTCCACTACTGTCTATATAGCGTTGCCCAGAGATGGCAGTTATGGCAACACAAATTATTCGGGCTCTGGAAAAACAGTCGCAAGCATTATCAGAGCCGCATTCTTAAAACATCTGGTAGATGTTGACGTTGGACGGGATTATCAATCGTACAAGCAAGCGTTGGCATCAAGTGCATCTCAACCAGTAGATTTACTGGTTTATCCTTCAATTTTACATTGGGAAGATAGAGCTACAGAGTGGTCTGGTATCCCCGATAAAGCCAGTATCAAAATCGTTATCTATTCGCTAAGCGATGAGAGCGTCATTTCTTCAGTCACCATTGATGGGACAAGTGGATTAGCTACTTTTGGTGGGGATCATCCACAAGATCTATTGCCAGAACCTGTTGGTACTTATGTTGATTCGTTATTTTGATTCGTTCAAAACGAATGATATGTCTATATTGTTGTGTTGCTAGCTTAATAGGCTTGATGATGAAAACGCTCGTAAAAATAATCATATTTGTACTATGTGGGCTGAGTATATTGGGTGGTGTCGCCGCCGCGGCAAGCAAGTCCTTTGAAGGGCTCAACCTCAATAAGCTGAAGCTGCCACGGCAAGTCATTGGTTCGGAAAAGGGGCTTAATCTGCTGCAGGTTGTTGGGGTCGCATCGAGCAGTTATGGGGATTACGAATATCTCGACAAAAATAGTCGCTCTACCAGCCAAGTACATGCGGGCACTATTGTGGTAGCAGTGTTGCAATATGGCTACGGCAACGCCAACGCCGCGTCATTGGCGGCATCGGAGCCAGATGATACGAATACGGTCACCTTTTGCGGCAGCTTGAGCAATATACATAACTGTCGGGCAGGCGAGAAAGTATCAGGCTGGATCTATTTTTATCAGTTCAATCAAAGCCAAGGCGGTTACTTCACTATGTCGGCTAACTCAACCGCCGCGCCTTTCGGCACCTCAAAAGTGGCTATGACGATTAAATCTCGCCAGTGGCACTAACCATAGGAAAAGCGTTCAACAGATCAAATTGTGGGGGATTAGTGAAAGTTATTGAGAACAAACAAAAACAGCCTCAAATGAGGCTGTTAGTCGAGCGTTTAGTTCGCCGCGTTACTTGAGACCATATTGTTGCTGGAATCCGCGTCGTTAGCTTGCACCAAATCAATCGCAGTCTGCTGCCCAACACCACCACCAAGCGCTCGGTAGAGAGTAATCATCGCTAACTGGCGATCGCGCTGTGCTTCACTCAACTCTAGCTCGGCAGTAAAGTGATTTCGCTGTGCATCGATCAAATCAAGCGAGGTAGCCACCCCGTTTTTATAGCGCAGTTGAGCTAAGCGCAAGTAGGCGGATGATGCATCCAACAACCGGCGTTGTTCAATCCACACCTGTTGCGCCCGTTGGTAATCATTCATGCCGTCTTTCACTTCAGTGTAGGCATTCAATACCGCGCTGCGATAAGCCAACAACGCTTGTTGCCGCGTTTCTTGCGCAATCGTCAGCTCTGCATCTAACTTGCCTGCATTGAAGATTGGCGCCGTTACCCCACCCGCCAGCGACCAGGCGACACTGCGTGCTTTGAGAATATCATCGAGTGATTCCGACTCTCGGCCATAGGCACCAGTGATAGTGAAACTTGGCAGCTTGGCTGCTTGCGCAACGCCTACATCGGCGGTGGCGGCAATTAATGCTTGCTCGCTGGCTCGCAGATCGGGACGTTGTTCCAGCAAGCGTGATGGAATCCCCGCGACTAATGATTCTGGGAATTGCTTATCTATATCCAAGCTGACGGTGTCGATGTCATAACTGTATTCACCCAGCAAAATACGCAGCTGATTGCTTTTTTGCTGCCGTTCATATTTCAGCTGCGGCAGATTGACCATGGCGGTTTGATATTCCACTTGTACCTGACGTACATCAAGGCCAGAAATTACCCCGTTTTGATGACGCAAACGCGCAATGGTGAGCTCTTTAGCACGTAACTCGGCCGTTTCTTGCGAGATTTGTAGCCGTTTTTCGATATCAGCTAACTCGTAGTAGGCGGCAGCCACTTCACTGATCAAACTGACTTTAGCGGCCAACAATAACTCGGCACTGGAGAGGGTATTCGCCCATTGGCCTTGGTCAGCGCGGCGTTGCGCGCCCCAGATGTCTAGCTCCCATGACGCCTCAACGCCCAAAGTGCGGGTTGAGTCATACAGACCACCGCTGTTGGTCAGGCCGCTATCTTTGGTGCGTTCGGCACCGACAACGCCGTTCACTTCTGGCCAGCGGTCCGCGTTGGTCACCGTCAAACTGGCTTTGGCGGCGCGTAAACGGCTTTGCATGGTGGCTAGCGATAAGTTGTTACTTAACGCATGCTCAATCAGCTTTTGCAGTTGTGGATTAAGGTAAAACGCTTGCCAATCTTTTACCGAACGGGCTTTGTGATCTTGCTGCAAGCTGGTGCTGTATTGCTCCGGCATTTGCAGATCGGGCGCTTGATAATCAGGCCCCACCACACAACCTGAAAGTAATGCCACGGTTAACATGGCTAACGGACGTTTAATCATGCTCCACCTCCGTGGCAAAAGTGCTCTCTGGTGTGATTTTCTGACGCAACCAACCGGCGGTGGTGACGAAGAATAACGGCACCAGAATGATACCGATACTGGTCGCCAGAATCATACCGCCCAGAATGGGAATCGATACCGATTGGCGGCTCACCGAACCAGGCCCGCTGGACATAACCAGTGGCAGTACGCCAAGAATAAAGGCGACGGAGGTCATCAAGATGGGTCTAAAGCGCATGGCGGCAGCTTTAAGTGCGGCCTCGGTGCGGCTCAAGCCTTCGCGATACAACTGGTTAGCAAATTCGACAATCAGAATGGCGTTCTTCGCCGCCATACCAATCAGGGCGATAAATGCCACTTGGAAGAACAGGTTGCTCTCCATGCCGCTGGTCAAGGTGGCAATGGATGCACCTAACATGGCAACAGGGGCGATCAACAGTACGGCAATTGGAATGGTCCAACTTTCGTACAGCGCCGCCAAGAATAGGAACACGAACAGCAAGGCTAGACCAATCGCAATCGAGGTTTGGTTAGCAGAACGTACTTCTTGGAAGGTGATACCGGTCCATTCATAGCGGAATTCTGGTGGTAGCATCGGCTTCGCCACGCGGTCAATCGCTTCAATCACGTTACCGGTGGAGTAACCTGCGTTCGGCACCACACTAATTGCCGCACTAGAAAACATGTTGTAGTGGGTTACACTGGCGGGGCCAACCGTGTAATCAAAGTCGGCCAGTACCGAAATCGGCACCATGGCACCTGAGGATGATCTGACGTAAAATTCCTTAATTTGATTAGGGTATTTACGGAAATCTTCCTCAGCTTGTACCTTAACGCGGTAGACGCGACCGAACAGGTTAAAGTCGTTCACGGTTGAGGAGTCCGTCAGCGTTTTGATGGTGGCGTAAACGTCTGAGACTTCGACACCGAGTGCCATCGCTTTGGCTTCATCTACGTTAACTTTTAACTGTGGAATCGCGCTTTGCAGTGACAAGCTGGCATTGGCGACTTCAGGTTGTACTTTCAGTTGCTCAATCAGGTCGTTGGCACTTTCTACCAAGCCTTTAAAGTTGGTGCCCGAGGTATCCTGTAACACCATTTCTACGCCAGAGCCGTTACCTAAGCCTGGCACGGCGGGCGGCATGTAGAAGTTGAACTCCGCCTCAAGCACTTGATTGAGATCGGCTTTGATCTCTTTCATCACTTTTTGAATGGTCTCGTTAGAGGCTTTACGTTCTTCCCACGGCTTGAGGATCACCTCAAATTCGCCGTTGGCTTGGTTTGACCCTGAACGACGGTTTTCACCTGCAAGCGTAAACGAGAAGTCCACCGCTGGATGACTCAGCACATGACGTTCAGCAATTTTCAGCACTTTTTGTGTGCGGTTAACCGTTGAGCCAGCAGGCAAGGTCATGTCGATAAAAAAGCGGCCTTGGTCTTCATTCGGCATAAAGCTTGAGGGCAGGTGGCTCATGATGTACCACACCGCCAGCACCATAATGCCAAACACCGTGTAGCTGCGACGGGCGTTACGATTGGTCAACGCAACCAAGCCCACATAACGGTCGGTCAGCTTATCTAGCTGAGTGTTGACCCAGAAGAAGAAACCACGAGTTGGCGCATCGCCCGAACGCAGCAAAATAGCACATAGCGCAGGGCTCAGTGTTAATGCGACAAACATTGAAATCAGTACTGCTACTGCAATCGCGATGGCAAACTCGCGGTACATAATGCCGGTGATGCCCGCGAGGAACGACACAGGCACAAACACGGCGCACAAGACCAACGAGGTGGCAACCAAAGCGCCAGACAGCTCTCTCATCGCTTGGCGAGCAGCGGCCATTGGGGTCATGTTTTCTTCGTTGATCAAACGTTCAACGTTTTCCACTACCACAATGGCATCATCCACCACAATGCCAATAGCGAGTACCAATGCCAGCAAACTCACGGTGTTGATGGTAAAGCCAAACACCAACATTACCGCCAACGTACCAATTAACGATACCGGTACGGCAATGGCGGGGATCAAGGTGGCGCGCGCATTTTGTAGGAACAGGTAAACCACCAGAACTACCAACACGAGCGCTTCTACCAGTGTGTGCGCGACTTCTTCAATGGAGTTTTCAATAAAGTGTGACGCATCATAAAACACCTGCCAGTCAACCCCTTGAGGAAACTTAGAGGAGAGTTCCGCCATGGTTTGCTTGACCTTTTTGGTCACTTCCAACGCGTTAGCGCCCGGTAGCAAGAACACCTGCAAAATGGTGGCGTTTTTACCGTTAAGCTGTGATTGCAGGGTATAAGCGGACGAACCTAGTTCTACGCGTGCCACGTCACGCATGCGGATCAGCGAACCATCAGGGTCGGCTTTAACGATGATCTCTTTAAACTCATTCACGCTCGATAAGCGACCACCAGCCACAATTGGCAATGTCATGGTGATGTCATCACCGTTGGGTTGGGTGCCGATAGTTCCCGCTGGGGTTTCTTTGTTCTGCGATTTAACCGCGGCGATGATGTCGGAAGTGGTTAAGCCCAAGCCCGCCATCGCGTCAGGTTTTAGCCAAACACGCATCGAATAGCTGCGCGACCCTGTGTTGCGGGTGCGGCCGACACCGGGAATACGGCGTAAGGCCGATTCAATATTGATGGTGGCGTAGTTGGACAGATAGATCTCGTCGTAACGATCATCACTGGACGTCAACGCTAGTTTCAGCAGTTCCACTGACGCGTCTTTAGAAACAGACACACCTTCGGTCTGCACGTCGATAGGCAAATTACCCAAGGCTTGCTGAGTCGCGTTTTGTACGTCGACCGCGGCCAAGTCAGGGTTGGTGCCCACATCAAAAGTGATAGTGACGGATGATGAGCCAGAGTTGGTACTCTTGGAACTCATATAAATCATGTTTGGCACGCCGTTAACTTCTTGCTCTAACGGGGTGGCAACCGATTCTGCCGCAGTGGTTGATGCAGCACCTGGGTAAGAGGCCGAAATACTCACTTGCGGTGGCGTAATGTACGGATATTGATCCACTGGCAACATGAACATAGCGATCATGCCAAGTAACACGATGACAATGCTGATCACGCTGGAGAAGATCGGTCGGCCGATAAAGAACTGAGCCATAGATTAGTGCTCCTGTTCTTTAGCTTGTTGTTCTAGGGCTTTGGCTTTTTCTTCTTCATCCATCTGCTGTTGATAGGTTTTCGCATCTAACGGCTCGGCTAACTGTCCGTGACGTACGCGGTGCATGCCTTCAACAATCACACGTTCGCCTGCACGTAGGCCGCTTTTAACCACAATGCCTTCCGGCCCTTGGTGTTCGATCAGAATAAAGCGACGTTCAACCCGATTATCAGGCAGTACGACCATCACATAGACGCCGCCTTGATCCACTTGGATGGATTGTTGTGGAATGACGATTGCGTCGTGGATTTCATCTAATTTGATGCGTACGTGGGTATATTGCCCTGGCAGCAACTCTTTTTGCGGGTTAGGCAATACCGCCCGTACCTCAAAGGTACCAGTGCTAGAGTTCACTTGCGGATCAGTAAAGCTCACGCTACCTAAGTAGTTGTAGTCACTGTTATCTGGCAGGGTAATGCGCACAAAACCACCTAAGGCTTTTCCTTCGGCTTCGGCTTCACGCTGCTCGTTAAAGGTGGTCATGCGGCGGCGGGCATTGAGGTAATCCAGCGCTGACATGTTAAAGCTGACGTAAATCGGATCGACCTGTCTGACGCGGGTCAAAAGTGATTTGCCTTTGCTGCCCACCAAGGCACCAATATCGACTTCTGAACTACTTACCATGCCATTGATCGGTGAACGCACCTCGGTATAGCTCAGTTCTAGCATCGCTTCTTCTAACTCAGCCTTCGCTCCGGCTAAGCTTGATTTTGCTTGGGAAACGGCAGAAATGGCGTTGTCGTAATCCAACTGACTGGCAGCATCTTGCTCATAGAGTGGCTTTAAACGGCGCGCATCGCGTTCGGCTTTTTCAAACGCGGCTTGTTGGGCGTCTACTTTAGCTTTTAGGCGACTAACCACAGCGGTGTAGGGTTTGTTGTCGATGTTGTACAGCACATCGCCCGCTTTTACTGCGGCACCTTCAGTGAAGCGCTTTTGTTCGACGAAGCCATCAACGCGGGCGCGAACTTCCACATCTAACGATGCTTGAGTGACACCAACATAGTTGCCGTATACCGGCACATCGGCCTTTTGTACGGTTTTGACTACCACTAGCTTAGGGGTGATTTCGGGCTGTTCAGGGCCGCAACCAGCCAATAAAAAGCTAGCGGTTAACAGACTTAAGGTTGTACCGACTTGGCGGCACCGGCGGGTGATTGCTACGCAAGGCATAGACAAAGCAAAGCTTGGCGACATATTGAGTTCCAATTGTGAGCAAAGACTTCGAGGGCAATGAATTAACGAAAGTTTATCATTATTGGCAATTGTATGTGGCCGGATGTTATATGGCTCGTTTGCCCGATACATTACTAAATGAGTGTTTGTTGTCGAAATTTACACCAACATTTATTCATAAAAATAATATTTATCAGAAGATTAGCACCTTAATGCTGTACTCAGACTGAGTGGCAATCACTAACCTTTCAGCATGAAAACGTTGCTTTTTGAAAGTAAAAAAATCGACAATTAATGATGTTTATCCATCAGTTATCGAAATTCTGTGCTCAGTCGACTGTTATACCGATGTTTGATATTTAGTATAGCCGAAAGAGAATTGCCACAAGCTTTGCGAAAATACTAGCTTGTGGCATAAATATTATAATTAATAGCTAATTAGTAAGCTGCGATTTAATATTGTCCATCAGGTAGCTAGTGAAGTCGTCACCATGATGCGCCAGCATTTTCGGGAACATAGAAATCTTAGTCAATCCTGGGAAAGTATTGATCTCATTGAGCAGGATTTCACCTTGATCGCTCAAGAAAAAATCGATACGTGATAGATGACGCAGTTTCAATCCTTTAAAGACGCGTACGGCATAGTCACGGATCTCGGCAACTTGCGCTTCGGTCAGATTGCTGGCTTCAACTTGCGTAGTCGCGTGACTGTTATCGGCGTATTTTTCTTCAAAGGTGTAGAAGGTGTTATCGGCACAGATAATTTCCCCCGGTTTGGTGGCAATCACTTGGCCTTGGTATTCATACACGGCAACTTCTAGCTCACGGGCGCGAATGGTCTTTTCTACGATCACATACGGTGAATAGCTGAATGCGCGGGTCAAGGTCTCTTTGATTTCGTCGCGGTTATCGACTTTGAAGCAGCCGACAGACGAGCCTTGTGAGGCGGCTTTGATAAACAGCGAGCCCCAAGTATCAAACGCGTGTTCACAACGTTGCAGCGATTCATCATCGACTTGATTCACAAACAGGTATGGCGTGTTAGGAATGCCAAGCGCAGTAAACCACATTTTGGCGGTGATCTTGTTGAAGCAGTTGCTGCTTGCTTCAGAATCACAGCCAAAGTAGGGCAGATTGATCAAATTAAAATAGGATTGAATGTCGCCCGTTTCACCGGGATAGCCGTGAATGCAGGGGATCACATAATCAACGCGCCACGCGTCGGTGTCGTCTTCAAAACGAATTTCACGACGGTTGGTCAACTCACATTTTTTACCCTGTTGGGTGCGATATTCGCCTTGGGCGTTAAGCTCTAACCACAGTAAGTTGACGTCATCGCGCTGTGATAAACAGGATTCAAAATAACGTGCAGATAACAGTGAAATATCGTGTTCGGCGCCACCGCCACCACATAACAGCAAAATGTTGATCTGAGTATTCAAGTAAAGCTCCCGAGCTAAAACGACCAGACAGATTGCCTTCATTATGGCGTAAACCTTTGACGCTGTTAACGCAAATTCAAGGCTTTGTGCGCTATTGGCTAAATTGTCGGCGCATTAACCTGCGGTGTTAACAACGCTTTGTTGTTTCCGAGCGACTGTTGGTCTTTCATGTTTGAGTTTTGTTCAAATTAGGCAGGTTTGAACGAGCCGCCACCATTGAACTAAGCAAGTGGGTCAACAGCCCCTAGCGACCACAAACGGCTCGCAAGCCCAGAGGCGCGACGGGTGAGTTGCGTCACCGCTAAATTAAATACTGACGGACGGCCGCTACAGCTAAAGTGCAGCTTGGCGCGAGTAATGCCAGTGTAGAGCAATTCGCGGCACAGCAACTGTACTTGTGGTCCACGCGGGTTAGGTGGCAATACCAGCGTTACCGCATCAAACTCACTGCCTTGGCTTTTATGTACCGTCATCGCAAAGCAGGTATCGTGGCTTGGTAAGCGTGCGGGTAATACTTTCATCATGCTACCGTCGGCGCGTTCAAACCATGCCATCAAGCGCCCTGTTTGGTTATCGTGCAACACAATGCCGATATCGCCATTAAACAAACCCAAGTTGTAGTCGTTATTGCGGATGATGATGGGCCGACCACGGTAGAACTCTTGCCGCGGTTCAATCAGCTGAGCTTGGCTGAGTTGACGGAGCACCGCGATGTTGATGCCGTCTACGCCATATTCACCTGAACGCATGGCGCACAAAATACGAAATTGATTGAATGCTTGCAGCACTTGCTGTGGCTCTGCGTTGTTGGCGGCTAGCTCAAGGTAGGGGCGATACTGCGCCACACAATGTTGCAGCAATGCGCGCTCGTTACTGCTGTCACTTTGCTGTTCAAACCACGCCAGCTCGGCATATTGCTGGCGCCAAACTTGGCGGACTGCCGCCACATCACCTTGGTTTACTGCGTTGGCTAACAGGCCAATACCCGCATCGCCTTTAAAGCGGTGGCTATGGCGCAGCATACATAAGCTGTCGCCCAGTGCGTCTTGGCGGGTACCTTGTGACAGTGGCATGCCACACAAAGCAGTTAAGCGCGCGGCTTGCTTGGCGGAGTATTGCATCTGCCAAGTATCATCCACCCGTAAACCATGGCAGATATCGGCCAGTACGGCACCGGCTTCTACCGAGGCCAACTGATCTTGGTCACCCAGCAAAATCAGTTGGGCGTTATCGGGCAGGGCATCGAGTAACTTGGCCATCAGCGGCAAATCCACCATTGACGCTTCATCAACAATCAATAAATCGAGCAGCAGCGGGTTATCGTGATGATGACGAAAACGCGAATCATCGGGGATCACCCCTAATAAGCGATGAATCGTAGCGGCTTCTTCAGGGATCGATCTTAGCGCGGCTTGCAACGCTGGTGCGCTGCTAGCGAGTTCTGCTTGTAAGCGCGCTTTGGAGCCTTTGATGGATTCGCTGAGTCGGGCGGCGGCTTTACCTGTGGGCGCCACCAAACGCACGTGCAGCTCGGGTTGCAGTTGCAATAACGACAACAACACTTTGGTAACCGTGGTGGTTTTACCGGTGCCGGGGCCGCCAGTAATGATCGACAAGCGCCGCGTTAGGCTGATGGCGGCGGCGACTTTTTGCCAATCGATCGCAGCGCTTTGTTGTTGAAACAGCGTGCTGAGTAACTGACTCATTTGGGCGGCAAGCGCCGGTTCGCTATCCAAGCGCTGCGCTATCTGGTTATCGCTGGCAAGCGTCAACAATTTATTGGCAACTTGTTGTTCGTAGCGCCAGTAGCGACGCAGATACAAGCGCTGTTCTTGTAGCACCAATGGCCGACTGTGCGCGTCGTCCAGCTCGCCAGCTTGTGGTTGCCACACCAACGCGGATTGCGCTAACCGCTGGCTTAGCTCAGTGGCTAATTCGTGCTGACTGATTAACTGGCAGCTAACTGGTGCTGCACCGTTTTGCAGCTGCGCCGCGGTTAACGGTCTTAACCCGAGCGGATTGCTGGCGTCGATGTGCGCCAGCGGTAAGCAACTGTGCTGGCTAGAGAGTTGCTTCGACAGCAAGGTCAACAGCAGTAATAGCAGCGGTTCAGTTTCGCTGACTAAGTCACTCAGTTGCAGCGCAAAGTGGCGATCTAATGCGGTGAGAGCGCCTTGTTGCTCGGCCAGTTTTAACAGCTGCGGCAACGGATGTGAGCACTGTAGCTCGATATTGGTGCTGAGTGTGTCCATTAAAATAATCCCAAATCCAGTTGTCCGCCGTTGGCTGGCGCAGTATCGAGCGTTTGTGGCTTAATTGGCGCGTTGTCGTCGGCTGTCAAACGGCCAGAAAATAACAGATCCAGCGCGTCAATTAACGCTTGTGGTGGCCGGTCATAATAAATACCCGCTTGCGGATAATCAGGCGACATGCCGCGCAGGAACAGGTAATAACAGCCGCCAAAATCATGTTGATATTGATAGTTCGGCAAACGGCGGCGCAGATGGCGATGCAGTGCCAAGGTATACAGCAGATATTGCAGATCGTAGCGGTGGCTCAGCATCGCTTGCTCAAGATTATCGCCGTGATAATCGTCAAACTGATTGCCTAAATGGTTCGACTTATAGTCGGCGATATACCAGCGGCCGTTGAAGTTAAACGTTAAATCGATAAAGCCTTTAAGCATGCCGCGCAGCAGCTCAAAATTAAGATCGCTTTGGTAGCCATATTGCGCCAGTAGTTGATTGAGCGCGTGGCAATCGAGTTGGGCAACAGGCAGGTAAAATTCCATCTCGGCAATGATTTGCTGCTGGCTTAGTCCGCCTAGTGTTAATCCCGCATCGCGCTCACCAAATGGCGCTGCCAAAATGTGTTGATACCATTCCAGCAGTATCGGTTGTTCGGCGTCATTAATGCCGTATTGGCGCATGGCGTTAGGTAGCACGTCGCTCAACGCTGCGGCTTTATCGGCGGCATCAAAGTCGAGGTCTTCCAACACTTGGTGCATAAACGACCCCGCATTGGCGCCTTTTTCAAATAGAAAACGCGGCTCCGGCAGTTGCTCTGGCTCCGGCTGTTGCATGAACAGCGGATCGTCAATTTCATCATCCATGCCCGGTGTTTGCGGCGGCTGTTCGTCACTGAGTACGGCATGGCTGCCGCCGTGGCCCGCTTGTTTTACTAAACCGCTGTAACTGCCTACCCGCCAGTTTTGTCGCTCGGGCAGGGTTAAGTTCAGCGGCGCTAATGGCGCTTGGGGCGCATCACTGTCGGTTAAGTTGCCGGAATACTGCGGCGTGATGGTCTCAAGACTAATGATCTTCGAGGCTAACGGGGCCAACTGTTGCTGCATGGCGGCAAAGTCAACATCGCTGCTGCTAAAGCCGAGGAGATAGCCAATGGCGCTTTCGGGCAGATGGCTGGTAATGCCTTTTTTGAGCACGCGTGAAAAGTTTGCTAACGACAGATAACAGCGATACACCGGCCGTGTGAGCGCGACGTACAGCAAACGTAGATCTTCGGCTAATTGCTCTTGTTGCTGTTGTGCTTTGGCATCGTCACTTTTATCTAATGACCAAATCAGTTGGTTATTACTGTGGTACAGCAGTGGATCGGGCGTACGACTATTGTTATTAACGCTGACAAACGGCACGAAACAGACTGGATATTCCAGCCCCTTACTTTTATGAATGGTGACAATTTGCACCAAGTTTTGTTCGCTCTCCAATCGCAGCTGTTGCTCTTCGCCGTTCTGTGCTTCTAATAACTGTTGCTCAAACCAATACAGCAATGCCGCTGGGCCATCCAGCTCCGCGGATTTTTGTTGCAGAAGTTCGGCCAGATGGCGCAGGTCGGTGAGGCGACGCTCGCCGTTGTCTTCCGCCAACATCCGTTGGATCAGCTCTGTATCTGCGGCCAGTTGCATAATGGCGGGCATGATGCCACGGCTGAGCCACAGCTGTTGCCAGCGCTCAAACTGCGTGAGCCACAGGGCGCGCATCTCTTCTTGCAAGTTGAATTGATGGATATCTCCCACACTCAAACCGAGCAAATTAGTCGCCATGGCACTGCGCAGGGCAAACTCATCACGAGCATTGATTAACGCGTGCAGCAGCAAGGCTAATTCGTGTGCTTCAACGGTGTTAAACACGCTGTCACGACTGATAAATACCGCGCCAATATGGCGTTTCGCCAGTGATTGCTTCATGGCGGCGGCTTCAAAGTGATCCCGCACCAGCACGGCAATGTCTTTGGCGAGCAGGCGTTTTTGGCCGTCTTTACTGACGATTTGGCTATCTTGCTGCAATAAGCCAAGAATTTGCTCCGCCGCGTCTTCTGCCAGTAATGCGCGTGCCGTTTCTTTATTCAAGCCGTGCTGTGGGTCTTCGGCCAGCAACCGCAGTTGTAGCGCATGCTGGTTACCCGCACTAACCAACTGTTTTTGCTTGGCGGCGTCGGGCACGGCCACCTGTTCAAACGGAATATCTTCCCCGGCAAACGGCGCCGCATGTTGCCCAAACAGGGTATTGACCGCGGCAACCATATCGGCGCTAGAGCGATAGTTAGTACCGAGGGTGTATTGCCCTTGGGTGGTGTGTTTGGCGGCTAGATAGGTATGAATATCGCCGCCGCGAAAGGCGTAAATGGCCTGCTTGGGGTCGCCGATCATCAATAAACCGCGGCCTTGGTTGGCGGTGGGCTCAACAGCACTAGCATCGTCATTGGCATCAGCAGCGGTTAGCGGCAACGCTTGCTGATAGATGCTGGAGAAAATGGCGAATTGCAGCGGATCGGTGTCTTGGAATTCGTCAATCAATGCCATGGGAAAACGTTTAGCGATCTCTTGCGCCAGTAGCTGTCCCGCGCTGATGCTGGCGTCATCGTCTGCTTGATAACCCAGTGCGGTGGCGAGGGTAGACAGCAGATCGTCTGGCGTCAGCACGTTACGTTGTGTTTTTTGCTCAGCGAAGCGGCGGCGAATATTCTCTCGTGCCAGATATAAAAAGGCTGGCTCGACGCCGCTCAGCTGGCTATTAATCTCGTCAATCAGCGCCAGCAGCGGTGCTTGTTCAGGCGTGGGCGCCGGCGCACTGTTTTTATTGAGACTGAGTTTGGCCAGCGACAGTTTATCTAAGGCGTCTTCTGGAGGAATGGGGCGGCTAGATTGCACCCAACTGTCCATGCTTTCAAAGGCGCTTACCAGCTTGGGATAACCTTCGGCCTGTTTGCCGTAACGGGTGCCGTTTAGCGACAAACTAAAGAGTAATTCTAACAACCCTTGACGCGCCGCCGGCCATTGCTGCTTTAAGCGGGTAATCGTTGGGGCTAAACGTTCGGAAAGCTGCGCGAAAGGCAGCGGCTGCGGTTTGGCAATGGCGTTGTTATTACCAAGCAGGGCGCGCAGTTTTCCTTGTAGCTCCTGTGGCTCTTTAAACTTGCTGTAGATGATCTGCGCCATTAAGCCGTTGAGTGGATAACAGTGCTCGCGCCAAAAATCGCGCACGGCGTGGTGCAGGTATTCACTGTCATCTAGGCTAAATTCCGCTTCAAACAGTAGGCTGGATTCAAACGCGAGATCGCTCAGAATGCGCTGGCAGAAGCCGTGAATGGTAAAGATCGCCGCTTCGTCGAGCGATTTCAGCGCTAAGTCGAGCCGAGTCAACGCATCACGGCGCTGCTCGCTATTAAGTTCTGCGAGCAACGCGTTAATAAACGGATCGTTCTCCGGTAAACCTAAACAAGCGCGATAGGCTTGGCGAATACGGCCACGAATACGATCGCGCAGCTCTTCGGTCGCGGCGTTGGTAAAGGTGACGACGAGAATTTGCTCACAGGTCAATGGGGTGCAACCCACGCCCAGCAATAACCGCAGATACAAGCCGGAGATGGTGTAGGTCTTGCCTGTGCCGGCGCTGGCTTCAATCAGCCGAGCGCCACTGAGGGGTAACGTCATCGGCTCCAGCAGTTGCGGCGTTGGGCGAGTGCTGGCTGCGGCGGGTTGGTTGGCTGCACGGGGCTGCATATTGCCAAGTTCTATCTCTTTGCTCATGCGTTTGCTCCTTCTGCGCCGCCGTGGCTAACGTAATCTGCCAGCTCTTTGAGTTTGCCTTGATGGTATAAGCCCACGAGCGGCGTGAGCAGCGTTAATGTCGGCGTGCCGAAGTTAGCCTCGTCAAAATCATCGGGAAAGGTGAAACAACGCTGCCAATGGGGCTCGCTACCTTCACCGGGATACATGCCGCCTTGCCAAGTGCTTTGTGCATCGTTCAAGCGGCCTGCATGATCTTCTGCGCTACTTTGGGCGTAGGCCAGCGCGGTGTTGGGCGGCAGCATTAATGGCTGCTGCTGGCCTTGAATAAACCGCTGTAGCCATTGCGTCAACTGCTGCACTGCTTGCTCGGGCAGCAGCGGTGCAAATGCGTGGAAGTCATGCATATCGAGCAGGTAGCTGTGACGCTGCACGCCCATTGCGTTCATAGCGAGATGGCGTAGATACAGACGGATAATATCGCGGCCTTTGGCGCGGCCGGGGCGTAGGTCGACTAAGCCTTTACCTGCAACGTTGTCTAAGTGACCTTGTAGGCGCAGCTTGAGATCACTCAATGGCACATCAATCAGGAGTTTCTTTTGCGAATCACCACGCAGATACAAACTGCGTTCGAGGATTGGCGCGATGTCACGGCGGTATTCATTTAATGTCAGTTCATCAAACGGTGCGTTGGGTAAACGGCCGCTGGCTTTGAGTTTTTGGCTCAGTTCCACATCAAGGATGCCGTCGTGTTCCAAAGCATCAAACAGCATCAGCGATTGCAGCTGATAGCGTTGAAATGCATCGGGTTTAAATGGCTCATCGTTATCATCCGCATTGAGTGACAGACTCAAATCCAGCTTCAAGCTGCGGTTGAAGAAATACTGGGCTGGATTGCGATAAAAACGCACCAACGCCTGTAGCTCGATGATGTCATTGTCGTCGCTGACTTCGGTATCGGCAAGCGAGAGTGGCGCGCCGTCCATAAATTCAGGTCGCGCTTGCTGCAATGGCGTAGGGCACCATTGTGGCGAAAATGACGGCGTTAGTGGTAACGCGTTGCTGCTAAGAAGTTCTGGCTGATACAGACTGACGTCAAACGGTTGTAACGGCTGCTGTTTGATCAAGCGGGCGTTAATCGCCTGTTCTAAGGTGGCCAGTTGTTCACCATCAAGGCGTGCGCTGATGTCGAACTGCGGCAGCAACGCGGCTGGCACACAGGTCAGTTGGCAGTATTCTAATAGCTCGGCGATAAGCATCGACGGATTGCGCGGGCTGTTGTCTCGTTGTGAACGGCCAACATAGCTGATGTATAGCTGCTGCCTCGCTGACAACAGCGCTTCTAAAAATAGATAGCGGTCATCTAAGCGGCGCGAACGGTCGCCTTTGCGTGGTAAACGTTGCGCCATCAAATCAAAGCCGACGGGATGCTGCACGCGCGGATAGAGGCCGTCATTCATCCCTAACAGGCAGACAACTTTGAAGGGAATTGAACGCATCGGCATCAAGGTACAGAAGTTAATGGCACCAGCGAGATAGCGCTGCCCCACGCGTGACTCTTCCAACTGGCTGCTAAACCATTGCTGTAAAATTGTGTTGTCGAGTGGCTCAACAAATCCTGCTGTGAATAATTCTGACTCAAGTTTGGCGATCGTGCTGTTGATGGTCATCAAAGCTTGCGTGTCGCGCTCATCTTCAGCGTCATAGAAGTCTGCACATAATTGGCTGAGTTGCTGTACGCGAATATCAATCGTTGCGGGTTCGGCCAATTGCTGGCTTATCTCATCAATGCTTTCAATAAAATTGAATAGTTTACCCAGCGCCTGTGCATTTTGGCCTTCTACGCCGGGCACGGCCAATTGGCCGTGGAACAGCTCGGCATCATCTTCAAGCGCGTAGCCCAAGATTAACCGTTTCAATCCTGCCGCCCATGAGTTCTGTTCAAAGGCGGGCAGTTGTTGCTGGGTTCGGCTTTGGGCGCTGCGGCCCCAACGCACTCCCGCGCGGTCAAGCCATTGGCGTACTAGCGCGAGCTCGTCACTATCTAAGCCAAAACGCTTGAGCGTTGCGGGCACTTCTAAAATGGCGAGAATATCGGTGAGCGCAAAACGGCTGCGATGGATATCTAGCAATGCTAAAAAGGCGCTGATCAGTGGTGACTCTTGGCTGGCGCCACGGTCAGCAATGGCATAAGGCAGATAATATTGGCCATCGCGCCGAGAGAACACCGCATCGATATAGGGGGCGTAGGCGGCAACATCCGGTAGCATCACCACAATGTCTTTGGCCTCTAGCTCTGGATGGTTCGATAACATCCACAGCAGATGATCGTGCAGGGTTTCCACTTCACGCAGTGGCGAATGGCAGCTACGCAACAGCAGTGATTGGTCATCATCAGTGAGCACGCGGCGGCCATCGAGGCTTAAATACAACTCACTGTCTGGCCCGAGCAACTGGCCGCGGGTTTCCATCTCTAAAATGTCTTGCTGAATGCCTTGCAGCAGGGTGGCGTCCCCGTTGGGATAAAACAGATCATCACCCAATTCAATCGCTTCAGGTGGCAATTCCAACATCAAATCCAGCAGTTCACGGCCGAGTTTGCCGTTGTTTGCCAGCAGCGGATTGCCAACAACCAGATCTTTTTGCCAGTTCTCTGGCAGTTGCCGTTTGGCACCATAAGCAAGATTGATGCGCGCCCGTGCTTTGGGGTTAACAATATCGCCCCAATAGTGCTGACAGGGGCTGAGGCTTAATACTGTCACCGGAATGCGATGCCCCAATGCTTGCAGCACACTCAACGTTTGCGGTGGTATGGAAGAGATACCAAAAACAAACAAGCGTGCTGGCAGCTGTGGCAAGGCCTTAGTGTCATCTTCAAGGATAGCCACCAGCGCTTCATGCAGATTCGCTCGGTGGTAGGCGCTTTGGCCCAGTTGGCGGTTAAACGCCACCAGTTCTCGCCATAACGCTGGTTGCCAAGCTTGCTCGTCACTGAGGGCGAACGGCGCTTCATTGGCTTCCCATGCGGCAATCCAGTCTGGGCGATACACCAAGTATTGGTCGAAGATATCGGCGATACGCGCCGCGAGTTGATAGCGCTTGAGTTCCGGTTGGCTGGAATGGCTATCTAGATAACGTTTTAACGGCGCGTACAGCGGTTGGTCGATTAAGCTCGGCAGCAAGCTTAGCAGCTTCCATGTCATCGCCGCCTTGGTAAAGGCGTTTTCCTTAGGCACGTTGGGCAGCAGAGCGTGGCAGAGCTCCCAGATAAAACTCGACGGCAGCGGAAACTCCACTCCAGCAGCAATGCCGTTATGTTTGGCAATTTCGAGTCGCAACCAAGTGGACATGCCGGGGCTTTGTACCAAAATCTGCTCGATAGCGAGGGGCGATTGGCCGGATAGCGGCTCACTTAACTGATCGGCGAGGGTGGCCGACAGCAGTTCCATTTTGTTGGACTGAATAAGTTTAAACATAGTTACGACGATAGTGTCCTGATGCTATGGCGCCTTGCTTGGCTAATAACGCGATTGTAATGTGCAACCGCACTAAGTACCAGTTATCGCTGTGGTAAAAAACAGCGGTTATTGCTTTCAATAAAATCGAATTGGTGACGATTCATTTAGGTGGATTACGCGAAATGATTTTAACAATCTCTTTGCTTTTATTGGTAAATTCTTTTGTTATTGCCTTCAATTTATTTGTTGCAAGGTTTTGATATTTCAACTGTAGGTAACCGTTATTCCACTGCTGTAACTGCTGGTGGTACTGGGGCCAGTGTTGTTGTAGTCGTGCGGTAAAGTCCATTGGCCCCATGGCCAACTCGCGCTTAACGCCCATCTTGGCACTGGCCTTAGCCACGGCATTGAACTGGCGGTCAACGATAGACAGGCGGCTTGGTAATCGTAGCAAGCCGGTCGACCAAGCAATCACCAGCAGCACGATGGAGATTACTGTAATGAGAAACAGTGCAATGCGTAGCGGTGTGACTTCACCCAGCAGTTTTGCTAGCAGCTGTTGTTGACGCTGTTCGTCAAAGCCCAGCACCCATACCGTCCAGTAGTAATCGAGATTGGCAAACTGCTGCCGCAGTGCGTTAAACCAACTGCTGTTGCGAATGGCACTGAAGCTGGCATCTGCTAAATAGCTTTCCTCTGGACTAAATAGGCTGTCAAAGCCTTGCTCAATACGTTCGGGGGCAATCATAGCGGTTGGGTCATAACGTACCCAACCTTGGCCGTCGAGCCATACTTCACTCCATGCATGTGCCATATATTGATAGACCGACATATAACCGGCGCTGGCGTTATAGATCCCCCCTTGATAGCCCGCCACAATACGTGCAGGTAGGCCAGAAGCTCGTGCCAACATGGTGAAGGCGCTGGCGTAATGTACGCAGAAACCTTGGCGCGAGCTAAATAGAAAATCATCGAGCTGATTTTGTCCCAGCGCGGGCGGCGATAAGGTGTAGTAAAACGGCTGCTGGTTAAACAGTTGCATCATCGCCGTCAGGCGCTGACGCGGATTTGGATACTGCGCTGCCAGCCGTTGTGCCAGCGCAAGCGTTTGCGGATTTCGATCGTTAAGTACCGCCAAATTTTCTCGGCGATCACTGGCTGACAACGGATCATCAAGCGCTGCGTCGAGTCGGCTCCGTACCTGATACTGAAATTGTTGCTCGACCGGTTTCAGTGAGACGAGGCGATAATCAGGCAAATTTTTCACTGTGCGCGTGTTACTAGTGGCGCGGTCTAAGGCAAATAGCCAACGTTGGCTACTGCGCTCGGCAATGACGGTATAAGTTAAACTGTTGCTGGCAGGAGGAGCCAGCGCCTCTTTAATCGCATACGGGCGATACCAGTTGATGTCGCGTACATCGGCGGCTTGTTGCCACGTGCGGCCATCATAGTCACTCAAAACCATGGCGCGCCAATAGAGCTGTGGCGCTGCGGGCGGTTTACCATCAAAGGTTACACGAAAGGCGATCGCTTGTGAGCGGGTGAGTTGCGTAATATCGCCAATCCGCAGTTGATCCGATAAGCCCGTCGTGGCGCTTTTACTTTGTGGCACTAACCACAGCGGTGACAATCGCGGCAAAATCACAAACAACGCAACCGCCAAGGGCATACTTTGCAGCATTAATATTAGCGCCTGACGACCTTGCAGCAGCCACGCTTGCTGTCCCCGATACACACTCAATAACGTGGCGGTATTGATGGCGCACACCAATAGACTCAATAATGCATCGCTAATGCCTTGCTTATCAATAAAGGCGAGGGCAATCAGAAAATACCCCGCCAGCACGATAGCAAGAATATCGCGCCGTTCGCGCATCTCAATGTATTTAAGGGCGTAGCCTAAGATCAGCAAATTGATCAGCGCGTTGAGCATACCAATCTCACGGCTTACTAATAGCAAGGTGGAACCAGCGGCAATCGCTAAGGTGGTGACTAGCCAACGTGGCGGTTTGGCCACGCGGCCAAAGTAGATACCGATACGCCACACAAAGCAGATGCCACAAATCCCCAGCGTGGCCACCGCCGCTTTGTCGACGAGCGGCAGTAGCACCGCGATATTGCAGCAAAGCAACCAGGAGAGCGTGTGGCGGCTGATGTTATCGTGCGCTTCGCTCATAGGCGCTCCTGCTGATAACACGCCAGCGCGGTTAAACATTGCAGCCGATGTGTTTGCCCTTGGTTGGGGGCAATACGCATTGAGCCCAACGCTAGCCCCCAATACTGATTGGGTTGTTTGGCAAGTTCATCAATTTGATAACTGAGTAACGACAATTGCTGCTCGAGTTGTTGCGCGTTGAGATTGGCCGCCAGTGTGAGCCAGACAGGTTCCCCCGCGGGCGTAGTGAACTCTTTGGAGAGCATGCCACGCTCCTGCGCCCATTGTTTCCACGCGACCTGTTTGAGTGATTCGCCGGGAATGTAGTTACGTAGTCCGGCGTATTCTTCGACACCTGCTAACTGCTTGCCCGTACTGCCAATATCATCATCCAAGCGGCGGAGGGATTGTTGCCCCTGCTGGTGGGCCGGAAACACGATATGCAGGGTGTTGAGATCGAGCCAAGACCAGACGCGACACAGCCCCAGTGGGTAGCGCGACTCAATCCGTAAACGACCAGGGTCTAGTCGTCCGCGCTGTTGGGTTTGCAGCGCCACCACCCGCTGTTGCGGCTCTAAGGTCACTTCGGCAACCCGTAGCGGGTTTTCTATCTGAAATGACAACTGCAATTGATACAGCGGCCGAGCGGCACTGAGTTTCACGGGAATAGACAGTTGCTGTCCGGCATAGGTATGTGCCGATCCCGCCGAGACAACGGTGAGTCCGGCGAGATTTCGGTAGCTGTGCAAAATGGTGCTAATGAAGATACTGGCGAGCAGCAACGCCATGCCGATGACGAGGTTATTTTGGTAGTTAGTACCAAACAGAAACAGCAGCACCACCAGCATAAGCCACAACACGCCAAAGCCACTCGGCAGAATAAAGATACTGCGATGACTCAAGGTTTGTTGTTCCGCCGCGGGAATTCGATGGCTAAGCCACCGGTTGAACCACTGTTTCAGCATCACGGGCATAAGATCACCGAATCGGATTCACCGCCGCCAGCAACTTGGCTGACAGCTGCTGGCCTTGGGCTTGACTGGTTTGACGAATACGGTGTTCAGCCACAGGGGTAAATACCGCTTGCACATCTTCCGGTACTAGATAATGGCGCCCATCCAAAAATGCCCACGCTTTGGCGGCGGCTAACAATGCCTTAGTGGCTCTGGGAGACAAACCGTAACCCTCGGTCAATTGGCGCGAAGCGTTGATCAGTGCCAGCAGATAATTGAGCAGTGCATCGGAGGCGGTCACCGCATCACACTGTTGCTGCATCTCACTCAAGCTTATTGGGTCGATACATTGCGGCAGGGTTTTAATAGTTTCGCCCTTTAGCATGGCGAGTTCCGCTTCTTCTGACGGATAACCGATCGATAGCCGCATCATAAAGCGATCGAGTTGCGATTCGGGCAGGGGAAAGGTGCCAGATTGTTCAGTAGGGTTTTGCGTGGCAATCACAAAAAATGGTTTAGGCAGGTGGTGCGTCACGCCATCGACGGTGATCTGTTGTTCCGCCATCGCCTCGAGTAGCGCACTTTGGGTTTTAGGACTGGCGCGGTTAATCTCGTCGGCCAAAATCATCTGGCGAAAAATGGGGCCCGGATGGAACACAAACTCCGCCTGCTGCTTATCAAAAATGGATACGCCAAGAATATCGGCGGGCAGCATATCGCTAGTGAACTGAATGCGTTGATGGCTCATGCCAAGGGTTTGCGCCAATGCTTGCGACAGGCTGGTTTTACCCATGCCGGGTAGGTCCTCAATCAGCAGATGGCCGCGCGCTAGAATACAGGTGAGGGCTAATTTGACGACCCGAGGTTTTCCAATCAACACCTTCTGCAGTTGCGTGGTGATGGCATCTATCGGTTGTGGCGGCATCATTACGTCCTAGGATAAGTAAACCAAGTGATCACAGTATAGGTTTATAATCAGTAACTTGAACTTAAAACTCATCGAAAAAGCTCAAATTGATCAACGCTATATCCAGCAACCACTTGCCGCATTATTGCGTTATCTATCATTGGCTTCACGTCTCTTGCTGTATTTTCCCGTCAAAAAAGTTACTTAATTACCAATATTAGAACTAAGCCGTCAATCTGTTCACTGGTTAACCAGTTTGGTTAAAAAAGTATATCGATATTGAAAATAGGCGTTTACAGAACACAAGAATTGTTTAATATACGTTCTATAATGTAGCGTCAGAAATTTGACACTATGGATTTTGGTTACGATTTTGATGAGACGTAACTTTTCTATATCGCTATGGATGGCGTGAACTTAGGGCGCTTGATTCAATGAACAGCTATGACGATATCGCGGCGTTAACGTCGAAGATTTCTCAGGAAGAACTAAACTTTCAGACATTTAACGAAAAAGCCGTTACCACGACTTCGTCATGGGCATTGTTGAACGAGTTACTGCATGGTGCAGAGCAACCTAAAGCCAGCCAGCCTGTTGCATGGGCAGCAGCGCCAACCGCAGCGGTTAAAGCGCAACCCGCTGTGACTACCTCTGTGGCAGCAGCAAGCGTAGCGCCTGAAACCACCCCCTCAACCACCAGTCCCGCAGGCGGACTTAGCAGTATTCTCAAGAAGGCCACTCGATGAACCTCGTATATTTAACCTCACCTAAAGGCGGCGTGGGTCGTACGACCTTGACGGCTAATTTGGCATTTGCCCTACAGCGTCTAGGCCATCAAGTGGTGGTGTTGGATCTGGATGTACAAAACACCTTGCGCCTACACATGGGCTTAGCAGTGGGGGAACATCGCGGCGTTGTGGCGCAGTCGCAACATAATAGCGACTGGCGCGAGCATATAATCGAAACACCAAGTGGCGTGGGGTTGTTGCCGTATGGTCAGGCAACGCGTGCACAGCGTGAAGGCTTTAACTCGCTACTGCGGCAGGAGCCGGATTTTCTGGAACTACGACTTGGCTCGTTGCTGCATCAACCTGGCTGTATCACGCTAGTGGATCTGCCGTCTGGCCCAAGCTCAGGTTTAGAGGCGGTCAAGCGTATGTCTGGATTGGGCATTGTCGTGATGCTGGCTGATGGTTGCTCCGCAGCAACATTACCGCTGGTACAACAAGAAAATTACCTCGGCCCGGAGATCGCCCAACGTGCGCTATATGTGATCAACCAAGTCTATATTCGCAGTCGCCTTAATCGAGATTGTGTCGAGTTTTACGAACAGCGCTTAGGTGCCGCCTTGTTGGGACGCGTTCACCGAGATGAAGCGGTACCCGAAGCCACCGCCTCCAAACAATCGATTTTTGAATATGCGCCGACATCGGCGGTTATCCAAGACCTCGAAGACATCGCCCGTAGTATCAGCCGCGCGTTGCCTGATGCTTATGGCCACGATTCAATGAAGTTCTCGCTGAGATAAGCCCCATGGAACAACAAGCTAAGACCTTTAGTTGGCTAAAGGTGTGGAACGTTATTGCCGTCGTTGCACTACTGTGCATCGTGCTGCTGATTGTGACCACACCGTTAGATATGGAAAACCAAACGCTGTTTGCGGTGTCAGGCATCATTTTGTGCTTAGTGATCGGCCGCATTCAATCACCGTGGGCGCGCTTAGTGCTGCTGATGGTCAGCGTCGTCATTTCAACGCGTTACCTATTTTGGCGTGCCACCGATACCTTGGTGTACAGCACGCCGTTGGAAACCGTGCTTGGTATCGGTTTGCTGCTGGCGGAAGTCTACGCTTGGCTGATTTTGGTGCTGGGCTTTTTTCAAACTGTATGGCCGTTGGATCGCAAGATTGTGCCACTGCCTGCAGACAGCAATTTATGGCCAACGGTTGATGTTTATGTACCCACGTACAACGAAAGTTTGTCGATTGTACAAGACACCGTGCTGGCCGCGCTGAACTTAGACTATCCCAAAGACAAACTGCGGGTGTATCTGCTCGACGATGGCCGTCGCCCAGAGTTTGGTGCCTTTGCCTCCGCAGCGGGGGTGGGATACATCACTCGTAGCGATAACAACCACGCCAAGGCGGGTAACCTCAATAATGCCATGAAACTCACCAGCGGTGAGCTGATCTGCATTTTTGACTGTGACCACGTGGCGACACGGATGTTTTTGCAGGCTACCGTTGGTGCGTTTTTGAAAGAGCCCAAGTTGGCGCTGCTGCAAACGCCGCATCACTTCTATTCGCCCGATCCGTTTGAACGCAACCTGCATACCGCCATTGATATGCCGGGTGAGGGCGAGCTGTTTTATGGCCCAGTTCAAAAGGGCAATGACTTTTGGAACGCGGCCTTCTTCTGCGGTTCGTGTGCGGTGATCCGCCGTACTGCACTGGATGAAACCAACGGCTTTGCTACCCAAACCGTGACCGAAGATGCGCACACTGCCCTGCAGTTACAGCGCAAAGGCTGGGATACCGCGTTTCTTGATATTCCTTTAGCGGCTGGTTTGGCTACTGAACGTTTGTCATTGCACATCGGTCAACGGGCACGTTGGGCGCGTGGCATGTGTCAGATCTTTCGTGTCGACAACCCGTTGTTTGGCAAAGGGCTGAAGTTTGGCCAGCGTTTGTGTTATCTCAACGCCATGATGCATTTTCAGTTTCCACTGCCGCGGTTTGTGTTTATTACCGCGCCGTTGGCGTATCTGCTATTTGGTTTAAATATTATTGCCGCGTCGCCGGAGTTGTTACTGGCGTACGCCTTGCCGCATCTGTTCCACGCCCTATATACCAACTCGATTCTGCAAGGCCGTTACCGCTACAGCTTTTGGGGGGAGATCTACGAAACTGTGCTGGCTTTTGCCTTGATTCGGCCAACGCTCGCTTCGCTGTGGGATCCGTCCAAAGGTAAGTTTAACGTGACGGAAAAGGGCGGTTTGCTGCGTGACGGTTACTTTGATTATGACGCAGTGCGACCACACTTGGTGACCTTAGCCTTGCTATTGGCGGGTATCTCTTGGGGCGCGGTGCGCATGGTGTTCAGTGAAGACTTTGCGATTCAACCGTTTGTGTTGGGGCTTAACCTGGTTTGGGCTGGGCTCAACGTCATTATTCTGCTGGCTGCCGTCGCGGTTGCGCGGGAAGCCAAGCAAGTACGTAACACTGTGCGGGTTAACATTGAACTGCCCGCAGTGCTGTATCTCTCAAACGGTTACACCTTGCGCTCACGGACTTGCGATTTGTCGATGGGCGGTATTCGCCTTAAAAACCCCATGGCAAATGTGATGAAAGATGCGGTGGTGGAAGAGATTGAAATCAACTTCGATGGCAAGGCGTTACTGTTCCCTGTCAGTTCGGTATCCAGTGACTCAGAATATTTGCGGTTTCATTTTCGCGAACTGCCGATTCGGCAGCGCAAGAAGTTGGTGAATGTGGTGATGGGGCGTGCCGATGCGTGGGTGGCTGATCATCAACACCCAGCAGATAATCCGTTACGCTCATTCGGTGGCGTGCTCAAAGCGGTGATGGGGCTGTTCTCTTCTGGCGCGAGTAACACTGGGTGGTTGCGCTGGCGTCGCAGTTTGTTTGGTAGCTGGAAATTCCGGTTGGCGTTTATCGCACTCACAGGTTTAGCCGTGGCGATTGTGGCTAACCGCGCATGGGCGGCGGAAGCGCCCATGACCCAGCAGATCACGCTGCAAGATGCTGGCTTCTTTGGCCCAATCTCCGTGAGTGGTAACGGCAATGATATTGGTGCGCATTTTTCAATTCGCAAAGACGAGGTGGCTACTGCTGCATCGTTGAAGCTGTCGCTCAGTTATCCAGAATCACAATTCCCGAAAGACACTTTTTTGGAAGTGTTGCTTAATGGTCAACACCTGCAACACATTGAGTTAGATACTTTTAGTGCTGATGGTTTTACCACCGACATTCCGTTGCAACCAGCGTTGATCGTTAGTGAAAATGATCTGACCTTTCGCATTAGCGGCCAAGAGTCGATCACTTGTACCACCGAAGATCTAACCGCGACACATCGCAACGAAGTGCTGATCGACAATCAGTCAGCCATTAGCCTGCAGCTGCTGCGCTTAGCACGGCCGAATAATCTGCGTGATTTCCCGGCACCGTTTTTCGATAGCGGCATGATGCGTTCGGCCACCATTCCGATGGTTCTGCCTAGCAATGCTAGTGGTCAGGCCTACGAAAGCAGTGCGATTGTTGCCTCCTATTTTGGCAGCTTGGCACGTTTCCGTTCGGTGCATTTCCCGGTGGTGAATGACAATTTGCCTGAGCAAAATACGATTGCCTTTGTGGTAGGTAACCAACTGGCAGGCATGACGTTAGCCCCGGTCACTGGGCCGGAACTGCGACTGATCAATAATCCGCTCAGCCCAATGTACAAGGTGCTGGTGGTGATGGGCCGTGATGGTGCTGAACTCAAGCAAGCTGCAGAATATCTAGTTAGCGGTGCGCCGCTGGCTGGCGAACAACAAGTCGTACAACCGATAACGCTACCTCAACGTGTCGCTAACGACGCCCCCAACTGGGTCGCTACCGGTAAACGTGTGATGCTAGGCGAGCTGACTGACGATCTATCCCTGACTGCTAAAGGTATCTACCACGGTGCTAATGAAGTGAACTTTCGTGCGCCACCGGATATTTTCCGCTGGCGTAACAAGCCAATGAAGATGGAAGTTCAGTATCTGTTCCCAGAAGGGGAATGGCTGGACGAACGTCGTTCTAAATTGAGCGTGACCCTCAACGGCAAATATCTGACCTCATTGCCTGTTAACAGTGTTGGCGTGTGGGCGTCCGTTATGCATCTGCTCGGTAACGATATTCGCCAGCAACGCGCCATTATCGAGATCCCTCCCTATCTGTTGTACGGCGAGAACAAACTCGAATTTTATTTCGATTTGCGTGTGCATCCCGATAGCGATTGCCAGCAAACGATCGGCAGCAACATTATCAGCCGCGTATTGCCAAGCTCTAGCATCGATTTTTCCGGCTCGGAGCATTTTACCGCGTTGCCGAACTTATCCTATTTCGTTAGCTCGGGTTTTCCATTTACCCGCATGGCTGATCTAGCGCAAACCTTGGTGATGTTGCCAGCAAAGCCGGCCAACAGCGAGGTGGAAACCTTCCTTGGCCTGATGGCTCGCATGGGACAGTCTACCGGATTGCCAGCCTACAAGGTGGCGGTACAGCGTGGTTTTGACCGCACTCCGATGATGAAAGACAAAGACGTGCTGGTGGTGGGCGCAACTCAGTCAGTGGCAGCGTCCTTTAGTGGTTCGCCATTCTATGTTGCGGGAGACAAGGTATCGCTGACGCCGTCAAGTTTCTCCAGCAGCTGGAACAATATCCTTGCTGGCGACTGGGGCCGCCAAGAAAAATCCGCCAAGCGGCAACTCGATGGCCAAGCAGGCTTCACTGGCGTGCTGAGTTTTCTGTCACCGCTAAATAGTCAACGGGTGGTCGTGGTAGCTACCGATGGTCAAGCAGCGCAATTGCCGCAACTGGTAACCGCATTGGCATCGCCTCAAGCTTCAAAAATTGCGCACGGAGACCTGCTGGTCGTCAATGGTCAACAGCTAAAAGCCTTCCGTGTTGGCCCAACCAATGGTAGCGGCGCGATGAGTTGGGACATGAGTTTGCGCTGGTACTTTGGTCGTCACGTCTTGTTGTTATTGGTACTGATGTTAGGTGGGATTTTATTGGGCGCAACCTTGCTCTACCCATTGTTACGTCGCCATGCCGATGAACGCTTATCTAAGGTGGAAACACAACATCATGAATAAATTACTCCTGCTAACTTTTGGTGTATCGACGCTCGCTGCGTCCGTGCACGCGGCTGTAGCGGCTGATGCAGAAGTGGCTACGCCAGAGATCCAAGCACTGTTTCAACAGGCGGAGTTTTGGCAAGGCAAGCAACGGCAAGACCTGGCTAAAGACGCCTTGAATCGCGTACTTTTGGCCGCGCCAAATAATACCCAAGCCTTGTATCGCTTGGCGCTGATTGCGTCCTTGGAAGGCGACAACACTGAGGCAAAACGGTTAGCGGAGCAATTGCGTCAAGTCGCGCCGAATGATCCGCACCTGCAAGAGTTAAATATCGCTCAAGCGGCAAGTTCAGACAGTGGCGCGCTAAAATCCGCACGCCTACTAGCCGCCAATGGTCAATATGAAGAGGCGGTAAGTAAGTATCAGACGTTATTCAGTGCTGCTCAACCGCCAGTCAGCTTAGCGATTGAGTATTACCAGACGTTATCCGCCACTAAGCATGGTTGGACGGCAGCAAAAGCGGGGCTGGAACAATTAGCAAAAGATCAACCAAACAGTGTGGCCGCGGCGGTCGCGTACGGCGAAGTATTAACGTATCGCGAAGAAACCCGCCGTGCGGGTATTAAGCTGTTATCTAACTATGCTGCGCAAGACGCTGATGCCAATAAAGCGTGGCGTAACGCGCTGTTGTGGTTGGCCGCCAGCCAAGATGATAAAGCGCTGTACGATAACTATCTGCAAACTCATGCTGACGATGTCGCAGTTGCCGAATACTACAAAAAGAAAACCACGCTGACGCCATCACAGCAAGCGGATCGTTATCGTGCGGTTGGCTATCGTGAATTGCGCGCGGGGAGTTGGACCAACGCCAGCACTTCGTTCAATGCTGCACTGAAGATCAATCCGCAAGACGCTGATGCGATTGCGGGGCTCGGGTTAATTGCACTGCAACGTAAACAATTTAGCGCCGCTGCTGAGCAATTATCACGTGCGATAAAATTGGCCCCAGCCAAGCAACAACAGTGGCAGCAGGCATACCAAAGTGCCAAGTTTTACCGTGAACTGGCGAAAGCACGGGCACTCGAAGACGCCAGTGAGCATGAACAGGCGTTGGCATTGTTACGCCCGTTGGCCGCTAGCGATAACGAAAATGCCCGTGATGCACAGTTGCTTCAAGGCGAGATTTTGCAAAAGCAGCAACGCTTGAATGATGCCGAAGTCGTTTATCGCAAGTTACTGCAAGCCAATGACAAAGATCTGCCCGCTCGCGTCGGCTTAGTCAACGTACTGCGTCAGCAACAGCGTTGGGATGAGGCAAGCACGCTCGCAGAACAACTTCCCGTGTCAGCGCAAAGTGAACTCGGTGATTTTGCTGCTAGCCAAGCGATGATGCTGCGTGATCGCGCTGCCTCTGAGCCAGAAGTATTGGCCGAGGCAACGCTGCGCCAAGCGTCGGCACTCGCGCCTGACAATCCTTGGGTACGGTTAGACTTAGCACGGTTGCTTGATCGCAGTGGTCGCGGTTTAGCGGCTAAGTTACTGATCAATCGTGGTGCTAAAGAGTACGGTAGCAATGATGATTACTATGTGGCCGCACTGTTTGCCAAAGATCAGCAGCGCTGGGATGAAGCGATTAAACAGTTACAGCAGATCCCCGCCGCCAAACGGAATGCTGCGCAAAACAGTTTGATGGAAAGCCTGACGTTGGCGGCGCGCTTAGCGGAAATCGAACGCCGTCAGCAAGTAGGCGACCGTGAAGGTAGCCGTGAATTGATGATGGACCTGTACAATCATCCGCCCAAAACGGCTGCGGGTGTGGGGCAGGTGGCCGACGTGCTTTACAGCAATGGCGAGCCTGCCATGGCGTTGCTACTTATTCGGCAACACAATCAGCAACCACCCACCGCGGCGGTTGACGACTATCTGCAACAGATTTTAGTGATGATTAAAGCTGGTGCGGAGAAAGAGGCCGATGCGTTGCTGTTGCGTTTGAGCCAACGTCGAGATCTTGCGCCCGCCGACTGGCAAGCGATTGATAAGATCCGCAATGCCATTGCCGTCGCTAAAGCCGACAAGCTGCGGCAACAGGAAAGATACGCCGAAGCTTACGATATATTGGCGCAGCGCCTGCGGGTGGCACCTGAAGATGAAAGCCTGCTGTTAGCAATGGCGCGTTTATATCTTTCCGGTGACAAAGGACAAAAATCACTGCAGATCTACCGTTACGCAGTGCAGCATCATCCTGATAGCGATGAAGCGGTCAAAGGCGCGGTGGAAACCGCCATCGCCATAAATGAAGTGCGCGAAGCACGTAAGATGGTGAACTCGTTCAACCGAAATAAAGCTCGTCGTCCCGAAATGCTGCTGCTCGCTGCCAAAGTGGCCCGCGCCGAAGGCAATGATAGCCGCGCAGTCAAGTTGCTGCAGCAGTCGCGCCAGCAGTTATTCCAACATGAACCCGCGCAACCATGGTTGATGGCCAGTGGTGAGCAAGCAGGCTTTGCGAATCCATTTGCGTCAGCTGGTCAGCAAGCCACCAACGAAGCTGACCCGAATAACCCGTGGCAACGGCCGCAATGGTTACCGGGTAGTGGTAGCGCCACGTCTGAATTAGCGACTTGGGATGGCAAGCAACCTGAGACACAACCGTCACTGGCGCAGCAGATCAACGACATGCTGGCTGAAATCCACCATGAACGAGCTAACACCATACAGACGGGGATGGAGTTCAAAAACCGGAACGGCGAAGCGGGTCTTGGTAAAATGGCGATGGTTACCACGCCATCCAATCTGTCGATTCAAGTTGGCAATGGCCGTATGGATTTTGATGTCACGCCGACCTATCTCAATGGTGGCAACTTATCCTCGGGCTACAGCCGGTTAGGTTATGGCGCCATGGCTGAAGCGGGTCAAACTTTAAACGAAGATTTGGAGGGGCTGCCAGCGGTACTTGATAGCATCGAAAGCACCGCTTATGACTACGATGAAGCGCAGACCTTGTATGAAGCGGCATTATCGGTTGATGACATTTCGCCGCTGCAGTTGGCGCAGTATCAGATCAACGCGCAACGCGCACAGCGTAGTTTTGAATTGGCAACCCAACAAAACCTGTTGGAAGCTATCGGCCTTGACATTAATGGCCTGACTGAAGAGCAGCAAAGTGTATTTAATGGTTTTGTGCAACGTCTAGTAGGCGATACCTCAACGGCGTTGTCATCCAATTCATTACAAGCATTTATCGATAGTCGCGCACAGTTAGAAAGCCTCGTTGGCCGCTTACGCACAGCCATGAATACTGCTGTCGCTCCTGCACGCAATCCCCCCGTGCTGCATGATGCTGGGGTAGCGTTGAGCTTCGGCTACAGTATCGGCAACTTTGCCATGGATATTGGTAACACGCCGCTTGGCTTTGAAAAGGTCAATATGGTGGGGGGCATCAGTTGGAATCCGCAGGTTAGTAAAAATACCCAACTGAAGTTGGGCATAGAGCGCCGCGCTGTTGAAGACAGTGTGTTGAGTTACGCAGGTACGGCGGATCCGATGACGGGTGAAGTATGGGGTGCAGTCACCAAGAATGGCATCAATGTCGGCGTAGGTTTTGATGATGGTGCCATGGGGATGTACGGCAACTTAGGCGGCTATGTCTATAGCGGCAGTCACGTAGATAACAACACCGCCTTTGATATTGCTGTGGGTGGTTATATCAGACCAATCAACAACAAAGAGCGCCAGTTACAAACGGGCGTCCATGTGGCGTTTCAAGCGTTTGATAAAAACCTTGGTCATTACAGCTATGGACACGGCGGCTACTTCAGTCCACAGGATTATGTGTCGATTGCGTTCCCCATTAAATATTCTGAGCAGCATGAGAACTATAATTTCTCGGTGAATTTCGCGCCTGGTTTCCAAAGCTTCAGTGAAGATTCGGCGCCATACTTCCCGAACGATCCTGATCTGCAGCGTATTTTAGATCTGCTAGCGCAAATTGATCTGGTCGAGCAGTCTGTGTATCGCGCTAATAGCAAGACCGGATTTGGTATGAGCCTTAACGCTCAAGGCGAGTATGAGTTCTCATCATCATTTACCTTAGGTGGCAAGTTAGGTTTCGATAACTTTGGTAATTACCAAGAAACCTCGGCCCAGTTGTACCTCAAGTATCTGTTGGGAGTGAAGAGTGAATAAATTAACGCAGCAACCGTTGCGCTATTTTGAACAGCAGCATTGCAGTAAACAGTGGCGTTTGGTGATCGCCTCTTTGGGTGACGCGTTAGCAAACCTTGATGTCGCACTGCGGCAGCAAGTGTTGCACAGTACCGGACAGCAGATGGCGCAATCGCTATCGCTGACGGTACAACCATCGCTGGCAGCGTTAAACCAGCAGTTAAATGACTTTTGGTTTGATTTAGATTGGGGCTATGTGGATATCGGGCTGCGGCAAGATGCGCTATACCTTGAGCATCATCATTGTCCGGTGTCATTTGGCCGCTATGACAGTCATGCTTACGTGGCTTTAAGTCAACTGCTGGAAGGATTTTATAGTTATATCCTCGAACAGCAGGGCGGTGATAGCTCCGCCAAAGTGGTGTTTATGCAGGCGGGAAATCCGATGGTGTTTGGCTATAAAGATCAGGGGCAAGGGTAATGCGGTTTATCTGCTTAATGATGGGACTGATAGTTAGCGCTTCGCTGTTAGCTGACGATGATTGGCAGCAATATAAACAGCGTTTTGTGACTGCCGAAGGCCGTGTGGTAGACACTGGCAACAATGGTATTAGCCACTCAGAAGGGCAAGGTTATGGCATGTTGTTGGCGCAAGCCTATGACGACCAGCAAAGTTTTACAGCCATGTGGCTATGGGCCCGTAAAACCTTAGGCCGTCACGATCTACCGCTGTTTGCCTGGAAGTATGACCCACAACATAAACCTGCCATTGCCGACAATAATAACGCCTCCGATGGCGATATCTTGATTGCTTGGGCGCTGCTTAACGCCGGACGTAAGTGGCATAACTCCAATTATATCAATGCATCGCGCCGCATTCGCGTTGCTGTGCTTGATAATATGGTGCACGACTACGCAGGGCATTTGGTGTTGCTTCCTGGTCTCAACGGCTTTGATGGTAACGGTTATATCGACATCAACCTGTCTTATTGGGTGATGCCTGCGCTGGTAGATTTCGCCCAAACGGATAATGAACCGCGTTGGCAGCAACTGGCCGATAGCGGGGTAAAACTGTTGTCATTGGCCAAATTTGGCGATGCCCAGCTGCCAGCAGATTGGATTCGCATGACCAACAAAGGCAAGTTGTCACCGTCGCCAAAATGGCCAAGTCGTTTTAGCTTTGATGCGGTGCGCGTCGGGTTGTATTTCCCATGGGCAGGTTTTGGTGACGATGCGGCGTTAACGCCAATCAAGCAGTTTTGGGAAGCCGGAGGTGCTACACCGCCAGCATGGATAGATGTCAGCAGCAGTGAGGTGGCGCCTTATGCTGCGTCATCTGGTATTTTGGCTATGCGCGATGTACTAAACGACCAACCCGTGACACGGCATATCAGTGATAGCGATGATTACTATAGCGCTTCCTTACTGCTACTGAGCCGCTTAGCGGCACAAACTACACAGCGCTGAAAGCACTCGAATAGTCAGTCAGTTGAGTCGTACGTATTGCGAGAGATACGCTATTAGCTGTGCGGGTTAGCAAAATCGGTGAAGCAATATGCTTCACCGGCGATTAAGACCGCGCTTTTTGCCAAGAGCCTAATAGCTACGGCTAAATTCCTGTTTGGTGAAAAATGGCTTATTCAATTGCTGTTGCTGTTCGTAAATCATTCGATAAGAGAACACACCCTGCACGTATTCGCGTGTCTCGCGATAGGGTATCGATTCAATAAACTGCATCACATCCAACTTGCCACTACTTTGCTTCAACCACTGTTTGACACGATATGGCCCAGCGTTATAAGACGCGGTAGCTAATACGCGATTGCCATTAAATTGTTTGAGCAGCCCACCAAAATAGGCACTACCCAGCGGAATGTTGATGGCAGGATCGTACAAACTACGAGTGCCGTGGTAGGTCAACTTATACTGGCTGGCGGTGAGTTTAGCGGTTTTTGGCATCAACTGCATAAAACCTCGGGCGCCCGCACTGGATGTAGCGTAAGGGTAGAATGCGCTCTCGCGCCGAGCAATCGACATCAGCTGAAATTCATCAGTATTAAACTGTTTGGCGTATTTGCTGTACAGCTCCGGATGTACCACCGGAAAACGCAACTCAAGATGATCCCATGCTTTAGCGCTAATGCTGCTATCAACACTTAAGTTGTACCAGCCTTGTTGCAGTGCATATTGGCCATACTCAATACGTTCTTCAGGTGTGTGACGTTCCATTAAGTCGCGCCATTCGAGCTTGGCGTCAATGGTTTTATCAATGGCCATCAACTCGACAATACGTTGCATACCTTGGTCTTTGAGCAGCTTAGCATTATCCAACTTGTCGGGCAGGGCGGCCAGTTGCAACTGCGGCTGGACACCCTCCTCATAGGCGGCAGTAAAACCATAGAAGTTACGCTCTTGCAGCAATAGTTGCCGATCGAGTTCAGTGCCGACACGCAGTTTCACTCGCCAATAACGCCAGCGGGCATTTTGGCTTTCTTCATCACTGAGTAGTGGTAGCATATTTGCCACGGTTTTATCGTCGCCTTCTGCTAGTGCCCAACGTATGCGCATTTCGAGGAGGGTATCGTCTGGCTGTTTGACTAACCGTTCATCGGCATATTGCTTGAGCGTGTCTTCGCGACGTAGCAGCGCGCGATAGATTAAAAAGTGCTGTAGTTCCTGCTGCTGAAATTCACTAAAACGGCCAGCATCGCGGTATTGATCAAACAGGCGCACAGCTTGCTCGATATCACGTACTGCAAGTCGCATAATGCCACCGCGCACGATCTCGCCATACACAGGTTCCGATTTGCTGAATTGTTTAATATCGCGAATTTTCTGTGGATTGCGGTACACCTCATATAGCAATTTGGCATAGGCTTGGGTGCTGGTCGCGCGTTGCACTAGATAACTCAACAGACGGCTTTGCCCGTTATCAAAACTCAGAATGATGCGCTGCCACAGCAAGGATTCGCTGCGAAGCCCCGCTTTAGTCCAGTTATCAAATAACGGATCGCATTCTTTAGGCTGCGATTGGCCGCTTAACCACAGCATTTCCGCCCCTTGCCATGCCATCTCTAAATGACCAGTTTCGTACTGCGCGACATAGAATAAGCATTGCAAGCTATCCGAACGCGGTGCGACCGGACTCATGGCAAGAAAATCCTGCCAGTGGCGCCGATTGGCGGCACGTTCCAAATAACGGTGCTTAAGCGTGTCGTATAAAGGTGAGCCGAGGAACGGCGTCAGCGCGGTTACTGCGGCGTCACCGGGCAATGCGAGAATTTTATCTTGCTGCTCATGGAAATCGAGATAGATATTGAGCGGATAGTCATCTAACTGCGCGCGCAATTTTTCATACTGCGCTTGCTTTCTCTTATCTAACGCTTCTCGAGCAGCAAGATAGGTTTTGCGGAGTTGGCTGTTGTCGGCGGCGGTAGCAGGCAAAAAGGTCAGTGCACTTCCAGTAAGGGCTACGCTCAGCGTCAGGTTGCGCCAGAGAATTGTATGAGAGACAACACCCATCTTATTCACGTCCCTAAATAGCAGTTAATTTTGACGAAGTTGGCTTATGCTGCTGACGGTAGCATCAGTGCTATCCGTTGTAGCGTCTGATACATCATGGCTTTCATCAAGCGCTTTATCCAGTAGTTTGGCATCAAGTTGTTTACTACTTTCACCGCCCATTCGTTGCAGTTGGTGAGCTTGACGGATTAGGTTGCCTTTGCCGCTAGCTAATTTGTTCATTGCCAGTGCAAAGCTCTTGTCTGCGGTATCTAGCGCACGGCCGAGTTTGTCCATATCATCAACAAAGCTGACTAATTTGTCGTAGATTCGGCCCGCTTGTTTAGCGATTTGTTGAGCGTTTTGGTTTTGATATTCGTAACGCCAGATGTTGCTAATGGTACGCAGTGCCACCAGCAGGTTGGTCGGGCTGACCAACATAATGTTATGTTCTAGGGCGTAGCTGACAATCTGTGGGTCACGCTCAAGTGCCAGCAAAAACGCAGGTTCAACGGGGATGAACATCAACACATAGTCTAGGCTCTTGACGCCATGGAGTTGTTGATAGTCTTTCTGGCCTAAGCCTTTGATATGCTGTCTTATTGAAGCAATGTGCTGCTTTAATGCCTCAATGCGTTGTTCATCATTATCAGCATTGAAGTATTGCTCGTAGGCGACCAATGACACTTTGGAGTCGATAATAACGTCCTTGTCGTCAGGCAGATGCACAATCACGTCGGGTTTGAAATGCTTGCCACCTTCATTTTGAAGATCTTGCTGCACGTCGTATTCGTGACCAACACGCAAGCCACTTTCATTCAGCACTCGATCTAAGATCACTTCCCCCCAGTTACCTTGGGCTTTGTTATCACCTTTTAATGCTTTGGTGAGGTTAACGGCATCTTCGCTCATCTGCAGATTAAGTTGCTGCAACTGCTCAAGCTGGTGCTTAAGCGAAAAGCGCTCCTGCTGCTCTTTGGCGTAGGATTCGTTCACCTGTTGACGGAAGCCTTCCAGCTGTTGTTTAAATGGGCCTAGAATGCCGCTAAGTTGTTCAGAGTTGTCCACGCGCATCTTCTGGGTTTTGTCCTCGAAAATGCGGTTAGCTAAGTTTTCGAACTGGGTTTGCAGGCGGGCTTCGCTGTCTTCAAGTAGCTCCATCTTGTCGTTCAACGCTTGGCGCTCCGCTTCAAAGCGTGCCGTTAGACTTTGCTGCACTGCGTTAGATTTCGACAGATTGAGCTGCGCCTCCATCAAACGTCGTTGCTGTTCGGCCAGTTGCAGCTCTAGCTGCGGTACGCGTTCAGCTTGTGCTTCGGCTTTTCCTAATAGACTGGCTTTGTCCTCTAATTTATCCTGTAACACGGCATATTGTTGGGCAAATTCGGCTTGTAGTTGTTCATTGTTTTGCTGTTGCTGGTCAACTAATTGATGTTGCCGCTGTCGAAAATAAAAAATACAGATAATTAAGGTAACTAGCGCCGTCGCCACGACGACTGAAGTAATAAGGTATGGCAGGGGAAGGGTAGCGGCCAGATCCATAAGAATTTCCTTGTGATAAATCGCGTCAGCCAGATTGGCATGATGATCTTACGGTTGCAAGCGGCTGCCGACAAAATCGCAGGTAGTGATATTTGCTTGTTCAAAATCTGTTACTAATGTAAATGAACCCAATATGGCCAACGGCCGTATTGCTTGATTAATAAGCACAGAGGGACCCATTATGGCACGAGGAAAATTTGTTCAAGGTATTCATAAGCGACCATCGTGGCAGCTGGCTGATAGTGAAGTCACTCCCCAAGCCGTTTTTGCGGCCCGGCGCCGAATTCTTAAAAGTATCGGTGTGGGCAGTATTGCCGCCAGTATCCCCGGCTACGTACAAGCCGGCCTATTCGATCTGTTTGGTGATAATCCGCCGCCGTTTGCGACGCGACCACTGCAGAGTCAGCCGAATGCGCAATTTCAAGCCTCTGACGAACGTACGCCGTACGACAAAGTGATTCGTCACAATAACTTTTATGAGTTTGGCACGGGTAAGCAAGATCCATATGTTAACGCGCAGCAGCTAAAGGTGAACCCTTGGCAGTTGCAGATTGACGGTATGGTCGATAAACCATTGACCTTAGATTATGACGCGTTGTTTGCCAAAATTTCCCTAGAGCAACGTACTTACCGTTTCCGTTGTGTTGAAGCTTGGTCAATGGTGATCCCTTGGGTTGGTTTTCCTCTCGCGTCGCTGCTCAAATTGGTCGGCGTGCAGCCATCGGCGAAATATGTCGCCTTTGAAACCCTATTCGATCCAGAGCAGATGCCGGGACAACGTAATCGATTAATGGGCGGCGGCATTCACTATCCGTATGTTGAGGGATTAAGGCTTGATGAAGCGATGAACGAGTTGGCATTCTTGGCCGTTGGCCTGTATGACCAAACATTGTCACCACAAAGTGGTGCGCCAATACGCTTAGTGGTGCCATGGAAATACGGTTTTAAGAGTATTAAATCTATCATCAAAATTCGTTTGCTCGACAAACAGCCGCCTACCAGTTGGAACCAATTAGCACCGCAGGAGTACGGTTTTTTTGCAAATGTGAATCCGCAAGTGGACCACCCGCGTTGGTCACAAGCGTCAGAGCGTCGTATCGCCAGCGGCGGTCTGTTGTCTGCGGCACGTATAGATACACAGATGTTCAATGGCTATGGCGAGCAAGTCGCTGACCTTTATCGTGACGTGGATTTAAGGAAGTTTTATTGATGCGACGTTTGAGCTATCGCACCGTGGCAATTAGCCGCGCTGTGTTGCATGTGTTGGCGTGCTTACCATTGGTTTGGTTGTTCGTTGCGGTCAATAGTGGTCAAGCGGGTGGCGACCCAGTGCAATACATCATCCATTTTTTAGGTAAAGGGGCGCTTAACTTACTGGTATTAACCTTACTGATATCGCCGTTGGCGCGTTGGCTTAAGCAAGGGCAGTTAATGCAACTGCGGCGTCCTTTGGGATTGTGGGCGTTTGCCTATGCTTGTTGTCATTTAGCCGCTTATGTCAGTTTCGATCTGCTGTTTGCTTGGCAACTGGTGGGAAAGGAGTTGGTAAAACGGCCTTATTTACTCGTGGGCATCACGGTATGGCTGATTTTACTCGCGTTAGCCGTGACATCATTTAAAATGCTGCAACGGCGTATGGGGCGACGCTGGCAACAACTGCACAACTGGGTATATCTGGCGATTGTATTGGCGGGCATTCATTATTACTGGTCTGTGAAGTCAGAAATTATCGAACCGAGTATCTATCTGGCTATTATCGCGCTGCTATTACTTATCCGTGCGAAAATCCACATACACAGGTGGCGACACTTTTTTCGCTTCCGTTGATGGCTCAGTTGGCCGCTTCAGCTGAGGTTGCTGTTTACTGATTCGCTTCTGCTGATACATCTGTTGATCGGCGTAGGAGATGAGTTCTGTTAGATTATTGCCGTGCTCTGGATAGATGCTACTGCCGATGCTCAAGCCTACATCAAGCATCTGTTGTAGCTCTTCAATATAGATGTCATGCCCGAGTGATCGGAGTTTTTCGACCACAGTATCTATCTGGTTATCTCCTTTGAGAGGGTCTAACCAGATAATGAATTCATCGCCGCCTAAGCGGGCAATAATGTCAGACGCCCGCAGCGTGTGCATCATTCGGTTTGCCAGTTCTTTTAGGACGATATCCCCAACCCTATGACCGAATTGATCATTGATGGGTTTGAAGTCATCAAGGTCGATAAACAGCACCGCCGCTTGCGTCTGTTGCCGCTTGCAACGTTCCAGCGATATAGCGATATAGTTCTGCGCAGCCCCACGATTATAAATCCCCGTGAGGTCATCATATTCGGCCATTTGGCGCAGTTTCTCTTGCTGCAATAGCAACTGTTCCGTCTGCGCTTCAACCTCTTTTTGTAATTCATCGCGTCGCTGCATTGTCTGCATTAACTCATGCTTCATTTGGTTAAATGTATCGGCGAGTTCGGCAAATTCATCGCCTTGCGGCATAGTCAGTTTACTTGACAAATCGCCTTGCGCTAACTGCTGAATGCCTTGTTTTAGCGTGCCAAACTTACGCTTAAAGCTGTTCAACGTATGCAAACTAAATAGCGTAACGATGAGGGCGATAGCCAGAATTAACGTTGCATTGAAGAACAGGTGTTTGCTTTCGGAGTCAAGCGAGTTGCGAATGGTTATTTGTTGAAACCTTAGCGAATCTTCACTAAGAGATTGCACTATGGTGTTGTACCTAGCCGTCAGCGCAGCATTGCTGGTGGCTTCCGCACTGACCTCGTGTCGATTAGTGGATTTATTCTCGCTCAGTTGCAGCAACAGGGTGATGTTGTGTTGGTGGCGGCGAATGTTATGCAGTAAGCGCTTTTCATATTCGTTGAGGGGTAACTCGGCGGTAATATCTATCATCCGTTGGAGACGATCTACTGCTGAACGGGTTTCACTCACCGCCTTTTGATCTTGAAATTGCTGTAATAACCATAAATTGGCACGGACTAAGTCAATCGTAAGTTGTACCTCAATCAACTGATTGACTTTGGCATAGGAATCTTCCATCTCTTTGCGCTGACCATTGAGGGCGAGCGCTAAAATGATGGTGAGAATAATGCACAGTACGGCAAGCAACTTTAAGCGTTTTGATAGAGTCATCTGGTGCGCACCAATGGTTTATAAATCGCTTCGTTAAGTGCCGTTGGGTCGACAAATTGTCGATAGTCTGGCGGATTCTCTAGCGTTGTCAGTTGTCGCTGAATTGCCCAGCGAGCCTGTGCACTTAAATTACTGATCAACGCATTGTCGAGTGACAACCTAAACAGATAGTCTGGCCAAAGGCCTTGGATCTCATTTAATGGTACTTTGAGGTATTGCCCAATATGCTGTTGTGCTTCTGATGGATTCGCCAGAATAAATTCATTGGCCCGTTCAAGTGCTTTTAACAGTTTTACTGACTCAGCTTGATATTGTACGTTGTCGGGTTTCCTCATAATTAAATTGAAAGAAATGCCATAAAATCCTTTGGTATCAAAGACAAAAGTCTTTTCAGGGTAGGATTCATGTAGCTTGTAGGCGAACGGCTCCCATACCGCAATAGCATCTACCGCTTTTGCCATCAAGGCTGCACCTTGCTCATTGGGTGGCATATTGATGTCGTTGGAGGTGATGTCGACATCATTCATTTTCAGTAGCGAATCATAAAAGTATTGGCTAGCGCTGCCCATCACCATGCCCACCGTTTTGCCATCCAATTGTGCTAATTCGGTAAGATTGTCTTCTTTGCGGGTGATCAATTTCAGATCATTATCTGATTGCGAGAAGCTGGCAATCACCACGAAGTCACCGCGGTCGAGGCTGTTAAACATCACCACTGAATCTGAGCTGGTGGCGAGATCCACATCGATGCGCATCAATGCGTTGAAACACGCATTGCCGCCTTTAAAAGGCACTAACAGCACATCTAACCCTTGGTCAGTAAAGAAACCCAAGCGGTCAGCAATGATGATAGGGGAAGATAATAAAGTGCTAGAAACGCCGATTCGGAATGTGCGTTCCGCGGGTATAAATTCAGAGATTTCGGTTTGGGAACGGCCTAATAGCAACAACAAAATGCTTAACAGCGCAAATAAAGCTAGAAAAATTTTTTGCATCAGTGTCCTTGTCAATCACAACTTGCCACCGCGAAATTCGCTTTACTCAAGCATAGTGGAATTCGTTGGAACTGCCAGCAATCAATGTGTTAACGAATAGGAATTTCACGGCGGTGTCTCGGCGTTAGCTGCTGATCATTCAGAGTGAAAGAGGAGCTTGAGTAGCGTGCTTGGTAATTCGATGATGCGGTAAATCCGAGTAGGCAAACAGCAATGGACCGTGAGTGATGACAACCTAGTTGCGGCGGGAAAAGATCTGTTGTTCAGATGAAAGTTAACTATTTAATTTAACCATACTATCAACTAATCAAACGGCTATTAGCTATTTATTCAGCTAAGTAGGTAATTTTATTTGCTATGGACACTAAACGACAAGGGACGATTACCGTCCCTTGTCGTTAAATCATTTGGCGTTTGCCATCAGTGTTATCACTTCATCGTAGGACATGTTTAATTCTTTCGATAGATTGATCACTTTAGATTTAAATGTCTGTACTTGCTCTTGCTTAACTTGATCGTTTTCCATCTCTGCAACCAGAGTGTTTACTGCTTCCTGCAAGGTTTTCATACGACGCAGGCTGTAATCGAGCGATTTCAGATAGCGTGTCATCTGTTGCTGATTACGGGCATGTTCTAAGTCGTTTGAATGTTTTTTATCATGTCCATATTCATCAAGCGCAGCAATAGCGTTTTGCAAATCAATTTCGCTGTTTGTCATTATTTTCTCTTAATCAATTGTAGACTTGCTGATATGAATGAGGTTTCGCCAAGATACGCAAAGGTATCCGAACGAGTTTATATTATTTTAAAAGGAATGCTCAATATATTCTCGAAAACTATACCTTTCTTTAGATAACTTGGTGAAATTTATTACCTAGAAGCAACATTTACGATATCTAATCTATACAGCTTGGTCTGCGACTATTGGGTAGTCTGGCCGTTTTTATACCTACGCCGCCACTGAACCGTCACATAACTGTAAAAAGGTAGAGAGTTTGGCAATGATGAACTAACTTTTGGAATTAAGTCGGGCAGAGTCTAGGGGCTGTTTATCTTTGCTGATTGTTTTTGCGCGCTGCCGCTGCCCTAGGGTTGTTCGCGCACTATCTGCCCACTCCTTAAGTTGTTGGTCAACAAAGCGCTGATATTCTGGCATAGTATGTGGAATAAGCATGAAGAAGAAGGAAACTTTCATGAAAGTGCTCAAGTGGATACTGATCGGTATCATTGTCGTGGTGGCTGGTGCTATCACCTATCTCACCGTATTCCTCGACCCGAACGACTTTAAGCCACAGATCATTGCTGCGGTTGAAAAGCAAACAGGCAGGGATTTCAATATTGATAAACCGTTGGAGTGGACTTTTTTCCCATCTATTGGCATTAAAGCGGGAGGAATTTCTCTCGGTAATCCAAAGACCTTTAGTCAACCGACCTTTGCCGCGGTAAGTGAAATTGTGGCAACCGTTGAGTTGATGCCGTTATTTAGCCATGAGGTCAAAATCGCCGAATTGGTGCTTGATGGTCTGCGGTTGAATATAGTCACAGATAAGCAAGGTAAAACAAGCTTAGACGGATTAAATAGCGCTAAATCTGCTGATGCAACTCCAGCGGCTTCAGAGCCCGCCGCATCCACGGCAGACGGTGGTTTAACGTTGAAGTCGCTCAGTATTGGTGGCGTGAGTGTCACGGATGCGCAAGTGCATGTGATCAATGAAGCCACTGGCAGCGATAATCTGTTCACCTTAGACAGCTTTAAAATCGGCGCCTTATCTTTGGGTGAGTTTGCTTCACTCGATTATGAACTTTCTGCGGCTTTAGACGGATTAACTGTCAGCAGTGAAGGCCACGGTCAGCTAAAAATTTCTGAAGATCTGAAAGTCTTTTCGCTGAAAGAATTGGCGTTAAAAACGGTAGCAGAAGGTAAATCGCTGCCAACAGGTAAAATAGAGAATAGCGTGACCGTTGATGCCACCGTGGACACCAACAAAAGCATCGCTACGACTACGTTAACCGATCTCGCCATTAACGATATTAAAGGTAAAGGTCAGTTAGATGTGCAGTTCGGTGCGGCAGTACCTAATATTGCGGCCAAACTAACACTGGGTGAGATTGATGTAGACAAGTGGTTGCCAGAAAGCAGCGAAGACAAAACTGCTGCTGCCCCTGCGACTGAAAGTCCATCAGCCCCAGCAGCCAGGGCGCAAGAACCTGACTTAACCGGCTTGAAAGCGGTCAACGCTGATTTCGAATTAGATGTAGCTGGCATCAAAGTCTCAGGGCTAACCACTAAAGACTGGAAGATGATCATTAACCTCAAAAATGGGGTGATGAATATGAAGCAACTGTCTGCTGCCTTGTATGATGGTAGTTTACAAGCATCTGCAAGCTTAGATGGCCGCAATCCGGTGGCTAAGTACAGTTTTGACAGCCAAATCTCGGCGATTAATATTCGCAATTTGCTGAAAGATGCCGCTGATACCGATATTCTCGCCGGTACCGCTGATATCGCGATTAAAGGCGACGGCAATAGTTTAATTCCTGACAACATTAAGCAACGCCTTAGCGCCAATGGCAAATTTGCGATTAATAACGGGGCGCTTTACGGTGTCAACGTGCCGCAGATGATTCGAGGCGCGCAAGCAAAACTGAAAGGCGATTTCACCGAAACCAATAATGAAACCAAGAAAACTGATTTCACCAGTTTGACTGGCAGCTTCAGCTTGGCAAACGGTGTTGCCAATAATCCAGATCTGCTGATGGCGTCACCACTGATCCGTATCTCGGGTCAAGGTGATGCACACCTGCTGGACCAATCTCTGGATTACAAATTGACGACGGCACTCGTTAGTACGTTGAAAGGTCAGGGCGGTAAAGAGCTGGACGACCTCGTAGGTGTTGAGATCCCGCTGGCAATTAAAGGTACGTTTGCAGAGCCTAAATTCAGTTTAGATACTGATGCGTTGTTTAAATCGAAAGTGAAAGAAGAAGCTGACAAAGCAAAAGAAAAGTTAACTAACAAGCTGTTCGAAAAACTTGGCGGCAAGAAGTAACCCTAGAAAAGCCCTTGATTGAGGGCTTTTTTCTTAATAACGATGAGCAACATCAATCCAGATGCGAGACCGTTTTTCGCCTCTGGCCTGTTAGCTTGCGACTCATGCTATGTAGAGAGTTAATGATATGTCCGAGCCTGCCAATCAACTCGATGGTGCAAAAGTGCTTGTATGGGCATGGTCCGGTGCGACGCCTTTTGGTGTGGTACGGGACAGTTTAGGAACGGTCATCGATGAGATTTATGGCTTGGCGATTTGTCGTTACGCAAGCGACGGCGTCGTTTATCGTTTCAGTTGTAATCATCACTGGGAAGTAGTGCAAGATGCCGATTATGTCTCTGTTGATGAAGCGAAATACCATCTGCCTACAAAGTATAAAATGGTGCCTGTCACTTGGATTACTTACGAAGAGTCCTTGCGGTAAAGTGTTGCGACTCATCGTCACTGTCTGAAATATTTTGCTAAGGTCTGTGGATGAAAAGGGTGATTCGATGTAAATCCGTTTTTTGGCTGTTCATCGTCACACTAGTTCAAATTCGCTTTGCCTAGCTCGGGCGAAGAATGGCGCTGCTTCAATAGATTTTCTTTTACGCCGTAGCTGGCGAAAACAACAAGGTCAGGTAAGGCCTGACCTTGTGACTCATTGATAAACCGCTATTGGAACTGTGCGATCAGCTCTTTTTGCCGCAGGCTTTGCTTTTGCAGCTCGGCACCATGGCTGGTCGCTACTTGGCTATTATCTCTCAAGCGACTTAGCCCTTGCTGTAACTTGCTGGAGTTATCAAACAGCTGCTCTACGGTATAGGCCTGTTGCTCGGTAGCAACTGCAATTTGCTGACTATTGCCAGCAATTCTCGCCAAGGTTTGGGCTTCCTCAGTCAGTTGGGAAACTAACTGGTGTTCCAACTTGGCTCTTTGCTCGACCAGTTGTTTGCTTTGGCTCATCTGTTTCACTGCTTCAGTGCTTTGTTGGCTGAGCTGGCGAATAATTTCATAAATTTCTTGGGCTGAGCTAGAGGAACGTTGCGCGAGCGCACGCACCTCATCGGCAACTACAGCAAAGCCGCGGCCCGCTTCACCCGCTCGTGCCGCCTCAATAGCGGCGTTCAACGCGAGTAGATTGGTTTGCCCAGCCAACTGCTCAATCACATCCAACACCGAATTGACTGAGGCGCAGCGTTTGGCTAGCTCAGTAATCTGCGTTTCAACCTGCTGCACTAAGTTATTCATCTCAGCATTGGCCGTGAGACTGGCGTTGAGTGAACGCATGGTTTGCTGATTGCTTTGCTCTAAATTTGCCACGTCAGTTGCTGAACCCGCCGATGTCGCCGCAATTTCACTGATTGCGCTTTTCATCTGACTGATGGCCGCGGCAAGTTCATCTAAGGCACCCGCTTGAGACGACAGTTCATTGTGATTATTGTCGACTGATTGCTGATGGCAACTGAGATTTCGATCCAGCAACTCGGCTGTATCATTAATGCGTGCCGTTATGGCGATAACCTCAGCCTCACGCATGCGCAAACTCAGTTCTGCTGCGCTGAGTTCATCCGTGTCACCGGTATAGATGCCTTGGAGTAGGGCATTAGTCTGTGCCTTTTCTGCCACGCGGCTCAGTATGGCGCAACGTTTACTCAAGCGTGCGCCAAAGTAACCCATGCCGAGCAATGCAAGCACAACGCCGCCAATGGCATAGATACCACCCATTAAACAGCCTGCGGCAATCACCACGCTGGAGGCGAACCAAGCTGATAGTACTTTCTGAGTCAGAGACAGTTGCAGCTTTGGCAGCGGCAGTTTGCCTTTTTCAATATTCTGATAGCACTGCTTCGCTCGCTCGATAAGTTCAGGCTCTGCGGTGGTGCGCACTGATTGATATTCGACAATTCTCCCGTCACGCAGAATTGGTGTGATAAAGGCATTCACCCAATAATAACCACCGTCTTTACGACGGTTTTTGACAAGCCCCATCCAGTTTTTTCGAGCCTGAATGTTGTTCCATAAATCGGCAAACGCCGCTTTGGGCATGTCTGGATGGCGCACAATATTGTGGCCGTGACCTAGCAGCTCATCTTTGTCAAAGCCGCAAATATCACAAAAGTCTTTGTTGATATGTGTGATCCGTCCTTTCAAATCTGTGGTCGACAGGATACGAAAAGATGTTGGCACGGGGGTTTCAATATTGGTTATGTCTTGCTTGGGTCTCATTGGGCACACACCTGTCTTCAGCAGGATAATTGTTATTTTGAGTGTCAAATTTGTGACACCTATTAATTTGCCTATTATTATCGCAATGACTTATGTAGTTCTATGAATGAGATCATGTAAAGTGGAATATTATTTGCGGTTTATGTAAATAATGAGGGATAGAATGGATTTTACGAGTTTAGTTTGAACTGACGTTGACAATGGAGATTATGGGGTGAAGCCTCAACTCACAGGGGGACGTCGAGGCATTTATGCGGTGCAGTTTAGGGGGGGACAGAGCGAATAACTACGGTGCGTGCTCTGCATGGGTATTCCGCTTTCAGAAGCAGGGCGCAGGTTACCGCATTGCGTATGGCAAAACCGCAACGTAACAGATGAAACTGCATGCCATACTCTTCAGGAATTTTTCAGCTAACGCATTGCTGCGATAGCCAACTTTGCCGTGCTTCAGCATGCCCACTGCTGGTTACCTTGAACCGCTATTGCTTACACATCCACGGGGGGCAACAACTTGTTTGCAACTTCACTAGCTTTCGCTACGGGTGACGTCAACAAATAGGGTTAATGTTTGCCCAGGTTGCAGGTAGTTATGCTCATTTAAGCGGTTCCATTTCACTAACTGCTTGACGGTTACTTTAAAGCGGCCAGCAATTCTTGCTAATGAATCACCGTTGCGCACTTTGTATTTAACTGTGCGTACTATGCCTTTACCGTTTTTAGCGTTATGCCACACCACTAGCACTTTACCTGGCTTTAGCGTGTCTTTCGTGGTCATGCTATTCCAGCTAGCCAGCTGCTGGGTGCCAACGTTAAATTTGCGCGCAATTTTCCATAATGAATCGCCGGATTGCACTTCGTATTTGCTGCTGTAACGGCTGTTATTGTTGCTTTGACGCGCCAAGACACGCTGTTCTGCTGACAACGGATAGTCGCTGGCTTCTTGCAGTGATACCGGTATGAGCAGGTATTCCCCAGCAACAATACGGTTGCCTTTAATGGCATTGACGCTGCGAATAATATCGACCGTCGTTTGATATTTTTTGGCGATCAGCAGCAGCGAGTCACCCGATGCGATCTGGTAACGCAGCCAGTTAAGTCGTTCTGTCGGATCAAGTGCGGCTAATGCGGTACTAAACTGTTCGGCTTTATCGATTGGTACCACTAACTTATGGGGGCCTTTGGGCGCGGTTGCCCAGTGGTTATAACCCGGATTAAGCCGTTGTAATTCACTGATGTCAATATCGGCTAACTCTGCCGCTTTAGCTAGATCTAACTGGCTACCAATGTCGATTACAGCGACGGCCGTTGAGTTATCAATCGGTGTCAGGTCAATGCCATATTGAGAAGCATGCTTAATAACATCGGCTAGGGCTAGCAGCTGCGGCACATAACGTTCGGTTTCGCGTGGCAATGACAATGACCAAAAGTCGGTAGGTTTTCCTGCAGCCGCGTTGCGTTTCACGGCATTAATCACACGGCCTTCACCGGTGTTGTATGCAGCGATGGCATATAACCAGTTGTGATCTGTCTTTTCGTAGAGGTATTGCATCATGTCGAGCGCGGCGTCGGTTGCCGCAGGTACATCGCGACGTCCATCATACCACCAGTTAATTTTCAACCCAAAATGGCGTGCCATTGGCGAGGTAAATTGCCATAGACCAGAGGCCGCGCCCGGTGAATAGGCAAACGGGTCAAAGGCGCTTTCCACTATTGGCAACAACGCCAATTCCATTGGGAGGCCACGTTGCTCAATATCATTCACAATCAGGTAGAGAAATGGCTTGGCCCGTTCAGATATCTGCTGCAGATGCTTAGGATTGGCGATGTACCATTCACGATAACGTTTAACCAATTTTTGATCGGGAATAGGCATATTGAGCTGTTCGCGCAAACGCTGCCATACATCGGTGATCGGCGCAGGTTGCTGCACATCTTGTTCTACTGCTACGGGAACAGAAGGAACGGTGGTGCTGTTGTCACTGATTGGCTCGTCCATAACATCTGATGACGGCGCCACTTGGCAACCAGATAGAAGCAATAATAATGCTAAGGCGGTGGTGATTTTGTAGTGCTTCAAACGCGCTTTACCTCAAGGTGTATTTAGGCAATACAGACGTCATCCCGCTGTCATCTGAACGGAGCAGAAATTCCAGCAAGCGTCGACAATGTTACAACCTTCTGTTTTTATAGAAATAAAAAAATGGCAGCTGGGTGTTTAACCTAGCCGCCGAGCATTCTAACGAAATATTTAGAAGTTGTCTTTCCAAAGACGCAGCAGTTTTAACCGATTTTCAGGATCAGGACAGGGTTGTTTGAACTGCTGTTGCAAAACTGCTTGTAGACGGTTGTCTGTGCAATGTAAGAACGGATTAACCGCTTGCTCGCGCGCAATTGTCGACGGTAAAGAAGGTTTAGACTGCTCTCGCTCCTCTGCTACCGCCCGTGCATATTGTTGTAATTCGATGTTATCTGGTTCGACAATCAGGGCAAAATTGATATTGGCGAGCGTGTATTCGTGAGCTGCATAGACGCGCGTTAGCGGTGATAGTTTGTCTAGGGTGGCTAACGAACGATACAGCTGTTCTGGTGTGCCTTCAAACATGCGGCCACAACCACAACTAAACAGGGTGTCACCACAGAATAACGCATCATCAATCAGATACACCCAATGATCTAACGTGTGTCCCGGTGTTGGCCACGCTATGGCTTGCAGGTCAAAACAGTTGTTCTTTGAACTCAAGGTGATTTTACCTGAGTGCTCCAATGGATGACTAATTGCACTGTGGCAATCTGTTGGACCATAGACAGGGGTGTCACTGCCAAAATGTTGTAGCAAGTCATTCACGCCTCCGGTGTGATCTTTATGGTGGTGGGTAAGCAAAATACCGCTCAAGCGCAGTTGCTTCTCTTCAAAAATCTTGATCACAGGAGTTGCATCGCCCGGATCAACTACCCAAGCATTGCCAGCTTTATCTCCAATAGCCCAAATGTAATTGTCATTAAAGGCCGGAATGGGGGCAACGATAAAACCGTTATGAGTTTGTCTGAATGGAATGGACTGAGCCATTAGAAACTCCTGATAAATAATGTGAACTTGCGAGCGTGGTAAATTTAACGCACTGAGTCGCTTGCCTCAATGGGGTATCCATTATTAATCTACTCAAAACGCAATGGTCAGACCGGAATATTAAGGTGTCAGCAACTACTGAATTATTATGGCAGGACTGGGAAAATCTTCCCAATGGCGTGCAGCTATTGGCTGAGGTGGATGAGTCACTTGCACCTTGGTGGCCGCGCATCTTTGGTTACCACCTGTTACAACTTGGGCCAATGAGTCTGAGTTTGGATCTGCAACAGTGCAAAGTTAACCATAGTTTTTCGCTGTTTCCAGAACAACGTGCTGATGTTATTGCCGATTTTGATGCATTGCCGCTCCAGTCAGCTTCAATTGATGCCGTGGTAATGCCGTTATTGTTGGAGTTTGAAAACGATCCTTACCGTATTTTACGTGAAGTTGACCGAGTATTGGTCAGCGGTGGTTATATAGTGATTTGTGGTATTAACCCTTTCAGCAGTGCCTATCTCGGTAAATTGTTTCCTAAACGCCAAAATAGCTGGCCGTGGAATGGCCGATTCTTCATGCCCGCTCGAGTGCTCGATTGGCTGGGTTTGCTCGGTTATCAATTGGTGCATGATGAGCGCATCGGTTTTCATGCTTTTCTGTCAGACTGGGACTACCCACAAATTTGTCGGCAGTGGCAACAAAAGGTCCTGCCGCGCACTGGCGCCCTATACGTTATGGTGGCGCGTAAACTCGATTCACCTTTAACGCCATTGCCGCAGAAAAAGAAAAAAGCGGTAACTGGTTGGCAACCTGCGCCGAGTGGTGGATTTTCAGGACGACATTTAAAAGATTCGGAAAAATAGATGCGAATAACGCTTAAGCAGTTAATGATTTTTGAGGCGGTAGCGCGTCAAGGGCAGGTGGCAAAGGCGGCCGCTAGAGTCAATCTCTCGGCACCAGCAACGTCAATGGCGTTGTCCGAGTTAGAACGCCAATTGGATGCGCGTTTATTTGAACGGATCGGCAACAAGCTGCAGTTAAATTCCCAAGGGGCAATGCTGTTACCGCTGGCGACCACAGTATTACAACAAGTCGAGGCAATTGAACAGGCTTTTACACCATCGGCAACCGTCCTTGCCGGCACCTTAAATGTGAGTGCCAGTAATACCATCGGCAATTTTCTATTAGCCAAAGCGGCGGTGGCATTTTGCCAGTTACATCCCGACGCGAATGTGGAACTAAATATCGATAACTCACTGCATGTCGTGCGTGATGTTACCGAGTTTCGTGCCGAGCTCGGTTTTATTGAGGGGTACTGTCTTGATAGCCGTATCGAGGTGACCACTTGGCACCATGATCAGTTGAAGATTTTTTGCCATCCGGCACATCTGCTTGCAGGAAAAACAGTACAACCGCAAGAGATCAGTAATGCTGCGTGGGTATTGCGCGAAGAGGGCTCAGGTACGCGAGAATATTTCGTCAATGCGGCAAATAAACTGAATCTACGGCCAGAGGTACGGTTTACCTTTCCCACTCCGGATGCAATTAAACAAGCGGTGAAGCAGGGAGCGGGGTTGGGCGTTCTGTCGGCGTTGACGATTGAAAAAGAGCTAAATCGTAAAGAGATCAATACTGTAGAGGTAGCGGGAATGACATTAGAACGGCCATTTTACCTGCTGCGACATAAACACCACAGCATCTCGCCATTAGCGCAGGCATTTATTGAGTTCTGCGCTAATTTCTTGCGATTACAGCCAACGTCATAACCTAATTACGGTTGATAGCCAGTATCTGGACGAACCGCATCCTGCTCGGCCGCGGTTCTTGCCAGCTCATCGCAACGTTCGTTTTCAGGATGGCCAGCATGGCCCTTGACCCAGTGCCATTCGATTTGATGCTGCTGACAGGCAGCGTCGAGACGTTTCCACAGATCAACATTTTTTACAGGTGTTTTATTGGATGTTACCCAGCCTTTACGCTTCCAATTGTGGATCCACTGAGTAATCCCTTGACGCATGTATTGGCTATCACTGGTTACCGACACTTTGCACGGCTCTTTGAGCGACTCGAGTGCCACTATCACCGCAAGCAACTCCATGCGGTTGTTGGTAGTGAGACTATATCCTTTGGATAGTTCTTTAATGTGTTGTTTATATTTTAAGATTGCGCCGTAGCCACCAGGACCGGGATTTCCTAGGCATGAGCCATCAGTAAAAATCTGGATGTGTTTGAGTTCAGTCATCAACTTGCTAACATAGCCCCAAGTTAGAGTAATAATCCGTTTCTAAAGCGACAAAATACATGAATATCATCTCAAATGCGACGCGTCAGGTGATCCTCGATACCGAAACCACCGGTATGAATCAGGGCGCAGGCCCTGTATTCCAAGGTCATAAAATTATTGAAATTGGTTGTGTCGAAGTGGTCAATCGCCGCTTAACTGGCCGTACCTACCACCAATACATCAACCCGATGCAAGCGATTGATGAAGAGGCGATAGCGGTTCACGGCATTACCAACGAGCGCGTGGCCAATGAACCAACCTTTGCGCAGATTGCACAAGACTTTATTAATTTCATTGATGGCGCAGAAATCGTCGCACATAACGCGCCCTTCGACGTCAGCTTCATGGACCATGAGTTTTCCATGCTGTCGCCTCGAGGCCCGAAAGTAGCCGATATTTGCCAAATCCTCGATACGTTAGATATTGCTAAGTTCCTGCATCCGGGACAAAAGAACAACTTGGATGCCTTAGCAAAACGCTATCACATTGATAACTCTCGTCGTACTTACCACGGCGCATTGCTCGATGCTGAGATCCTCGCTGATGTTTATTTGGCGATGACTGGTGGTCAGACTAAATTTAATTTGAGCCTCGACAGTGAAAGCAGCGGTGAGGCTGGCGGCATCATTCGGCTAAGCGATAATCGTAGTTCTCTTAAAGTGATCAGCGCTTCTGCCGATGAACTTAGTATGCATGAACAGCGCCTTGATTTAGTGGGAAAATCAGGTAAGTGTCTCTGGCGCGACGAACCATCAGGAATGTAACTTGGCAATATTTGCGCGCGGTATCAGCTTAGCGTTGATCTCTGTTATGGGGCTATTGCCCTGTGCTTGGGCAAAACAAGAGCGAGTAGTACCTTATTCACAGGCGTCAGAGTTAAAGAATCGCTTCCGTATCGACCACATGGTCGATGAAGTGACGCTAATTGTGCAACGAAAATTTGGCTCGGCGCCGGTGGTTGTCATTCAACCTGATGGCTCAAAATGGTACGCCAATCGCCATCCGCAAACTGTGAAGTGGACTGACGCAGAGTCTGGAGATGTTATTAATATTCAACAGCCTATGGCTGGCCCGTGGCAGTTGACAGGGAAAATCGTTCCAGGCTCTAAAATTGTTATCTTGTCTAAATTGGCGATCGATGTGGAGCCTTTCCCACAGCCACTATTTCAAGGTGAGCGTTTAAAGTTACGAGCTTGGTTAACTGGGGATGACTTGCGGTTACGTTTACCAGGGCTGGCTTACATGGTGCAGTGGACGGCAGGCTTTTCTTCGTTACAAAACAAAGATGATGCAAACTTTGCCGCAGGGACCTTTAACGTGGGTACCTATCAAGATAACGGCAGCGAATTAGACGAACAACCTGATGATGGTGTGTTCACCTCTAAAATTAACCTCGATCAGCCTTGGGGACATTATCAGCTAAAAATCCAAGCACAAAACGAGGTCTTCCAGCGCGAATATCTACAAGAGTTTGTATTGTCTAAAATACCGGCGGATATCACTGTGGTCGAGCCGGAAAAGCCACTTGAGCAACCTTGGGAGTTGAAGTTAATCGCAGATGGTGAGCAACTGAACTTAGCAGAAACCTTCTTTGAACTGGCAATTGTTGGGCCTGCTGGGTTTCAAGCGACCATCAGCGAACGTATGGAAGGGGCTACCGAGAAAGAACTACAGCTGACAGATGTGAGGGACTTTGGTAGCTACCGCATCAAAGGCACACTGTTTAGTACCACGCATACTGGCCGCGAGATAGTGCTGACGTTACCTGAACGTTTCTTCAATTTCATTGAGCCACCCAAACCACCACCAAGCGCAGAAGAGCTAGCGGCACGCGCGGCAGCCATTGCCAAAGCAGAAGAGGAAAAAGCCAAATCAGAGGCCATGAAGCTGGTTATTATCGGCAACGTGCTATTACTGCTTATCGGCGCGGGTATCATATTGTTTTTACGCAAGCGTAAAAGTTTAAAATTGGCATTGGCCGCTGCTGAGCGTGCAGCAGCGGAAAAAGCACCGCCACAGTCGGTAAGTGATGCGCTTGATGAGATAGATCTCACTATGCCAGATGATGTCGATAAGAATCGATAATTTGCACAATTTTGTAAAAAAACAGCGAATGGTCAAAAAATGGCTTAACAGCTTCATTTTGGTAAAAAAACTGTTGACGCTACGGTAGCTGATTCGTATTATTGCGGCCATCCTAAGTGGAGCGGTAGTTCAGTTGGTTAGAATACCGGCCTGTCACGCCGGGGGTCGCGGGTTCGAGTCCCGTCCGCTCCGCCAGATGTTACAAGAAGCCAGCACCTTGATGCTGGTTTTTTTGTTGCTGACTCCTGCAATGGGACTGTTTATTTCATCCCCGATCCATGCACCGATTTCCTATTTAACTCTTTATTGCTGGCACATTTTGCTACCAAACAAAAATAAGCTCCGCAGCGGCTAATGGGCGTATTCTGGTGCGGTCTTATCTTGGCGCATGTAAACAATAAAACTCAAACTCAGTAAGGTAATAAACAGTAGGGCATTTGCTGGTGCTTGTAAGTTAAAATCTACGGTGTTGTGGACCAGCATATGCACAATGGCCATCGCGCAACCAAATGCTATGCCACGGCTTAGCTTGTTATGCTTGCGGCGCATTGTCGCCATGTTCAGTGCCAAGGCAATGATCAGCCAGATGCCGAGCAACAAGGTTGTTGGAATACCAAGCTCGATGGAAAACTGCAGATATTCATTATGAGCATGATCGTAGAAGCCGTGATAAACCGCTGACTGGTAGGCGGGAAATACGGTATAAAATGTTCCCCCGCCAAAGCCAAACCAAGGTGCATCTTTAACAATAGGAAGTGCGTCGTGGTAAACATCATCCCGAGCTTCCGAGGTAAACGATGTTTCGTGATAACGCTGTTCTAGTTTATCGAGTCCGAACATTGAGCCAACGATCAGTGAGTCGAGGATAAAAATACTAATCACTAAAGGCTTCAATAGTGTAGGGCGGTTTTTATAAAACCAAATCGCGTAAAGTGATATCAGTAATAATGAGCTAAAAAATGCTGCGTTTCCCATTCTGCTGCGACTAAGCACCAGGCCTATCATCATCACAACTAGCGCTAAACGTAATAGAATTTTACTGCTGAGCAGTGATTCTAAGACCGAGCGGCCGATGGCGCGCCAATTCCACTGCATACGGCGACTTGAAAGCTGTGCCATCAGTACGCCGACCCCAAGCGCTAATGTCATGGCTAAGTAGTTAGCAAAATGGTTTTGATAGACGAAAGAGCCGCGAGCACGATTTCCCTCGGTAACACCAAACAATGGCGACAATTCTGTACCAGAAAGATTGAGAATGGCGCCATAACTGCCTTGAAATACACCGCTGCCCACAATGCAATAACAGAGAATTTTAAGCTGACGGTCCGTTTTGAAGTAACTGACGATAAGCCATGCAAACAGGCCGTAACACAAGCTTTTAACCACCATAATTAGCGTTTGATTGGCATCAATGGTGTAAAGCCATGGTGTGGGTGAAACTAGCTGTAACCCAATAACTAACATCACTAAAACAAACGGCATCAAACTCAAGTATTGCCAACGACCGATGACCCACGGCTCCTTGCCGCGAATTACTGAGACTAGATGCAAAGCGAAGGTAACAACAATGAGTAATTCTAGGATTGACCAAGCCCAAGGCCTGTTGCTTGCAAGGGGGATTGGTGCCCAAAACAAAATTGTGCAGCAGCATACCCTTACCATGTTGGAAAAAATGGATTGATTCATCAAATGTGCGTCCATGCTCATTGGGGATAGTAAAAGAGGGCCGATAATTGGGCCCTCTAAAACGGAAGTCAATTAATTGTTTGATGCGACGCCACCACCGCCGCCACCTGAACCACCACCGAAACCGACACCGCCCGGAGAGGTAGGTGAGCCCGCGATTGATGCTGGAGTGCCAGTGCCCGGTGCTGGTGTTCCTCCGGCTGCAGTGGCTTGAGTGACTGCACTCATATTCACATCAGGTAAAAGCAATGCGACAGTGGTGATGACATCGGCTGGCATGCCCGCAGCAGCAGCGCCGGAAGCAACGGCCGCTACAACTGCATCACCATAAGGGGCGGCAGCACCAAGCGCCGCTTGTAGGATGGATTGTTTATCTTCATCTGTAGTGGCGGCTTGAATCAGCTGTTGTACCTGCGCCGTTATCTCAGCGTTCGCTTGAGCTTCAGCAGTTTCGGGGGAAATATTCGGTTGAGCGTCTTGGTACTGAGTCACAAGCGCATTGTGTTGATTAACCACTGCTACAACGTCCGATGTATCGACCGCAGCGTAGACCGTGCTTGACGTGAGTGCAGCAACTGCGAGCAGCGCGGCGGCAATAGTTCCTTTACTCATCTCGATATCCTTATCTTCAGAAACGTGCTGGATTAGTTAATTCTAAGTTAATAATGTTGCCTGTCAAGTTACTTTTATTTGTCAATATATTGGCTTTTTGTGGTACGGACAACCAATTCCCTTGTACTGCATCGACGCCTGTTGATTGACAATTGCGCAAAATCTCTTTGCTTTCAATGTGCGGGGCAATTACCGGTATACCGAGCCCGTGGCAGATTTGGCACAGTGTTTTGATGAAAAACAAATTGTCTGCACTATCAATTGCTAGGCTGTATGAGCCATCAACTTTTACATAATCAACATCAAGACCTTGCAGATATTTGAAGGTGCTTAAACTGGCGCCGAATCGTTCGATACAAATCTGACAGCCGTTACGTTTTATTAACTCAAACAGTGCTTTAGACTCTTCGGGGGCTTTGAGTATTGAGTGCTCTGATAACTCAAAAATAATGCTGCCGTGTTTATCCAATGCTTGTAACTGCGCATCCAGCCACTGACCAAAGATTTTGTTACTTACTGCGCCGAGTGACAGATTAATCGCATAGGGATATTCCGGCCGTTGGATAATCTGCTGCAAAATAAAGCGAATAACCTTCATGTCCAGTTGCAGCGCTAAGCCTTGTTCCTCTGCCATTGCATAGGTTTCAGCGGTCGCCAGTGGCTGTTGTTGATACTTAAAGCGCACAAACGTTTCGATGTACAAGATAGCATTGTCGTTGCTCACCACGGGCTGTGCCCATAGTTCAAACTCTTCAGTATCTAGTATCTGCTGGATCAGTTGGTTCCATGCCATTCGACCTTCTGGTTTTTCGCGCTGATCGTCACTGACCATCACGGGTAAATTCGGTTGCTGCTTACGCTGAATATTGGCTTGATCCAATGCCGATAGATAGTGGGGCAGCGGTGTATCTGCATCAACGGGCATCATCACTACGGAGCCGAAGCCGTTTTGGTAGTGTTGGTTGTTGAGCAGTTTTATCTGTTCGTTGAAACTGTCGAGTGCTCGCTGTAGATTTTTTTCATGCGCATGGCTCAGAAATACTATGTCACTGCCGTTGATACGGAACACCTCACTGTCGGTATTTGCCAGCGCTATGGTTAGCTCGTTGACCGCACGTAAAATATAGCGGTCTGCCTCTGCATAGCCTTGCTGATGATTTACCTCGGCCAATGAATGCAAGCTAAGCAAGCCAATATGCATTTTGGTTTCGTTATTGACGATACCTTGTTGTGCCGCTGCGAAGCGCTGTTCCATTAAACGACGGTTACCAAGTCCGGTCAGGTGATCCTGAAACGCTTTGCGCTTTAACTCATCAGCCTGTTTAGTTAATGAAGCAAAACTGCGTTGAATGTTGGCCACCATGGTATTCATGGCGTTCACAACGGCGCGTAAATCGGTAGTGAAGGGCAGTTGTTCGAGTTTTATAAAGTTCTTTTTGCCAACTTCATTTGCGAGATGCTCGATTTTCTGTAGCGGTTTTAGCACCGCAATTGTAATAAGTTGGATCAGCACTAGGCTAAGCAAGGTAATTCCCGCAATGCCCAAGAAATTACGTTTAGCGGTACGCCATAATGCTTTGTAAGCAAAACCAGGATTGGATTGAACCGACAGCACGCCACCATCCCCCCAACCACTATTGACCTCTGTGCTGCGTGACGGAGGGGTGAGGGGGAACATACTGACAAACCAATGTGGTACTTCATCAAACTCAACTGGATTAGTTTTGTGAATTTTTACGTCACCTTTGGTGTCGGTAAACATAATTTCTTCGTAATAACCCGAGTCAAAAATGGCGCTGACCATAGTCTTTGCCACCACTAGGTTAGGGTCATCCAGATAGCTGGAAATTGATAATCCTAGGCTTGTGGCTGTATCTTGCGCATGTGACTGCATTTGGGTATTTAAGTACTGCTGGGTGCTCTGTATCGATAGATAGAGGCTGGAGGTAAATGTTAGCAGCGCTACCAATATAATCAGTAGGTGTAACTGAAAGCGGAGCGAGATGCCCGGCATAAAGCCTTTTGATGTTGACGTCATAACAGTTACATTCCCTTTTCTATCCTGTTAAGTAAGTCTTGCCAGTTGGACCCACCTGTTTTTCCTTCTACTTTTCTACCTAGCCCTTGTGCTTTTGCCAGCCAAAGACCTTCGGCGTTAAATCCATATATAGGCTTTAGATCGGCTCTACGTGTTGCAGGTAACAGTTTTGGGTTTAAGTTATCTAATACTTTAGGTACAGCATCTTCTTGTTCTATATAGAGCAATACCATGTGTGGTTCGTCAACAGAGAGCGCCCGAACATACATGATGCGCAGTTTGCTATCTGGCACGCCCATGGCTCGAAGTGAAACGTACTTAGCGATAGCGTAATCCTCACAATCCCCCGCGCCGGTGCCGAGCGTTTCAACTGGTGTCGCCCAATAATCCTCTTGGCCCCAATGGACGAGATCGGATTGATACGTCACATTCTTGTTAAAAAAGTTGTTAACGTTATTAATGCGCATCCAATCACTTTGGCCTTTGCCTTCGTCAAGCAGCCTTTTCCAGCCAGCGATACGTTCGACGGCCTCATCACCGTATCTATCCTTTATCTCGGCCATATATTCTGGTGAAAATAGCTGGTTAAGATAATTGGCATTGCCGAGTAGCAATGTTACGGAGATAAACAGCAATACAATCCTTATGTATTTGAACTGTATATCTTTCCAACCCATGAACGATCCTATGTTTATTGAGTGGCTGCAGATATTACGTGATTAAGAAGCGCACGAGTGATGTCCTTTGCTTGCTTAGCACTTTCCTAGTCAACAATAGAACGATTTCGACAACCTAGCTATCCATGCTGTTTATTTAACATTCTTGTCACCTATATATTACATAAAGTTGTAACAACATGTTACTTTAGTGTTAGGAGGTATTGCTAATCTTGCTTGATTTCGTATACCTTAGATATTGTCAAAATTATGACGAATATGAAAGTTTTTGACAGATTAAGATTTAAAACTCATGAATAGTGCTGAGTTTTACCAAAATAATGATAAATATTAATGGCTGGATTACAGATGTGTTGTTCGTTTCCAGCGTTTGAACTGGTTATTCAAGGACGACTAACTTACCCCAAACGAGAAGTCGTTGTGAAAATGTAGCCCCCTAACTTAGCAGCAGACATGGAGCGTTGAATGCAAACTATCACAAGCCGCAAGGTAACTAAGGCCATTATTCCTGTTGCGGGACTTGGCACCCGTATGCTTCCGGCCACTAAGGCTATTCCAAAAGAAATGCTCCCTGTTGTCGACAAACCGCTCATCCAATATGTGGTTGAGGAGGCTGCTGCTGCTGGGATCACGGAAATAGTGTTGGTGACTCATAGCAGTAAAAATTCCATTGAGAACCACTTTGACACCAGTTTTGAACTTGAAGCGCAATTAGAAAACCGCGTTAAACGTTCGCTACTCGAAGAGGTGCGGTCTATCACCCCTAAAAATGTCACCATTATTTCAGTACGTCAACCAGTCGCATTAGGATTGGGCCACGCTATCTCTTGCGCTGCTCCAGTGATTGGCAAGGTGCCATTTGCAGTATTGCTGCCCGACGTGCTGATTAACAAATTTCAATATGACGTAAAGCAAGACAATTTAAAGTCGATGCTTGATCGCTATGAAACTACAGGCATAAGCCAAATCATGGTCGAAGGCGTTCCAGTAGAATCCGTTAACGCCTACGGGATTGTTGATTTACAAGGGAAAGATATCACTGAGGGCGGTTCTGAAAAACTTCACGCTATGGTGGAGAAGCCTAGTGTAGAAGAAGCGCCTTCTAATATGGCAATTACCGGGCGCTACGTATTGTCACCTTTGGTGATGGAACTACTCGATTTCACCACTGCGGGGGCTGGCGGGGAGATCCAATTAACCGACGCACTAGCGCAACTTGTACGGGAAGAGGAAGTTGAGGCGTATCGCTTAGTTGGCAGAAGTCATGACTGTGGTAGCAAATTAGGGTATTTGGAAGCACTGGTCACATACGCTCTCAATGATCATATTTTAGGTGAGGACTTTGCGAGGTTTTTGAATACTTGCTCTGGTAAGGCAACACGCAAACTGGAAGCGCTGTAAATAGCAAGTGAATAGGTGTTTTATCATCTATCTGCTTGATTATTTGCAAATAAGTGAGTTGTTAACATGAAAGCGCTAATAGAAAGTATTTTCTCAAAGGGCTGTTTCTTTGTGCTGCAGTTTCTGACGTTGATGGTCCTCTCTCGGTTCGTCGACAAGCAGTTCTTTGGCACATTTTCCATCATCAACAGTTTGTATTTTTTCTGCATTATTCTGTCAGAAGCTGGCGGCATGCAGCAAATCATCAATGCCGAATCGGCAGATGACGAACGAAGAGTGCTAGCCAACGCCCTTGTTACCTCCATCAGAGGAGCCGTAATAATGGTGGTGCTATTGTTGGTGTTTCCTTTGCTTTATCAGTTTAAGGTCGACAACCTTGCTATTGCGCTATTGGCTGCCGCCCTCATGCTATATGGCGTGGCTTCAGCATTAATCGGCTTGTTATATAAGCAACTTAAGTTTTTTAAAGTGGCGGTGGTTGAATGCACGGCTGAGCTCATTTCTCTGCTAGGTGCGGTGCTGGTCGGATTAAGCACAGATTTTGATATGAATGTGTTGGTGGTTAAAGTGGCGCTATATTCATTTATACGTGTGACTTGGCTATTTGTGATGTTTAGGCAATATCTGCATCCACAAGAACTGATAAATCAAATTACTGACAGAACGGCGCCAAAATCCACGTTTTCTAGAAGTGTTACTTCAAGCAATATTGTCTCTTTTTTCGTGCGCTACGGCGACAATTTACTTATCGGACGCTTATTTAGTATTGATATTTTGTCACTATACGACCGTGCTTACCAACTGACTAAATATCCCGTAATGCTGCTGTCGTTTTCACTACAGCCAGCAATTCAACCACTAGTTAAAAAACTCCAAAGTCTAGATGAGGTTAGGGCGTTTATTCTCAAGTTAAACGCAGTATTTCTTGTGTTTGGGAGTTTGTTGTTTTTATTTATTTACTTCTATGCGGCAGAGATCATCTCGCTGGTGTTAGGGGATAAATGGTTGGATGCGAGAACGATTTTGGTCGTACTCAGTTTTTCCATTCCATTTCAAGCGATCTATAGCATTAGCGGCGGGGTATATTATGGTTTGGGACAACCGCAGAGAAGTTTGAAGATCAATATTTTATTGGCGTTGTTTTTGGTAAGCGCAATATCTATTAGTTCCTACATTGGTAACTTTAATCTTTGTACCACCTTGATATCTGGTTCATTTGTTGTTGCTGCATTGTGTTGTTTTCTCGATATTTGGTTTATGGAACGAGAGATGTTTCTCGCTTGGAGTAATAAATGAAAGTTCTTCATGTAGCCGAGACGGTAAAAGGTGGTATCGCCACTTACCTAAATATGCTGACGTTAGCTACGCAACAAGAGTGTGAAAATATCTTTTTAGTACCGGAAAACCAGCAGCAGTATATTGATGCTGACTCCATTGGCTATCGCTATAGCCAACGACGTCCCAAAGATCTGCTTACAATGTTTAAGACCTTTTATCGAGTATATAAAGAGCAACAGCCAGATATCGTTTTTATGCACAGCACTTTTGCAGGCTTACTTAGGTTGGTCTGCATCATCGAGCCAGGACTTAAACGTAAAATTGTTTACTGCTCTCACGGTTGGAGCTTCAGTATGAATAGTCGCAAGATCGTACTGAAGACTTATGCCGTTGTTGAACATTTATTATCCAAACTTAACCGTAAAATTGTTTGTATCTCAAAGTACGAAAGAGAACAAGCTAGCATTATTGGTATAAAAAACAGCTTATTAACTGTTATTTATAACTCCATACCTAAAGATGTCGTTATCGATGAGGCGGTGACGCTGACACTCGCTGAAGATGAGAAATATCTTGTCTTTGTCGGGAGAAAGAGCGAGCAAAAAGGATATGACCTTTTAGATGAAATAGCGAAATACCTGCCGAATAACTACAAAATAATCGTTATTGGTGACTTCCAATCGGGGGATTTTTCCAGCCAAAAGATTATTACTACTGGCTGGTTGGATGGCGCTAAGGTCAACTATATCTTAAAGAATGCCAAAGCGTTGATCTGTCCATCTCGTTGGGAAGGTTTTGGCTTTGTCGTTATTGAAGCGTTTCGCGCTGGAGTACCGGTTATTGGTTCCAACCGTGGCGCATTGCCTGAATTGATTTTAACTCCGCTTAATGGGTTTACATTCGACCTTGATAATATGCCTAAGCTCGAAAAAATATTTAAGGTGCTGGATGATGATCTCAAGTGGCATCAACTAAAAGCCAATGTTAGCCACTCATTTGAAGATAATTTTAGTTTAGATAAGTTCAAATTCTCTGTTTTACAACTCTATAGTGAAATTCAAGCGGGGAACTAACATGATTACCATCAATACACATATTTCTACATCGCTTGGTGGAATTGAAACGCTCATTAGAGAGTTACAGATTCAATATTTAGGTTCTGAGAGAAAAATCAAAGAACTGTTTAAGTACGATGGCGCTGATGAAGTTTATCAAAAATCTACTAGTGTTGATTATATAGAGTATGGTTTTTATAAAGGTAATTCGGTTTTTAAAGTGGTTTCTGCACTCAATTTAAAAAACGCACTAAGAAAACAAAAGCCGGTTGGGGAGGATGTATTTTTATTCCACCCAACGGATCTGCTATATATCCCCGTTAGTGTGTTAGATAACAACAATGTCATCATGGTACAAACTAATCGGTTTGACATTATATTTACTAAATTTGGTAAGTTGGCGATGTCATTACGCGGGAAATATATTAAACACTTCACCGTTTATACAGCATATGACCGCGAGCACCTTGCACAACTGTATCCAGAACTCAGCAATAAGATCAGTATTATTCCGCGCGGCTGTAAAATTGAAAAAGCGCACAACATTCCGCCTATATCAAAAAAAATACTGATGGTGTGTCGAATTGAAGAGAAACAGAAGAACTTTAAGGCGGCCGTTGAGGTGTTTAAACATTTGCCTGACGACTATCGCTTAGATATTTATGGCACCGGTGACGCCGTTGAAATTGCCGAGTTAACCAAGCTGATCAGTAGCGATAGCCGAATCAGTTATAAAGGCGCGACAGATAAGGTTGAAGAGGTCTACCGACAGTATTCGCTGTTCTTGATGACATCTAAATATGAAGGCTTTGGGCAAACCTTGATAGAAGCTCGTAGCCAAGGGTTACCAATTGTATTGTTTGACACGTTTCCAGCAGCCAAGTGGATCGTTAGGAATAGTGAAAACGGCTATCTTATCTCGCCCTATAACACACAGGATATGGCATTAAAGATAAGAACGATTTTAGAGTCTCCTGAAATTTACCACGCGTTTTGCCATGGTGCATTGCTGCTCGCCGACGAAACGACTAAGCATACGGTTAACGAACGTTGGAAGGAGCTACGGGTTGAATAGCAAACTGTGCTCCATCATCATCCCGGTGTATAACGACTGGCAATATCTTCACCGTTTGCTGGAAAGGTTGTTACATCTCAATGGGCGGGTATCTTCATCAGTTGCCGAATTGTTTAACATTATTGTTGTTAACGATGGTTCAGCGGAAGACCAAAGTGACTCACTACCACAATCCCCCTTGGTTAGCTGTTTTAGCAAGCCCAATGGTGGCGTTTCCTCTGCACGCAATTTTGGTCTAGCACAGGCGCAATCTGACTTCATCATGTTTCTGGATTGCGATGACGATGTGCCAGACAATGTGTTCGATATTCTTTATCGTGACCTGCATGGCTCAACTATCGATGTTATTCAGTATTCATATGTAAAACATGTCGGCGCGGGGCAGGATAAGCTATTTGCCGTTAAAGATGGAGAAGGAGTGCAGCTGTTTAAGAATCTGCTGCTGAAGAAAAATAGCTTTCATATCTGCTCTTTTGTGTTTAGTCGTCATTATTTGAACGATAATCACATTCGCTTTGATCAATCTATTGGTTTGAGTGAGGATGTGCTGTTCGTGGTTGAAGCGTTAGCTCGCACCGAGCGTTCAGCCTCTCATCAAGAGGTGATTTATGCATACAATGCCCGCCCAGATTCCGTTATAGCCTCGTTTAAAGGTAAACGCGAAGTTGAGCATCTACACGCTTTTAGCAAAATTCAGCACATCATCAACACCTATTTGACGTCAGAGATGCAGAGCTGTGGCAATTTCTTTTTGAAGACCTGCATCGCCAATCTGTATTTGAGAAGTACCAAGCTAGCCATGAAAAAGGACGGCAGTGACTACGAGCGACTACTGCAACAGCTAAAAGAATTTTATCGGCAGATCGGATCGTCCCGTTACCCTTTGACCGGTAGAACCTTATTTATCATGTTGTTGGAGCTAACGATCAGAAGCCGTGCCTACTATCGAATCTCGAAAAGAATTAATCGAGGCTACTATGGGTAAGGCGCTGTTATATCTGTCGAGCGTTTTTTTAGTGTTCGAGAACACTGCGCTAAGTGCGATTGGTGGGGCTTTTACTGCGCCGTTGGTCATTTCCTTGCTGCCACTAATTATGCTGTACCTTGCGTTTAACTATAAGCGCGTACCTGCTTATGCATGGCAGCCGATAGTATTTATCTTCATCGCGGGGCTATATTCGCTGGGTTATTCGCTATTTTTTGCCGATGACACCGACTTAGCGTTTCTGGTTGATCGCGGGGCACGACTTTTTATTCTTAACTTCTCGTCGTTTGTGTTCTTCACCTTTTTTCTATGCTTCGATTACTCGGAATTAAAAGTGGCGAGTAAAATTGCCAGTTTTCTTGTAGTGGCAGTGTTCATGTTGAACTTGCTGTCCCCAGATACGGTGAATAGCCAATCTTTTCTACAAGGTTCTGCAGCCTTTTCACCCGATCGGATGCGGGGTTACACCTTAGAAGCCAGTACGTTTGGTTTCCAAATAGTGACGGCATTGATGTTGCTGATGATTGTGTTCAACGTCAGCTTTCTCACTGCAACAATCTCCGTGGTTGCAGTGTTGCTGTTTGTATCCTCCAAAGGCGCACTACTCACGTTTTTAATGGCATTGGCTATCGGCAAATTTGTTATCACTGAAAGCGGCCGCAACAAATCACTGGTACTTATTATCGGCAGCGTTACCTTTTTGGTGGGCAGTTACTACCTAATTTTGGACGCGTTTGTACTGGATATTGAAAAGTACAACAGCTCCTCGACCCGCAGTGTGATGATTTTTACTGCCATCTATAGCTCAGTGTTATCGCCGTTAGGTGTCGGTTTTACGGGGTATTTTGACCAGATCTATAACCTTGGCCCGACCGTTATCGACTTTATGGATTCGTTGTTCCCCAATGCCCTTAATTTTGAAGAAGTGGCGGTCTATTTCATCCGAGGTAACGTGCAATCCGTCTCGACCAAAACGTTCTTTTTCGACTGGGTGATCTACTTCGGTTGGGTGTTCATTTATTGCTTTTTCAGATTTGCGGCAAAGAACTTCAAAAAGATAAAAGGTGATGGAGTGAACAACATAGCACTCTACATTTTTATGCTGGTATCTCTTTGTTTTTATGTGCCATTAGATGGACGAATTATCGGGCTTTTAGCGCTGACGACATTGATAAAGTATAAAAAGGAGGGCACATCATGAAATATCGTGCAGATATTGATGGACTGAGAGCAGTAGCCATTGTGCCGGTGATACTTTTTCATTTCGGTATCGGCATTTTTCCTGGTGGTTTCATTGGCGTTGATATTTTCTTCGTTATTAGTGGTTTCTTGATCTCGTCAATCATTGTTGAGGAGATCAGGAACGGAAGTTTTTCGTTAACTTCTTTTTATGAGCGCCGTATTCGGCGACTGATGCCTGTATATTTTGCTGTGATTGCGCTGAGCTGCGTGGCGTCGTTGACGTTATTTAGTCCTAAAGAGCTAGTCTCATTCTTAGATAGCTCCATTTATTCGCTGTTTTTCGCATCTAACATTTTCTTTTGGAATAATTTTGGCTACTTCACGGATACCGCAGAAAGGCTGCCATTGCTGCACACTTGGAGCCTTGGGGTTGAGGAACAGTTCTATCTGTTTTTCCCACTGATTCTGATCGTTATTTTTAAGACAAAGTTGCGGTTACATTTAACTGCAGTTGTTGTCTTTATGCTGGTCTCTAGCTTTATCATCTCTTGTTATGGCTCGTACACGCACCCGCTAGCCAGTTATTATCTATTGCCAACAAGAGCTTGGGAGTTATTGTTCGGTGTATTAGCGTTTGTTGTGCGAGACAAGTTATCACTCAGTGAGGGCAAAAAGGGTATAGATACATTGTTGCTGCTGTTTTTTGCTGGGTTATTACTGTTTCTGGTGCAGTTCAACAACAGCCTACCGTTTCCTGGGCCTTGGGCATTATTACCCGTTTTGGCTGTATTTCTGATCTTGGTGTTTGACCATCCCGATTACCTAATGCACAAAATATTATCCAATGAGGTGTTCGTTTTCATTGGGCTAATCAGTTATAGCCTGTATATGTTCCATCAGCCGATAGTGGTTTTTTACAAGTACATGGTGGTGCCTGATGAGCATGGCTTAATACACAAGTTGATGTTGATATCGTTTACCTTTTTCGTGGCTTATGCTTCGTATCTATATATTGAAGCGCCTTTCAGAAATAAGAAAACATTCAGTCGGCAGAAAATATACAAGCTTTTCTATGGCTCGTTTGCCTTTACTTTGTTATCTCTGGTACTCATCAGAGGAACGGTCGATGTGGCTCCGCAAGTGCTTTACGCCGACAATGTAGTAGCGGTTGATAAGCTCGTTAAGCCTAATATCGGCCTATCTGACACCTGTGACCTCGGCCAATATGGCTTTGCGGTTAAGTGCCAGAATAGTGCAAATCCTGAGTGGGTGGTATGGGGCGACTCGTTAGGCATGCACACCGCAAGCGCGATCGGTACTGACGATGCTATTAAGTTGGTACAGAAAACCTTCAGTGCATGCCCACCCATTTTAGACTTTAGCGTGATGCGTAATGACCATACTGGTAAGTGGGCCAGAAAGTGTATTCGCAATAATCATGAGGTGTTTAGCTATATTACTGATAATCCTAAAATTAAGTACGTAGTGCTGACATCTACTTTCGATTATCAATACAGCAAAAACTATTATGATAATGAGATACGCGACTATAACGAGCGCGTGGTACTCAACAAGCTGGTATATACCATCAACGCGCTTAAGCTCGCGGGTAAAAAAGTGGTAGTGGTCTCACCGCCGCCACGCTCGTATTTTGACCCTGGATTTTGCTTTGTTCGCTCTGTGGTGAATTCATTCAACCGCGAACAGTGCAACTTTAATAACGATACTTCGATTACTAGCGTCAGCTTATTAAGCCAAGTAGAAGATGTCGCGCCAGTGATCTCATTGTCGAAGTATTTCTGTGAGAGCGACGGACATTGTATCGCTAGCTTTTCCGGTAAGCCGTTATTTCGTGACTCGATTCATCTGACTAAGTCCGGTGCGGCTTATTTAGGTCGCGATACCTCATTTATCGAGGATTTAGTCACGGATGTCGGCATAACCGACATAGCCACGGCAGAGCATACTCTTGGTCAACGCTAGCGAGCAATATGCGTTAGTTGGACGGCTGTACTGGCTCGGGCATCGGCGGCTGGCCGCATCAGTGCCAACTGCCAGTTGCAAATTTTTCCATGAGTATTACGTGGCGAATGTTTACTTATATCGCTTAATTCGTCGACACTTTGTTGTGTTCCTCTGATAGATGAGGCACAGAGCTTGCAGTGACAAGGATTGAACGAGGATTCCGCAGCTATCGTCGGTACTTTAGGCTATACGGCGCATCAGTCACTTCTTATCTTTAATTCATTGCTGTTTGGCGTTACTGGACGGATTGATTTTGTGGCATGCACATCAGTGCACTTGCTACGAGTCACCCCACTGCTGGTTGCGCGACAGCTATTCTCTAGCAACGAAGTGCCGAACGTATCGCACGGTGTGTTCAAGAATACGCTCGGCATGTGATTAGCCGTGGGAAGTTATCTGCTGGCGATTAGTGGAACAATGCGATGATTCCAATGGTAATTATTCCAGCGAATAGAGAACACTATGCGATTTTGTATCAGCGTCATGCTAATACCAAAGCCAAATAGGAAAACGCTCTTAACGATGAAATTGACAAAACTGCCGTCTTCCATCGGCGATGTGAACTCCCAAATGTAGAATGCAAAAATATGCCACAGATAGATCCACAAAGAGTTGGATGACAGCCAAGTAACAATGGCCTGCGCAGTTATGCTGCTGATTTTAATACTACGGATACAAAGGTAGATGGTGTTAATGGCAAAAAATGCATAAGACAAGTAGTAGATAGTTGGTGGGTATTTATATTTCTGCGTTGAGATTACCTCGCCAACCTGTTGATATTTGACGATGGCGAGTACCACGAATATCACTAATGAAATGACTATAGCGGTGATGATGGTTTTATCGCTAATTTTTGTGAGTCTAAATGCGTAGAGATAGACTAGTGAGTAGGGGATAAAGGTAAAAATAATTGAGTCGACATATTCTTTATAGGATGCCGCTAACAGCGGGTCTACAGCGGCCAATACCAACTCGTAAACCACATATGCTGCGATAAGTGCCGCTAAGTAGTTAAGGTTGCTATCACAACGATTATTGAGGTAAATAGCAATCGGCGTGACGATAGCCAGCATCAGATAGATTTTAAATATCCAAACAAAACCAATACCTTCCATAAAAATATATGAGGTCAGTACTTCTTGGGCCTTAAAGGGAAAATCTTTGTTCGTTATAGTGGCGGCGGCGTAGAGGCAGACAAAGAAAAATGAGAGGAAAATCCACGCTGGTAGAATGAGTTTGGGGAGTCTTTTTTTGAGAAAACTAACTGCTTCAATCTGTCGCTGTGAGTAAATGAGTGAATAGGTCAATCCCGAGCCTAAGACCAACAACGGTGTACCAAAATTTCGTAACTGGAATAACCATCCCGGCGGCGATGAATGAGCAACCATAATGATCAGTAAACCTAATAGACGCAACAAATCGTAGTTAAAGTTTCTATTTTTCATCTTAAAATTCCATTTCATCAATGTAGTCAAAAAACTTGTTAACCCATTAATATTACGTATTTAAAATATCTACTGCTGACGGTGTTAGTTACTAGGAGCCTTACAAAACTGTGCAAGTATTTTTGTCTGCTGGTCTTCGGTAAACTCCGCTTTGCTAGCTCTCAAATAACTACATGACACGCGGTACATGCCTGAATCTCTGCTAAGTCTTAATGCTTCGTGGTAGGTATCCCAATCACTCACCACGGCATATTTTAATGCCGATAATGTGTCCAGTTTTTGCTCGGAAGTGAGATAGCGCCATTGGGTAAAACCTACGCCGATTTGGCGTAGCAGGATCTCCGGTAAGTAGGGACCATAGCGGTGGGCGAGTGCTAGCTGCTCAAATGCCTCAGTGACGCGAAATTGGGTAACGCCTAAAAAGTACGCATAATCAGCATGAGCATTTGGCCAAGTTGGTCGCATGGCAATAGCTTGCAAATACAACTGCTCTGAAGCGTCTAATTGCTCTGTGGTCATTAGGCCTTTGTACCATAACCACTCATTTAGCTTGGCTTTGGTCAGTAAATAGTGCGGATTGTCTGGCGCGAGTGTTACCGCATGATCAATGGCATCTACGGCCTGTTGCGCTGATTCTTCACTGAAAAGCGCTTCGTCTTGTATCCACAGGGTAAGATAGTGATTAGCTTTGAAGTACCACGCGCTGGCCAGCCCTGTGGGCACAATGTAGAACCACAGTAACAGCAGCAGTAACACCAAGGCTGATAGCGCCACTATGCGACTGACTAAACTGGGGCGGATGGACTCATTAGGGCGTTGTTGCTTCATTATTTAGCTGTCCTTAGCTATAGAGTGCCTGGCTGATCTGTGCCGGCGTTTGCTTGGTCAGTTTGTCGGCGTATTCTTGACCGTACACCGCCGCAATCGCTGCATGTGCCTCGGCCAACTTGGGCGGACGGCGGTGCATGTTATGCGCATCGGTCGCTACGACATCAACTGCGTTGTCCTCGAGCAGATCTACCGCTGTTGATAGGCTGGCTTCGCCCATGTCGCCAATTACCGAGCTGGCCGTCAATTGCAGCAGGCAATTCATTCGCCGGAACGGAAGTAACTTTTTGATGTTTTTTTGAACATCTCTATTGCGCTCAGGGTGAGCTATCATCGGCAGAATATCTCGACCGATGAGCCATTTGACGAGTTGTTCAGCGCCAACCGGAATATGGCTGTGTGGAAACTCTAGCAGTAATACTTTATATCCTTGGTATTCACCTAGATAGGGTACTTCGTCGGCTTCTATCCACCTAGGTAATTCGGCACATAGCCGTACTTCGGCCGCGGCGGCGAGTTGAAGGTCTAGCCCTTCGTCTTGGATGTGCTGCTTAAGCTGTTGTAGGCCTTGATGAATACTGGCTGGTGTATTGTCGAAAATGCCTGGATGCATATGCGGCGTCGCCACGACATGACTGATGCCACTACTATGGGCGAGCTGTAATAGCGCTAATGCCTCATCCATCGTGCGAGCGCCGTCGTCAATATTGGGAATTACATGACAATGGATGTCGTACATTAGCTGTGCTCACTGCTGTAGTATTGGTAATAGCCATATTCGCTATAGTCGCCGTATCCTTGTGTGGCTTTTTTCAAATTCACTTTGTTGAGGATGACACCACATAAGTTGTTCTCCGCCTGCAGCAATTTATCAATACCGTTTTGTACCGTACCGGCACGCGTTTTGTCTGCGGCAACCACATAAAGTACGGTATCAACATGCTTGGCGATGATTAGCGCGTCACTTACGGCTTGAACTGGCGGAGTATCGATGATGATTCGATCATAATGTTTCGTCAGCTCCGCCACCAATTCAGAATATTTTGCTGAGGACAGTAGCTCCAGAGGATTAGGAGGTACATTGCCAGCGGGGAGTAGGCTAATGCCGGACTTTTCATCATGGACGACACATTCTTCGAGTTTGCCGTGTCCCGCAATAAGGTTGGCTAGCCCAGGCTGGTAAGCAGGTAAACCGAACCGTTTGGCTAATGTTGGTCGCCGCATATCTGCATCTAACAGTAGGACTTTTTCCATTTGCCCAAAAGCAAATGCTAAGTTAACTGCAGAAGTGGTTTTCCCTTCTGAAGGGACCGACGACGTCAGCTCGATAACTTTGAGCTTCTTATCCAGAGACAGCAGCGTTAGGCTGGTACGTATGCTGCGCACTGATTCCGCGTAGAGTTTGTGGTCGTCGTCAAAGAAGCTGTATAGCGGTAGGTCTTCGTTCTTCTTGTGCTTGATATTGGGTACAAAACCCAGTGCTCTAAGCCGCAAATCATTTTCGACATCTTTGGGGGATTTAATCGTGTCGTTCATTGCATCAAGAGCAAATGCAACGAGAATCCCTAACCCCAATGTGGCGCAAAATGCCAATAGCACGATGACTTTTCTTTTTGGCGCCACCGGATAGGTTGCGGGAATTGCACGATCAGTGAACCGAGCAAGCGCGGAGTTGAAATCGCTAGTGACTTCAGTTTCTTTTTGGCGAGACAAAAAGGTATCAAACAACTGTCGGTTAGTTTCCACTTCTCGTTGGATGCGTTGGTATGTGGTTTCCTTAATGCTGGTGTCTTGGTACAGCGCTTTGGCTTTAGCTAATTCGGCTTCGAGTGAGGTGACGGTTTCTTGCACTGAGCGTGCTTCATTCTCAATACCTGACACCAATTTTTTGATCTGGGTGTGCATGCTATTTTGCAAGGCAACCAGTTCACTTTTGGCGGCGATCAGTTTGGGGTGCTTAGGCCCGTAGGTTTTTGATAACTCAGAGACTTTTCGCTCGGCTTCAACAAGCAGCGTTTTTACATCTTGAATATTACGATGTGCGGTAACTTCAGGGAGGCTTTCTAGCTGTTCAATGTTATCTACGCCGTATTGGCGAATAACACGTATAAAACCATCTACTTGCGCTTTGTGGCTACGTGCTTCGGTCAATTCATCTGAAAGACGCTCCAACTCTTTTGCGGCAAGGCCTTGTACCCCTTCCACATCTATCAGACCTTCTTTTTCACGGTAGGCTTGTAATTTGGCTTCAGAGTCATCGAGTTGTTTACGTAATTCGCCTAAACGGCCACCCAACCATGTTGCTGCTTTTTGTGTGATGCCAAGCTGCGCTTCTAGCTGGCTATTAATGTATTCGTCGCCGACGGCATTAGCGACTTCCGCGGCTAAATTCGCCGAGTAAGTGGTGAAGTAGATTTTCACCAATTGAGTTTTGCGAATAGGGTTGATATACAGCCGATCTTGGAAGGCATTGACCAAGGCTTCTCGTTCGCGAAACGCGATTTGCTCTGGTGTAAGTGCGGCTTCGGCATTCGGCAAGAAGGGGATTAAGTCCCGAAGCCGTTGCATAAGGCTCGGTTTCACTACAAAGTCAGGGTGGTCTTTGAGTTTGAGTTTATCAACGACTGTCTCAGCAATAGCTCTGGATTTCAGAATTTCAAATTGGGTGAGGTAATATTCCTGCTGACTGGAGTTGATGCCAACCACTTCTTCAATTGAAATTGCTTTGGCTTGTTGGCTCTCAATGAGTAAGGTTGCGCTAGAGGCGTATTTACTTTGCATATTGAGCACCACTAGCACAGTTAACACAGTGACTAATAATGCCAATGCTAGAATGCGCCACTTATATAAGTTAACAATGCCGATGTATTTACGCAGGTCTATGGCTTCCTGCCGCGACGATGCCGCTGTATCCGTTGCTGACATATTAGAAGAATCTCTGCTCAATAATGACGGTATCGCCGGGGGCTACTTTGGTGCTTAATGTGGCGGCTTCCTGTTTGTCTTTGAACTCCTCGCGCATGATATAAATCTTTTCACGCGAGGCGCGTTCAGTAAGTCCACCTGCAAGTGCTACTGCTTGGTTAACTGTCATCGCTGGCGTGTACGGATAGCCGCCAGGCTTTTTCACTTCGCCGTGGATGAAGAACGGCCGATATTCCACCATACCGACAAATACATTGGGCTCAACGAAGTAATCGCCTTTTAGTCCTCTATATATGACGTTTTCTAACTGCTTAATCGTGAGTCCTTTGGCGGTAATCTCACCCAAAAACGGATAGTTAATTTTGCCACTATCGGTGAGTTGGGTTTCGATGGTGAGATCATCCTCACCAATCACTTTGATAATGATTTTGTCAGCGGGCCCTAATAAATAAGTCTGCTCTTGCTCAGCAACCGCTGAGAAAGAGCAACTTAAAATAAGGGCAACAATGAATACGACGAGTTGTTGCATAAGTATCCTGTTAGCCGTTGATTGTTAAAGCGAGAAGTCGAAATTTATGCCGTAGATTGACCGATCAAATTCAATACCGGGAACTGAGGAGGTTTTATCGGTAATCGTGGCAAATAGGCTGATGTCGATAAAACGACGAAAGGCATAATTAATGCTGATCTCGTAGGAGTCGTTGGTATCTTTACGTGTGACGCCAACATAATCTTCTTCCACACGGTCATAGGACAGTTCGGTCTGGATTAACTCAGTCCACTTATGGGTCCAGCCAACTTTATAGGTCGTCTCTTTAACATAATCGCCGTTTTGTAACGGGTCTTTGGCGCGCCGTCCGGTTCCCACATTGAAGCTGCTATATGTCAGGGGAGACCAGTCCATATCGACGGTCCAAGCGAGGCCATTGAAACTTTCGCGGTTGTCGTCATCAAAGTCTTTGCGTTGATAACCGATTTTGGCTTCACCCGTTGTGAGTGCGGTGATTTCCCACTCAGCCCCTAATCTGGCATTGGTGACGGTGCTGTCACGGTCGGCGGTAGGATCGTTTTCGCTGTAACTGATTTTCTCCATATTAGTTTCCACCACAGCGATGATGGCGGACTGGGTTGCAAAGTAGAAGTTAACGCCACCTAACCACGAGTCATAATCACGAAAGCGGGTGATCTCTCGGAGCGAAGTATAAGATTTATTGAAATACTTGGCGCCAAAGCGGATACGGGCAGGGGATTCGGAACCGCCAAACTCGTAATAGCCTGACACGGTTTGAGTGTTGTAGCGTGTGGGTTCATCTTGGTTGTTGTTTAATCCTTCGGTGATACCAGTACCGCGATCTTCATGACCCCAAATAAAGTCACCTTTCAGGTTGATCTTGCTGCGCTCAGATAGCCGAGTATCGAACAATGCACCCAGCGTCGTATCGGTAAAGTTATCATCACTACTATCAAAATACTGGCCACGATATACGCCGCCAGTAAATTCATACACAGTTACACCATCGTCTAAACGTGCACTGATTGATGGCACGATACTTAACACCCAACTATCAATTTCACCACTACTTACACTGGTGACGTTGTCATCGTACTTCAGCCCAGTGGTCAGTAGCGGGGTGATGTCGAATCCCGATTCTGTGGGAATAGCTTGGGGATCGACAGCTAGTGCTTGGCTGCTTGTGCAAGCCAAAATGACCGCTAGGGCCAATTTGGATTTAAAATGCATTCCCTTGTTCATGAGTATTCCCTTTTAGTAAGCATTTTTTCCGGTGAATCCGCGGAAAAATGTTAAAAATACAATCTTGGCATCCCACCACAATGACCAGTTTTTGATATATGCCAGATCAAATTCAACGCGTTTCGCCATTTTCTCTAGTGTGTCAGTTTCGCCACGCCAGCCATTGATTTGTGCCCAGCCGGTAATACCGGGTTTAACTTTATGGCGCAGCATGTAAAACGCGACCAACTTGCGGTATTGCTCATTGTGAGCAACAGCATGTGGACGTGGTCCCACAACCGACATAGAACCTTGTAATACGTTGATAAATTGGGGTAACTCATCTAAAGAGGTACGTCGTAGGAATGCACCTAATGGAGTGATGCGCATATCGCCTTTTTTCGCTTGTACCACTTGGTCGCCATTCTCTTGCACGGTCATGCTACGGAATTTATAAACTTTGATACGTTTACCATCCAAGCCATAGCGGTCTTGCTTGAACAGTACCGGCCCACGACTGGTAAGTTTTATCGCCACAGCAATCGATAACATGATCGGCGAGAGCATTAGCAGTGCTGCGGCACTGAACAAGATGTCAAAACTACGTTTTAACCAGTCGCGAGCGCCGTAAAAAGGAGATTCAAACACGCTGATGGTTTCGACATCACCGACACTTCCTAATCGCGCTAGCATAAGGTTGTATACCAGTGAATCAGGCACAATATGCACATCCACGGTGGTATCGCCAAGGCGATGGATGATTTCGGCAATGCGTTTATCGGCGGAGAAAGGAAGAGTGATATATAGCCGCTCAAAACAGCCATTACGTGCCGCATCAATACATTCTTCCACATCACCGTTGATGGTTTTGGTCATGCAGTTCATCCGGTCAGGACTACGGTCGTCATAGATCCCACAGAAATTTAGGCCGATTTCTGGATGGTGTTTCATCTCAATGATCAGGCTGTCAGCGTTGCTATTGCATCCGATAATCGCTACTCGGCGAGTACCAATGCCTTTGATGTAGAGATTTTTCTTGATGTTACGGCTGATCTCGCGCCAAACGGTCAGTTGTAACAACGCCAAAGTGAACCAGCCCCCGAGGACCAAGCGCGAGAAGATAGCGGTGACTTTGAACGCAAAGGCGAGAGCTAACATGGCGCTAAAAGCGACACAGAGACTGAAAATAACTAACCAGATGTTACTACCGAGATTATTTACATGGCGGTAGCGATAGAGTTGCACGGACTCGGCGGTATACAGATAGGCTGCCAGCACCATGAACAGTAGCAGCGTGTAGTGGGTTGTAACCACCTCGCCTTGTAACTTTAGGCTGGCATACAATGCTGCACTTATGAGTGTTACATCTAAAAATCTATTTAGAAAGCCGCAGCTGCCTTCTTCCTTGAAACTTGGGCGAGTGTTCATAGTCACATCCTGTTAACTATTTAAATAAATTTTGATGAATGGTGATATTAAGCATGTGTTAAAATATAGGTAACATCATTTTTACAATGCGTCTAGTTTTTTTACAGAAATGAATAATGAACAACTTATGCCACTTGATGCATAATCATACGACTTAAGTAGTTGTTTATCAGTTAAAATGGTTGTGTGTGCATGGAGAGAGTTTTTTTTGATATGAAATTTTATTAACCAATTAATTCCATATAAAACAACATGATATAATAATTTTATCGGTGATAAAATTATTTTCATGCCATGATAATGGCTAGTGGCTGAAAGTGACGTTTATGTTTTTATTAATTAATTAGTTACAGCGACTTGGTCATTTTTATGGGATGAATGACGTTTAAAAGCAACATATTTGTAATTAAAAGTTCTTCTTGAACTGAAAGTTACAGTTATCGCGGTATATTTATTTTGCTTATTAATCAAATAGTTGAAATTTTTTCGCGGTTATGTGGCACCACGAAGCTAGCAAATTACCCGGAATTGTTAAAGCTTGGTTAGTTTTGGTTTTTGTTTGTCATTATTTTGACTTCTGCTGTTTTTTCATTGGCTTGAAGTCTCATTGGTAAAATGTTGACGCATGCAAATTGTGTTTACTGTGCTGATAGAGAGTAGAGGGGTTGAGTCGCTAGATACTGTTTGCTGGTAGTGGGGAGTTGGTAGGGACTTGACGGTGGACCGCCTAGAACAGTGACAAGCGGCTAACGATTCAACCGCTTGATGCTATGATCTTAAGCAACAGTGTTACTGTGGGTAGGCGTGGCTAAATTGCTTATGTTAGTATTGCCGGTCACTCGTTATGAGTAGCAGTTAGTTTGTGGCCGTGAGCCAAGGTATGACGACGATCGATGTTTATTGTGCGGCTCCGGACTTTTCGTGCTTCAAATACAATGCATCAGCTAGGTGGTGTTTAACGGTAGTATTTTTTGCTTCCGCCAGCTACTTATTCTCTCGCAGGATGTTGATCCGAACGCGGGATCCAGTCGATACTTCTTCAGGTTCACTTTTCTACCGCAAGTTAATTTATTCTTGTCTGTCACCAATGTAATTGGAAACTAGGGACTGTAATGATCGAACAAATTACTGGAATGTTGGCGTTAATTGGCGTCCTTTCTCTGTTATGCCAGTGGATTGGTTGGCAACTGCGTCTGCCAGCCATTTTGCCATTACTTTGCTGTGGGCTGGTGATCGGGCCAGGTTTCGGCTGGCTGGATCCAGATGCTATCTTTGGTGATTTGCTGTTTCCGCTGATCTCTTTAGGGGTGGCGGTGATTCTGTTTGAAGGCGCACTAACGCTGAACTTTAAAGAGATCCGTGACCATGGCCGCATGGTGACTCATTTAGTCACCGTTGGGGCCATGGCTACTTGGCTAGTGATCAGCGTGGCATCGTGGTGGTTATTTGAGTTTTCAGCGTCGTTAGCTTTACTGTTTGGGGCTTTGGTCGTGGTTACTGGCCCAACGGTTATTGTGCCGATGTTACGTACCGTTCGACCCAAGTCAGAACTGGCCAGCATTCTGCGCTGGGAAGGGATTATCATTGACCCGATTGGCGCGTTAATCGCGGTGTTGGTGTACGAATACATCACGGTGAGTTCAGATCAAACCTCCCACGTACTTACTGCCTTGGGTTCTATGCTTAGCATCGGTTTAGGTATCGGTGCATTAGCGGGATATCTGCTTGGCTGGGTGTTACGCCGCAACATATTGCCGCATTACCTCACCAATACTGCGGTACTGACGATCACACTCGGTGTGTTTGTCGGCTCGAACTTGCTGCAGGAAGAATCCGGCTTGTTAACCGTAACCGTGATGGGCATTTTATTGGCTAACATGCGTGGCGTTGCCATTCAAGCCATTCTGGAATTTAAAGAAACGCTGACGGTGTTACTGATCTCGGCACTGTTTATTTTGCTGGCAGCACGATTGGATTCCGATGCCATGCTCAATCTGGGTTGGCAGGGGGGCGTGTTGCTGTTGGTGGTGTTGTTTATCGCACGCCCGCTCAGCATCTGGCTGTCTGGTATCGGTACATCGCTACAGTCTCGTGATAAGTGGTTTTTGAGCTGGATAGCGCCTCGTGGGATTGTTGCTGCGGCGGTGAGCTCATTGTTTGCGATTAAGCTTGAACAACGCGGTATGGAAGGCGCGGATATGTTGGTGCCGCTGGTGTTTTTGATCATCATCGGTACGGTGGTGATCCAATCACTCACCGCATTGAGCTGGGCGAAACGGCTCGGCGTGACCGCGAAATCTGCACAAGGTTTTCTGATCTTTGGCGGTTCTAAATTTGCTCGTGAGCTAGCCAAGATTCTGGTATCTAAAGGCATCAAAGTCATTATCGCCGATTCAAACTGGGATAACGTCCGTCTGGCGCGGATGGATAATATTCAAGTGTATTTTGGTAACCCAGTGTCGGAACATGCGGATACTTATCTTGACCTGAGTGGTATTGGTAAAGTGCTGATTCTTAGTCCATATCAGCAACTTAACCCTGTGGTGTTTTTCCACTTTCAAGATCTGTTTGGCTCTGAAAAAGTCTTTGGTGTGAGTACTACTGACTCTGCCGGTAGTGCTAGACACCAGCTGTCAGAATCCTATCTGCGTCGTATGTGCTTGTTTAATGAGTCGGTGTCTTATTCTAAGCTGGCTAGCTTGATGAGTCGTGATGCCGTGCTGAAGACCACCAACTTAACGGAAAACTTCACGTTCCAAGACTTTCTCGATCGTTATGGAGAAACCGTGGTGCCGTTAATGTATGTTAAGTCCGAAAAGGTGCACATGATCACGGCGGATATGAAGACAATACCTATGGGAGTAGAGCTAGTGAGTTTGATCCCGAAAGAAGCGTCTGAACATCAACAGAAAAAAGCGGCGGAAGAGAAAGAGCTGAAGGAGTTGAGAGAACAGAGTGAAGCGGCTATAGAGGCTGAAGTCACTGTGACGCCAACTACCAGCAACTAACCGTGCGCTACGGTATAAAAAAGGAGGCATCTGCCTCCTTTTTATGTTTAATGGTTACCGTTAGGCTGCTTTGTGTTTACGGTTGGCACTAGGTTTTACGGTATTGGCCCGCAGCTCTGCTGGGTCAAAGTCATCTACGTTAATCGACAGTAAACGTCCTTGTTCGGCCAGTTGCAGTAACTTGACTTCGTCCTCAGACAATACGCCCAGCGCTAAACCTTCTGCGGCAATCTTATCCAGTTGCATGAAGGGGAAGCGCTTACCCGCGGCTTTGCATACTTTGTCGTAGAGTGGTTCGGCACGTAGAATATTCGCCAGCGTTTGCTCTTGCATTCCCACAGGGTTGTTGGCTTTGGCTTGCAGATATTGCCCTACGCCCATACGACTGCGGCTGCTACACGGTGTTTGCATGATGCGAGCTACCTGGTGATCCAGTACGTCGGCAGGGCGCTTAACTGGACGGCCAAATGGGAAGATAACAACACGCAGCAGAGGACCGAGCTTGTTAGGGAAGTTGTCTAACAGTTCATCCAATGCCGTTTGTAAGCGGTACAAACAATCTTCTACCGCCCATTGCACCATCGGTAGATCTTCACTCAAGCGGCCATCATCTTGGTAACGTTTCAGCGTTGCAGACGCTAAGTAGAGCTGACTGAGCATGTCACCTAAGCGAGCTGATACCCGTTCTTTACGTTTTAAGCTACCGCCCAAGGTCGCCATGGCTAAATCAGATAACAAGGCAAGGTTGGCACTGAAGCGGTTCATCTGCTGATAGTAGCGCTTGGTTTTATCTTTCACAGGCGCATTGGAGAAATGGCTGCCAGTCACGCCCATCCACAAGCTTCGAACAAAGTTGGATAGGCTAAAACCTATGTGACCAAACAGGGCGCGATCAAAAGCGCGTAAACCACGCAATTCATCGGGTTCAAAGGCTGATGCCATTTCCGCCAAAATATATGGATGGCAGCGAATCGCGCCTTGGCCATAGATGATCATTGAGCGGGTCAGGATGTTGGCACCTTCTACGGTAATGGCAATCGGTGCTGCTTGATAGCCGCGGCCGAGGTAGTTATTAGGACCAAGACAGATCCCTTTACCGCCGTGAATATCCATTGCATCAATTAAACATTTCTGCATACGGTCAGTTAGATGGCATTTCACAATGGCAGAGATTACTGACGGTTTTTCGCCGCTATCGATCGCGGTGGTGGTGAGTGACGCAACTGCATCCATCAGATAAGCGTTACCGCCAATGCGCGCCATGGGTTCTTCGATACCTTCCAGTTTGCCAATCGGTAACTTAAACTGGCGGCGAATACGAGCATAGGCGCCGGTTGCCATGGCAATCGTTTTAACACCACCCGCAGAGTTGGATGGCAATGTGATACCGCGCCCCACTGACAAACATTCCACCAGCATACGCCAGCCTTGGCCAGCCATTGTGGCACCGCCAATGATGAAGCTTAGTGGCACAAACACTTCTTTACCGCGTGTGGGCCCGTTTTGGAACATACAGTTGAGCGGGAAGTGGCGACGGCCAATCTCAACGCCCTCAATGTCGGTGGGGATCAACGCACAGGTAATGCCTAACTCTTCCTCTTCACCAAGCAGATGCTCTGGATCGCGCAATTTGAACGCTAAACCAAGAACTGTCGCCACGGGCGCTAAGGTGATGTAGCGTTTGTTCCAAGTGAGTTTCATCCCCAGCACTTCTTCACCTTGCCAGGTTCCTTTACATATCACGCCAAAGTCAGGAATTGAGCCTGCATCAGAACCCGCCTCTGGGCTCGTCAGTGCAAAGCAGGGGATTTCATCGCCTTTCGCTAGGCGAGGCAGATAGTGTTGCTGTTGCTCTTCGGTCCCATAGTGTTGCAACAATTCGCCGGGGCCGAGTGAGTTGGGCACCCCTACGGTAGATGCTAACTCACTGCTAACACCTGCCAGTTTTTGCAACACGCGAGACTGAGCATAAGCAGAAAATTCTAAGCCACCATATTGCTTCTTAATGATCATCGCAAAGAAGCCGTGGCTTTTAAGGTATTGCCATACTTCCTCAGGTAAGTCAGCCAGTTCATGCGACACTTGGTGTTGCGTTACCATGGCGCAAACTTCTTCCACTGGACCGTCTAAGAACGCTTGTTCAGCCGCGCTTAAACGCGCTTTAGGGTAGTTGTGCAGCTTGCGCCAATTGGGATTACCTGCGAACAGATCCGCTTCCCACCAAGTGGTACCCGCATCGATAGCTTCTTTTTCGGTGGTCGACATCTCCGGCATAATTTTGCGGTACATTTTTAGTGCCGGTGTGGTAATAAACTGCTGGCGGATAGATGAGATATTGAGTGGCAGCGCTACTAATAAGAAGGGGAGCCACACCCAAAGGCCTATTGCGCCCAGCAGGTTGCCGATAATAATCACAGCGGCGCTGAGTAGGCTGGTAGATGTTAGCGAGACCCTTAGGTAAGCGGCCGCCCCTAGCACAGATAACAGTGCAATGAGCCATATTAGGGTAGTCACGTTACTTCTCCTCGATTAATCGGGTTATCTAATAATTAGTACGTTTGTGCAATAAATGAGGCTGGTCTGACCTCTGTTTAGATAAAAGTAATAGACAAAAAGTGTGAACTCAAGCGTTTTTCAAACAATCGTTTTAATCTTTAGTCGTAGCATCCTTTCCCATCTGTTGGCGATCTCGCTACAATGTCCGACAGTAAAGCTTTTGAGGAATATCGTTACCATGTGCGAGTTGTTGGCAATGAGTGCAAATGTGCCCACCGATATTGTATTCAGTTTCACTGGATTGGTTGAACGTGGTGGGGTGACAGGCCCCCATGTGGATGGTTGGGGCATTACCTTTTATGAGGGCAAAGGGAGTCGCACTTTTAAAGATGCGGTGCCGAGCTGTCAGTCCCATATTGCGCAGTTGATCAAATCTTACCCGATCAAAAGTGAGGTAGTGATTAGCCACATCCGCCAAGCGAATCGTGGCCAAGTGTCGTTAGAAAATACCCATCCGTTCACTCGAGAGTTGTGGGGGCGTTATTGGAGTTACGCGCATAATGGTCAGTTATCGGATTATCAACAAATGTTGGCAACGCATCGGTTTCAACCCGTGGGTGAAACCGATAGTGAGATGGCGTTTTGCTGGATTTTAGAAGCCGTCGCTAATGAATTCGGGGCGATTCCTCCGGTGGAGATGCGGCCTGTATTTGAATTTATCGCCCAGTTGGCGGAGCAGATCCGCCACAAGGGGATTTTTAACCTGATTATCTCTGATGGTGATTACTTGATGTGTTTTTGCAGTAATAACCTCAGCTACATCACCCGTAGAGCACCGTTTGGTAACGCTAAGCTGATTGATACGGATGTGGTGATCGACTTTGATAAAGAAACCACGCCAAACGACGTGGTGTCTATTATTGCGACGCGGCCGTTAACCGATAATGAGAATTGGCATGTGATGCAGCCCGGCGAATGGAAGCTATTCCGCCTTGGCGAGATCATCACTGAAGGTGGTAGTGCCGAATTGTGCGCGAGTTAGGCTCAGCTCTAGTGCGCTATCACCTTTTTTCTGGTGGATAAATTTCACGGGTAGATAACCTAGATCAGGTGCCATCCATGCGACGGTGCGACGTTTATCGGTGTTGCGCTTAACTTCTAATTTGATCGTTTGATACTTATGGCCATTAACGATCACCGTTGCTGGCCCCAAGTTGGTAAAGGTATAGTCATTGATTTTGTTATCTTTGACCATGTTATAAGCCAACGCTTGCTTGCCTAGGCTCAAATCCAATCTAAATTGCAGTTGCACCATCATGGCATCGTACAAGGGACCGCTGTAGTCCAGCGTTTTTGTCTCGGCTTTGTACACGGAAAATACTTTGTTGAGATCTTTATCAAAGCGCACTTGCTCTGAAAAATCTGATCCAGTCCCCGTGCGCTGATGGTCAAATCTTTGTGGCAGTAGCTGTTCTCCATTACGGGTAAAGTCACTGCTGATCACTCGTTCATCGGAGACAATAAGCAAACTTAGTTTACTCTGTAGCGCGTAATGGTAGTGATTGTCGACTGGCTTATCGAGGACAAAGGTGGCATCCCCCAAACCAATGCTGCCGTACTGCACGTGATATTCTGCTACTTGCGGCGCTAGCGGGTCTTCAGCGGCAAACAGGCTCAAAGGTAATAATGTTGCGATACCGGCAAATACTGCGGCTAGTTTCAATCTGTCACTCCTTTTTAGAACGGCATTCCTAGCACTAACGTGGCGACATCTGGGTGCCACTCATACTCAGACCAGCGAATTTTGCCTTGGTTCACCATGACGCCTTCGCTGCGTAGTAATTGGGCTTGCTCACGAAATGGTGCGCTATCTGCGGGAAAAGCGATTTTACCTTGTGCATTCACCACGCGGTGCCACGGTAAGCTTAGTTCAGTTGGCGCAAGTTTGAGTGCACGTGATACATAGCGGGCTCGCCCCGGTAATCCCGCCATATCAGCGACTTTGCCATAACTGGTGATCGTCCCAGATGGGATCATCGCCACAATCCACCAGATGCGCTGCATTGGCGATAGTGGCTCGGGATTCTCAGACGTCATCAGTAGCCTGCGTTAGCCTTAGGTGAGTTATAACTACGATTGTAGAGAATTGTACTCCGTGCGGTAAAGCCTTAGCCATAGATTGCCGTTGCGACGCGAAAATTAGCTATATACGTGCTTAAATTCTGGGCGATTAATGGTAAAAGTCGGTAGCCGAGGTGAACACTCTCCTGCGTAGATCTATTGCAAGGTGCCAAAATCGCACTATACTGTATAAAAATACAGTACTTGGTGTTTTTATGCATTTACCTTCACAACCCGCACTGACATCACTGCTCAATCGACAAGATTTATGGCTCGGTGAGCAAGCTGCAACTCAGCTAACAGGTCTGAGTACCGGCTTTGCCGAGCTTACCCAGCACTTGCCGTATTGGCCCGCCCACGGAGTATGCGAGTTATATAGCCAAGGCTTAGGTTGTGGTGAGTTAGGGCTGTTACATCCCTTAATGCGGGCGTTATGTACCGAGCAGCCGCTAGCGCCCATTATGTTGATAGCACCGCCAGCGTTGCCCAATGCACTGGGGCTGGCATTGCTACAGCTGCCGCCAGAACGGTTTATCTGGCTAAACATCTCATCAGCTCGTGAAGCGTTATGGGCGATGGAACAAGCGCTACACAGTGGTAGTTGCAGTTTAGTGCTTGGTTGGTTTGCCCATTTGTCATTAAAAGCGGCGCGTCGTCTGCAGTTGGCGGCAGAAGAGGGTAACAGCTTGGGGTTTTGTGTTTTGCCATTATCGCAAGCTGGTAATCAACATCCGTTACCGCTGAAATTAGCGCTGCAGGCCGATAGCTCGGCTATTCGTCTGAGTATTCTCAAACGTCGTGGTGGTTGGCCAGTCAGTGATATTGCCTTACCTAATATCGCGGTACCTATCTGGCGCAAAATGGCGCTCGCGGCGACAGCATCCCCCGCCATGTTTACTGCGCCGCGTGATCATCAGACGCGGCAACAAACGGGTGTTGATGTATCTCTCGCGCGATTGAATGCGGCAAACGACCATGCTCAGCATGAGGCGCAAGATGGCTGAATGTTGGCTTGCGGTGTATTTCCCAGGATTGCTATTACAGTTTCATGCGTGGAGTCTAGGCACTGGTCATGCTGAAAACGCTGATGTCTTTAGTGGCTTAGCACCACAGGCGCTATTCGATCAGCGTTCGCGGCAAATTGTAGCAGCATCTCCTGAGGCGCAGGCTGAAGGTGTGACCGTGGGGTTGAGTACTACCACCGCACAAGCATTGCTGCCGACGTTACAACTGACCGAATACACCCAAGTAGATCGCGCTCGGCTTACTCAATGGTTGTGCCAATGGCATTACGATTTTAGCGCCCGTATATTGCCGGCATTGGTTGATGCGCCTAGTGCCAGTAAAGCGAGTAGCTTGGCACAGCAATCTTTACAGTTGGCGATTTGGCCACAAGAGACGCTAGTGCTTGAGGTCGGCTCCATGCTGAAGTTATTTGCTGGTGTTGACAAGTTACTGGCGAGATATCAGCAGCGACTTAGCCATTATGGGTTACACGCACAATGGGCATTAGCCAAACAACCGCTACAAGCTGCAGTACTGGCGGCACAACATACCGACATTAGCGCGCCTGAAATTACGCCGCATCACGCATCGACTCCAAGACAAACGCGGTTTAGCCCAGCAATGGCGACGGCGAGCTACACAGTTACTGCGAACATGAGTGCTGAGCTGATAGCGAGTGAATTACCCGATCATTTAGCGATCAGCCAATTGCCATTAGCACCACAAACACGGCACCGATTACAACAGATGGGCATTCATTGTTGGCAACAGTTACGCCAACTCCCGCGTGCTGAGCTTGGCAAACGGTTTGGGCAAGCGTTGTTAACCTTACTACTGCAATTAGAAGGGCGACTGAGCTGTCAGCGGCAGGCATATCAATTACCCGCAACGTTTGCACTAGCGGTGTTATTGCCACACGATGTGGAGTTTATTGAAGGGCTGACGTTTCCGCTCGCGCCAATGTTAACGCAACTGGCGGATTATCTACGCGGACGACAGTTAGCCGTGCGTCAGCTGCAACTGATGCTGGTTTATCGCGAACGAGAGCAACTGCCACTCACTCTTACCATCGATTATCCATTGGGAGAGTATCGTGCCGATGGGCTATTGCAGTTGTGTCGCTTACAGTTAGCGCGCTTAACCTTGGTATCGCCTGTGACCGAGATTAAATTGCTGGCAGAGCACTTCATTGAGCCAGAAATTCCGAGCACGGCCTTAGCCAATGATAGTCAAACCCAGCAGCCATTTACGCAACTACTGGCAAAGCTACAAGCGAGGTTGGGCGTGGAACAAGTACGCGGCTTAATTGCCAGCCCGCATCCATTACCGGAGCAGGCAAGTGCTAGCCAAGCCATCAGCCAATGGCCCCCGAAACCGCAGCCTCCACAGGTAGCATTAGCATTACGACCGTTATGGCTATTGGATGAGCCAGAAGCCATCGCCGCGGCTGATGTGACTTTGCTGCGAGGGCCTGAACGCATCAGTTATTGCTGGTCAACCGCTCGCTATCCACAACGGGATTATTATGTGGCATTGCATCAATCTGGACGATATTGCTGGGTGTTCCGCAGTCAACAACAACTGTTATTGCATGGGTGGATGTCGTGAATTACGCCGAGTTACACACCATCTCGAACTATAGCTTTTTGCGTGGAGCCTCTCATCCACAGGAGCTGGTGGCTCGAGCGGCCGAGTTGGGCTACCACGCGATTGCATTGACGGATGAATGCTCACTGGCCGGTGTAGTTAAAGCACACGATGCAGCATTGCAACATGGCATCAAACTGCTGGTAGGGGCTGAATTTCATTTAGCTGAAGGTTTGCTGGTGGTGCTGGCGCAAAATCGGCAAGGTTATGCTGGCCTCAGTCAATTGATCACTTTGGGGCGACGCCGCGCAGAGAAAGGTAGTTATCAGTTGGCATTGGCCGATTTTGCCTCTTTACAGCATTGCTTCTGTCTCTGGCGACCGCCGCTATATGCGGAGCTGGTCGCTGAACACCCTGACAAGGATATTGCGTTTGCAGAGCAGCAGTTGGCTACCTTAGCTGAACGCCTGAATGAAACGCTGACGCAACTGCCTTGCTATCTGTTAGCTGAGCGGCAGTTAAATGCGGGGGAAGCATGGCAGCTTGAAACATTGCAGCGGCTGTCAGAGCGTTGGCAATTCCCCTGTGTTGCCGCGGGCAATGTCCATATGCACCATGTTAGCGAGCAGCGCATGTTAGATGTGTTGACCTGTATTCGTCATGGTAAAGCGATAGATGACGCGATGGGCCTGCTGCCTCAAAATGCTGAAACAGCCATGAAACCAATTGATGCCATCGCCAAACGCTTTCCTATCGAATGGCTTGAAAATAGCGTGCGCATTGCCGATAGCTGCCAATTTCAGCTAACAGAATTACGTTATGAATACCCGGCGGAGCTGGTTCCTCAGGGATTGACTGCGACACAGTATCTAGCGCAAGAGGTCAACAAAGGTGCCATCAAACGCTTTGATGGTAATATTCCTCTGTCAGTAAGAAGACAATACTCACGCGAACTCGAGATCATCGCTGAACTGGGTTATGAGTATTTCTTTTTGACCATTTATGACTTGGTTTCCTTTGCTAAAAGTAGCCATATTCTGCATCAGGGGCGCGGTTCGGCAGCTAACTCTATTGTGTGTTACTGCCTCGGTATTACCGAGGTGGACCCAACTAAAGTCAATATGTTGTTTGAACGATTTATTTCAAAGGAACGGCATGAACCACCAGATATCGACGTAGATTTTGAGCACGAGCGCCGTGAAGAAGTCATTCAATATATCTACCAAAAATATGGGCGTGACCGCGCCGCGTTAGCCGCCAGCGTGATCACTTACCGGTTTCGCAGCGCCATGCGTGATGTGGGTAAATCGCTAGGCTTGGATGAACAACGAGTAGAACAGCTGTTGGCGAGTGTCGATCGGCGCGACAACGAGGCTTGGACGCAGCAACTGCAGACGCAAAACCTCATTGCTAGTGCTGGTCATGCACAGTGGTTACTGCCATTAGTTGAACGTTTGATGGGATTCCCTCGGCATCTGTCACAGCATGTTGGCGGTTTTATTATTTCTGCAGGACCACTGGCGGAGTTAGTGCCGATAGAAAATGCTGCCATGGCAGATCGCACGGTGATCCAGTGGGACAAAGATGATTTAGAGAGTTTAGGGCTGCTCAAAGTCGATGTGCTGGCTTTGGGGATGCTCACCGCCATTCGCAAGTGCTTTAGCTTGCTCACTCGCCACTATTATCCCTTTTCGATGGCACAGGTCGCGTGGGAAGATCCTCAGGTGTATCGCATGCTGCAACAAGCGGACAGTATGGGCGTGTTTCAGGTGGAATCGCGGGCGCAAATGTCGATGTTGCCGCGCTTGAAGCCAAACTGTTACTACGACTTAGTGGTGCAGATCGCCATTGTGCGACCGGGGCCGATTCAAGGTGATATGGTGCATCCTTATTTACGGCGGCGCGATGGAATAGAGCAGGTTGATTATCCTTCAGACGCCGTACGTTCCGTGTTAGAGCGCACCCTCGGAGTGCCCATTTTCCAAGAGCAGGTGATCCAATTGGCGATGGTTGCTGCGGGGTTTTCTGGCGGCGAGGCGGATCAGCTACGCCGAGCCATGGCGAGTTGGAAACGTACTGGCGAACTCAGTAAGTTTGAGAAAAAACTGACTGAGGGCATGGCAGCTAATGGTTATAGTGCGCAGTTTTCGCAGCAGATATTTCAGCAAATTCGAGGCTTTGGTGAATACGGCTTTCCCGAGTCTCACTCGGCAAGCTTCGCTTTGCTGGCGTATGTTTCCGCCTATCTCAAATACTATTATCCAGCCGCTTTTTGCTGCGCATTGCTTAACAGTCAGCCGATGGGGTTTTATAGTCCGTCGCAGTTGCTACAAGATCTCCAACACCACCAAGGCCGCGTGTTGCCAGTGTGCATCAATCGCAGTGAATGGGATTGTACTTTAGAGCCTCTCGCCAATGGCGATTATGGTTTACGGCTTGGCTTACGTTTAGTCAAAGGGTTGAGTGAGCATAGTGCTAAGCGGTTGTTGGCTGGACGCCAGCAGGATTTTGCTAGCATGGCTGAGCTTACCCTGTTCGCCATTGCCCGTGATGAATTAGAAGCACTTGCCAGTGCCAACGCGTTTGCCGCATTGAGTGGCGATCGCCATCAGGCGCGCTGGCAATTGGCCGCGAGTCAGCAGCTTACATTGCCGTTACTTGCTCAAGCTGATCAGCAAGAGCAATGTGTCGCACTGCCCGCGGTGGATGAAGTCAGCGCCATGCTGGCAGATTATCAGCAACTTGGGTTGACCTTAGGCAAGCATCCCATGACGATGCTGCGGGCGAGCGGTCAGCTTCGTGGTTGCCACACCGCAGAGCAGCTTTGGCAGTGTCGGCATGGACAAGTGGTGCGGGTTGCGGGATTGGTGGTTGGGCGACAGCGGCCTAGCACGGCCAGTGGTGTGACATTTATTACCTTGGAAGATGAAACCGGTCACACCAATCTGGTGGTATGGGCGGCAACAGCTAGCGCGCAGCGTCAGCCGTTCCTATCCGCCCGGATCTTACAGGTCACTGGTGTGGTGGAGTTCGCAGATGGCGTGTTGCATGTGATAGCTGGGCAGCTCACCGACATTTCCAAGCTAATGGCTAAACTGGCGGTGAGCTCGCGTGATTTTCACTAATTACCGATTTGGGATCACGGTGAGATAGATACACAGGAAGTGACAGACCGCACCACCCAGCACAAACAGGTGCCAGATGGCATGATTATATGGAATGCGCTTAATTGCATAAAACGGTACGCCTAAGCTATAGCTCAAGCCGCCAGCCACTAATAACCAGAATCCAGTAGTTGAGAGATTCGCCAGCAAATCAGGTAGCACGGCCATACATAACCAGCCCATGGTCAGGTAAAGCCCCAAGCTGAAGAATTTAAATCTGTGCACGAAGAAGCTTTTAAACAATACGCCGCTACCTGCAAGCGCCCAAATCGCGATGAGTACCCATTCGGCATCGCTATTAGCAAGGGCGATCAACATCAACGGCGTATAAGTACCAGCAATCAGCAGGTAGATAGCACAGTGATCTAAGATTTTTAGGCGCCGCTTCCAATGTAATGCGGGCACACTGTGATAGAGGGTTGAGCACAGAAACAGCAAGACGAAACTGCTACCGTAAAGGATGACACCTGTAAGTTGAATGTTGGTAAGTGATGAATCACCTTTCAGTACCATTAATACCAAACCGACAATACCCAACAGCACACCAATGCCATGCGTAATACTGTTAATTAGCTCTTCTGGTGCCGAATAATCGGCTGAATATACTGTGGGAGATGCGTAATTAGACATAAGTTTGTTCAAAGCACTAAGTTTACTTGAGTCTACCAAGTCAGTCGCATAAAGACTATCAAAATTAGAATACACGTGTACGCCGAATTAAAAATGGCTGTATTTGCCGTCCATGTTCAGCATTAATCTGACACAACTCATTGAACTATCAATAGGTTACATGTTCAAACGTTTTAGCTAACTACTGATAACATTTGCATGGACGCATGACAACTTTGGAACATAACGAGTATTACTCTCGTCAACACTCTACACTAGAGTCAATCCCGATCACGGCGCCTTTGTGGCGATTCCTGATCGTTGTCGCTGCGATCCATGCTGCGATCTTGAGTTGGCTCTCGTTACGGCCCGCGTTGCCAATATTGCCTGATACAGTTGACGCGCCTCGTTCAATTCGCTCATTTCTGTATCATGCGCCTGCCGCCCCTAAGGAACTAAGCGCCCCCGCTAACACCACGGCTGCTAGCGAGAATTCAACACCGACCACGCCGATTGAGCCAGCACCAGCAACATCAACCACGAATACAGCCACAGAATTGAACCAACAGCATACCGTTAACCCTACCGCACCACGTCAAGTCGCTGTCAAAGTTAACGCACCCGCGAAAGTAAATATCCGAGCTGCCACGGCTAATTACTTACAGCAACAACGTACGCAGGTAATAGGGCGGTTCGATGATGGGTACGCCACAGCGGCTCATCCACAGCGTCAGAGTGATATGGGCACACCATCAAAGTCGCTACAGCTACCACAACAACCGTTGGCCGAACGCAACGGCTCGTTAGACTCGGCGTTAGATCCTAACCGGATTGTTAAAGTCGGCAGTACCTGTTATCGCGTGGTCAAAACACCGACTCAGCTTAACCCGAATGCAAAAAATCTCGGGTTTCCGTTCAAATGCGGTCAAACCGATGATGAGCGGCTGCTTGATGCTTCCTTAAAGGCGCGCATTCAACAACACCGACATTAAGGCTTAGCGAGTTGATTGCATGGCTCAATGTTGGAAAATTTTAATCGTTCCGACACCTTAGATAATGCTCGCACTCTGTAAGCCATTCAGCAGATAAGAGCTGTAACTGCGCTTGAACGATCCCGTCACGACATCGCTGCAAATCTTCCTCGATAAAGGCGGTAGTGAGGCTGTACATTTGTTAGTGAATGCACAATAATTAAGCGATGCATCATGCTCGTTATTCTCGTGTGATATTACCGTTTACTCGCGCATGATATTTATTCCGCAAGGAGACCGATATGCAAATCCAATCTGCCTTTAACGCTGGTGTTCAAGGGTTACAAAATGCCCAGAATGGCCTCATGCAAGCCACTATTGAAGTCGCTAAGCCAACAGAAAACCAACAAGCACAAAGCGGCGTAGAATCTCCTCAAGCTGTCGATCAAACTGGCGCTATCGTTTCTGCGTTAGCTTCTGAACGTCAAGGTGAAGCCTCTGCAAATGTGATTTCACGTGCGAATGAAGCCATTGGCAGCATAATCGACATCGAGGTGTAACGTGCTTACGGCGCTTTCTAGCGGAAATGCGCCATCACTGACATCGGTGAATGTCAGCAGGTCTCAGCGTGCGATTGCCGAAGCGCCAGCAGCTGTCGCAGTAACTAAGGCGCCAAGTGCCGCTCCTGTGGTGGCATCACCCTCAGTCAGTTCAACCTCAACCGCTCACCTAGCAGCGGTTACCCATCCCACTAATGCCCAACCTCATGATTCAACCGAGTCAGCGGCAACAGGTCAATCTCGCGATGGTTTGGTCAGTCTCAGTAAAGGCTTTCTCGGGGCTAGCGGTTTAGCAAGTGCCGCCAGCTCGACCGATGATGTTACTGTATCTGAGCCGGAGACAAATGCTGAAGATACTACTAACGCTGACGAGACCGGAGAGCAGCAAAACGCAGCCAGTACAGAGTTAAGCGCTGAGGCATCTGCATCACAACCGACCAGTCCCAACAGGGTGCCGTTAACCGAGCAAGAGATACAAGAGCTGGACGAGCTAGCACAGCGGGATGAAGAGGTCCGCGCCCATGAGCAAGCTCATGCCGCTGTCGGCGGTAATTTAGCGGGCCAGCCGGGTTTGGAATATCAGCAAGGTCCAGATGGCAAACGCTATGCGGTCAGTGGTGAAGTGCAGATCGATATCTCCGTTGTGGAAGGCGACCCAGAGGAGACCATGCAAAAAATGCGGCAGGTGTATTCCGCTGCCATGGCACCGGTGGAACCTTCGGCAGCTGATATGCGGATCGCGGCCGATGCGATGCGTAAATATAACGACGCGCGGCAAGAGCTTACTGATGAACGTATGGCAGAACTTAAAACGACAGAGACTGACGCCGAAACTGAAACCAGTGGCCAACCTTCGTTAGCCGACGCCGCTAATAGCGAAAGCGATAATCAAGCGCCAACCTACAATATGGGCATTGCGTTGGTGATGGCTAAACTTGGGCCAAAAAACGATGAAGCGAGTAATCAAACTGCTAGTGTTGAGCGTTTGGATAATTTAACGCCCCCGAATGCTAATCTCAATGCTCGGGAGCGAGCGGCTAATGGCGAGTTTTATCGTTCCAGCATGTAGGGGGTAAGTTCGGATGACGTTTGCGCGTGTTGCTCTAAAATAATTGATTCGAGCAATTTACAGGCGGGTCCTTGATTATCTCTTTGCGGTACTACCAGCGTTAATACGATACGGCGAGTACTGGCACCTTTGACTTTCAAGCGTACTAATTTACCCGTTTTGATCTCATCCTCGACCAAGTGACGTGGTACCCAGCAAAAACCAATCCCTTTGGATAAAATCACCTTAGCTTCGTGGAAATTGCTCACTGTCCAACGCTGCTCGGCTTTGAGCCAACCAATCTCTTGCGCAGGATTGACGCCAGTATCTTTGATCACTAACTGTAGATGTTGAGCTAGCTCATGATCGTCTTCTAATTCACCAACCTCGGCCAACGGGTGCTGCGGATGGCATACCAAGTAAAACTCTAAATCGCATAACGGCTCAGCAATGTAGCCTTTGGGTGGCATGCCGCAAATGGCGAGATCCACTTCGTTATTCACAATCAGCTCACTTGTGCCGTTGATCACCGTATCCACTACTGTAATGCGTGTACCACGACTTTCTGGTAAGAATTTCGCCAGCGCATCGGTCAATATATCCATCGGATACACCAGCTCACGGGCGATAACTAACGATGGTTCCCAACCTTGTTCTAGATTACTCGCGAGTTGTTCTAATTCGTTAACAGTTTGGGTGAGGTGGCGAGAGCGGCGTAACAGTACTTCGCCTTGTTCGGTGAGATATGCCTTGCGACCACGAACTTCCAGCAACTGAATCCCTAACTGATATTGCAGCTTTGCCACCGCATGGTTAAGTGAAGACTGGCTTTTGTTGAGGTGTTCTGCAGCTTGAGCATAACCGCCGTAATCTACCACGGCTTGCAGAATACGCCATTGTTCGAGAGTGGATTTGGGTCTATGCATATGTACAATTAAATCGAATTGTTTCGCTGATAGTGCCCTGAAAAATCGAATTAATCAAATCATTGCATTCGCTATGTTGATGAAAACATGCTTTATATCAAACTGAACGCGTTAACATGTCCACTGCCACACCTACAAAGAGCCTGTTCTTATCATGTCAAATCTGGTGCTAGAGGCAAGACTCAGGGGCGAACATACTCATGAATGCTAGCTATTTGGCGCTGGTTACTTTTAAGTAGATACAGGCATTGTGCGGCGGATCATGGTCATCGGCACGCGTAGCATGGTGGTGCAGCAGACTCTGCGTCGCGTCCACGGTTTAATGCAAGCGCTGTGCAACTGTGAGCTAACCTAACGCTCGGCGAGCTCAAGTATAGTAGGGCAAACCTCGCTAGCGGTATCGTCATTAGAAGCTAATTGCTGGATAAATCCGTCAATGCCATTAGGCCAGAATTGCTGCAACAATGGCTCTAGTGGTTGCTGTTGCTCATTCACCACTAGAGTGTTAAACAGCATGGCAGGTGAACAATGGGTGGTACGCTGTACTAATGCGCTAGCTAATTGCTGTTGCAGTAGATGACTGAAATAAAGTGGGCCACTATCAGCAATACCAGCAAAGGTGTAGGGCAACATCGCGGCTTGTGACCAATCATGGCCGAAAGAACGCTTAAAGGCATCTGATAAGTTGATACTGCTATCTCGCGTGTAAAACTTTAACGCGGCTAGGGCATTGATACGTTCAAATTGTTGCTGGTATTGCTGATATAACGCTTCTCGCGACTGCGGCGCGTAGCTGATTGTCATTTGCTTATCTAAATAGTCTGTTAGCCAATTTGCTGCCAACGACTGTGTATCAGCTTGCTGTGAAAATTCGTTGATCAGCGAGTAGCGTCCACCGGCAGCCATCATGGTGACCATGTGTGCAACTGCTTCGTTGGCGCGCTCAACATGTACTGGGCGGTTGAAACTTTCCGGCAAACTCAGATAACTTATGCCCGTTTGATGACCAACAACGCTGCGGCGCATTAGTAGTGCGGCAGGTTTACCTTCCGACAGCATCACATCCCCCAGCAGCCGTTGCTGGTGCCATAGCCTTAGCCATTCATGGTTAACGTTTTCTAGTGTTATCCCTAGCGTGGCTAACGCCGAGGTCAACTGCTGCAGATATTCTGACTTAGGTAACGGCGTGAACGGCGTCTTAGGTGCCGCTCGCAGTTGTTGTCCGATACTCCACGGCGACACCCCTACGGGGTGCTGCATCGCTTGTAAAAAGGCTTTAGCCGTCGCAGCATTGCCAACCAAAGTATGCCTAAACACTAACTCGGCATAGTCGTGGTAGCCTTGGGCTTGCGCTTGTTTATCGCGAATATCGGTTAAGGTTGCTAAATCAGTTTTAACCGCAGCTACGGCACGCGTTTGAAATGCTGACCATACCTTGTAGCGACAATCTTCATCGTTTTGTGCCATGAGATAGCGAGCTATCGATTGGTTAAATGGCTGTGGTTCTTCGGCGGGGGGGCCGAGTGCACAACTGCCTAAATCCATCTGAAAACTACTGCTGTTGAGACGTTGTTTTATCGCCGTTTGCGCCGTAGTTAGCCGAATTTTGTCAGCGTCGTTAAGCTGCTGCTGTTGAAAAAACTGATAGCGGGCGGCGAGCGCACGATGTTGTGGTTGCGAAGAGCTTGCCAACTGCTGCAGTAATTCGGGTAATTCGGCAGAATGCAATATTTTAGACGTCGTTGCGGCGACCGATAACTGACATTGCAGCAACCATTCCTGATCATCACTGGAAAGCTGAAACTGGCGGTAGTATTGCACTCGGTCATTAAGATTTTGTAGCCCGAGCGTTTGTCGCTCTAGCGCGGTGGCATCGGTGAAGTCAGCACTGAAGTTGTCGTTGTACTCTAAGCATTGATTGACGAACAGTGACACTGCGTCCAGTGCATGCGCTGGTGTAGTGGCTAAACAGCAGAATATGGACGCTGCGATCAAATAAAATGGACGGTATTTGCCTTTATTTACTGTACTGTTAGTTAATCGCATTGGCCGTCCATGTTTCCTTTGTCAAATTATTTGATGGCAATAAATGTCGCTCGGCGTGGTGCCGGGTGGCCCTCAACCGTTAATGCTGGATTGCTTGGGTCAAGAAAGTCTGGCAGCGATTCATTACGCATCCATTCGGTGGTACGTTGCTCGTCAAGCGATGTTTCATCAACGTTTACACAACGCACGTCAGTGAATTCACATTTCTTCAGCCACAACTCTAGTGCCGCAACCGAGGGAATAAACCATACGTTGTTCATTTTGCCGTAACGGTCTGGTGGCACCAATACTGTATTTTCATCGCCTTCAATGACCAAGGTTTCTAGCACCAATTCTCCGCCATCGCGCAGTTGGTCGCGCAACTGCAACAGATGATCAATCGGTGAGCGGCGATGATATAACACCCCCATCGAGAACACGGTATCAAAGGTGTCATATGCTGGCAGCTCTTCAATCCCCAATGGCAGTAGATGCACCGGAAGATGTTCACCCGCTAAACGTTTAATGGCTTCAAATTGGCATAAAAATAGTGACGAAGGATCAATCCCCACCACAAACTTAGCGCCTTCCCCGTACATGCGCCACATGTGATAACCGCTACCACAACCGACATCGAGCACGGTGCGATTTTCAAGTGGAGAGATATGCGGCAACACGCGATCCCATTTCCAATCGGAGCGCCATTCCGTATCAATGTGAATGCCGTGGACGTAGAACGGCCCTTTACGCCATGGGTGCAGCAGTTGCAGCAGATTTTCGAGTTTTTCTTTTGGTCCTTCAGCTAACTGGTCGCCACTGCCGATTGTCACTGAGGTTTTCAAATCAAGCTTATCTGGCGCGGGGTAGTTAAGCTTAGCCAGCACCTTTTCCCACTTGGGTAAGGCGCCATGTTTATTTTCACGCTGCCATGTGGCTAATTTAGCGGGCAGATGTTCTAACCAAACTTGCAGTTGATTTTCAGCAATATCTTTATAAAAACGTGTAAAACTAATCACTTGACCGCCACCATTGAGGCAAAATTTAAACACTGAAACCACACGTTGTGGTGGGTAAAACCCACCTCACTAAAGCGCGCTTGATGAATGGCAAGCGTGTCGGTTTTCATCACATTTTCGATTGCGCTGCGCTTTTGGCTGATTTCCAATTCGCTGTAACCATTGGCCCGTTTGAAATCTAGATGGTGCTCGTCAATCACTTGCTGAATCACATCATCTTCAAAGCGCAGTTTCTCGGACAAAATCAATGCGCCGCCTGGTACTAAGCCTTGGTAGACTTTGCTCAGTAAGGTACGACGATCTTCGGGCGGCAAAAATTGCAGGGTAAAGTTGAGCACCACCATGGAGGCGTTGTTAATCTCAACATCACGAATGTCGGCACATATCAGTTCAACTGGCGTGTCACTCACGTAGGCGTTGAGATGTTCGCGGCAGCGCTCTGTCATAGCGGCGGAGTTGTCGACGGCTATAATTTTGCAGTTTCTGCCACCGATATGACGGCGCATGCTCAACGTGGCCGCGCCAAGAGAACAGCCTAAGTCATATACCTGCGTATCGTTTTTAGCAAAACGATACGCAAAGTCGCCAATAGAATTCACAATTTGAGCGTAACCCGGCACTGAACGCTGGATCATATCGCTAAACACGCCAGCCACTCGGTCGTCAAAGGTAAAGTCGGTCACTTTACCAAGTGCGGAGGCGTAAATATTGTCTTGAGAAGATTGCATCGGTAGGTTCTTAAATACGAAAACGGGCGTATTTTACAGATTTCTGCCCACCAGCAGCAAGGGATTCGCTCAATCGAGACCGTTTCAAGCGGCGAACAGCTAAATTTTGTTGGTATTTTGGCCGTTTATCTTCACGGACTCAGTCTGGCTATGGTCAAAAACCTTAAAGTGTTTGATACTTCACCGTCTAGTAAAGCGGGGCTTTGGTAAATGGCATTAATTCAATATAATGCTGCCCCAAAATCTATTTTCGTACCGGCGCCATCCGGCAGCAACAAAGGATAATACGATGCGCAGCCATTATTGTGGGGACGTAAACAAGTCTCACGTTGGACAAGAAGTAACTTTGGTAGGTTGGGTTAACCGCAGCCGTGACTTAGGCGGTGTGGTATTTTTGGATCTTCGCGACCGCGAAGGCCTGATCCAAGTAGTTTATGATCCCGATTTGCCAGAAGTATTCGACGTTGCCAGCTCGCTGCGTAGCGAATTTTGTGTGCAAGTAAAAGGCGTGGTGCGTGCTCGCCCTGACAGCCAAGTAAATGCACAGATGCGCACCGGCGAAATTGAAGTGTTAGGTACTGCACTGACCATTATCAACGCGTCTGAACCGCTGCCGCTGAGTATGGATAACTTCCAGAACAACAGCGAAGAGCAACGTCTGAAATATCGTTATTTAGACCTGCGTCGTCCAGAGATGACTCAGCGCTTGATCTTCCGTGCCAAAGTGACCAGCGCTGTGCGCCGTTATCTTGATGGCAACGGTTTCCTCGATATTGAAACCCCAATTCTGACCAAAGCCACACCTGAAGGTGCCCGTGACTATTTAGTTCCTAGCCGTACTTATAAAGGTCACTTCTTTGCCTTGCCACAATCACCACAGCTGTTCAAACAGCTGCTGATGATGTCTGGTTTTGATCGTTACTATCAAATCGTTAAATGCTTCCGTGATGAAGATTTACGTGCTGACCGTCAGCCAGAATTTACCCAGATTGATATCGAAACTTCGTTCATGACCTCTGAGCAGGTGATGGAAAAAACCGAAGAGATGGTACGCGGTCTGTTCCAAGAGTTGCTGAATGTTGATCTTGGCGAATTCCCGAAGATGACTTGGGACGAAGCGATGCGTCGTTTCGGCTCAGACAAACCGGATCTGCGTAACCCGCTGGAGCTAGTTGACGTAGCGGACTTGGTAAAAGACGTCGATTTCGCCGTTTTCAAGGGCCCCGCTAATGACGCAGAAGGCCGTGTTGCCGCGATTAAAGTGCCGAATGGCGTGAGCTTGTCGCGTAAACAAATTGATGACTACACCAAGTACGTTAGCATCTACGGAGCTAAAGGCTTGGCATGGATGAAAGTTAACGATATCGATGCGGGCTTGGACGGTATCCAATCGCCAGTATTGAAATTCTTGAACGAAGAGATTGTTAGCAACATCCTCGCACGCGTTGATGCCAAAACAGGTGACATTATTCTGTTTGGTGCTGATAAGGCTAACGTAGTGGCTGAAGCCATGGGCGCGCTGCGCTTGAAACTGGGCCAAGATTTTGACTTATTGCAAGGCGAGTGGAAGCCGCTGTGGGTGGTTGATTTCCCAATGTTTGAGAAAGCGGATGGCCGTTGGTATGCCGTGCATCATCCATTTACTGCGCCAAGCACAGTGAATGCGCAAGAGTTAGCTGCAAATCCAGGTGCTGCAGTATCTGATGCCTACGACATGGTACTGAACGGCGTAGAGCTGGGCGGTGGTTCGGTGCGTATCCACAAACAAGATATGCAGGCCACAGTATTTAAGGTTTTGGGTATCTCCGATGAAGAAGCCCAAGAAAAATTTGGCTTCCTGTTGGAAGCGTTGCGCTACGGTACGCCACCACACGCGGGCTTGGCCTTCGGTCTGGACCGTATGGTGATGTTGATGACTGGCGCTACGTCAATCCGTGATGTTATGGCGTTCCCTAAAACAACGACAGCGGCATGTCCTTTGACTGACGCGCCAAGTCTAGCGAATCCACAACAACTGGTTGAGCTTGGCATCGACGTGACTAAAGCTGAAAAAGCCGCTGAAAAATCAGAGTAATTTTATTTAATTTGAACTAAGCCGAGGCATTTGCCTCGGTCTGTTTATCTATCGGGCGACCATTTCCCGATAATAAAGAGGAGTAATTTATGGCAGGTCATAGTAAATGGGCCAACATCAAGCACCGCAAAGGTCGTCAGGACGCGAAGCGCGGCAAACTGTTCACCAAATTCATTCGCGAACTGACTGTATCAGCGCGTGAAGGTGGTTCAGATCCTGATTCCAACCCACGTCTGCGTGCCGCCATGGATAAAGCGTTATCTAACAACATGACGCGTGATACCGTCGAGCGCGCTATCAAGCGTGGTGCGGGGGAGTTGGATGGTGAAAACTTAGAAACCATCACCTACGAAGGATACGGACCAGGCGGCACCGCGGTATTGGTTGAATGTATGACTGACAACCGCAACCGTACCGTCACTGGCGTACGTAACGCTTTCAACAAGTCTGGCGGTAACTTAGGTACTGATGGTTCTGTCGCTTACTTGTTTACCAAACAAGGCGTTATCAGCTATGACACCGGTATCGATGAAGACGAAATCATGGAAGCTGCGTTGGAAGCGGGCGCTGACGACGTACAAGTCAATGATGATGGTTCTATCGACGTTTATACTGAACCAGCCGCTTTCGGTACCGTGAAAGATGCCTTAGATGCCGCGGGCTTTGAATCAGTGAATGCCGAAGTGACTATGGTGCCTTCAACAAAATCTGATCTGGATGAAGAAACTGCCGCTAAATTCCTGCGCTTGATCGACACCTTAGAAGACCACGATGACGTGCAAGAAGTTTATCACAACGCAGAAATCTCTGACGAAGTGATGGAAAAACTCGACTAATCCCTATGCCCATCATTCTAGGGATTGACCCCGGCTCACGGATCACCGGTTATGGCGTGATCCAGTGCCAGGGTCGCCATCAAATTTACCTCGGTAGCGGCTGCATACGCACCGTTTCCGATGACTTACCGCAACGTCTGCAACAAATTTTTACCGGCATCAGCGAAATTATTCGACAATATCAGCCTGATCAAATGGCAATTGAACGAGTGTTTCTTGCAAAAAATGCTGACTCAGCGTTAAAGCTTGGGCAAGCCCGTGGTGCTGCTATTGTGGCATCAACCAACGCTGGGTTACCGGTATCGGAATATAGTGCCACGCAGATTAAAAGTGCGGTGGTGGGCACTGGACGAGCGCAAAAAGCGCAGGTGCAACATATGATTACGCAAATTCTCAAGTTGCCCGGTAAGCCACAAGCGGACGCTGCAGATGCGCTCAGTGTTGCAGTGTGTCATTATCATACCTGTCAAAGCTTGGTTGCCTTTAGTGGTCAAGCTACCACCAGAACTTACGGAAGATATCGATGATTGGTCGTCTACAGGGCGTTATTATTGAAAAGCAAGCGCCAGAACTGCTGATTGATGTGCATGGTGTCGGCTATGAATTGCAGATGCCGCTCACCAGTTTCTATGAGCTACCTGAACTCAATCAGTCGGCGACTATCTACACCCATTTTGTGGTACGTGAAGATGCGCAACTGTTGTACGGTTTTATGACGAAACAGGAACGTTCACTGTTTCGTCTGTTGATCAAAGCCAATGGTGTCGGTCCTAAACTCGCATTGACCATTTTATCCGGCATGACGGCTAACGAATTTGTGGGTTGTGTAGAGCGTGATGATATTGCAACCTTAGTGAAACTACCGGGCGTTGGTAAAAAGACGGCTGAGCGCTTGCTGGTAGAAATGCGCGACAAGCTTAAGAGCCTGATGGAAGCCTCCAGTGGCAGCGAACGTGAGTTTGTGCTCAAGTCTAACTTCACGCCAGCACCGGTGGAAAACACTGCCGAAGAAGATGCCATTGCAGCGTTATTATCGCTGGGGTACAAGCCCGCTCAAGCAAGCAAGGCTGTTTCCGGCGTGTTCGTTGAAGGCATGGATTCAGAAACCCTCATTAAAGCTGCGCTTAAATCGATGTTATAGGAACTAAGCATTCATGATTGAAGCAGATCGTCTTATTCAGCCCCACAATAATAATCCGCAAGAGGAGCTGATTGACCGTGCGATGCGGCCTAAGTTACTCGATGAATATACCGGGCAAAATGAAGCACGCGAGCAGCTTAAAGTGTTTATTCAGGCGGCCAAAAACCGTAACGAAGCTCTCGATCATATGTTGATTTATGGTCCTCCAGGTTTAGGTAAAACCACTTTGGCGATGATTGTTGCCAATGAGATGGGCGTGAACATCAAATCCACCTCCGGCCCTGTGTTGGAAAAGGCTGGCGATTTAGCTGCGCTGTTGACCAATCTGGAGGCGGGGGATGTGCTATTTATTGATGAAATTCACCGCCTAAGCCCAGTGGTAGAAGAGATCCTTTACCCGGCGATGGAAGACTACCAGTTGGATATCATGATTGGTGAAGGCCCTGCCGCACGTTCCATTAAACTGGATATTCCGCCATTTACCTTAATCGGTGCCACCACGCGGGCAGGGGCGTTAACTTCGCCACTGCGAGCACGTTTTGGCATTCCATTGCGATTAGAGTTTTATAACGTCGATGATCTCAGCACCATTGTAGCGCGTTCTGCCACCATGTTAGATCTTCCGCTCGATGCCGAGGGCGCTCGTGAAATTGCCATGCGCTCACGTGGCACGCCACGTATTGCTAACCGTTTGCTACGCCGCGTGCGTGATTATGCCGAAGTTAAACATGATGGCCATGTCACCCAACACGTGGCTCAACAAGCGCTGGATATGTTGGATGTTGACGGTGAAGGCTTCGATTACATGGACCGTAAGTTACTGCTTGCCATTATCGACAAGTTTATGGGGGGCCCTGTTGGCCTCGATAACTTAGCGGCGGCGATTGGTGAAGAGCGTGAGACCATTGAAGATGTGTTAGAGCCGTTCTTAATCCAACAAGGTTTTATTCAGCGTACCCCGCGTGGACGAATCGCCACCGATCGCGCTTATCGTCACTTCGAGATAATGAAACCAGCATAATCTCCGCAAAGTAGACCAGTGTTTTTTTTGCTGACTCGACTGATAAAAAGCCGCTCAGTGAGCGGCTTTTTATCGTTAGTTATCCAGCCAAATCTTAATGTTCAGCTTTATCGTGATGATGTCCATGTGGCAGCACTAAGTTTAACAAGATTGCCACGATACCGCACAAGCTAATGCCAGTTAGACTGAAATCGCCGATACCAAATGCCATACCGCCGATGCCAAATACCAACGTCACACCGACAATGGCCAAATTACGAGGCTCGTTCAGATCCACCTGTGCTTTAATCATCGCATTCAAACCTACCGCCGCAATGGAGCCAAACAGCAAACACATAATACCGCCCATCACTGGGACAGGAATGGTTTGCAGTGCTGCACCCAACTTACCGACAAATGCCAGCACAATGGCGCAAACTGCCGCCCAAGTCATCACGACAGGGTTGAAGTTTTTGGTCAGTGTTACTGCCCCTGTCACTTCAGAATAAGTCGTGTTTGGTGGGCCTCCCAGAGCGGTTGCTGCAATTGTTGCTAAACCATCACCGGCGAGTGTGCGGTGTAAGCCTGGCTTTTTGAAGAAGTCCTTGCCAGTGACGTTGGAAATCGCGATGACATCACCGATATGTTCCACTGCGGGGGCAATGGCGACGGGAATCATATAAGCAATGGCGTACCAGTTAAACTCAGGGGTAATGAAATCGGGCATCGCGAACCAAGACGCTTCAGCTATTTTGTCAAAGCTAACAATGCCTAAGTAAAGGCTCGCCAGATAACCAACGACGATCCCTGATAGAATCGGCATCAACCGCAGCAGACCCTTAGCGAAAATAGCCACCGCGATGGTCGTTACCAGTGACAGCATAGAGATAATCAACGCTGGCTCGGCAGCAACCAACACCAGTTTACCATCGCCACTTTTACCCAGCGCCATGTTGACGGCTGTGGGTGCTAAGCCCAAACCAATGATCATGATCACCGGCCCAACAACTACGGGCGGCAATAATTTTTTGATAAAGCCTGAACCACGCAGTTTGATAATGGTGGCTAACACGACGTAGACACAGCCTGCAGCAATCAAACCGCCCATGGTGGCGGCAATGCCGAAATTGCTCACGCCAAATTGAATCGGTGCGATGAACGCAAATGATGATGCCAAAAATACTGGCACTTCGCGTTTGGTACAAAGCTGAAAGATCAGTGTACCGAGACCTGCAGTAAATAGCGCAACGCTGGCGTTGAGTCCCGTCAGTAACGGCACCAACACCAATGCGCCGAAGGCGACAAATAACATCTGTGCGCCTTGCAGTGGAAGGGTGAGGTTTTTCATTATTATGCCCTTGGCTGTTAAAATTCGGCATATGCTACCAGCATGCCGTTTTCGCTTCAGAATATTTTTGACGATTTAGTTCAAATTTTTGTCAATCCATTGGCTTTCATAACGGTTGCTGACTGAATAGCCGCAAAGCACTCGCTGACGGATTTGCTGAATCAATATCTGTGGTACACTTGCGCCACATCAATCGTAGGCAACCAAGCACGTATGCTCAAATATCTTTCAGGGATTTTCGCCACTATAAGCTTACTGTTGGCGACACAAATGGCAGCTGCGGTCGAAATTGACCAGCTTGATAGTTCAACCGTAACCGTTGATTCGCGAGCTAATAATGATCGTAGCGATGCTTTGCAACAAGCGTTGTTTAATGTGTTGTTACTTAACTCGGGTGCAAAAGAGTTACGCGGTAATGCACAGATCCAAGCGGCATTATCCAATGCGTCCTCTTTAGTGGTGCAATATTCCTACGAACAAGCAGAAGATGGCCTGCAATTAAGAGCGACCTTCGAACATGATAAAGTGATTCGCCTATTGCGCGAGGCGGGATTACCAGTGTGGGGCAAACAGCGGCCATTAACATTAGTTTGGCTAGCGTCAGACACCGAAGGCGAGCGTCATTTAGTGGCAGATGAATCGGCCGCTGAAGAGCGTCAAGCATTTGCCAAAGCCTCCCGTCAACGCGGTATTCCATTGATGTTTCCGTTATTGGATCTGGATGACTTAATGGCGGTCAATGTTAACGATGTACGCGGTCAATTTGCTGATACAGTTGCTAAAGCGTCTGCCCGTTATCAAGCCGACTATTTTGCCATGGTAACCTTCGATAGCAGCCCCGATAATCAGGTACAATACCAAATGAGCTTATACGCCAGAAGCGCTTTGGCTACGCCGTTTTTCACCGCATTAGTGAGCCGCAACGGTGCTGCGCAAGATAGGGCCGCTGCGATAGATGAAATTATGCTGTCGTTATCTGACTACTTCGTACAGCAATACGCAGTTACTGATTCTGGTCAAGCCGATGTCGCCCAAATTGAATTTAACAACGTGGCGCACATGCGGCAGTTGGTCGAGATTGAAAGCTTCTTTAGCCAATTGTCGGCAGTAAAACATTTTTATATTAAGTCGGTGCAGGGTAATCACGTAGTTTATCAGTTGCAACTGTTTGGCAGTCGTGATGATTTGAGTAATGTATTGCGGCTGGAGCAGCGTATTCGTCTCGATGAAAACCAACCAATAGGTTCGCCCATGGATAGCACCACAAATAACCTGATAGGTGTTTATCGCTGGGATGCGAAGTAGTCATTATTGCCAACGTGGACGTTCGATTGAGTCAAAATAATCCAATACAACTATCGTTGCCGGTTTATCTTCCCGATGACGAAACTTTTGAGAGTTATTATCCCGCGAGTGGTAATGACGAATTGATTAAAGCCTTGTGTGCTGCGGCCGAAGGGCACAAACAACAATCTTTATACGTGTGGGGCCCAGAGAAATCCGGCAGAACGCATCTGTTACATGCTGCTTGTGCTCACGCCAACGAATTAGAACGCAGTAACTTTTATGTGCCACTCAGTATCCATGCCAGTATTTCACCTGCATTACTTGAGCACCTAGAACAATTGGACTTAGTGTGTATTGATGATGTAGACGCCATAGCTGGCCATCCGTTATGGGAAGAGGCGTTATTTGATCTCTATAACCGAGTGGCAGAGTTAGGGCGTTGTGCCTTGATTGTTTCAGGCCGCAATGCACCGGTTGATGCTGGGTTCTCGTTGCCCGATTTAGTGTCGCGTATGCAGTGGGGCTTAAGCTACCAACTTAACCCTATGGCTGATGATGAAAAATTAGCGGCGCTGCAACGTCGAGCTGCAATGCGTGGCCTGCAATTGCCGGAGGAAACTGGCAAGTTCTTGCTAACGCGTCTAGCGCGAGATTTACGCACGTTGTTTGATGTGCTCGATAAACTCGATAAAGCGTCGATGGTGCATCAACGTAAGCTGACGATTCCATTTGTAAAAGAGATCCTACGTCTTTAGGAGCTTCTCTATTATCTAAGCATTATGGGGATTTGTGAGCGAAGCGAAGCAAAGCTATGTCTTACACATCCCGCGTTTGGCGCAGGCTTTATCGCACCTTCCCTCGGTCAGTGTTTGCGGCAAGTAACTGTTGAGTTATCGGCGGTTGCGGCGTAAATATCACGGCGGTTGTTAGCTGAAGTGTTCTTTACGTAAGGCACATCTCGATTGATTTGGTTATATAAAAAGGCCGCAACAAAATTGCGGCCTTTTTATATACGGTTAGCGTTAAATAATCTCCAGTACGTTCTCAGGTGGACGACCCAGCGCCACCCGGTCACCATTAATGGCAATTGGGCGTTCAATTAGCTTAGGTGTCGCTGCCATCGCTTGCAGTAGCTGACTACTTGTCAATGCACTGTCATCCAAACCTTGCTCTTTATATTCGGCTTCTTTGGTACGCATCAATTGGCGTGGGCTATCAAATCCGAGTTTTTCTACCAGCCAATGTAGCTGTTCAACACTTGGCGGGTTTTTCAGATATTCCACGACAGTGACATTCACATCTTGCTGTTCTAATAGCGCTAAGGTTTCGCGGCTTTTAGAGCATCGAGGATTGTGAAATAGAGTGATATCAGTCATGCAGTTTCTCCGTCTGTTGCGGTGGGGCCCAAAATGCTAAGGGTTATCCCTCAAAACGTTTCATCAGTTCATCGGCATCACGGAACTGGCGCAGTTGCGCTTCAATGCGGGCAATCAGTAATGGCCTACCTGTTGCTTCGCGATAGGCGAAGTTAAGTTGGTCAATGGCCCCTTTATAATCGGCACGTAGCGCACGCAATTGTGCGTTGGTATAAAACTCCTGCGCCTTGTCGCCGAGCTGACGATAAGCTTCACCGAGCATCTGTACTGGCAATAAGTTATTCTTATCGTCGTAGGTCATCTGCTCAAGGATTGGAATCGCTTTATCGGGTTGCTTATTTTCTAAGTACACATTGGCCAAGTTGGTATTTAGTACCAAAGATGACGGCCGATATTTCAGTTGATGGGTTAACAGTTCGATAGCCTTGTCGTAATCTTTACGCTGAGTATAGATATCGGTTTTGGTATCGAGATAAAACACGTTGTCTGGATCTTGTTTTAATAATTTATCGACGATCGCTTCCGCTTTACTGAACTCGTTAAGCCGGAACAGGGCGAGCGCTTTACCGTAGAGCGCAGCGGCTTCAATGGCAAAATCGCGTTTTTCTAATTGCTTCTCAAAGAGTGATAGCGCCGCTTGTGCTGAATAGCTAGAGAAGCGGACTTCAATACGCGCTTTGGCCAATTGAAAGTTAAGACTGGGTGGCACTCGCATCGGCGAGTACTGCGCCGCACGGTCGCGAGCTTCAGATACACGAGACTCAGGAATAGGGTGGGTCAGCAACATCGGTGGCAATTTGCTGGTATAGCGATATTTTGCCGCCAATTTACCAAAGAAATCTGCTGCGGCTTTGGGATCAAATCCTGCCGCGACCATGACGCGCATCCCGATGCGGTCCGCTTCTTGCTCATTACCGCGCGTAAAGTTAATGCGACTTTGGGTGCTCAGTGCTTGGGTGCCCATCAAGGTTGCCATGCCTGCCTGGGGGGCGGCAACGGTCAACAAAATTGCTCCCAGTACCCCAGCCAAAGTGAGCGGTGCATTACGGCTTTGCGCTTCCATTGAACGCGCTAGGTGACGTTGGGTAACGTGGGTAATTTCGTGCGCCAGCACAGAGGCGAGTTCGCTTTCATTATCAGCATACAAAAACAGCCCGCTATGTACGGCCACGTGGCCACCGAAAAAAGCAAAGGCGTTAATCTCATCATTATTTAGCATGAAGAAATAAAATGGTGTCCGTACATCATTTGCATGGGACACCAGTTTTCCACCCAGCTCAGAGATATATTGTTCCAATAGCGGGTCATACAACACGGGGGCCTGCGCGCGGATCACACGCATATAGATGTCGCCGTATTGTAGCTCGCGATCCATGCTTAACGTATTCACTGCTGCGGTACCTAAATCGGGCAGGTCGTTGCGCGCAAAGCTTTGCGTAGCGCAACTTAAGGAGAGCGCGACAGTAACACTGAGTAGGGATTTTCTGAGTAAACGACGTGTAAGAGTATTCAAACTAAACCTTTGGTGTTCTATGGAATATCCAACGGGTGGCGCCTTGGGAAGATGCGAACATTCCCGAGCGTGCTCTGCGTGGGCATACAGCTTTCAGATGCAAGGCGCAGTTAGCAGCCTAGACTAGAACTGCTACGGCTTACAAATCCAGCATGTCACAAAGACTTGTTTGCACCGCCCTTAGCATAATGAGGGTGGTCGATGAATTGCAAGCGTGATATGACAAACCCAAGCTTTTGAGAATCAAATGCTTTATATCGTAACCAAATTGCTGCGTTACTGCACAACATCTGGCAAATACCCGCTAAATTGAGACTCATTTGACGGGTTGATGTTCCCGCCTTCCCAAAAAAATGGCATATTCTTAGGCTGATTTTAGCGTCATGCCAGATATTGCCACATCGTTGCCTAATATAGGGCTGTTACAGGTTAATTCGAATGTTTGAATATGTACGTCGTTGGTATTTAGCGCGCTTTAGTGATCCGCAAGCGGTCACCTTACTGTTTTTTATGTTGATATTGGGCGGCGTGATTTTGTACGCCGGTCATCTGCTGATGCCACTATTGCTGGGGTTGGTGTTAGCGTACCTGTTGGAATGGCCAGTCGCTAAAATGGCCAAGATCGGCATTAATCGCACCATGGCGGCTTCGTTAGTATTGGTGGTGTTTATCACCATCATGCTGCTGATCACTTTTGGTTTGATGCCAAGCATCTGGCGGCAGGCATCCGCCTTTGTCGCCGAGTTCCCCAATATGGTTGATAAAGGCGTAGCGCTGCTGCAGCGTATCGCCAGTGATTATCCGCAATATATCAGTGCTGACCAGTTAGATACTTTGCTGCAAGAGAGCAAAAAGTTGGTTGATTCCGAGCATCTGGTCAATTTTGCTAAGCAGTTACTGGGCTTCTCAGCATCACTGTTAGTATTATTGGTGTACGCTATTTTGGTGCCGCTACTGGTGTTTTTCTTCCTTAAAGATAAAGATCAACTGATTAACGGCTCGCGCCGTTTTTTGCCACGTAATCGTGAGCTGGTGAAAGTGGTATGGTTAGAGATGGATCAGCAGATCTTTAACTACATTCGCGGCAAGATCATTGAGTTAGTTATTGTCGGTGTCGTCAGCTACATCTTCTTCGCATTGATGGGGCTCAACTACGCCGCATTGCTGGGTGTGTCGGTGGGGATGTCTGTGTTGATCCCATACGTTGGCGCAACATTAGTAACACTGCCTATTGCCGCAGTGGCCTTCTTTCAGTGGGGCTGGAGCGCTGAGTTTGGCCAACTGATGATTGGCTATGGCGTGATTCAGGCACTTGATGGCAACCTATTGGTGCCAGTGTTGTTTTCTGATGCAGTCGATCTGCACCCAGTATTTATTATCGCCGCAGTATTGGTGTTTGGCGGTTTGTGGGGCGTATGGGGCGTGTTCTTCGCCATTCCATTGGCATCGTTGGTTAAAGCGGTGATTAACGTTTGGCCGAATGATGGCATAGACAAGCCGAAAGACCCTCATAATCTCAGCGCGCAATAGCGCTTATCATCGTAAATAGCAAAAGGCGTGCATGATGCAGGCCTTTGTTTTTGTCAGCTTAGCGACCGAAAAGCCATCGGTCTCGCGTTGATTAATACTCGATATGACAGCTAGGTAAGTTGTTCTTTTGAATATAATCCTGGTGGTAATCTTCGGCGCGATGAAACTGCTGTGCTGGCACAATCTCAGTGACAATCTGGCGCGCACCCCATTTGCCACTTTTCATTAGCGCCAATTTGGATGCCTCGGCTTCCGCTTTCTGGGTTTTGTCATGGAAAAACACCACACTGCGGTATTGCGTGCCCATGTCAGCCCCTTGTTTGTTCAGGCTGGTTGGATTGTGATTTTTCCAGAAAATTTGCAGTAAGTCGTCGTAGCTCACTTTGGCCGGGTCATACTCAACTTGTACCACTTCAGCGTGACCGGTTTCGCCAGTTTTGACTTCTTTATAGGTGGTGGCTTTGTTATCGCCGCCCATGTAGCCACTGGTGGCATTGATAACGCCATCAACTTGGCGGAAAAAATACTCTACGCCCCAAAAACAACCGGCACCAAATGTTGCAACTGCCATAATAAAACTCATTTTAGATGTCTAGATGGCTGCAATTTTGACAGGGCGCGCGATACTACGCAAGTGTTTCGCGTTGCATTCGTAAGCGGTTGAACTATGACGCTGTGGGTGATACCTGCTAAGATGTGCGCCATTGCCATTCAGCACCTGCCAACATAAGGATATATATGGGCGCAAAGATGTTCCCTAACGATGATTTTTTACAGTCGCTTTTGACTGGGGAGCCGCCCCTTTGCGACACCGTTACCCATGAACATTTTAGTGCGCAGCTGTTAGCAGAGGGTATTTTGCTGATTGAGCCTCATCAAGCAGGCGAGCAGGACATCGTGTTGTCCTGCGGGATTCATGGCAATGAAACCGCGCCCATTGAGTTGTGTAATCAACTGCTGCAACAGATTTTTGCTGGCACATTGGTGCCGAAACAGCGGCTGTTGTTCATCTTTGGTAATCCGCCTGCGATGCGCCAAGCCACACGCTTTGTTGATGAGAACTTAAATCGTCTATTTTGTGGCAGTCATCAGCAGGCCGAAGCCAATCTTGAACGCAGCCGAGCCGCAGAATTAGAGCAAGCGTTAGTGAGTTTTTTCCGCGATGCAACGCGCTCGCGACTGCATTGGGATTTACATACGGCTATCCGTGGTTCTATACATGAGAAATTTGCGGTGTGCCCTTATCAACCGCAGCGCGGTTACCGTGCTGACACACTAGCGCTGTTGGCTTGCGCTGGCATTGAAGCGTTTTTATTTAATCATGCTCCGGCATTTACCTTTAGCTATCACAGCTCGTACACCTTTGGTGCAGATGCTTTCACGGTGGAATTAGGCAAAGTTGCACCATTTGGTGAGAACGATTTAAGCCGGCTTAGTGCGCTTGAACGCGTGCTTCGGGCCTTAATCACGCAGCAGCCGTTAGCCAGTGATGATGCTTTAGCTGAGGTGAAGTTTTATCAAGTAAAACGGGTTATTACCCGAGAGCAACCCGAGTTTAGTTTTGCATTTTCGGACGATACGGCTAATTTCACCACCTTTACTCAAGGCGATGTTATTGCAAAAAATGGCGACAAAACGATTTTTTGTGATGTAACAGGCGAAGCGGTGGTGTTTCCTAATGCTAAGGTAGCCATCGGTCAGCGTGCCGCACTTTGTGTTGTTCCGGTCACCTTAAAAGATGTTTGTATGTAAAGCATTTTATACGCAACTGAACGCGCTAAAATGTTCAAAATAGGCTAGAGAATGTTGCCGTTCGCGTAAACTTCCCCTAGTGTCAACTCGCATATAACAATACCATATTGAGCTAATAAGCTCCGTTGAATGAGATGAAGAGCACTCTATGAGTCAATCTAATTTTTCGCAATCAGTGGTACATCGAGCGTCGTTTCTCGATCGTGACTCACTCGAGATCCCAATCCTTAAAATTTTGCAGGCAGACGGCACCACGTACGATAAGGCGCAGTTACCACAAATCGACCAGGCTTTGTCACAACGCATTTTTGATACTTGTGTGTTTACCCGAGTGTTGGACGAACGCATGTTGGCGGCGCAGCGGCAAGGGCGCATCAGTTTTTATATGACCTGTACCGGTGAAGAAGCGGCAGTGATTGGTAGCGCCGCCGCGTTAGACGCTGACGATATCATTTTGGCGCAGTACCGCGAACATGCGGCGTTGCGTTATCGTGGCTTTACCACGCAGCAGTTTATGGACCAGATGTTCAGTAATGCGCAGGACTTAGGTAAAGGCCGTCAGATGCCGATTCACTACGGTGCTAAGGCGCTTAATTTCCAAACTATCTCTTCGCCATTGGCGACGCAGATACCGCAAGCGTCCGGTGTCGGCTATTCGTTAAAGCTGCAACAAAAACCGAATGTGGCAGTGTGCTATTTCGGTGAAGGTGCCGCATCGGAAGGTGATTTCCATGCTGGGCTAAACATGGCAGCGGTTCATAAAGTGCCAGTGATATTCTTCTGCCGTAATAACGGCTACGCGATCTCGACACCAACCGAAGAGCAGTTTGCGGGTAACGGCATTGCTAGCCGTGGTTTAGGTTACGGCATGCATACTATTCGTGTAGACGGCAACGATATGTTGGCGGTACTGGCCGCCACGCAGCAAGCGCGTGCGTATGCCGTTAAACACTCTGCACCAGTGTTGATTGAAGCGATGACGTATCGCCTTGGCGCACATTCATCATCAGATGATCCATCAGGCTATCGTTCCAAAGATGAAGAGGCTAAGTGGCGCCAACATGATCCGGTACAACGCTTTAAGTTGTGGTTGGTCAATCAAGGTTGGCTAACCGAAGCGGACGAGCAAGCGCTTTACAGCCAATATCGTGATGAAGTCTTAGCCGCAGTAAAAACGGCGGAGAAAGTGCCTGCACCACACATCGATTTGTTGATTGAAGATGTTTACGACCAGCCAACGCCGCGACTTAAACAGCAATTAGCTGAGCTGAAACAACATATCGAAAAATATCCAAAAGCTTATCCAAAAACGGCAGGGAGACTGTAACCGTGGCAAAGATGAACATGTTACAGGCCATCAATCAGGCGCTGACCTTAGAGATGGAACGCAATCAACAGATGCTGGTTTTTGGGGAAGATGTCGGCCACTTTGGTGGGGTATTCCGCGCTACTTCAGGGCTACAAGACAAATTCGGTAAAGACCGCTGCTTTAATACGCCACTGACTGAGCAAGGCATTGCGGGTTTTGCGAACGGCTTAGCATCTAACGGCATGACGCCCGTCGCTGAAATCCAGTTTGCGGATTATATTTTCCCAGCATTTGATCAAATTGTGAATGAAGCGGCCAAGTTCCGCTATCGCTCTGGCGACCAATTTCATGTGGGTGGGTTAACGATTCGCACCCCGTACGGCGGCGGTATCGCCGGTGGTCACTACCACTCACAATCACCAGAAGCTTACTTTACCCAAGTTGCCGGTTTAAAAGTGGTCGTGCCGCGTAATGCCTACCAAGCTAAAGGCTTGTTGCTATCGAGTATTCGCGATGCCAACCCCGTGGTTTTCTTCGAACCTAAGCGCTTGTATCGTGCCTCCGTTAATGATGTACCCGAAGACGAATACACCTTGCCATTAGGACAAGCTGAAGTGGTGCAAGAGGGCAGCGATATCACGGTATTGGCCTGGGGCGCGCAAGTGAGCGTAATTGAGCAAGCTGCCGACATGGCAAAAGAACAAGACATCAGTTGCGAAATCATCGATTTACGTACGCTGGCGCCTTGGGATATTGAAACGGTGGCGAAGTCTGTCACCAAAACAGGCCGCTTGATCGTTAGCCATGAAGCACCGTTGACCGGCGGCTTTGCCGGCGAAATTGCCGCGACGATTCAGCAGGAATGTTTCCTATATCTAGAATCGCCAATCATGCGTATTTGTGGGTTGGACACACCGTATCCGCTCGTTCATGAAAAAGAGTACATGCCGGATGCCACTAAAGTCTTCGAAGCGATTAAAGCGTCGATTAATTTCTAGGAGTTGTGAATGATTAAGGATTTTATTCTTCCTGATATCGGCGAAGGCGTAGTGGAATGTGAACTCACCGAATGGCTTATCGCTGAAGGCGACGCCATCGCTGAAGATCAACCGGTATGCGAAGTCATGACCGATAAAGCCTTGGTACAAATTCCGGCACCATATGCGGGCGTTGTCCAAAAACTTTATTATCCGCAAGGTGCCATTGCCCAAGTACATCAGCCGCTGTTTTCGGTTGATGTCACCGACGAGGACTCTGCGTCAGCAACCACCTCAGCAGCGACAAAAGATGCTGTGGCAACCGCCGAGTCGCAAACTGAAGATTTTCTGTTACCTGATATTGGCGAAGGCATCGTTGAGTGTGAGTTGGTTGAGTGGTTAGTGGCCGAGGGCGACACCATTGATGAAGACCAGCCAGTGTGTGATGTGATGACGGATAAAGCGCTGGTGCAGATCCCCGCGATAAAAGCCGGAGTGGTCAGCAAGCTTTACTGGCAAAAAGGCGATATTGCCAAAGTGCATAGCCCGCTATTCCAAATCACCACTGTTAGTGAATCATCATCAACGACGACTGACAAACCTGTTGCGGCAAATGCTAAACCAGCAGCTGCGCTAGTTGATGTTGCGGTTAACACTGACAATAGTGCTCGTGCTGGTAAAGCGGTAGCCAGTCCCGCCGTGCGCCGTATGGCTCGCAGCCACGATATTGATTTATCGTTAGTACCCGGCAGTGGCAAGCACGGTCGTGTACATAAAGAAGATATTGCCCGCTATTTAGAAGATGGTGGTGCGGTGTCTTCAACACCTACTGCGACAGCCACCGCGACGCCGACTAGTGCGCCTCAGCCTGTGGCAGCGACAAGTGGCGCTGATACTGTACGTCCAATTAAAGGCGTGCAAGCGGCAATGGCACGGCAGATGAGCGAATCCGCATCAACCATTCCGCACTTTACCTATTGCGAAGAGATTGATGTCACCGCATTGGTCGCGTTGCGTGAACGCTTAAAAGCTAAGTACACCACAGATGAGCGCAAACTCACGTTGATGCCATTTATTATGAAAGCGCTATCGATGGCGTTGAGCGAATTCCCGACCATAAATAGCCGTGTTAATGGGGATTGTACTGAGTTGACCTTATTGTCAAGCCATAACATCGGCATGGCAGTCGATGCCAAAGTCGGTTTATTGGTGCCCAACATCAAAGATGTGCAAAGCAAATCGATTCTGACCTTGGCCGCTGACATAACTCGTCTGACGAACGCTGCCCGTCAAGGACGTTTGGCACCAGACGATATGAAAGGTGGAACGATTACTATCTCCAATATCGGCGTGATTGGTGGCACAGTTGCGACGCCAATCATCAACAAACCCGAAGTGGCTATTGTCGCTTTGGGGAAAATCCAAACGCTGCCGCGTTTTGATGAAGACGGCCAAGTCGTGGCTCGACAACTGATGCAAATTAGTTGGTCTGGCGACCATCGCGTGATTGATGGCGCTACCATGGCGCGTTTCTGCAACCTGTGGAAACAGTATTTAGAAACGCCAGAAGAGATGCTGGTCGCGATTTAACGATGCCGCTGTAGTTATACAAAAGCTCTGACTTAGGTCGGAGCTTTTTCGTTGGCGACTGCAATTTCCCCGTATGTCATTAGCTATCGCAGCAGATTAGACTTTTGGCCGCAATCAACGCTATTGAACATAAAACGGTTACGCTCTGGTGACAGTTTTCGTATACTTTGCAAACCGTTTTTTTACAGTTGCTCGAGTTATGTCGCAAGAATTGCTGTCATCTACCACTGTTTATCCGTTTCCAGCGAAACCGCAACCACTTAACGATGCTGATAAAGCATTTTACCAAGCAGAGATTAAAAAGCTGCTGCGGCAAAAAAATGCAGCGTTAGTGGCGCACTACTACACAGCCCCTGAGATCCAAGCCTTAGCGGAAGAAACTGGTGGCTGTGTGTCTGACTCATTGGAAATGGCGCGATTTGGTAAGCATCACGATGCATCAACCTTGATTGTGGCTGGCGTGAAGTTTATGGGTGAGACCGCCAAGATCCTTTCACCAGAAAAGACCGTGCTGATGCCAACGCTTGAAGCGACCTGTTCACTGGATGTTGGTTGTCAGATTGAAGATTTCAGTCGCTTTTGTGATGCTCATCCAGACCATACAGTCGTGGTGTACGCCAACACCTCCGCCGCGGTTAAAGCTCGCGCAGATTGGGTGGTGACCTCCAGTATCGCATTAGAGATTGTTGAACACCTCGACAGCCAAGGTAAGAAAATTATCTGGGGGCCAGACCGTCACCTTGGCAGTTATATTGCCAAACAAACGGGGGCGGACATGTTGCTATGGCAGGGCGAGTGCATCGTGCACGACGAATTTAAAGCCAAAGCGCTGCATGAGCTGAAGCAGCAATATCCAACCGCAGCGGTATTGGTTCACCCTGAATCTCCGGCCAGTGTGGTAGAGATGGCTGATGCCGTTGGCTCTACCAGCCAGTTGATCAATGCTGCGCAAAACATGCCGCATGACACCTTTATCGTGGCAACGGATAAAGGTATTTTCTACAAAATGCAGCAAGCTGCACCGGGTAAAACGCTGATTGAAGCGCCAACCGGTGGGCATGGAGCAACTTGTCGCAGTTGCGCGCATTGTCCGTGGATGGCGATGAACGGCTTAAAAGCGATCTATACCGCGCTCAGCGCCGAAAGTGATCAGCTTGCTGACCATCAAGTGTTTGTGGATGACGGCCTAAGGCAACAAGCGTTAGTGCCGCTCACTCGTATGCTAGATTTTGCCGCAGAACTCAAACTGCAAGTAAAAGGTAACGCGTAGCATTTTTGTGATGTTAGAACGGCCTGATATTTATCGGAATATCAGGCTTTTTGTCGTTAAGAAGTGAGCGCTCTTGCATCGGTTGACTATACTCAGAAGCATTCGCTGAATTAACAGCCCCTAGTGTAGAGAGGAAACTTAATGAACTTCCAATGGATTGGCGACCTGTCGATTAAAGTTAAATTTCTCATTGTAATTATTCCTCCCTTGCTGCTTGCCACGCTGTTTGGCGCGCTCAATATTAATGAATATGTCGCTAGTGCACAGACCACGCAGCGGGTCTTACTGTTGTCAAATTTAGCCAAAATTCACAGTAATTTAGTACATGAGTTGCAAAAGGAACGCGGCATGAGCGCGGGCTTTCTCGGCTCAAAAGGGCGGTCATTTGCCACGGCTTTGCCTGGGCAACTTAAGTTAACTGACACAGAGCTACAGCGTTACAACGAATTTACCGCAAACAATCGTTTTAGTGCCTCAATTAGCGCCCGCATTAACGAGATACGTCAAGAGATCGCAAAACTGGCACAGATTCGCCAGCAGGTGTCGCAGTTTAAAATTAGCGTTGCTGATGAAGTGGCTTACTACACTAAGCTCAACACGCAGTTGCTATCGATTGTCGATCTGATCGTAAAAACGGGAGAAAACAAACAGATTGCTGTGGAAACGGCCGCATTTTCCGCTTATCTGCAGATGAAGGAACGCGCGGGTATTGAGCGCGCCGTGCTAAGTTCAACCTTTGGTCAACAAGGGTTTAGCGCAGGCATGTTCCGACGTTTTGTTACTTTGGTGTCTGAGCAGGACAGCTTTCAAAGTCGCTTCCTCGGTTTAGCCGCAGACAATAACGCCAAGCAGTATCAGGCGCTTTTACAAGATGCCAAAACTGCCGAAGTCACTCGCTACCGCCAGATCGCTTTTAGCCAAAACGCGCAAGAGATTGCGGCACAATCCGCCGAGCAATGGTTTGCCGCGTCGACGGCTCGCATAGAGTTACTGCGGCAATTTGAGGTACTGCTGCAGCAATCGCTACTGGACGAAACACAATCCCACTTAAACGCATTATTAGCGAGAAGCTGGACTATCGGCGGCACCATGCTAGCCGCATTGGTCATTATCTCGCTCTTAGGTTATCTGCTCATCAGTAACATGCTTTCCCGTTTGAAGGTGCTGCGGCATGGCATCAGCCATATTAAAGACAGCTTTGATCTGACGTTAAAACTGCCAGTAACCGGCGCAGATGAACTGGGGGCTATCAGTCAAACCTTTAACAGCATGATGAACGAGTTCGAAAAGTTGATTAATACGGTGCGCAACAATTGCAACACCTTAGCAAACGCAGTCATACAGATGGACCATTATTCCAGCCAGCTTAACAATAATGTTGCCGCAGGCCATACCGAAGCGGCGCAAGTGGCGTCAGCGATGACACAAATGAGCGCTACCGTTCAGGAGGTTGCCACACATGCTGTTAAGGTCACCGATGCTACCCGCATCGCTAGCCAAGAAGCAAAAGAAGGTAATCTTGAAGTCCGCAAAACCGCCGATGCCATCAGTCAACTGGCCAGCGAAATCACCTCAGCGGCAAATTCGATTCAGCAATTGGATGCCGATATTCATAGTATTGTCGGCTTGTTAGAAGAGATTAACGGCATTGCCGAGCAAACCAACCTGCTAGCACTGAATGCGGCCATTGAGGCGGCAAGGGCAGGTGAGATGGGACGGGGTTTCGCCGTGGTTGCAGATGAAGTTCGCAATCTGGCACAACGCTCACAAAGTTCGACAGAAGATATTCGCAAAATGACCGACCGGCTCAAAGTCGGCGCTCAACAAGCGGTGTCTGCAATAAACAAAGGCAAACAACGTGCAGAGTCGAGCGTTAACGAAGCCAATCGCGCGGGGGAAGAGCTTTATCAAATCGTTACGCAAGTCGAACTGATTGAAAGTATGAACGAACAGATCGCCGCCGCTACACATGAACAGTCGGTCGTATCGGAGGAAGTGAACCGAAACGCATTGCAGATCAGTGAGAGCTACAACAGCACTAAACAGATCGCAGAGGAGTTCAGAACGTTAAATAAATCGTTGCAAGAAGACGCAGAGCATTTAAAGCAACAAATCCTACGTTTTAAAACAACTGCTAATTAAAAATCATAGACTTGCTCAGCAAATACTCATCCAACATCGTCAGCGGTATTTTTGCTTGACCCGTAATAGGGTTTTGCGTAAAGTACCGCTCCGTTGTCACCGTTGCTCTATTATCAACGGCTGTCACAAACAATATGGTGAGTTGTCCGAGTGGCTGAAGGAGCACGCCTGGAAAGTGTGTATACGGCAACGTATCGAGAGTTCGAATCTCTCACTCACCGCCAGAATTTAGAAGCGGGGTTCAGTGAAAACTGAACCCCGCTTTGCTTTTCATATTCCATTCCGATGATGTGCTTAACCCCACCTGAGATATTGTAATATAGCTGCGCTAACTGGTTGAAAATTAGTCATTTTGATAGTGATTTATTATCTGTATATCTGGCATAGTGAGCGGCTTATTTTTGTCGTTCATTAGAGGTTGCTTAATGTCGTTCAACCTACGACTGGTGCTTGTGCTGTGCTTGCTATCAGCACCGGCGCATGCACTGGTAAAGAAATCAGCCAGTGGCTTGTGCCATGATGAATCTAGCCGCTACTTTGCCAATACTCAACACTTTACGCCGTTCAAGTCGCTAGATGACTGTTTGCGCTCCGGCGGTAAACTGCCAAAGCAAGGCAGCCGCCAATCGCAAAGCCAAGTCGAAGGCTATGCCAGAGACAAATTTGGTCATGGCTGGAAAGATGTCGATCAGGACGGTCACGATACCCGCCAAGAGGTGTTAATGTCTCAAAACACGGGCAATTTGGTCGTGAATAGTAAAGGGCGGGTCATTCACGGTCGATGGATATCGTTTTACTCTGGCCAAGTATTCACCGATGCATCGCAATTAGATATTGACCACGTGGTGCCGTTGAGCTGGGCGTGGAAACACGGTGCCGATAAATGGAGCCAAGCTAAGCGTGAGCAGTTCGCTAATGATGAGCGCAATCTAGTGGCAGTAGAGGCGTCACTTAATCGTCAGAAAGGTGATAAGGGCTTAGATGAGTGGCTGCCGCCAAGTAATCAACAACAATACCAAGCCCGTTTTATGCGTATCGTCACGCTCTATGGATTTACCAGCTAACATCCCTGCTGTAGTCCTCTGTGCCGAATAGGTGCAGGGGATTAAGTAAGGTCTTCGAAATCGAATGCACACAGCATATGAATATGATTCATCTATAGTGAGCCATAAAAGATGCCAATAGATGGAAAACCGCCAGCTATGCTGGAGGGTATTTTTGGTGCTTTTGCGATATCGTGTTTTATCTCCCCGCTAAATTCAGAATTTCACCAATTAACCCAAGGTTTTTTGCGCTTAGTCTATGTCGCGTTAACGAGTGATGGTATAACTGTCGGCAACAAGCTCTACTCAGCACAGCACAGGAAAAAGTGATGATATTTACCAACGTGATTGCCGCTCCCGCTGACCCAATTCTCGGTTTGACGGACGCGTTTAAACAGGATCCTCGGCAGGAAAAAGTTAACCTAGGGGTTGGCGTTTATAAAACTGATGCAGGTGATACACCTGTGCTGGCATCCGTTAAGCTTGCCGAAGAAAAGCTACTTAAAGAAGAAACCAGTAAAAACTACCTCGGTATTGAAGGCGTGCAGCTGTACAACAAAATGGTGCAGGAGCTGCTATTTGGTGCCGACAGCGCGCTGTTCAAACAACAACGCACAGTTACCGCACAAGCGCCAGGAGGTACTGGTTCACTGCGTGTTGCGGCAGAATTTGTGCTGCGCAACACTGATAGCCGCACGATTTGGGTAAGTAACCCAACATGGGCTAACCACAAAAATATTTTCGAAACCGCCGGCCTTAGTATCAAAGAATACGAATACTACGACGCGAGCACTCATGGTTTGAACTTTACTGCCATGTTAGCGGATCTGCAGCAAGCACAAGCTGGCGATCTGGTACTGCTACATGGCTGCTGCCATAACCCGTCAGGTATCGACCCAACCGCAGAGCAATGGCAGGCGATTGGCGAACTATGTGCGAGTAAAGCTTTAGTGCCGTTGTTCGATTTCGCTTACCAAGGTTTTGGTGATGGCGTTGAAGAGGATGCTATCGGGTTGCGTACCGTAGCGGCCATGGTGCCAGAACTTATCGTCGCTAACTCGTTTTCTAAAAACTTTGGTTTGTACAACGAGCGTATTGGTGCCGTGACATTAGTGGCGGAAGACCAAGCGGCTGCGGAGAAGGCCTTTAGCCAAGTGAAGCGCACTATTCGTGCTAACTACTCCAACCCACCGGCACACGGTGCGTTGATTGTGAGCACTATTCTATCAACGCCAGAACTGCGCAGTATTTGGGAAAACGAAGTTAAGGAGATGCGTGAACGTATTGCTAAAATGCGTACCTTGTTTGTTGAGACGTTGGCGGCTGAAGGAGTTAAACAAGACTTCTCGTTTATCTCTGGACAGAAAGGTATGTTCAGTTTTTCTGGCTTGGATAAAGCGCAAGTCGAACAGCTGAAAGAGCAGTTTGCTATCTACATTGTTGGCTCAGGCCGTATCAGTGTGGCCGGTATGACCACTAGCAATGTACCAGTAATTTGCAAGGCAATCGCCGCAATATTGGATTGATTTCATAGCCATTATCAACAGAAGGCCGCAGAAATGCGGCCTTTTTTATGCCGCTCACTAGCGCTACTACCACGCTTAAATTTTGTTAAATCGCCGAGCTCGCTTATAATCACAGGTTATTCAATTCTCTTGAGCATGGCTAAGGGGGCTGTTTGAGAACAGGAAGAGTCGGTTCATCAGTGTTAGCAATCGCTGTCGTGATTGCCGCAGTTATCGCTTTACGAGTTATTTTTATTCCAATTAATGACTCAGATCCGTCGATCACACCACTGGTAGAAAAGAACCAACTTGGCATTAATCTGATCCCAGATTTTTCAGAAATGACGGATGTAGAAGCCAAAAAGAAAGCTTTCTTTGATTTCCTTCGACCTGCGGTGCGCAAGCAAAACCGAGTTATCGCTGGCGAACGTAAATTTTTGCTGTCAGTAAGATCGCATTTAGAAAACGGTTTGGACTTAGATAACGCTGAAGTCTACCGAGTACAAACGCTGGCAGAAAAGTATGACTATGGCATACGTAATATCGACATATCCTCTGTGAAGGAACTGCTACGTCGCGTCGATATTATTCCAGAGTCTATGGTACTTGTTCAGGCCGCCAACGAATCAGGTTGGGGCAGCTCGCGCTTTGCGCGTGAAGGGTTTAACTTCTTTGGTCAATGGTGTTTCTCTGAAGGCTGTGGTTTGGTGCCGCAATCACGCGGTGATGGCCAAGTACACGAAGTAAAAGTGTTTGCTAGCGTTGACGAGTCGATCGCATCTTACATGCGCAACCTCAATTCTAATGGGGCATATCGATTGTTTCGCTCAATCCGTGCGGATTTACGTGCCCAGTCTGAGCCGCTAAGCGCTGAAAAATTGATTTATGGCTTAGTAAATTATTCAGAGCGACAAGATGCATATATCGATGAATTGCTCGATATGTTGCGTCACAATGAAGAGTTTTTACAGACAGCCGTCACTACAACGGCGCTTGTGAACAGCTAAAAACCACGAAAATAGCACATTGTTAGCATCTAACTCTGTGCTATTTTTTTTACTATAAAACCCAAGAATTATACTTATATCATATAAATTAAGGCGTTATCCGTTCAATAATTTTCACTCATTCAATATTTATTTATCATACAAAACTATTGCTTAGCGAATAATTCTGTGGCTATACTTTTGGCTCTTGTCGGAGTGCCCAACTGGGCTGAGACCGTTAATTCGGGATCCGTTGAACCTGATCAGGCTAGCACCTGCGAAGGAAACAAGCTGCGCGTTTAACCTGTCTGCGTATACTGTGCAGACAGGTTAAACGTTTGGTGATAGTAGATAGTTCTGCCTTTCGGCGTGGCCGCTGACAGCGTTATCCTATCGCTAATGCTTTGCTATCAACTCTCCTGACAAGCAACTTTCTTTCAACCAAAAGTGAGCTTGCTTATGTCAAATCGTCGTACTCAGCGCCAGCAGGCGCAATCGTTTATTGCTAACCTCACCCCACAACTTGCCGAAGGTACGCGCAAACATTATGTTCAGGGCAGCCGTGCTGATCTGCGTGTTGGCATGTGTGTTATCAGCCAAACCGACAGTCTCGTTACCAAAGCCGATGGTAGCGTAACGGCCATCTCCAACCCTGACATTCCGCTGTATGACACCGCGGGGGTCTACACTGATGCAGATGCAGTTATCGATTTGCAGCGTGGTTTAGCGCGGTTTCGTGAAGTTTGGATTAACGAACGCCAAGATAGTGAACCTCTTGATGATGTTAGTGCCGCTTTTACTAAGCAGCGGCGTACGCAACCGCCATTAACGCTACCGCGTTTCGGAAATCTGCCGACAGTTCGTCGAGCTAAGCCAAATCACAGTGTCACCCAACTACATTACGCCCGCCGCGGTGTGATTACTCCTGAAATGGAGTATGTCGCTATTCGCGAAAATATGGCGTTACATGAGATAAGTGATGAGCAGCTTAATCGGCGTCAGCCAGGGCAGGCGTTTGGCGCTAACATTCCGGCGCAGATCACGCCTGAATTCGTGCGGCAGGAGATCGCCGCAGGGCGCGCCATTATTCCCCTCAATATCAATCATCCAGAAGCGGAGCCAATGATTATTGGCCGTAATTTCCTCGTTAAAGTCAATGCGAATATCGGCAATTCCTCCGTGTCGTCAGGTGTTGAAGAGGAGGTTGAAAAGTTAGTGTGGGCCACCCGTTGGGGCGCAGACACGGTAATGGATCTGTCAACGGGCCGCCACATTCACGAAATCCGTGAATGGATTATCCGTAACTCACCGGTGCCGATTGGCACTGTACCTATTTATCAGGCACTGGAAAAAGTCAATGGCGTGGCAGAAGACCTCAATTGGCAAATCTTCAAAGATACCTTGATTGAACAGGCGGAGCAGGGCGTGGATTACCTCACCATTCATGCTGGGGTGTTGCTGCGGTTCGTGCCGTTAACAGCTAATCGTACGACTGGCATTGTGTCTCGCGGCGGCTCGATTATGGCGAAATGGTGCTTGAGCCATCATCAAGAGAACTTTCTGTATCAGCATTTTCGCGATATCTGTGAAATCTGTGCTGCCTATGATGTGTCGTTATCGTTGGGGGATGGTATGCGCCCCGGCTGTATCAGTGATGCCAACGATGCTGCGCAATTTTCCGAGCTCGAAGTATTAGGCGAACTGGTGAAGGTTGCTTGGGAATATGACGTGCAAACCATCATTGAAGGCCCCGGACATGTCCCGATGCAATTGATTAAGGAGAATATGGACAAGCAGCTAGATTGCTGCGATGAGGCGCCATTTTATACGCTTGGCCCACAAATTACCGACATCGCACCGGGATATGACCACTTCACCTCGGGTATAGGCGCGGCAATGATCGCTTGGTACGGTTGCGCCATGTTGTGCTACGTGACGCCAAAAGAGCACCTAGGGCTGCCCAATAAGGAGGATGTGAAGCAGGGGTTGATTGCCTATAAAATTGCAGCGCACGCGGCCGATGTAGCGAAAGGTCATCCATCTGCGCAACTGCGTGACAACGCCATGTCGAAAGCGCGTTTTGAGTTTCGCTGGCAAGATCAATTCAACCTCGGGCTCGATCCGCAAACCGCGCGTGAATTTCACGATGAATCCTTGCCACAAGCCTCAGCTAAAGTAGCGCACTTTTGCTCGATGTGCGGTCCCAAGTTTTGCTCCATGAAAATCAGCCAAGAGGTGCGCGAATACGCTGCAAGTCAGCAACGAGGCATGCAGCAAATGGCCGATAACTTTAACCAGCAGGGGGCACAACTCTACCAACCGCTGATTATCGAGGAGGCCGAGCAATGACCAACACCTCATCTAGCCGCCCAATTGTTTGGTGCATTGCCGGTAGCGATAGCGGCGGCGGTGCAGGAATTACCGCTGATGTGCGCACGGTCAGTGACTTAGGTTGTCACCCTTGCGCTGTTGTTACCGCGATTACCGCCCAGAACTCACAAGCCATTAATGCGGTGTCAGCTGTGTCCAATGCCATGCTACTTGATCAGCTCGATACCTTGCTTAGCGATATGCCGCCGGCCGCTATTAAAATCGGCTTGCTTGCTAACCAAGCACAGCTTGAATGCCTTGCCAGTTGGTTGGCTCAGCATGTGAGTCACGTTCCGTTAGTGCTTGATCCGGTGCTATGTGCCACCAGTGGAAGTGATTTTGGCCGCGGTCCATTGGACTTTAGTCCGCTATTGGCGCTAACCACAGTATTTACCCCCAATGTCGCTGAAGTCGCGGCGCTGATAGATCAGCAATGCGATAGCTTCGCTGACTTAATTACCGCGTTACCGCAAATTGCTGCGCTGACCGACGCTCATCTGTTGCTCAAAGGTGGCGATCTCCAGCAATCAGCATCGGCCGAGGATTTGCTGTATTTAAGGCAGCCTGCATTCTGTGCTGAGCAACATGCCAATCAAGCCTATCGGTTGTGTTCAACACGGGTGGCGACACGCAATAATCACGGCACGGGCTGCATGTTATCCAGCGCGATAGCGGCATTTATTGCCCAAGCGTGGGTGATACCTGATGCCATCGTGCTGGCTAAAGCTTATGTGCATCATGGTTTGGTCCAAAGCTATGCTGTTGGAGGTGGTGCTGGGTCGCCCAGTCATAGCGGATTTCCACAGCGCTTTAGCAATTTTCCGCAAGTCATCCCGTTACATTCGGCGTGCATCAAGCGGTCGCAGCAGCGCCAATTCGCTTTTGTTAGCCCAATCTATCCAGTCGTTAGCAGCTATGAACAGCTGGCTGAATTGCTGCAGGCAGGGTGCTTAACCGTGCAATTACGGCTGAAAACTAGCAACCATTCGTTGCTGGAATCCACCATTCAACAGGCAATTGCTCTAGCTAAGCGGTATCACGCGCAGCTGTTTATCAATGACCACTGGCAGTTAGCGCTCAAGTATCACGCCTACGGTGTGCATCTAGGGCAAGAGGACGTGGCACAAGCAGATTTGGTGGCAATCCGTGCCGTCGGCATCGTCGTAGGATTGTCTAGCCACAGCTTTTTTGAAGCACTTATTGCATTGAACTACCAACCCGATTATTTAGCACTCGGACACATTTTTGCCACGACCACCAAAGTCATGCCGTCACTGCCACAGGGGCTTAATCGTTTGCAGCATTATGCCAACGTCCTTGCCGATGTGGTTCCTACCGTGGCAATTGGTGGCATCAATATAAGCAACTTGGCTAAGGTTCACGCGACAGGCGTACAAGCGGCGGCGGTAGTGCGCGCGGTGACAGAGGCGGACAATATCGCTGCGGCTTATCGCTATCTACAGCAACTGTGGCAGCAAAAGCTGCCCGCGCTGGAGGTGTGCCATGACTGAGCAACTCAAGGCGCTGAGCAGTCGCCAATTTATCCGCTATTCAAGACAGATCATGTTACCCAGTTGCGGTGAGAACGGGCAGCTCAAGTTATTAAATGCACATGCAGTAATCGTTGGCGTGGGGGGATTAGGCCAACAAGCGGCACAACTACTGGCTGCGGCTGGCGTGGGCAGATTAACCTTGATTGATCCCGATACCATCGCGCTGGATAACTTACCGCGACAAACCCTGTACCGCGACAGTCATATTGGTCAAGCCAAGGTGCTAGTCGCGGCCCGTAAACTGCGGCAACGCTATAGCGACTGCCAAATTACCCCCGTAATCGAACCGTTTGGTGCAGAGTCTACTCAGCATCTGCCAACCGCGGATGTGATTCTCGACTGTTCCGATAATTTTGCGTGTCGGCATGCGCTGAGCCAAGCGACATATCGACAGCGATTGCCGTTAGTGAGTGCGGCGATTGCGGCAGAAAAAGCGTGGTTAGCGATGTTTACCGCCAGCGACATTGAGAAGTTTGGCTGCTTACATTGTGTTTTTCCTAGTGACACGCAAACGCAGCAACACTGCGCCAGTATGGGAGTGATGGGGGCTGCAGTCGCTACTGTGGCATCACTGCAAGCCCAACTCGCCCTCGGTTATCTATACGGACAAAGTCAACCGTTAAACGGTCAACTGCTACATGTCGATTTTGCCACACTGCAATTTAGACCAGTACAACGTAGCCGCGATCCACAGTGCGACAACTGTGCTACGTCACTAAGGAGATGTTCATGAAGTTACTGATTAACGGTCAGTCCTTGGAGGTTGACCAGCAAATCACCCTGCAAGCATTGGTGGAGTCACAACAGATTGCCGCCAACAGTGTGGCGTTAGTGCGTAATGGGGTGATTGCTCCACGCAGCTGTTGGCCCAATATTCAGTGCCAGCCAAATGACCAAATCGATATTTTCTCTGCCGTAGCCGGAGGCTAACCATGCTTACAATTGCTGACACCCCATTTTCTAGTCGGTTGTTTACCGGTACTGGTAAGTTCGCCAATGCAGCTACCATGTTGGCGGCCATTACCGCCAGTGAAGCATCGTTAGTAACGGTGGCACTAAAACGTTTGGACTTTAAGCGCGGATCCGATGAAATTCTCAAACCGCTGCAAGCGGCGGGTCACAAACTGTTACCCAACACATCGGGGGCTCGTACCGCCAAAGAGGCGATATTTGCCGCTGAGCTCGGGCGAGAAATGCTCGGAACAGAGTGGGTCAAAGTCGAGATCCATCCCGACCCGCGCTATCTCATGCCCGATCCACTAGAAACATTCCACGCCTGTAAAGAACTGGTAGCGCAAGGTTTCAAGGTGCTGCCGTATGTTCATGCCGATCCGGTGTTGTGTTGTCGGTTGCAGGAGATCGGCTGTGCCGCCGTCATGCCGCTTGGTAGTCCGATTGGCTCTAATCAAGGACTCGCTAGTGCGCCGTTTTTGAAAATCATCATTGAGCAAGCTCAGGTGCCAGTGGTGATTGACGCGGGAATTGGCTCGCCAGCACAAGCAACGCAGGCGATGGAGTTAGGCGCCGACGCTGTGTTGGTGAATACAGCTATTGCTTCTGCGCGTGATCCATTGGCGATGGCGGCTTGTTTTCGACAAGCAGTTGTCACGGGGCGCTGCGCTTATGAAGCGGGTTTGGGCGCGGTACAGCGCCAAGCCGAAGCCTCCAGCCCGTTAACAGGATTTTTGCAGCAGCAAGGAGCCGCATGACATGGATCAAACGTTCTCAAGCCGCTTGGCGCAACTCATTCACGATGATGGCTTAGATAGACTGCAGCTTAAGCTCAATAGCTTTACTACGGCAGATGTTGAAGCTTACTTAGCCACCCCGCAACGCATTGAGGCCAATACCGATGCGCTTGCAGCACTGTTATCACCGGTAGCAATGCAGTACTTAGAACCACTAGCGCAGTTGGCGGCGACGCTGACGCGGCAACGTTTTGGCAGCAATATCCAGTTATACGCGCCGCTGTATGTATCTAACTTATGTGCCAATGATTGTGACTACTGTGGTTTTAGTAGTCACAATCCCATTAAACGCAAAGTATTAGACGATGACGAGTTAGATGCTGAAATTGCCATTTTGGAGCAACGAGGGTTTGACTCGGTGTTATTAGTGGCGGGTGAACATGAACGTAAGGTGGGGGTCGATTATTTTATTAATGCGCTCGCGCGATGTTCACCACATTTCAGTTATTTGGCGCTAGAGATTCAGCCTTTGGCAACCGAGCAATATCAAACGCTCGTGGCGCACGGGTTAGACGCAGTCATGGTTTACCAAGAGAGCTACCAACCTGCTGTTTATGCGGCGCACCATCATCGTGGTAAAAAACGGGATTTTGCATGGCGCGTAAATTGCCCCGACCGCGCCGCAACCGCTGGTGTCGATAAACTCGGTATTGGCGCGTTATTGGGGTTAGCCGATTGGCGCATCGAAAGTTTATTGCTGGGGCATCATTTACACTATCTGCAGCAGCGTTATTGGCGCAGCCGTTTCAGTGTCTCCGTACCGAGATTACGCCCCTGTGCCGGCAGCAGCATTGAGGTACAGGCGATGGCCGACCGACAGTTAGTGCAGTTGTTGTGCGCCATGCGGCTATTTTCGCCCAATGTCGAGCTGAGTTTATCTACCCGCGAGTCTGCTACGCTGCGCGATAATCTGATGGCATTGGGCATCACCCATATGAGCGCCGAGAGTTCAACGGAGCCGGGCGGCTATGCTAACCCTCAATCGGCGTTAGACCAGTTTGCCATCAATGATGGGCGTAGCGTGCCGCAGGTCGTCAAAGCGATAAAAGCCCGCGGCTTTCAGCCAGTGTTTAAAGATTGGCAGATGCAGTGGTAATGCAATAGTAAAAAAGCCCGCGACATCGGGCTTTCATCATGCTCGATAGTCAACGAAAATTATGCATCGCCATCAAGGTAGGCAAGCACAACTTCATGGTGATCTTTGGTTTTAAATTTATTGAAGAACTTCTCCACTTTGCCATCTTGGCCGACCAAGAAACTCAGGCGATGAATGCCGTCATAAACCTTGCCCATAAACTTCTTTTCACCCCAGACGCCAAAGGCGTCAGCCACTTTATGGTCCTCATCGCTGAGCAGAGTAAAATTGAGTTCGTGTTTGTCTTCAAATTTTTTCAACTTAGCAGGCGCATCTGGGCTAATACCAAACACGGTAACGCCACGTTGAGCCAACTCAGCGTAGGTGTCACGCAGACCACAGGCTTGCACGGTGCAACCTGGTGTCATTGCTTTAGGGTAGAAGTACACCAGCACGCGTTGAGTTTTCAGGGTTTCGCTGAGTGATACATCCTCGCCATTTTGATTTTTTAAGGTGAATGCAGGTGCCTGTTGGCCCTCGATTAATGGTGTCATGAGGTTATCCTTCATCTTTATGGTTTAGCTAATATCAGGAACTTGTACGCCTTGCATACGTTTGATGCTGCAAGAAAGATTAAGTGATTGCGCTTCAGCGGCAATACTTTGCTCTAGATCTTCTAAGTTAACGTTTTCAGGGATGTTGATCGCTAAAAACAGATGTTGTGTATTGGCATCATCATCGGTAGAAAACGAGCGCACCGCCCCCAAATCGAGAGAACGCTCAGCCAAAAACGTAGTGATTTTGCGCATGGTTCCGCGTTGGTCTTGGCCTTGTAATGTCACCTCAAGGCGGGAAGCGTAGTTCTGCGGCGTATGCTTAGATGTACGCTTCATCACGGTCAGCAGTTCTAACTCCACACTTAGTTGCGGTAATTGGCTTTCTAACTGGGTGATAGCCGGCCATGAGCCAGACATCATCATGATCATAGTGAATTCATTGCCGAACCCCGCCATTCTGCTATCAACAATGTCGCAATCGCAGTCGCTGGCCAGTTTGGCGAGCCGTGCCACCAAGCCAGGACGATCGGTGCCCATGGCGGTGACGACCAAGTAGTTGGTCATGAATTTTCCTTATGTGATTTATTGCACTAAAGAGGTGTTAACTATGTTGTCGCGCAACAATTTTTGTGCTGTCGCTAATCCTACCACAACTAATTCCAAATGTTAGCTCAGCAAGCCCTTGTCATCTAAATGCAGCGTAAGTACCATAGCGAAGCCTTTATTTTTGGGGAATTCTCATGATTGACGGAAGCATCGTTGCCTTAGTAACACCAATGAACCCGGATGGTTCGGTAGACTACGCTAGTCTCGAACGTTTGGTGGAGTTTCATATCACCGAAGGCACAGACGCAATTGTGTCTGTTGGCACTACGGGTGAGTCGGCAACGCTACCGATGAAAGAACACGTTGAAGTAGTTAAACACACGCTGCAATTCGCTGCGGGCCGTATTCCGGTCATCGGTGGTAACGGTGCAAATGCTACGGACGAAGCGATTGAACTGACCCATGCCCTTAACCAGCTCGATGTTGCTGGTATGCTGGGCGTAACACCTTATTACAACAAGCCGACACAAAAAGGGCTTATTGCGCATTATAAAGCAATTGCGGCATCGACTGATGCACCGCAAATTCTGTACAACGTGCCAGGCCGTACTGCGGTCGATATGAAGCCAGAAACGGTGGCTGAGTTGAGCCAAGTAAGCAATATCGTGGCAGTGAAAGAAGCAACGGGTGATTTGAGCCGTGTTGCTAAGCTGCGTGAACTGTGTGGCGCTGATTTCAAACTGTACAGTGGTGATGATGCCACAGCATGCCAATTCCTTCTGCTAGGCGGTAATGGTGTGATTTCTGTTGCTAACAACATTGTGCCACGCCAATTCAAAGCGATGTGTGATGCGGCGTTAGCGGGTAACCCAGCTGCAGCTGAACTGGCTGAAGCCGATATTCGCGATCTGTACACTTCCTTGTTCAGTGAATCTAACCCAATCCCAGTAAAATGGGCTGTTCATAAGATGGGACTGATCACTCATGGCGCAATTCGTTTACCTTTAACTGAACTTTCTAGTGAGTTTCATGGTCTGTTGATCCAAGCCATGAAAAAAGCCCGAATAGAGGTCCAATAAATTAATGCCAACATTTAAACATCTTAGCGTTGCTGTTGCAGTCCTGTCAGTTACCGCTTGTAGTACGCCGATTGAACGTAGACAGCCAAATGGCACCTTTGATTATGTCAATGCAAAAAATCAGGCTCCTCTGGTCATTCCTAACGGATTGAATACACCAAAGTACAGCAAAGAATATGAGATCCCATCCATTGGGGATAAAGCCGATGCCACGCTTTACGGCAAAAATCTCGACATTCGCCCACCACTGCAAATTCTGCCATTGGCGGAAGGTACTCATGTAGAAGAGGGCAGCAGTGACATTAAAATCGTGGTGGAATCAATCAAAGGCTCAGCTGATCTTAAACAAGAAATGCTGTCAGTTATTGAAGGCTTCCTAGCCAAATACAACTATCCAATTGCATCTCAAGATAAAGAGCAAGGCGTTATCACCACAGATTGGATTGATAGTTCACAGATTATCGATAGCCCTTGGATCGCTGAAGACAAAGTATTCACCGTACGCCAACGTTATCAATTCGATGTAGAAGTTCGCCCCCACGGCCGTACTGGTTACTTGAAAATTAGCGTGTTGGATAGCCAAGAAAGCTACAACGGCGAAGAACAGCAGATCCTGCTTAAAGGCGAAAACAAAGATCGCTACGCGATTGAGATGTTGAACCGCACTATCTCTTTCATGAGCGTTGAGCGCGGTAATATCATTCGCGCTAACCGCGAAGCGCAGAGTCAGGGTCTGGCAATTAACTACGTTGCTCCTGCTACCGATAGTGATGAAGGCGTGTTCGTAGTAGATGCTCCGTTGAAACGTACATGGGATCGTTTGACCTTGGTACTGCCAGATGTCGGTTTTAACGTTGTAGATATGGACTCGAACAAAGGTCTGTACTACTTGTCGTTTAAAGATAACACGGGATTCTGGTCATCATTGTTTGGTAGCAAGAAGATGAATCTTGAAAACGGCAACTACCGTATGGTGGTAACGAAAGCCGCCAACGATACTGAGAAAACCGAGATTCGTTTCCACGACAATGAAGATAAGCCTGTCGATGCAGATGTATTGCAGTCAGTTTATGACAACGTCGCCGAGATGATGACAAAAAATCGTATGGACAACTAAGTGCTCCATATGAAAAAAGCCGCGCATTGAAAAATGGGCGGCTTAATTTTTATACTTGCAGTTTAGCGATTAGGGCTGAAACAATTCAACGACATCAATGCGTTTCGCGGCATTATCTAAGTCGATATGGCCACTGTTGGACACATCCATAAAATCGAACGCAGGTAAGTCTGCTTCTGCCACATCTCCGGCCATGGTAGCAGTTGGGTCTTTGGTCAATGACACAAAATCAAATGCGGCACGATCAACACCTTGTGAAGGCGCGGTGTTTTGCATAGCGGTAAAGATAGTTTCAATTCGGCCTGGGAACTGTTTGTCCCAACTCTTTAGCAGTGCTTTGACCTCGGCACGCTTCAGGTTTTCTTGCGAGCCGCACAAGTTGCACGGAATAATTGGGAACGATTTTAACGCTGCATATTCGGCAATGTCTTTCTCACGCGAGTAGGCGAGAGGACGAATCACCACGTTGGCACCATCGTCAGACAACAACTTAGGTGGCATCGCTTTCATCTTGCCACCATAAAACATATTCAAAAACAGCGTTTCGATAATGTCATCACGATGATGGCCCAATGCGATCTTAGTTGCGCCGATACGATGCGCGAAACCGTATAACGTGCCACGACGTAAGCGAGAGCAGAGCGAACAGGTGGTTTTACCTTCCGGAATTTTCTCTTTAACGATCGAGTATGTGTCTTTTTCCAGAATATGGTAAGGCACGTTGAGACTGTCGAGATACGCTGGCAGTACATCTTCTGGGAAGCCAGGTTGCTTTTGATCGAGATTAACTACCACAATCTCAAAATCCACTGGCGCACGTTGTTGGAGATTTACCAAAATATCCAGCATGGTGTAGCTGTCTTTACCACCGGACAAACACACCATCACGCGATCACCAGCTTCAATCATGTTGTAATCTGCAATCGCACTGCCCACTTCTCTACGTAACCGCTTTTGCAGTTTATTGAGGCGGGTGATCTGTTTTTTATCCAGTTCACTAACGTCAGACATAAAAATAGCGCCCTGTGAAATAACCAATAAGTTCAGGGCGCGTATTATTCCAGCTAACGGTCAACGGGTAAAGGGCGTTAACCGACAGGTGACTTATATCCGTCCGGTTTTATCGCTAGTAAGTCACAATTGATGGAGTCGATGACGTGTTCAGCGGTGTTACCAATCAACGCTGCTGACAGCCCAGTACGACCAACAGTCCCTAACACCACTAACTCGACGTTGAGATCATCAGCAATTTCGGGGATCACGTCTTCAGGTAAGCCTTCTTTGACATGGCAGTTGGCGTTGGGCAGGCCATACTCATTCGCCAAATAATTTACCCGCTGCTCATGCTGCATACGAATGGTTTCGTTATAAGTGCGGGCATCAAAGTCAGGTAACTCAATCGCCAAATTTACCGGTGTGCCGGGATAGCCATTAACTAAGTGCACATTGGCATTGAATTGGTGGGCGAGGGAATTGGCATGCTCAATAATTTTACTATTGAGTGTCAAATGCGCTTCATCTTCACAGGCGACATTAACGGCACACAGAATGTTACCTTGGTGCTGCCACTCTTTATCTTTTACCAATAACACCGGTACTGGTGATTTACGCAGTAAATGCCAATCGGTTGGCGTAAAAATAACGGCTTTGAGTTTGTCGTGTTGGTGCGTGCCTTTGACGATTAAATCAAAACTCCCTTCTTGGGTAAATTTGATAATGCTTTCGTAAGGGCGGTTGTGCCATAACACTTGCTGTTGAATTTCGATGCCTTGCGCAGCAAACGGTGCGATTAAGTCGGCTAACCATGCTTTGCGCTGATTAACCACGCCCAATCGCATCGCTTCACGTTCTTGAGATGACAGGATAGATGTCATCTCATAGGACAGATCGAAAATGGAAAGAAAGGCGGTAATTGAGGCCTGATTCCCTTTGGCAAGCTCGACTGCACGAGAAAGTGCAGGCTGGATGTCTGAGGTTGGATCGACAACAACCAGAATCTTTTTATAGTCCATAATAACGTTCTCCGTATCGGGATGACGTACCTATATCATGTGCTATATCAGTTGCTTTGTCTCGTCAAAGATCAAAGAAAATACAAAAATTCTTCACTCTGTTACGCTTTGTTAGCCTGACCCGCAAGTTGCTCTAAAGCTGTGCTGTCGAGCACAGTAATATACTTACCTTTTACCTCAATTAAGTTCATTTTTTGGAAGCGGCCAAGCAAGCGGCTAATGGTTTCAACTGTTAAGCCAAGATAGTTGCCAATGTCGCCACGAGTCATACTTAAGCGAAACTCTTTCGGTGAAAAACCGCGTTCGCCGTAACGGGTAGACAAGCTATAAATGAAGGCGGCAAGGCGTTCTTCCGCATTCTTTTTACTCAGCAATAAAATCATGCCTTGGTCGGTCATAATTTCACTGCTCATCATGCGCATAATCTGTTGGCGTAGCTTCGGCATGGTGCCAGATAGTTCATCCAAAGTGTTATACGGGATCTCACACACCATCGACGTCTCTAGCGCTTGGGCAAAGCTTTGGTGTTGCTGCAGATGAATGCCATCAAAACCGATGACGTCACCCGCCAAATGAAAGCCAGTGATCTGCTCATCACCTTGTTCGGTAATGGTGTAGCTTTTCAGCGTGCCAGAACGGATAGCAAACAGCGATTTGAGCGCATCACCAGATTTGAACAACTGTTCACCTTTCTGGATTGGCTTTTTACGCTCAATAATATTGTCGAGTTGATCTAACTCATTATTATTTAGCGTAAATGGAATGCATAAAGTACCCATGCTACAGTCATGACAATGGATGGCACAACCTGTGGTCATTGGGCGACGAGCCTTGCTGTTATCAATAGCCATAGTTTTTCCTGATTAAAACTATTGCGTCATCTTAACGATGTTTCTGGTCGCTATCTACAGCCGACTTGAGCCAGATCAAAAAAACATGCCTCTGTCCGCAAAACGGATGACCACATTTGATTTTCTCAATAAAAGTTGATTACAGCAGCCGCTAAATTAACGAGCGAGGAATTACCACATAATTGCGCGGCAATTTTGAGCGAATAACAGCGCGGGACGGTGTTAGTTACTAATGGTGTGAATGAGAGTCGGAGTTTGCTGGGTTTGATGGAACCTCTTCGTTATCCCGTGCTGCAGCAGCGCTAACAGCGCGTACTTTCGTTACCCAAAACAATGCACCTAACGCCAGTAAAATAACTAGCATGGCCAGAGGTAACAACACGAACATCACGTTCATCGATGCAAAATCCTTGCAATGAAAAAGTAAAATCCAACGAATGTTACTGCTACTTGCTGAGGTTTACCAGTCTCAATCAGCTAACGTAGCTATCCAAAGCTAATATTACCGCAAATACTGGGGATAAAGTTGTCAGATGCCCAACAATAGCGGTTAACATAGCCGCAGATGTAGGCAAAAAAGTGGAGAGCCATCGCTGATGAAAGTTGCGCAACGTACCGAACAAATAGACCCGTTTTACGCTATGGAACTGACGAAACGCGCCACCGAGATTGAGCAGCAGCTCACACCAGAACAGCCTCCGATGATCCACCTCTCCCTAGGGGAACCTGATTTCACTGCGCCCGAGCTCGTTCAACAAGCGGCTATCAGCGCGATTAATGCGGGCACCACTAAGTACACTTCCGCATTGGGGCTAACGCCGCTGCGACAAAAGATCAGCGATTGGTATCAACAACGCTTCGGCTTAGCTATCGATCCTGAGCGAATAATTGTCACCGCAGGGGCTTCAGCGGCGTTGCAACTGGTATGTATGGCGCTAGTAGAGCCGGGCGATGAAGTACTCATGCCCGATCCTTGTTATCCCTGTAATCGCCACTTTGTCAGTAGCGTTGGCGGTACTGCGACCTTAATCCCAACCACGGCAGCGGATCGCTTTCAACTGACGCAAGCCAAGGTGGCTGAGCATTGGTGTCCTACTAGCCGCGGTGTGCTAATTGCCTCACCATCAAATCCGACCGGAACATCAATTCCTGCCAGTGAACTCAGTGGCATCAATAACTTCGTCAAACAGCAGGGCGGTTACACCATCGTCGACGAGTTGTATCTTGGTTTGAGCTACGATAAAAGTTTCGGTCAATCCGCATTGGCGCTTGATGACAACATCATCTCGATCAATAGCTTCTCCAAATACTTCTCTATGACGGGATGGCGCTTAGGCTGGATGGTCGTGCCACAACAGCTAGTTGCCACCATTGAAAAACTGGCGCAAAACTTCTTTATCTGCCCCAGCACCATTGCCCAGCAAGCAGCGATTGCATGTTTTGCCCCCCAGAGCATCGCCGAATATGAACAGCGGCGCTTAGCATATTTACGGCGACGCGATTGGTTTATTCCTGCTTTGAATGAACTTGGCTTAACGGTGCCAGTGGTGCCTGACGGCGCGTTTTACGCGTGGGCAAACTGCCAGCAATGGTGCGATGCCATGGGGTTAGCATCAAGTTGGGAGTTCGCTTTTGAACTGATGCAACGCTGCCATATCGCGGTAACACCAGGGCGAGATTTCGGCGCGGCTGGCACCGAGAATTATGTGCGATTCTCCACTGCGAATTCGATGGAGAATCTACAGCAAGCTGTGGCGCGACTCGCCAAACTCAAAGCAAGTTTGGCGTTCTAAAATAAACGCCGCGGACCGATTTATAGAGGCTGTTGACCTTTGTAATATTAGTTTTTCCCAAATTAAACGCGTGATGAACGAGGCATGACCAGTAAAGCTTAGGCAACTAAGTGAGCTGGATGCAACAAAGTTCAGCGTGCGTTTAGATTAACCCTCCGGGCTGCGACAGAGCGGATTCTATCCAGCGTTAGGTGCTATTGCGCAGAATGACCACATGGCACATCAGTTGCATCATCTTAATCCCGCGCTAACACTGCAAAAACGCTCAGCAGCACGTAAATCTAATGAATTATTTGTCCATCCGCTGTTTCTTTTTGGCTGAGGCTGCGCGGTCGTGCAGATCGGTATGGGTGTAGATATTCGTTGTAGATAAATCAACGTGGCGCGCATCATCGCGCACATGAACCGTATTGCGGCCCTCGGCCAAATCTGTCGAAATGCCACTGTGGCGTAACCAGTGCACCGTGGCGGCTTTCATACCATGGGCTTCAGCAATCAGCTCATCTTTATCGGGGGACTGTTCAGCATCTTTTAGCAGCAGTTCTGCCGCATAATCAAAGACTTCCTGCATCAAGTAACGCACGGATCGCACCGATAAACCATCACGGATCTGTCCATTAACCAGAATTTTTGGCAGTAGCGGGATTGGCTCTTCAGGGGCTGGCAAGTCAGGCAGCTCTAGACCTGTTTGCGCAGTGATTTGCCGGCGATAAAGCTTTAATTCTTCGAGTAACTCTGGTGGTATGGTAACCAAATCGCTCTTGTTATTCTTGCTGGTACCCGCGGGAATATAGAAGAACCAGTCGCCAGACACACGTTGGAAACAGCCCATGGTTGGCGTATAAGTTTGCCAGCCGCGAACCGTGTGACGTGAGATCTCTGAAATGCGTAAATAGCGGTGAAATAGCAGGGCAACCGCAAAGCGTGCTTTAGCCCATTTTACCGGATTGAGCTGCGCCATCTGTCGAGATGCCAACGTAAGATATTGCACCTGCGTGGCAGTAAACAGCTTAGTGGTGATCTCTTGCGTAGGTGCGGCACTAGCAATACTGCGTTTTCGGGCGGAAAGTGCTGGATTGCCCATGGCAATTTCCGCATCATCCACCAAAAACTGATAAAAAGCGCTGATAGATGCCAGCATCGCCTTGATCGAGCTTTGCGTAGGAGCAGGGCGGTTGGCCACACAAGGGCGCCATTGCGGATTGAATTCCTCACCGTTGGTAAATCGTTTTACCTGACAAGGGCTACACCAATCCTTAGGCGGATTACTATAAAAGCGCACCATATCAAGTAAATCACTCGGACGCAGTACCGTTACCGACACCTGTTTTACCGTCCACGCCCATAACAATAGCTTCTCGATGTCACGCCGATAGGAGCGAAACGTATTAGGGCGATTTTGCACACCACGAAGAAAACGACACGCTTCTTGATATTCCTGCAAACTGGCATCGACCGTGTTAAATACACCATCAGCATGGTGATAATTAGCGAGTGTAAGTTCAATATCCGAATTATGGTCGCCAGCAAAGAGCGGCTGTAACAGTGGTCGCATAATAAATGGTGGTCCGTAATAAAGTCGGCCGAGCATAACACGTTTTTGCTGATAACCTAGATTATCGGCAAAAATTAATAGGGGTTTTAATAGGGGGACTTTCAGGACTTTGAGCAAATTTGCTCATATATAATAATCAATAAGTTATTGGTTTAAATCGATTACTTTGATTTTTCTTCGCGAAAGTTCTGCTACTTCCAATCAATCACTAACCACCAACAACAGAATCCAGCGTCAGTAATCGTGCTACTGCTAAACCGCTATTTCGGTATCTCTCTGCTAAATGCAATTGCATCAATGCATCCAATTCCGCACGCCTTGTTCATGGGCCTTTATCGACTAACAAAGCATTGCATTCGCCCAGATTACGACTGAGTTCGTCCCAATCTACCGAGTTGAATTTAGCGCGTCGTACCTTGCCTGAAATCGGCGTTGCTTACAGTAGGTGCCACAGATTTTAAATCTGGCCGCTATATCATTAGCCTGTAACTGTTAAATCTGCTTTTTATTGAGTCATCATCGGATTGACGCCGGCGGCCGATATGGCGGCAAATGGCTATAGCCATCAGTATGTATGATGCAGGATTGGCTTTGACTTAGCTTGGTATCCAGCAAGCATGCAGCGCGGAATGAATCTGTTGATGACAGTGTGCGACAATGTAGGCGTGGTAGAAAGCAACGAGAGTCTGACGTTGATAAAGTCGCAATAGTCATCAAGATATGGTTCCATGCATGGCACTTAACAAAGCTTCTTGATGTACGTTACGAATGACGCCTAATAATTAACTACTATGACGCTGATTAGTACCAAAGCTGTTTTACGCCATAAACCACCAATCACAGCTCAAACCCCAAGCAGCCACACAGCGCCATATCTAAATGCGCACAATGTATATTATGTTAAATACTATATTGTTAACTGTATAAGGTATCAGTACACCGTGATTGACAATTCTCACTGAGAATCAGAATGTTCTCACCATTCTGATTTAGGTGCTCTATTCTGAAATACATGAGAATTTTGTGCCTGAGTGTTGATGACAACAGTCGCTCTGATTTATGCACACTTCGACACGTGCCCGTGCTGCACTAATTCTTGTGTTGGACTATTTAGTGCCGCGTACAGAGTTGGCTTGGCACCACAGAGTGCGTATTTCGGTGATTGCGATCGCTTGTTTCGGTTTATTCCGATCACCTCAAAGCTTCAACCCCCAAACTTTCTACCTTGCTTCTACTGCCACTCAATACAAGCTCAATAGCCGTTAATATAGTACTCTTTCCTGCTTCATTATCTCCAACCACAATGTTTCTTTGTAAGCGGTTAATAAACCCCACATACCAATAGTACCCACACTTTGACATAGTGCCTTTTTCAACGGAGGCACTATGA
>NZ_JBLXAT010000002.1:0-265340 GCF_048265805.1 Shewanella sp. | reverse complement strand
AGCGGCGGTAGTTCTAGCTGAGCAGCTCTTAAAAAATGGCTATGCACTGGCGGATTTATGAGGGGATCCTTCAGTGCTCAACGTCAGCTTCAGTAAACAGCGGTTCTAGCGGCGGTAATTGTTGCTTGTCGCGCCGTTTATTCACCCGATCCGCATCGCGTTGTTGCAGCATAGCGGCATCGCGCAGCAGAATTTCGCATAGTTCAGCGGTCGCTTGGTGGGTATAGATGGGGCCATCGAAACCCTGTTTGACCAGTGCTGGCAGGCGGCCTGAGTGATCAATATGAGCATGACTTAGCACCACACAAAATATCTCACTCGCCTCAAACTCAAACGGCTCGCGATTACGCGCCACATCGGTTTTACCGCCCTGAATCAAGCCGCAATCGAGTAGCAGCTGCTGTTGATGCAACGTTAATAGATGGCATGAGCCAGTCACCTCTTCGGTGGCTCCAAGAAACTGTAAGGTCATCACCATAAAGCACCTCCACCAGTGTTGGCGGGTTCAGCCACATTCGGCATATCGTTACTTTAAGGGTAATGGGGAATTGGCCAAGTTGCTCGACGAGCATAGAAAAATCATGCAGCGCGCTGCCAACATAGTGTGCCGCATGACCATTGAGCAGTAATGTATTAACAGCCCGTCCGATGAGTGGCCGCGTTGTTGGCCGGTAACGCGAACGAAATGAGCCAAGTAAACAGTAATAATAGCGAGCTAGCCCACAAACATGCCGTTAAGCCCGCTTGCTGAAATAACCACCCAGAAAACACGGTTCCCAGCAGCCGCCCTGCGGCGTTTGCCATGTAGTAAAAGCCCACATCAAGCGACACGCCATCATCACTGGCGTAGTGCACAATCAAAAAACTGTGCAGTGACGAATTCACCGCAAACACCACACCAAACAGCAATAAGCCGCCGATGACCGTCCACTGTGATGACCAGCCAGCCGCCAAGCCAAGTGCCATTACTGCTGGCACCAGCATTAGCAGCATCACCCAAAAAATGGCTGCGCCTCGCCCCGGTACCGAAGTTTTTGAGCCGCGCGCGCCAGTAATATTGGGCGCAACGGTTTGCACAATGCCGTAAGCAATAATCCAACTGGCGAGGAAACCGCCCACCGCCCAGTGATCCCAGCCAAATTGATCGGCGAGATATACCGGCAACGCCACCACAAACCACACATCACGCGCGGCAAACAAACATAAGCGGGCGGCGGAGAGAATATTCACGGCTCGGCTTTTGGAGAAGATATCGCGAAACTTAGGTTTATGTTTCGCTTTGCCCAATTCGCTGGTTAACAGCCACAGCGAGCCCAGCCACACCAGCAACAACATCGCTGCCAACGCCAGTACCGCGCCTTGGAAACCAATCAGTGTCAGCAACGCACCACCAACAAAGAAACCGATCCCTTTGAGCGCATTCTTCGAGCCGGTCAGCAGCGCGATATAACGAAACAGCACGCTGTCTTGTGATTGCCCTTGTTGTGCCTGTGGTAACAAGGTTTTCACCGCGCTTTTGGCACTCATTTTATTCAGATCTTTGGCGATGCCGGACAATGCTTGCGCCGCCATCACCCACGCCACACTAAGCCATGCGCTGGGCACCAACAGCATTAACAACGCGACAACCTGCAGACCTAGGCCGATGTTCATGGTGCGATTGAGGCCAATGCGCGCACCGAGCCAGCCGCCCACCAAATTAGTGACCACGCCAAAAAACTCATAAAACAGAAACAACATGGCAATCGCTAACGGGCCGTATCCCAACGCGTTGAAATACAACACCACCAACATACGCAGCGCGCCGTCTGTCAGAGTAAAGGCCCAGTAATTCCCCGTGATCAGCAGATACTGCCGCACCGCAGCTGTCGCTTGACTCATGCCCCATTTCCCGCATCGATACGCGCCAGCATACGCACGAGCTCAGCGGTACGATTGGCGTAACCCCATTCATTGTCATACCAGCAGTACAACTTCAGTTGAGTGCCATTCACCACCATGGTCGACAAGGCATCAATGATGCAGGAGCGCGGGTCAGTTTTATAATCGACAGATACCAGCGGTCTTGCTTCATACCCTAAAATTCCCTGTAACTCGCCTGCGGCGGCCGCGTTTAAAGCCGCATTGACTTCCGCTTCGGTGACGGCTCGATTTAACTCAAAAACACAGTCCGTCAGCGATGCGTTCGCCAACGGCACCCGCACCGCATGGCCATTCAGTTTGCCTGTTAACTCAGGGAAAATATGGGTAATCGCTGTGGCGCTGCCGGTGGTGGTTGGGATCAGACTTTGGCCACAAGCGCGAGCGCGCCGCAGATCTTTATGCGGTGCATCCAAAATGGTCTGCGTGTTAGTGATATCGTGAATGGTGGTCATCGAACCGTGCTTGATGCCAAACTGTTGATGGATCACTTTCACCACCGGCGCTAAGCAGTTAGTGGTGCAGGATGCCGCCGTCACAATTCGGTGTTCCGACGCATCATACGCTTGATGGTTCACCCCCATCACAATGTTCAGCACGCCCGCTTCTTTCACTGGCGCCGTCACCACCACCCGCTGCACGCCCTGTGTCAAATATTGCTGTAGCAGCGCGGTTTGCCGCATCTTGCCGGAGGCTTCAATGACGATATCGCAACCGGACCAGTCGGTATCGCTGATCGCGCTATTGGCCGTCACTTTGATAGTGTGATTGTCGACGGTCAGCGAGTCCGCACGGCCACTTATCGCCCGTGGCCAACGGCCATGTACTGAATCAAACTCCAGCAGATGCGCTAACGCCACGCCATCGCCGGCGGGATCGTTAATCTGCACAAAGGTTAACTCAGGCCAGTCCCACGCCGCCCGCAATGCCAAACGCCCCATGCGCCCAAAACCATTAATACCGACTTTTATTGCCATGTTTCACCTGTCGAAAGTTGCCAATTACTGGCACGATTAGTTCATCTTGTTGATTGGAGTAAGCGGTTATTGCGACAGCCAAGCCGTTATCTGCGCTTTCGTCGGTATCGAGCCGCTATGCACCACCTGCTCGTCAATCACCACCGCGGGCGTGCGCATTACGCCGTAGCCCATGATGACCTCAACATCGGTCTCTTTACTGACCTGCGCGGCAACGCCCAACTCGGCCACCACTTCATTAATCAACGCTGCAGTGTTAATGCACCTACTACAACCACTACCCAACACTTTGATCTGCTTCATCTTTCTATCCTTAGTTTGCTATGTGTGCAGCCATGGGCTCAGTAAGTTAAACAACCAGCCAATCAGCGTAAACGTACAGAGTAAAATCGCTAGTACGGTCACTAACAAGCGCCACTGCATCACCTGCTTGAGTAACACAAATTCAGGGAAACTGGCCGCTACCGTAGCCATACAAAACGCCAGCGTGGTGCCGATGGGCAAGCCATGCTGCAGTAGACTTTCCATCACTGGCACAATCCCAGTGACGTTGGAGTACAAGGGCACACCAAGCAGCACGGCTAATGGCACCGACCACCATTGCCCTTGGCCAAGATGTTCCATCACCCAACCTTCTGGCACAAAACCGTGCAACGCCGCACCTAAACCGACTCCCACCAGTACCCACAGCCACACGCGGCCCAAAATATCTCGAGTTTCCTGCTTGGCAAATTGATGTCGCTGCTGCCAGGTCAGCCATTCGGCCTCCCCCACTTGCAACGCTTGCTGCTGTCCTCGTTGCAGTGCTTTGGCCGCGAACGATTGCAACCAGCGCTCGGCATGGATAGCATCCAAAAAAGCGCCAGCACTGATGCCTACCAGCATCCCCACCACGATATACATCAGCGTAAATTGCCAGCCCAACATGCTAAGCAGCATCAACACTGCCACCTCGTTAATCAAAGGTGAAGTCAACAAAAACGCCATGGTGATGCCAAGTGGAATACCGGCACTGGTAAACCCTAAAAATGCCGGAATGGAGGAACAAGAACAAAATGGCGTGATCGCGCCAAAAGCTGAGCCGAGTATGTAGCCCGTCGTCCGATGTTTGCCTGCCAGATAATCACGCACCCGCTCGACATTTAACGCGGCACGCAATAAGGCCAATAGATAAATCATCACCACTAACAGGGCAAAAATCTTGGTCGTGTCTTCCACAAAAAAATGCAGTGCCGCACCAAAGCCTTGTTCCGGCGTTAGCCCTAATATGTGATAAACCAACCAATCAGCCAGCTCGGTAAAGATGGCGAACATGTTACGGACTCCTTACGTTTCGGCCTGATAATGACCGAACCGCCTATGATTCACGCCACAGTATTTTGTCATTAATCACAGCAACGTCCCGGCCGTGAGGTCATCTGCGCCAATCGCTGCAACGGCTCGGCCAGCAGTTGTTGATTACCCGCTAACGCGGCTTGCATGATCTCATCACACCAAGGCGGTAACTGCTCATCAAAACGATAGAACACCCACTGCCCTCGGCGTCTATCTTGCAAAATGCCCAGTTTGCGCAGATTAGCGAGATGACGTGACACCTTAGGCTGACTCAATGCCAGCGCTTCAGTCAGCTCGCACACACATAGCTCACCTGAGTGTTGGAGCAGCAACATACTCAGCAAGCGAGTTTCATCTGCTAAAGACTTAAAAAACTCTAACGGTTGCACTTTGTTCTCCTCATCGTGCATCGACATGGCACTAAGTATTGTCAGAGCTGCGACCTTTGTTGATCGTGTTTTGTCGCAGCTAGAGCATTAAGCCAAGGCAGCCCCTGTAAGATGTACTGATTTAGCCCCGAACCAAAGCCATATATGCATAAAAGCATATGCGCCTTACCATATATAACAAGTGTAGATGTCAGTTTTGTGAACTGAAGAACAATCGGTAAAAACCACGAACAAATCGCCCTAAAAAATTAGTTAGCGTTACAAATTATTTTTCCGATTTTTGAGCACATTATGCAGCTAAACTCAGCAGTATTTATGGCCAAAATCTCGCGTATTTACTGAACAGCAACCCAATTAACAAGGCTGTAAAATCAATATAAGCCACTGTTTAAAATCAATATTACATATAATCAATGAATAAACTCATTAAATCAAAGTTGATATATCGTCATAGATAATGAATAATATTGCCTCACCAAAATCATTCGAACACTAATTAATTTTGTGTAATTAGCCTTCAAATGATTTTGTTCTTAAGCCATCTAACTGACGACTTAAAACAGGAGAATCAGTGATGAATGCCAACAACAGTCAGGAGTCTGACAGTCATTCAATTCACCCACGCCACCACCGCAACATCCAAGAAAGCCTGACGTACCTTTTGCAACTGAGTTGCTTTTGGTTAGTGCTGGGAAGCTACGTTTACCCCTTCTTTAAACAGAAACTAAATCGAGCTTTTAATCCTCAATAACAGGCAAAAAACAACATGGATTACTCAACATATATCTCTTTGGCCATCTACTTTTTGGTCATGCTAGCGATCGGCCTTTTTGCCTATCGCAACTCTACTGACGACATTTCTGGTTATATTCTGGGTGGACGTAATGTCAGTCCACAGGTTACCGCCCTATCTGCTGGCGCCTCTGACATGAGTGGCTGGATGCTGATGGGCTTACCCGGTGCCATGTTTAAGCAAGGCTATGCCACGGTCTGGATCGCCATTGGTCTGGTCATCGGTGCCTTGTTTAACTATCTGCTAGTGGCGCCGCGATTACGGATTTACACCGTGGAAGCGGATGATGCGTTAACCCTGCCAGACTTTTTCAGTAAGCGCTTCGGGCTGGAAAACGGCGCAGTGCGGATTATCTCCGCGACAGTCATTATTCTGTTTTTCACCCTGTATACCTCAGCCGGGCTAGTGTCTGGCGGTAAGCTGTTTGAAAGTGCCTTTGGTTTGAACTACCAATTGGGGCTGCTGATAACCGTCGGCGTTGTGGTGGCATACACCCTGCTGGGCGGGTTCTTGGCGGTCAGCATGACCGACTTTGTACAGGGCTGCATCATGTTTGTGGCGCTGGTGTTAGTGCCCTATGTGGCCTACACCAAGTTTGATGGCTCAGCGGATCTGTTGGCCAATGCGCGCAGTACCATCGATTCCGTGTCAGGTATGACAGACATCGGTATTGTCGCCATAATTTCTAGTCTCGCTTGGGGTTTAGGCTATTTTGGTCAGCCACATATCATTGTGCGCTTTATGGCTATCCGCTCAGTGAAAGACATTAAAGTGGCACGCAACATCGGTATGAGCTGGATGTTAGTGACCATTTTAGGTGCATTAGCTACGGGTTTGGTCGGTGTAGCTTATGTGCATAAATTTGATTTGATTCTTGGAGACCCTGAAACCATCTTCATCGTGTTCTCACAAATTCTGTTCCATCCGCTGATTACTGGTTTCTTATTAGCCGCTATCTTGGCCGCGGTGATGAGTACTATCTCTAGCCAGTTGTTGGTGTCTTCTAGCTCGCTGACTGAAGACGTATACCGCGCGGTATTCAATAAAGATATTGATGACAAGCAGGTAGTTAACATCGGTCGTATCGGCGTATTTGCTGTGGCAGCAGTCGCAACGCTACTCGCGCTAGACCGCTCAAATAGCATTTTGGATCTGGTGAGTAACGCATGGGCAGGCTTTGGGGCCGCGTTTGGTCCGCTGGTGTTGCTGTCACTGTTCTGGCACAAGATGAACCATAGCTCAGCAATTGCAGGCATTGTCTCCGGTGCGCTCACCGTGCTGTTCTGGATTTACGCCCCAGTGCTGCCTGACGGTAAAACATTGTCGAGCGTGATATACGAGATCATCCCAGGCTTTATCGTCAGTACCACCGCTATTGTACTGGTCAGCCACTTTGGCCGCGATCCATCGCGCGATGTGCAGCAAACGTTCCACGAAACCCGAGAAAAGCTGGAACAAATACGCTAATACTCTGATTTCGGGCGGCAATGCCGCCCAACTTTTACATTCACCTCTGAACTAAGCTCAAAAGGACGCTATGAACACGCAAGCTAGACAACGTATTGTGCTGAAGGTCGGTAGTGCGCTGATCGCACCTGATCGTCAGGGCTGCAGTTCTCGTTATCTTCTCTCGATTGCCCAATTTATTGTGCGCTGCCGTACCAAAGGCATTCAGGTTATTTTGGTCTCTTCCGGCTCTATTGCCGCTGGCGCACACCGTTTCCCACTACAATCTTCGGACGACCCGACCGATCCTAAAGCGCAAATTGCGCTGAAAAAAGCGATGGCAGCTGCGGGACAAACCGAAATGATGGCGACTTGGGATAAGTTTTTTGACTTTCCTACCGCGCAGGTACTGCTGACCCACGCCGATCTGCGTGATCGAGAGCGCTACCTCAGCGTTCGTGACACCTTATCCACCTTGTTGGATCACGATATTCTGCCGATTGTGAACGAAAACGACACCGTCACCACCGACAAACTCAAAGTGGGTGACAACGACAACTTATCAGCCATGGTCGCCGCTGCCGCAGATGCGCGTAGCTTAGTGATCTGCTCGGATATTGATGGCTTGTTTGATAGCAACCCTCATCTCAATGCCGATGCCAAACTGATTGCAGATGTGAAAGAAATCGATGCCAGCATCTATGCCATGGCCGGCGGTAGCCACAGTGATGTGGGTACCGGCGGCATGACCACTAAGATCCAAGCGGCTGAAAAAGCGGTATCACACGGCATCGATACCTACATTGTTAATGGCTTTAAAGAGCAAAGCTTTAACGACCTACTGTCAGGAAAAAACCCGGGCACCTTGTTCCGTGGCTCTGATAGCCCAATGTTGGAACGCCTGCACTGGTTTACCCACACCGTACGCGCTGAAGGTGAGGTGATTGTCGCACCTGAAGACGAGGTACATTCTGCTGAAGATTTCGTTAATCTATCCAGTAGCGAAGTGTTAGATGTTAAAGGCACCTTCGCCGAAGGCGACACCATTGTGCTACGCAGTGACGATGGCACGCAGTTGGCTAAAGCACGCAGTAACTACAGTAGCCGCTTACTAAAATTTATCGCGAAGCAGGACGACTCTAAGTTGGTGGATAGCTTCACCCATAATCGCGGACTGATTGCCGCCCAAGACATTGCCCTGCTTGCCCCCGAAGCTAACGAGCTGGAGGAAAAATCATGAGCTTAATTACCGAATTAGCAAGCCAGGCCCGCACAGCAGCACGCACGCTGGCGGCACTGGATACCGAACAGAAAAACCAAGTGCTACACGCCATGAGCGATGCACTACGCGCTAACGTTGACACCATTCTTACGGCGAATGAGCAAGATCTTAGCCGCGCCCGTGACGCTGGGTTAACCGATGCCATGATCGACCGCCTGACGCTGACGCCTGAGCGCGTTGAAGCGATGGCACAAGGTATTGATACCATCATCCAATTGGATGATCCGGTCGGCAAACGCCGTGAACTGTGTGTACGTCCGAACCGCATCAAAGTTAGCAAACTGAGCGTACCACTGGGCGTCGTGTGCATGATTTACGAAGCCCGCCCAAACGTGACTGCCGATGCTGGCGCCCTGTGCTTTAAATCAGGCAACGCGGTGATTTTGCGTGGTGGTAAAGAAGCCCTTAGCAGCAGCCTCGCTATTGCTGAGGTACTGCAGCAGGTGCTGCAGTTATTCAAATTACCTAAAGCGTTGATCACTGTGGTACCCGATCCCGATCGCGCACTGATGCTGGAACTATTACAGCAACGTGATTACATCGACCTGGTGATTCCACGCGGCGGCGAAGGCCTGATCAACTTTGTCAGCGACAACAGCAAAATCCCCGTCATCCAACACTTCAAAGGGGTGTGCCACTTGTATGTAGATAAAAGCGCTGATGTAGAAAAAGCGTTGAATCTGCTGCTCAATGGTAAGACCCAACGTACGGGGGTATGTAACGCGCTGGAAGGCTTGTTAGTGCATAAAGACATTGCTGACACTTGGCTGCCAATTGCCGCGCAAGCGTTAGAAGATAGTGGCGTGACGATCAACGCCGACCGCCGCAGTGCGGGCTACTTCAACGGTGCTAACATCATAGAAGATAATGAGTTTGGCCAAGAATATCTGCGCCTAGAAATCGCCGTAAAAATTGTCGACTCATTAGATGATGCGATGGCGCACATTGCTCAGTTCGGTAGTCACCATACCGAAGTGATCTGCAGTGAAGACAAGCAAACTGCGGCGCGTTTCCAGCGCGAAGTTGATGCGTCCGTCGTAATGGCAAACGCCTCATCGCGCTTTAGTGACGGTGGAGAACTGGGTTTAGGTGCCGAAATTGGCATCGCCACCACCAAACTGCACGCGTATGGCCCAATGGGGCTTGAGTCACTGACCACTGAGAAATATCTGGTCGACGGCCACGGCCAAATTCGCGCCTAAGTAAACAGTGAGTCGCTCGATGCGATTCACACAACACACTTTGCCCCTCGCTGCAGCAAACCGCTCCCCCGCAACCGTTTGCTGCAGCGAACCCAGTGTTGTGATCCGCAGCCCACTCGCCGCATGGTAAATTGTTTCAACTGCGGTAGAATATGCGCCATTCATCCCGTGAAAGGCCGCGAAACTGTGACGCTGTTTGCCCTGCAATCCTGCTGTGCTGTTATCTCCTCAGCCGTCGCTGCTGCCTCACATCCGCCAGCCAAGCAATCTAATAACGTCCACTACGCCGGTTGGTTACCTGTTAACCCTACATATCTAAGGAATACTCGTCATGAGTCTTGCTGATTCCGTTTTGGCAGTAAATAACGATCTGCCTATCCGCACCGATAAACCGGTACACAGTGGTAAAGTCCGCAGCGTTTACTGGCTCACCGCAGCAGATAGTGCCCGTCTGATTGCCGAACGAGGCTACGATGTGCCAGCCGATACACCATTGGCGATCATGGTCATTAGCGACCGTATCTCTGCCTTTGATTGCATCTTCCACGGTGAAGAAGGCTTACAAGGTATTCCCGGCAAAGGCGCGGCGCTGAACGCTATCAGTAACCACTGGTTCCAACTGTTTAAAGACAACGGTTTAGCCGACAGCCATATTCTGGATATTCCGCACCCGTTTGTGTGGATTGTGCAAAAAGCTCGCCCCATCAAAGTGGAAGCGATTATTCGCCAATACATTACAGGTTCCATGTGGCGTGCTTACGCCAAAGGTGAACGTGAGTTTTGTGGCATCACCTTGCCAGAAGGGCTGCAGAAAGATCAGCAGCTGCCAGAACTGCTACTGACCCCATCTACCAAAGGGATTTTGACCGGTATTCCCGGCGTTCCAGAGCAAGATGATGTCAACATTAGCCGTGCTGATTTAGAAGCGAACTGGCAAGCATTTGGTTTTGAAAAACCTGAAGATATCGATCTGTACGAAAAACTGCTGAAAGAGGGTTTTGGCGTGATTTCTAAAGCACTGGCCGATATTGACCAAGTGTTTGTGGATACCAAGTTTGAGTTTGGCTATGTCACCGACAAAAATGGCAGTTCGAAACTGATCTACATGGATGAAGTCGGCACACCAGATTCTTCCCGCATTTGGGACGGTGCGGCGTATCGTGCGGGCAAGATTGTAGAAAACTCGAAAGAGGGATTCCGCCAGTTCCTACTGAACTTCTTTCCAGAGCCAGAGATTTTGCTCGATAAAAACCGCATGCCAGCGCGTGAAGCCCTGGCACGCGATACGGCATTGCCACTGAGCGCCATGATGGATGTCTCTAAAACCTACACAGGTGTGGCAGAGAAAGTGACTGGCCGCAAGATTGAGTTGTCAGCCAATCCGAAAGCAGAGATCGTCGAAATTCTAAAAAGCCGCTATGGCTTGATTGACTGAGCTCTCGCTTGCGTTATTCCAAGGCACCTGCGGGTGCCTTGTTGGTATCTGACGGGTTAGCACAGCTACCATTATCCAGTTGAGTTGATTCAGGTTTTAACATCAACCAAGCCTGTGGCGGTGTACCGATACGAAAATAGCTAGCGCGCGTTTGGCCTTGGTCACTATTGAGCGTATATGGCAACGATGCGGGCTGCATGTCAGTCAAAATCTGCTCAGCTTCCAACTGCTGTTGCGCCACAGTACAACCTTCATCCACCATGTTGCTTTTAAGGCTGATAATTCGCTGCTGCTTATCAAATATCACCTCAATCGCGCCATCATCCATGATTAGCTGGGCACTAGCAGCACCGCACAGGGCATTTTTATTAGCTTTATTGGGCACCAACTGTCCAGCGGCGAGCGCCTCTTGCTGTGACATACCAAGCGACAAAGGCCCCATGCCAATCTGGCCGTCCATCTGCCATAACAAACCAACACGACCACACACAGGTGCTTGAGCAACAGCGTCTGCTGCATCAATACTCTCGTCGCCACTTTGCGCTGTGGCAGTGATCGTTACACCAAACCATAAAACGGCTGTAAGCCAGTGATACCTCATGGAACCTCCGAAAACAAAACGGGCAGTATGTTGAAATACTGCCCGTTTTTACCATCGGCTGCCAACCATTTTTACATCGGTTGGTGAGTATGGCTCAGCGCTTATAGGGATTTCATCCACGCACTTTCTGGCAGCAGATACAAACCGTTTTCATGGTTAGCACCTTCGCCCACAATGTGGCCGATACCAGAGGCCATCACACCTAAGGTCACGTCAAACGCATTCAAGCTGTCGCCGTAACCGGCCGTCAGGTTGAACATAGAGCCGTCTGCCAGCAGATACAGGGTTTTATCGCCCAGTTGGTAGGCATCCACGTATGGCATTGGCAAGCTGTGCGTTGCATTTTGCTTCAGATAGGGCACGTCGATCTCTTGCGATACGTGACCCACGTTCAAAATGAACGCCCCATCTTTCATATCATCCAGATGCTTAGCACTCAGCACACCGTAAGCACCGGTTGCTGTCGCGATCACGTCAGCCTGTTTCACCGCTTCAGCCAAATCAACGACTGGCCAGCCATCATATTTGGCTTGCAAAGCGCGTGCTGGGTTCAGTTCAGCAATCTCAACTTGACCACCATAAGCTTTAGCAGAGTCAGCCACCCCCTGACCTACCAAGCCATAACCAATCACAATCACTTTTTTCTCATGCAGCGTTAAGTGAGTGGTTTGGAAGAACGTATGCCATGCCGTTAACCCCACCATATGGCGGTTATGCAATCCTTCTTTAACGGGCAAGTCGTCCCAGTTAAAGATGGGGTAGCGTGGTTCAACGCCGCCCAAACGGTTGATACCTGAACCGGTAGCTTCTAGGCCAGCAATAATTTTTGGACCAGTTTCACTCTGGTGCAGACGGGTTGTCAGATCAGCGCCCATTTCACACAAATGAGTAGGGTTCCATGCCAAAGCTTTATCAAAAGAATCTGACCAGTCAGCATCGCTCATGTCACGCCAAGCGTGTGCTTTAGCGCCTTTTTCTACGAGGTAAGCGACTACGTCATCTTGCACTGTCGTTGGGTTACAAGTTGTCAAAAATACTTCTGCGCCTTTATCGAGCAAACCTGCCACCAGCGGTGCCATTTTCAAATCGAGGTGCATGTTACAGGCAAGCTTAACACCGGTTAAATCAGGTAGGGCTGCCACAGCGGCACGGGTACGCGGCATATGCTGAGTGGCCCACGCCAACTCAGCTGCGAAATCTTGATACATCGATCAGGCTCCAACAAACTTATTCTTATAAACGGCGCTATTTTACTGATTTTGACCGCGGCGGTAAGCCATTACAGGCAATAACTGGGATTTATTTAGTTAAACTAAATCGGCCACCACAGAACGGCACCCGCACTATCCCATAGCAACATAATCGGTTTGCTGCTGGATCCGCTCAAGCCATGCCTGAATCGCCGGATATTGCTGCAATGAAAAGCCACCCTCATCTGCCACATGGGTATAAGCATATAAACTGATATCGGCGGTAGTGAGCTGCTCACCGAGCAAATACGGTGTGTGATGTAATTGCTGTTCCATCACTTGCAGCGCCTTATGCCCACCCACTTGTTTAGCGTTGTATTCCGCGCGGCGCTCAGCGGGCAAGCCCAAATACTTGGCAATGAAACGCGCTACCGCGATGTAGGGTTCATGGCTATATTGCTCAAAGAACTGCCACTGTTGCACTTTAGCCAGCTGAAAAGTATCGCTGGGGATTAACGACGCTCCAGCCGCCAGATAGTTAATAATGGCATTGGACTCGGACAAGGTTCGACCATCGGCCAGTGCCAATAACGGAATTTTACCGAGCGGATTTTTGGCAAGAAAGGCCGACTGCTTGGTATCTCCCGCCAGAATATCGACCTCAATCCATTGGTAGTCTAACTTGAGTAAAGCGCACACCAATTGCACTTTGTAGCAGTTACCCGATTGGCTATCGCCGTAAATTGTCAAACCCGCCATGCTGTGCCTCCTATTGGTTAATGCCGTAGCTCATATCTCATATCTCATATCTCATATCTCATATCTCGTAGCTCGTAGCTCGTAGCTCGTAGCTCGTAGCTCGTAGCTCGTAGCTCGTAGCTCGTAGCTCAGCATCATCATGCTGTCCTTATAGCTACCAAGCAAGCAGGATGACCAGCGTGCCCACGTTAGGAGGCAAGTGCTTTTCTTTTCTCGAAACAAGTCGCTAAGATGCTCAACAATACTTTGTAATCCTTAAGGTGAAACTGATGGAACGAGCTTTTAATGCCATGGTAGCCGGCCGCCCCTACTGTATTAATGACGCCGAGTTAGTGGAAATTCGCTATAAAACCCGTGATCGCGTTGATGAATTTAATGCCCTAGGTGCCCGCCAAGTAGCAGAAAAGACCCAGCTGATTAAACAGATTTTTGCGGAAGTGGGTGACGATGTGCATATCGAAAAACCGCTACGTGTAGATTATGGCTGCACCACTAAGCTCGGTAGTCACGTGTTTATCAACTTTAACCTCACCGTGCTCGACCCTGGTGAGATCACCATTGGCAACCATGTTTTTATCGGTCCCAATGTGTGCTTGTACACCGCCCTGCATCCAATGAACATTGCCGAACGCGATCGTCATACCGGCACCACCTTACCCATCAACATTGGTAACCACGTGTGGATTGCAGGTGATGTGAAAATACTGCCGGGGGTCACCATTGGCGATGGCGCGGTGATTGGAGCAGGCAGCGTAGTCACTAAAGATGTGCCAGCGGGCATGTTGGCGGTGGGTAATCCGGCGCGGGTCCTGCGCCAAGCGGATGCGACAGATAAGTAATCACCCACCATATAACAAGGGCAAACCAAATGTTTGCCCTTGTTATATGCGCACGACGGCAATAGCACTATATACATGTGTTACGGTGCTGGCTGGATATACAACGCCTTTGCCTGCACACTTTTCTCAAACGTATTATCGGTAAACAGCCAGTTTACGTTGTCGCTGCTGCCGACAACGATGCCATCATTCGCTGACATATGCGCATTGATGCCATCAATCAACAAAGCATTAGCACCGAGCTTAGCGGCCTCGTCTTTTAACGCTTTTAAGGCATCATCCAACAGCTCTTGTCCCGCAACCCAATCGTTATTGGCGGTCACACTCACAATGCCTATCACCTCATAGGGCGTTTTCGGTGCCTCACCATAGAGTTTAATCTGCTCAGGTGATGAGGCTGGATGGGTTGTGCCAGTGACGATATGCGAAGCATCAACGATGGTACAACCGGCCGCCAATAACATTCCTAGGGCGCATAGCATTACTTTGCTCATCATCATGTCCTTATTGTTGATGGAAATCGCTATTCATTTTATGCCAAACGGTCAAAAGTCAAACAGCTTTTACACTGTTGCAGCGGACAACTTACATCTGCCCTGCGGCAGCCACAAACGCCATTTCGACTAGATAATCAGGATCGGCAAGTTCCGCTTTGACACACACGCGGCTCGGCGCACAGCCATCCGGGAACCATGCATCCCATATCTCATTTAGCACAGCGGCGTTGGCAAAGTCGGTAAGGTAAATGGTGACCGACAACAGACGGCTACGATCAGCATCGATCATTGCCAGCTTCTGCTCCGCCTGCGCCATCACCGCCGCAACTTGGCTACGGATATCACCCAACGGTTCACATTCAGGTACTTCAACAAAATGGGCAATGCCATTGTAAAGGGTGACATCTGACCAACGCTTGGTCGGGTTAATTCGATTGATAGGCATGTTTGCTCCACATGTTGTCGTATAAAGCCGAGTACTATAACAAAACCGCTGCCACGAAAAAGTGGGCTTTATCTATTACGTTCTCGCGCTGCGGTCATCAGCCAAACGACATTTGCCGCTTGACCCATTCATATGACAAAAGGCAGTATGCCAAGACTGACTCAATCATCAAGGACCGTTAATGTTCGCCGAAATCTATCTGTTACGGCACGGGCAAACCCATTTTAATGCCGAGCGTCGACTGCAAGGGCAATGTAATTCTCCCCTAACAGCGCTCGGACAACGACAGGCATTTGCCATGGGCAAAACGTTAGCTAAGCAGCTAGGTTCACAGGTCAATCAATGGCAGATCGTCAGCAGCCCTTTAGGCCGCACTAAACAAACCAGCGAATTGGTTTGTCGCGGCATGGGCATAAGCGCCAAACAGGTGATCTACGACGCTCGCGTGCAAGAGGTCGGATTGGGTGATTGGGAACATGAGCAGATTGAGCAGATTGTCAAACGCCATCCCGCGTTTGCCGCGCGTAATGACTGGTATTTAGAAGCCCCTAACGGCGAGTCACTCGCCCAAGTGCAAACGCGCTTGCGTCAATGGCTCGAAGATTACCAAGGCCAAAAGCTGATTGTGGTTAGCCATGGCTTAACGGGCATGATTTTAAAAGCGATGTTAATGGAACAAGACGACGAGCAGATCTGGCTACAAGAACGCCCGCAAGATGCCCTGTTCCATTATCGCGATAAACAGCTGACTAAGATTGCGGTTGATGCGAGCTTGCTGCATGAGACTGCAGAATTGCCAACGATGTCAGCAAGCGCGTGAGGTATTCGCGCACATCGGCATCTTCAACTTGAGCCACATTGCCGTTAAGCCGCAATATGTCTCGATATAAGCACTTACCTATGTCGTGGCTGCGATAACCTTTCCATAATGCTAACGCCGCCTTATTAGGCGGATTGCCGTAGCGGCGTTGCTGCAAAAACAAAAACAGCGCAATGCGCTGCTCCGCAGATTTAGCGGACTGAATAAGCTGCCAATCCATTGCCAGCCTCCTTATTAAAATGATTGATTAATGCGATCGCGCCCTTCCATCTTCGCGCGGTACATCGCTGTATCGGCTGCAAACAACAACGCTTCAGCAGTACGAAATTGCCCCTGCACTTCGGTGGCAATCCCCTGGCTGACACTGACATTGTGTTCAACGCCTTCCATTTCCATACAGATGTCGGCGATGCGATTGCGGATCTCCGCAGCCACCTTCTGCGCGGTAGACGCACTGGTTGCTGGCAAAATCACCGCAAACTCCTCGCCGCCATAACGAGCTGCCAAACAGGAATCATCCGGTACGGCTTGAGCAATAGCGCTCGCAATGAGCTGTAAACAGTGGTCGCCACGAATATGCCCATAGCGATCATTAAACTGTTTAAAGTAATCAACATCTAACACTATCACACTGATGGGATAATGTTGGCTAGTGCACGTTTTCCAAGATCGGGCTAAACGTTCATCAAATGTGCGACGGTTAGCTAGGCTGGTTAATGGGTCTGTGGCGGCCAATCGCGCCAGTTTTCTCAGCTCGGCCTTTTCAGAACGCAGATCGCGCAAACTTGCCAGCAAAAAACCATCGCCTACCGGCATCAAAGATAGCGACAGACTCAAAGGCAGCGCCTCGCCATTGGCGGCCTGCATATCAATCTCTAATGCCGACTGTACAAATGGGTTTTTACTGCTGGAATGCTCAAACCGATAAGTAAATATCTCCTTATACGGAGGCATTATTATGGAATGTAAGCGCTCACTCTCAAGTTCAGACTGTGCATACCCAAGCAGCTCTACCGCAGCGCCGTTAAGCTGTAAAACGTCACCACGTAGGCTGAGTAACATGGCAGCATCTTGCATCTGCGCCACCAGCATTTGCAGTAGGTCTTGTTGGTTAGCCGCATCAGGCAAAGCTGCTGCAGTGTTTGGGTGGTTGAATGAGGCGGTCATAGCGCTCGCTCCTTCGAAAATCTCGGCTACTTGCCGTTTTTGATGCTGGTAGATTATCGAAGTGAAGCGCAAGATACCTTTCGGCAACATTACCAATTAACAATTTGATTTATATAGTAAAAATAATTTATTCCCACAGTTGCATTTGTGATGCTCACCGCATAAATGCTACTGACATCCAACTTTTTATTGTTAATTTTATGATCAGATGGCGGCTTTATACTCGTGCGCTAATACTTAACTACATCACACACGCTATGTCGCCAGACGCTTATACTGCGTCGATGGAGCAATAGCGTTGCCATTCACTTTGGTAATTGGCACAGCGAGGGACGCAATGGAACATGAATTCAAACAGTGGCAGATTTACCTCTCAATTGATGACGACACTATCTACACCCTGCAGGAAAACTTTTGGGTGATTGAGCAACACATTGATATGTTGATTGAACAGCTCTATGAAAAACTGACCACCTTCCCTGGCACCTCCGCGTTCTACGCCAACCGCAGCACCATGTTACGTGCCAAACACCATCAAAAACGTTACTGGCGCGAGTACGTATTAAAAGGCAACTTTGATAACAACTACCTTGAGGCTAGCCGCCGCATTGGCAAGACACACCACAAACTCGGCGTGAATATGCGGTTTTACTCGGGGGCTTACAGCATCATGATGATCAATCTCGCCCGTATCGTGCGCCAAGCGCTAGGCGATAATATGCAGGCCGAATTCAAGTATCTGGCCGCCTTAAACAAGGTGATTTTTATGGACATGGGGCTGACAACATCCGTCTATTACGATTCGGTCTCAACCGATTTAGAAACCCTCGCAACACAACTCAATGTGGCACTGGCACGCGCCGGAGAGTTTCGCGATAACGAAACGGGCCAACATATTCACCGCATGAGCCGCATGTGTTACCAACTGGCCAAATCCCTCGGCAAAGATGACAGTTGGTGCAATATGATTCTGCTCGCCAGCCCATTGCATGATGTCGGCAAAATTGGTGTACCAGACGAGGTATTGCTTAAGCCGGGTAAATTAACCGAACAAGAATGGCTGAGCATGAAACAGCATCCGCAAATTGGTGGCGAGATTGTACCCAATAATGATACAGCAGTGATCAAGATGGCACGCCGTATCGCCCTCACCCATCACGAACGTTGGGATGGTACAGGTTACCCGCTTGGGTTAGCGGGCGAAGCGATCCCCATTGAAGGTCGCATTGCAGCTGTGTGTGATGTGTTTGACGCGCTGCTATCGAGTAGACCCTACAAATCGCCTTGGCCAGTCGCCGATGTGGTGAACTATCTACGCGACAACAGTGGCAGCCAATTTGATCCGCAATTGATTGAAGTGTTTCTACAAAACCTCTCCCCCATGCTGGAGATCCAACATCAGTTTAGCGATGAACTAGCAACTGCTTGAGCGATAAGCGATTGCCCGCAGCGTCTTGGTGGGGACAGCCACCGATTTGTTATTTTAGCGTCTTGGTGGGGACAGCCACCGATTTGTTATTTTGGTTGGGACAGCCACCGATTTGTTATTGCCGATAGGCGGACACATCCGCTAATCTGGAGGTATTCATATGGAGTGAAATTGCTACAACAAGGAGTGTTGTTATGACCGTTGCCCGCCGCCGTTTGATTGATGTTGAATCAACCCCTTATTACCACGTCATTAACCGTTGTGTACGCCGCGCTTTTCTGTGTGGTGAAGATGCCTTAACTGGCCGTAGTTACGAGCATCGCCGAGAGTGGATTGCCACTAAAATCCGCCAGCTTTCGGCTATTTTTTGTATCGATATTTGTGCCTATGCGGTGATGAATAACCACTATCACTTAGTGCTAAAAATTGATGTCGCAAGCCAACAAGCATTAAGCGCTACAGAGGTAATTGAGCGCTGGACGCAGTTGTTTCATCCACCGATGTTAGTGGCTCGGTTTCTCAAAGGTGAAAAGCTCGATAAAACCTTGCAAATCCAGTTGGATGCGTTAATTGAGGAATGGCGTAAACGTCTCGGTGACATCAGTTGGTTTATGCGTTGTCTTAACGAAGAAATCGCCCGTAAAGCCAATAAAGAAGACAACTGCACTGGCGTATTTTGGGAGGGCCGTTTTAAGTCGCAAGCCTTACTTGATGAACAAGCGCTGTTAACCTGCATGATGTATGTCGATTTAAATCCGATTCGCGCAGGCATTGCCGACAGCATTACAGACTCCGATTTCACCTCCATACAAGCACGCTTGAAAGAGCTGCAAAATCAACCCGTAGCGCCAGATGAAATCTCCGCTCCATCGCAACAAAGCAAACAACAACACGCCACTACCACATTAAAACCTTTACTGCCTTTTGATGGCGCAACCCATGTAGACACGCAAAACGGTATTCCTTTCCATTTTGCTGACTACCTTGAATTGATTGACTGGACGGGGCGTGCCATTCGGCCAGATAAGCGTGGAGCTATTGCGGCATCAGCACCTAAGCTACTACTAGCATTAGGCATTGCGACCGATGCATGGATGCAAAGTGCCACAGAGTTCAGCAAACAATATGCCCGCGCTTGTGGCAGTTGGGCGGCAATGTGCGAATTTAAAAGCCGTCAAGGCGGCAGATGGTGCCGTGGCAAGCAATACAGCAGTGAGCTGTATCAGTAACATTTAAAACTCACCACTCATCTAAAACCAGTGAAGCCAATACAGTGTTTCACCGATTTCGCGCATCCCGAAAAATGGCAATGGCCCAAAATCTAGGCTCAGCAAACGACAGACTTGAGAAAAATCCCCCTTTATCTTCCATCGATTAGCCACAGCCCAAAAGAAAGCGGAGGAAATAAACAGCTACACAAATGATGCCTGTCCATGCAGGCATGCATGCAGGCATGCTACCAATTAACGCTTTGCATCACTCTTATCAGGGCGGTATTAACCAATATCAGCGCTAAAGGCACTGACTATTTTTGCCCACGCAGCCAAGTGATTGGATGGCAAAGGCAAATGGTAATCGCCACAGCCGTTATTAGCCGTTGCAAAATGGTGGCAGCGCGCGAGTCTGTCATCTCATTCTGTGACATAGAACATATATCGATCATTAGCGATCGCTGTACAATCATTCACCAATGATAATGCTCGCAAATAAGGGCAACAATAAAAGGGGTAAGCGGATGGATTTGGAAGCGTTTTTAGCCGTAGGCGCGTTGAGTGTGTTGTTAGCGTTGGTGCTGTTATCAGGCTGTTCATGGTTGGGCAGCTGGTTGATGAAAGAATACAAAGTGTCTGTTTTGCATCGTCCATCAGGTCGTCATTAGTCAGCATTTTTAAAAGCTTTTTAGCGCCGTTGTTTGCAGATTGCAGCAACGGCGTTTTCATTTGTAGCCTACCGTGCCGCGCAGCGGATTATAAAGTTGGTTACATTCTTTGGCTGTTCACGCGCGCTAGCGGGATTATGCTGGTTGCCATTGTTGTAGAACGGTTGTTGTAAAAGGGACAAGCACACATGGATTGGGAAGCGTTTTTTGCAGTAGGCGCAGTGATGTTGGTGTTGGCTATGGTGTTATTGGTGCCGGGGTTGATGCTGGGGCGGCGACTGAGTAACAGCGCAGTAAATGCGTTTTTCACGCTGCGACCAACGATCCGCCTTGCTGTGTTTATGGGGTTTGGGTGGTTGCTTTCGGCGTTAGCTGCAGCAGTTGTAGGTTATTTCGCTCCGAGCTCATCTAGAGGTCAGTGGATAGCAACACCGTCAGACTTATTCAGTTTGATTTTTGTACCGCTTATACTTGTCGAAAAACTGTTGCAGGCGTGCGGTATTAATCTGCTGGATGACGGTAAAAAATAATCGCTAGCCAAAGCGGTTAACGGTTATTGTCAATCTCAATTCCTGTAAGCCATTGCGAATGCGGTGAGAAGTTAAGTCTAGTTTACAGCTGTGCGGGGGCTTCAGCGTGATGCCAAGCAATAGCGCGCTGGGCTTGGGCCAAAATCTCAGCTTCTAGTACGTCGGCCTCATCGCCTAGTGTGCCATCCACCATAGGCTGTTGCCAAAAGGCTTGTTCGCTATCAATCCCTTCTTGCGCACTAAACAAGGTGGTAAATATCTCTCTAACGACGCTAACTTCAGTTTCAAGATCGACGTTTTCGGCAATAGTCACTGGCGTCGTCAACAGACGTTGGCTCAGCGCGTGTTTAAACCAGCGGTACTCTGCTGGATGTTCACGTAAATATTCGCCGATAGGTTGGTGAAGACAGCCGTTTTTCCAAGGATGGACGAACATGTGTATGCGGTAGTAGCTGTTGTCACAGTGTACAAAGGCATTAATTAGTGGGCGGCTCCAGCCATGCTGCTGTACAAAATAGCTGAGAAATTCCTCATAGCCATGGGTATGCTCCTCATCCCAATACTGAATGTAAAACTTGGCGAGTAACGTCACATATTGCACATCAACACAGGCGAGCATGAATAGTGCTTCGGTGCCAAACAGGCGCATACTATCAACCCACATCACATCGGTATTATTGCGGTAGCGGGCATAAGCTACGATCAGTTCAGCGGTAGCAACGATATCATCTTTGAGCTGCGGATATTGCAGCGCGAGGGCAAAGAACAAGATCTCTGAAATGTAGATTTCGTCATCGGGTTTAATCACTGTGTCTTTTAGGTAGCTGATATCGTCACTGCCCTTGCTAAGCGCTAGCTCGGCAATGTGCTGCATGTTGCTATCGGTAATGTCACTAAATTGCAGTGGCCGTTGGCTGCCGTCTGCTTCGGTGGCAACAAATTCAATATCGAACCATTGTCCTACAACGGCGGTGCCTGCACGCAGGTGTTGCTGATATTGCTGTAATGCTGTGCGAATTGATTCTGGTTGATTGATGACAATGGCAAGCTTGATATCTTTTTCGAAATCTCTCATCGGGTCCCTTTGATAACAGTATGTGGTAGCTAATTTTGAGCGCGGAGCATTATGTTATCAAAGGTGCTGAAATTCAATTAGGCTACGGCGGTGATTGCAAACGGCGCGCTTGGTTCAACTGCTATTCCGTTTAGCTATGTTAGCGTGCAGTTTTAGCTGAAAGGGATTTAAGGAATGAAACCTCGTCATATTGCATTATCAAGCCTGACCTTGTTATTGGCTGCCTGTGGCGGCGCCGATCAGCCCGCGAAAGTACCAGAAAACAGTGCTGCGGTTTGTTTTAATGCAGACCTGTATCAAAGCGGTAATAGCTATACATTGCGTGATATGAACAATGGTAAGCAGGTATTTAACTTTACCATGCCGGGCAGTACCGATTTTGAAGGCAAACAGGTGTTTCAACTACATCAAACCATCACTGGTACATCGATGGATGAAGAGATGCCCGTCAACACTTTTTATTTTCAGTTCGATAATAGCAACTACGAGATCCGCCAGCCCGCGCTGCTGATGGCAATCGGGGAACAACAAAGTGTTGTTTATAGTAAGCCAGCACAGGAGCAAAAGTTTAATCTTCAACCAGGGCAGAGCCATGAGCAAACGTTCACGATTAGTGACGCTAACTCAGATGTTAAAGAGACCAAGATGAAGGTTAAGCGTTCTTTTGTCGGTATGGAGCAGCAATCGGTAGCAGCGGGCACGTTTGATACTTGCCACTTTAAAATCGAGGTGGATGCCACTCAGGCTGATGGAAACAGTGATAAGTATGAAGGCCATCAGTGGATTGCCAAAGACTTGGGCGTTATCGTGAAGCAGCAGCATGAAGATCAAGTCATGCAGTTGGCTGAAGCAAACATTGGCGAGCAACATTTCCCTGCCAAATAAGTCGTGTTATCACACAGCAACATGCTTAAAAAATATGCCCACGCGATGCCGTGGATGATGTTAGTGGGGGCGGCGGTGTTACCTATGCAGTCCATGGCAAAAACCACCGCAGCAACCTGCTTCAACGCCGCGTTATATCAGGTGGGCAATCAATATCGAATGGTGTCGCCGAAAACCTCAGCCATTTTGAATTATCAAATGCTCGCGCCGGATAGCTTTATGGAGCAGCCGGTGGTGCGGGAGCAGGAAAGCTATGCCAGAACCCAATACAGCGACCCATCGGTATCTACCTATCAATATCAGCTCGATGAGCAGCAGCTGCAACGGCGCGAGTTAGGCGTGGTGTGGGGCGAACATGGTTATGTTAAGCACACGCCAGCCAAAATAATGCCGTTTAATTTGGGCGTTGGAGAGCAATTTGAGCAGACGGTTACTGCCAAATATGATGATGCGGGCAGCGGCAGTCAGTTGAAATTCACTTGGACATTTGTCGGCATGGAACCTATCACAGTGGCTGCTGGCGAGTTTTCTAGCTGTCATTTCGAGCAGGTCACTGAAGTGACCGATGCTGAAGGTAACAGCCAAACGTTTCATGCATCGCAATGGATAGCGGCGCAGTTGGGCGTTCCGGTAAAAGTTGTCACTCAGAAAGATACCTTTGAGCTGGAGTATGCCAAGGTAGCAGGGCAACATTTCCCACAATGAACCTCGATTTAAGAAGCTAACACCGTTACTTGTATTGCCAGTAGGGCGGTTCACCATATTGCTCGGCGAAAAAGTCGATCACCGCCCGCACCTTTTGTGAAGGCCATTTAGCGGCGGGATAGATGGCGGCAATGCTTTGTTGCTCGAGTGAAATACCCCATTGATGATCTGTCATTACCGCGCGTAACTGCCCCGATTGCAGATATTTACCAATCAGCCAATCGGGAAACATCACCAACCCTAGTCCATCCAAACACGCCTGCAACAAGCTCTCGGAATTGTTGGCGCTAAACTTTACCCGCTGTGGAAAGGTCTGCCACGGTTGCTGCGGCTTGGCAAAATACCATTTTTCTAGGCCATAACTGCCGTGATACACCAAACAATCATGCTGTTGCAGTTCATCAATCGCGGTGGGCAGTCCATATTGTTGCAGGTAGGCCGCGCTGGCGGCGAGGTGGTAATGCTGATAACCAAAAATGCGGGCTTGCAGGCGCGAATCATTCAGGCGGCCAATGCGAAAGGTGAGGTCGGTGCCGTGTTGTAGTGGGTCGATAAAATCATCGGTTTGTTGTAACTCCACACTCAGCTGCGGATATTGCGCCATCAAAGGTTTTAACCACGGCACAATGTGGCGCTGGCTGAACACTATTGGTGCATTAATGCGGATCACGCCTGCTAACTGCTGTTGCTGTGCTTGCAACTGGGCATGCAACTCATCCAACTGTTCCACGGTATTGCGGGCGTAATTTATCACCATGCGACCCGCTTCTGTTGGCACTAATGCGCGAGTATTACGATAAAACAGCTGTTGTCCCAAGGCATCTTCCAACTGCTGGATCGCGCGGGAGATGGTGGATGGTGAGCTATTGAGTTGCCGAGCCACTACTGAAAAGCTGCCGCTGTCATATACGGCGACAAACAGTTCAAGGTTACGAGCATTGATGGTTTGTAGCTGGCTATCTTTGCGCATAATGAAAAAGTGTTTAGCTATCTGTGTGGTTTTTGCTAAGTGTAGCATAGCGTACCTTATGCGCTCTAAAAATAAGGAGCGCTTAATGAAGCTACTACTAATTTTGATTGTGATTATTGGCGGCATGGGGCTGTCAGTTGAGGCGGGCTTATTAGGCCCACTCGGCGTTGCAGTGGGTGACCTATGGGCCACGCTGAGTATTTTTGGTGTGGGTGCCATTCTTACTTTTCTACTGATGTTGTTTTTTAGCCCTCGCGATACCCCCTCGTTTTTTCAGCAACCGGGTTGGACACTCTCCGGCGGTATTTTGGGGGTTGGTTATGTGGTGATTTTGACCATTACCGCGCCGAAAATTGGTATTGCGATGATGATGATCAGCGTGCTGGCTGGGCAAGTCGGCAAGAGCTTGCTGATTGATCATTTTGGTTGGTTGGGTGTTGAACGTCGGCCAGTGAACAAGCAGCGCATGATTGCGCTGGTATTTATCTGTATTGCATTGCTGCTGATTGCTGGAGGCCAAGCATGATTTTATTAATGGTATTGCTGGCGGTTATCGGCGGTTGTTTATTGAGTATTCAGGCGGCGGTAAATGGCCGTTTAGGCAGCCAAGTCGGCGTGTTGAAAACCGCCTTTTTGACCTTCTCTATCGGCGCAATGATCACGGTATTGCTGATTCTGTTTTTTGAACAGCCGCATGATGTCACCTTAATGGATGTGCCTAAGTGGCGCTTACTGGGCGCATTTTGTGGGGTGCCGTATATTCTGATCATGATTTTTGCGGTGCAGCGTATCGGCACTGCGGTCGCTACCGTGGCGGTGATTTTTGGACAACTGACCATGAGCATGCTGATTGATAACTTTGGTTGGCTCGGCAACAATGTGATGCCATTTTCGTGGCCTCGCGTGTTGGCGGTGGTTTGTTTAGCGATTGCGTTGTACTTCATCTACGCCAGTAATCGTGCCGAGACGCAAGCAAATTAACGGCTGCTTCTGCGTTAGCAAATGGCCGTAAATGAAAGGCGAACCCAACGGTTCGCCTTTTGTGTCTCTCACATATTCTAATTTGCTAAGCGTAATAGCGATGCAACATTAGCTATTCAATTTGCTTAGTGCTTCTTACGGCGGAAGATCACGAACAGCATCAGCAAGACGATGATAACGCCAAGCGCCATCAGCAGATTGATGTAACGCACGATAAATGGCGCTGGGCCACCGCTAGTGATGTTCGCTACGTCTTTGCCAGTGAGGCCATCGTCGATGTTGCCAAAGTGCAGCCGTACATAGTTGCTCACGGCAGCAATTTGCGCGTCGGTCATATCGCGGCCAAAGGCGGGCATTAATACATCAACGTCATTGCCTTTGCGTGACAGGCCGTGGCTGATGGTCATCACTAAGTTGTTTGGCAGCGCCGCAGTGACGGCGGTATTGCTGGTCAAACTTGGGTAAAAGTGGTCCGCAGTACCTTGGCCGTTGCGGCCGTGGCAGCTGGCACAAGCGCTGTCGTACAGTTTGGCACCATCAACCGTGCTGCTATCGGCTAGCGTTTTTTGCTCGCCTTGGCCGGTGATCACTTGGTTGATGTCGGTCAACTTAGGTGTGGCAGTAGAGCGTACGTTGGCTGCCGCAGTTTTGATCGCTGGCACTTGCTTGATATAGGCGGCAATGTCGCGAATATCCTCATCAGTGAGGAAACGGAAGCTGTGTTCCACCGCTTCAGCCATTGGGCCACCCGCTTGACTCAGGTTCGGCACGCTACCGGTTTTTAGGTACTGCTCCAACTGTTGTTGGCTCCAGTTACCGATACCGGTGGTTTTATCCGACGTGATGTTCGGCGCTTCCCAGCCGCCAAGTGCGGCACCAGCGAGATATTGGTTGTTGTCTTCTGCCATCAGCGCGTTACGTGGCGTGTGGCAAGTGCCACAGTGTGCCAGTACGTCAGTCAGATATTTCCCGTGAGCGATATCGGCGGGCATGCCTTGTGGTGCTTCGAACGGTTTGGCATCGGCAAACAACAGGTTCCAACCCGCCATTGCGGCGCGCACGTTGAACGGAAACGACAGTTCAGTTTGCTCGGCGGGGGCTTTATCTACTGGCTCAACGCCTTGCATAAAGTAGGCATAAAGCGCTTTTACGTCAGCATCGGTCAGGCCTTGGTAGGCGGTGTATGGCATGGCAGGGTAGAGGTGCGTGCCATCGGCAGCAACGCCTTTACGCACGGCATCAGCAAACTGCTGCTCGGTGTAGTTACCAATACCAAACTGTTTTGATGGGGTAATGTTGCTGGCAATGATTTTACCCATCGGCGAATCAATGCTGTAACCACCGGCAAATGGGCTTTGCTGCTCGTCGGTGCCGTTGTGGCAAGCGGCGCAGTCTGCGGCGGTGGCAAGGTATTGACCTTTGGCTACCAAGTTTTGGTTGTCATCTGCCAATACGCTGGCCGATACCAGACCTGCAGCGACCAGCAGGGTTGATGAAAATTTCATAGAAGTCTCCTGCTTAGATTTCGCGGTCAATGATTTCAGCGGCGCGAATACTCAGCGCCACGCCAGTCAAGGTTGGGTTGATGACGCCAGATGCTGGAATAACGCCCGTGGTGGCCAAGAACAGATTCTTGTGATCCCAAGTACGACATTCGTGGTTTACCACCGAGTCTGTTGGATCATCACCCATGATCACCGTGCCCATCAGGTGGTCACGGTTTTGCCAGCCGGTGTCATCTTCAATCACAGTGCCGCCCATCAGTTCGACAAAGCGGGCAAAATCAGCTGAGGCATAAGGCTTAGCGGCTTTGACGTAATCGTCCACATCGTAGTGGACTTTCAGCATTGGAATGCCAAGCGCATCTGTGCGGGTGGTGCTGGCTTCAACGCGGTTGCTTTGGTGCGGCAGCATTTCAAATACGGTCGAGATCTCGACCCAACGTGAGGCTTCATCACGCAGGCGCTCGTCCAGTTGTTTACCAAACACGCCTTGGTCAATCAGGCGGCGGGCGACTTTCATATTGGGTACACCGTTACTTACGGCGTGTTTTACTGCGGCGTAGTCACGGCGAAAATCACCGTCACGACGGTTAAAGATACCGCCTTGTTGCACTGCGCCGCGCCCCATCCATACCTCTTCATCGGCAAGGAAGGTCAGCCCCATACCTGTGTGGTCCATCAGGTTACGACCCACTTGATCAGACGAGTTAGCCACGTCTGAAATCAGCAGCAGTTTTGGTGTTTCAAGGCCGTGTGCCGCGACAATGAAGTATTTAGCGGTTAAGCGTACATCATCACCTTTTGAGCTGCGGTAATGCACCGCCACGATATCGCCATTCGCGCCTTTTTCGAGTTTGTAGGCGGTGGCATCGGTGATTAGTTTAGCGCCTTCATCTTCAGCGTGTTGCGCGTGCACGTTACCGCTGTACATTGCGCCGATTGGGCACACAGGCATACAGTTGTTGTTACCAGAACAGGCTGGGCGAGTGTCGTAAGCGCGAGTAGCGCGGGCGTTTGGCTCATGGATAAAGTTAAAGCCAGCAGAACCGATACGGTCTTTCAGGCGTTGGAACAGGTAGGTTTCGCCTTCGGGTTCCATTGGATATTTGCCTGAACGTGGTGGCCATGCATCGCCACCTTGACCGCTTTGGTCTTCAGTGTCTGAACCACATACGCCTAAGTTGAGTTCGGCTTTGAGGTAGTAAGGTTCTAGCTCCGAGTACTCCATTGGCCAGTCGCGGCCAACCCCGTACAAGGTTTTCAATTTCATATCGTTAGGGATATAACGCCATGCAGCGGCTGCCCAGTGCCAAGTGGTTCCGCCCACCAGTTTGAGCATGCCAGGACGCAAGTCAAACGAGCCGGTATTTTCAATATACTCTTCGTCGTAAGAATGGTGCGCCCATGGTTCATTTGGGTATGGCGAGTTGTAGTTTTCTTTTTTAGATGAGTTGCGGAAGTTCTCGACGATTTTCCAGCGAGGGATTTTTTCACCCGCTTCCAAAATAATCACTGACTTGCCTTTTTTTGCGAGGGTGTAGGCAGCGTTGCTACCCAAAGCACCCGAGCCGATGACGATGACATCAGCATCAAATTCTTTGCTCATAATTTCACTCTAGTATTCTGTTGTTATTTTTTTAGTGATGCAGGTGGATTAACCCAGTAGTTGGTGTGACCGCGAGAATAGCTGGGGATAACGGTGGCATCAGCGGTCGGTGGATACATTAGCGCATCGGTGTACGTCACAAATTTTGTATTGTCTTTGGCGCGGCCAGAGATAGGTGTGCCAGTGTAACCAAGGTAAAAAGCTGAATTAATCTGCTGTAAGGTAACGGCCATTTCTGGGTTATCCAGCAGTGCATGACCGTTTAGGTCATCGGCACTGGTTAAGCCCGCTTGTTTAATAGCGCTAGCAGCGTTGTGTGCTTTCGTTAAAAAATCTTTATCGCCTGCCATTAAGCAATCAAACGCTCGTTGAATGACCACTTCATCAAGCTGTGGCTTGCCAGTAATAAAGTGTGCCAGTTGGCTGAAAGATTGTTGTTCTTTGGTTAGTGATGCTGCATCTGCCCACGCAATGGCAGGCTTTAACATTGCCGCCCCCGCTAACACCATGCCTGATGCTAGAAAATGCCGACGGTTTAAGATAACAGCAGATTTAGTATCTGTTTTTTTATTCAAGGTAGTCACTCCGCATTGACAAGAAACAACGACAAAGGGCGTTGTTTTGTTCTCACTTTCTTAACCTACGCTTAATTTAGCTAGCGAGCAATTAAGCAACTTGTTGTTTTTATTTGAAATCAAAACACAAAATTAACATCTGTACCCAGAAAGATGTCTTGTGCGCTTTGCTAATCTGCCCGCGTGTTCAGTGTGATGCGGTGCAATATATCTGAAAAAGTGTGCAATAGATCACATGGTGAAAGGTGCGCCATATCAGCACTTGCTTGCCATCAGTTCTCGCAGCAGAACAGTGAACGATTGGATGGTTTTTAATCGGTATTGCTGATGAAAAGAATGACGCGCCAAAGCAGTGATTGATAAACAATCTGTAATGTTTTAGACATATTTAGTTACGATTTACAGGCAATTAAAATGTGGTTATAGGCCGAGGGAGAAATCCCTACAGTTGTCAGCGCTGCTAATGCCGCAAGATAAAGGCGAACGCTAAGGTTCACCTTTATCTGTCAGGGAGCGGTTAAGCGGTCAGCTTAGAAGCGGTATTCTAAACCGATAGATGCCTGTTTAAAGTCGGTGCTGGTATCTGCGCCATCGACTACATCTCCTGCATCAATTTCGGCGTCATACCAAGTGTATTCGGCATTGATAAGGAAGTTTTCGGTGATTTTAAAACCGACACCCGCACCAGCAAATACGCCAGTATCATCATCGCCACCGTTAATACCTGCTACGTGGTAATCGGTGTCATACCAGAGTTGACCGCCTTTGGCGTAGATTTCTACGCGCTCGCCAATCGGTGCAATCAGTTTCAGCGCGGCGGTGTAACCATCGGTTTCGGCGCCAGCAACGCTACTGCCGTATTTACCGAAGTCGATGTAGCTCCCTTCCAGCGCGATATAACGGTTAAATTTATAACCAATCAATCCCTGGATAACATCGTTGTCGTCGTCAAAATCATCATCGCCATCAATTTTCAAATAGCCGTAGTTACCGCCGACATAAAGACCGCTGTCATTTTTGACATCTGATTCAGCTGCCATAGATGCAGCACTATAAGTGGTGGTTAACGCTAAAGCGGCTAAAAGCACTGGTGTTAATTTTTTCATCTTGAGACTCCTGATTATCTTCCTGATTCGAGAGATATTTTCACTTGTATTTCTCAATGTGCAGTTGGATATAAACAAAGCCTGTGCCAAGACGGGATGGCGATTCATTTTGTTAACATCTGCCGAGTAGCAAAGATAAAAACACTAGGTTTTTCATAGATCTCAGCCATCAGCCTTTGAACAGCTTTGTAATTGGTGTGTTTTATTTTTGTTTTCACTGTTTTTACGTTTAATTTTAATGGGTTAGTGGTCGGAAATTTATTCATTCTGATCGGAAAAAACTGCTGCCGAAGCCAACACGCAACTCACCTGTGAACTGATGATTAGTGGTTTATGGCACATCTGCGCGAGGCATTATTGGGTGGGAGTCTGTCCGCGAACTGTTGGCGCTTAGCTACGCTACCGTGTGCCATGTGCTGATAATTGAGTAACGGCAACATACGAGTAACCATGCCGCGAGGCTTGGCGGTGTTGGGTGTCTTTAAAGCTTTACGAGCCGTTCGGATGACAAGCAAAATTTATCTGATAACGCGCAAGTAAACGCGCTACAAATACATGCTAAACCACTATAATAGTTTAGCTTTTTGATGAAGAAATCGGCGTGTTTTCGCTGTTTTTATCAATATAAGTCATTGCAAAACGTGGTTCGATAGAGAGGCATATCATGGCAAGGCATCTGCGGGTGTTGGTGTTTGGTTTGGGAGTAACGTTAATGATGGGGGCGTTAGCACGAGTGACCATGGCTGAGGAGCAAAACAGCGCCATTCAGTTACGCGCAGCGGGCAGTTTGAAAGCGGCGATGACAGAGATAATTCGACAATACCAAGCTGAAACACAGCTAGAGGTGGTGGCGCAGTTTTCATCATCTGGCATCTTACGGGAACGGATCGAAGCGGGTGAAAAAGTCGATATTTTCGCCTCTGCCAATATGCAACATCCACAGGCACTAGTGGATGAACAGCGTGGCACTAACGTGGTGATGTTCGCTCGTAACCAACTGTGTGCCTTGGCACAGCCGAACTTGCCATTAACGACCGGCAATTTTTTGGAAGTGCTGTTAGATCCCGAAACCAAACTGGGAATTTCTACGCCGAAATTCGACCCGGCAGGCGATTATGCATTAACCGTGTTCGAAAAAGCGGCAGCGTTACTGCCTCAAGCGCAAACGATATTAACCAAAAAGGCGTTAAAGCTGACCGGTAGCCCTGACAGTGCCAAAGCGCCAGCGGGACGCAATCTGTACGCGTGGGTGATGGAGAATCAGCGGGCCGATGTGTTACTAACCTATTGCACCAATGCGAGGTTGGCACAGCAGGATTTTCCTGATCTGCAGATTGTTAACTTACCTGCTGAGCTTGCCGTTGGCGGTAACTTCGGCTTAGTGGTGTTGAACGGCGCGCATCCTCAGGCCGCCTCACTGGCGGATTACATTCTGTCTAATAAAGGCCAAGCGGTGTTGGCTGAGTATGGCTTTCTACCGCCACTGTCAGAGTGACACGCTGATTAGCGATATAAACGAGCTGGGCGGAGCTGGGAATTCGCCCTTTTTATAGGCATGTCCCATCCTGAAATACGTTGTCATAAAGAAGCCCTCTTTATGTCGACCAATCTTAGCACTAGACAGTTTCTACTATCCTTGCGGCGTTTAGGTGTGCGTTTGGCTGAAGAAGCCTAGAGCAGGTGTAAATCCTGAATGTCGCTAGTGCGTTAACAACGATTGCTGCAGCTTAGGTGGCGGGCAATGGGCTGGTGAATGTAGCGAATCTTGATGGATTTTTGTAGTGTTTTTATCCAATAAAACGCTTAATTAGTGGTTTAATGTGTGTAGTTAATTTGTATGTGAAAAGTTTACATCCAATATTGACATGATTTTTAATTAGATCTACTTTATGCGCCGAGATACGAACAGCCCTATGGTTTCTCCCTTTCGCTTTCTCTCTGTATCTCACCTTTATGTTGTTAAATAGGCCGCTAACTCAGTTGGCAGAGTAGTTGACTCTTAATCAATCGGTCGTGGGTTCGAGCCCCACGCGGCCTACCAACATCCCCTTTTCGACTCGCTATTTTCCTCTTTTTTCGACTGATTTTTGTGGCATTGCACCTGATTTTGCTCATCCATACGCCATTAATGGCACTCTTTGGCAAAAAACATCACAATAGCCACCCTGTCGCGGTGAGTGCCTGTTGGCATTGATGCTCATTGCGCTATCGTATTTCTGCGTTTCAAAGTGAAAGAGAGAATATATGGCTACGCCGCCAAAGCGAGCATCTAAACCTGCAGCCAAACTAGCCACAGCTATGGTGGCTAAATCTAAGCCAGTGGCGAGTACAACTAAGCGTAAGACGCCGAAAACAGCACACAGCACTAGGCCTGCTGCAACGGCAGCACATCACGCTAACGCGTCCCCGCTCAAGGTTATCGTGGTGAACAGCGCGGCTGGGCTACATCAACGTAATCGCCATCGCGGTAGTTATGACTTTACTGCCTTGGTAAAAGTGGAACCAGCGTTAGCAGGTTATGTGACCAAGAACCCGCGTGGGCAAGATACGATTCCGTTTGCCGATGCCGCAGCGGTTAAATTATTGAATAAAGCCCTGTTGGTACAGCACTACGGTATTCGCCATTGGGACATTCCCGCAGGTTTTTTGTGTCCGCCAATTCCCGGCAGAGCCGACTATATTCACCGCATTGCTGAGCAGTTATATAAGGATTGTCCCGCGCTGTCACAGCAGTCGCTGCGAATGCTGGATATTGGTGTGGGCGCCAACTGTATTTATCCCATTATCGCGCGTGTGGAATATGGCTGGCAGGTGGTGGGCAGCGATATTGACCCTGTCTCGGTCAAAAGCGCGCAAACTATCGTTAACGCCAATACCGCACTTAAAGGCCATATTGAGTGTCGCTTGCAGCACCAGTCACAGCAGATCTTTAACGGGGTGATTAAGGCGGGGGAGCGCTTCACGCTAACCACCTGCAATCCGCCATTCCATAGCTCACTGGCAGAAGCACAGCAGGGGACGCAGAGAAAACTCAATAATCTCACTAAGAATCAACATAAGCGTGGCGCACAGGCTGCGGTTAATGCGCCTAGCGGTAAAGGCGATGTGGCGCTTAACTTTGGCGGGCAGAAGGCTGAGCTATGGTGCCCAGGGGGCGAAGCGGCATTTTTAAAAAATATGGCCTTTGAAAGCGCCCAGTTTGCCGAGCAAGTGCTGTGGTTTAGCAGTTTGGTCTCGAAAAGTGACAATGTACGTTGGTTGCGTAAACAGCTAGAAAAAGCGGGCGCGGTTGAGGCCAAAATTGTGGAGATGGCACAAGGGCAGAAGATTAGCCGTTTTGTGATGTGGAGCTTTCTAACTAAGGCTCAGCGGCAGGCCTGGTGCGCTAACTAGCTAGACCAGCGGCGGCATCCAATAGTGAGCCGCCATGGTAGCAGCTGCCTTTTATCTACCGTTAGAAGGCTGCTCGTTATCGTCGCTGTTGCGTGCCGTGATGGTGTCACTCGGTGATGCTGGCGTTTGGCAGGCGAGGGCATCATGACTCTTTGCCATACGCAGCAACATGCGATGGCCAATATTGTTGTTCCAATTAAAGCTGTTTTGCAGCACAACCACGGCGGTATTGAGGCGTTTGTCCATGCCGATATAGCTAGAAAATCCCCCAATAAAACCTGATTGATACAATATCTGCTCGCCATCAATGTCGTTACTCAACCAGCCTAATCCTACCGAATCAGCATCTGCCACTCGCAATCTCATGGTGGTGGCATCGCTGAAGGCGCGATCAATCAGTGAATCGTGAGTACCGTACAAGTGATATTTGGCATAGGCGAGCAGGTCATTAGCGCTGCTCCATAAATTGGCGGCGCCCACCATATAACCGCGAAACTGCCAATCTGGCACTTGGTGACCACGAGCAATAAATTTAGGTTGGTCACCCGCATGGCCGCGTGCACGCTGCGCATACCCTGGCAGTGATTCAGGCTGATAACCGGTGTTTTTTAAGCCCAGCGGCTCAAGTAGCAATTGCTGGGTAAGCTGTTCTACGGGTTGCCCAATACGTTGTTGTATCGCGTCGTCAAGAATACTGTAACCAAGATTAGAGTAGATTACTGTCGGTACGGCGGGTGGCTCAAATGATGCGAGATAGTCGTTAAAGTCACCGTTATCTAATCCAGAGTAGAACTGATTGCCCGTGAATAGATAACCAATAAATTGGTGCAACATCGTAAAGCTATTGATTTGCCGTGGAAGCCCCGATGTGTGGCTGGCTAATTGTTCGATAGTGACATTGGCCGCGCCTGCACTGAGGGGGGTGTTAGGCAGTAACTGTCCGAGCGATTCGTGCCAATGAAATTGTTGTTGTGCCACTAGCATGGCTATGGTTTCTGCGGTAAATCCTTTGGTGACTGAGCCTACGGCAAATAACGTATCGCCGGTTAATGGGAGCTGCTGCGTGTCATCAGTGTAGCCATAACTGAACACCTGAGTTTGGCCTTGCGGGGTTAATACCGCCACGACCATACCGGCGGATTCTCCCGATTCAATCGTTGGAACCGCTAAAGTATCCACTTGTTCTTTAAGTGACACATGACAATAAGCCAGTGGGTTATCTTCATCTACATTATTGCTGGAGAGACTACTACAACCACAAAGTACACTGCTTATAAGCAGTAAGAGACTGATTCTGTTCAACACTGTTTATTCTTATTAAACAACCGCATTCTTGTTGGAGTGAATGCCAATAAAAAGAAGACTACTTAACGCGCTACGATATTGATGTCGAACGCCAGCAGGGTGTAATGATGTTGCTATTACCTAAGACAGGCCATTGTCTAGAAGGAGGCTGCCTTGTCGAGAAACTTTAATAAAAAGTGGGAGCATCATCATTTTTGATGGAATGGCACTTCCATGTTTATTTGGTCGATTGCTGCATGTAATCCATTATATGCCGCCGATTTTCCGCCAAGGTGGGCAAGAATATCCTGCATCGCACGCAAAAATCTAGCAATATTCGCCTGAATAAGCGGGCTGGATCATACTTTGATCACCGCGTGGAACGTCAGGGCGAGAGTATGAGTGTTCACTATTTCATCAGATTGATAATTAACTGGTCTTCGTATCATTTTGAACAACACAAACCGTATAATTTCAAAACGAAAACTGTTCACATTCTAATTAATTTTTGTTCAATAAATGTTCGCTAATTCACCCTACATGGAACATCTGTTTATTGAAATGAACCGAGTAAGCGCATTATTATCCCCAGCCTAGTCCATGTGTTTGTTGGCTTAATTGACACTCTTTTAAGTTGCATGTTCATAATGCGCGATTCAGTGAGTATGGTTTTATACCGCTGATGTTGTTCTCGCTCTGAGCCTGCAAACATGATGTTAGCTGACTGGTCAATGGCGTTTATGTTGTCTTAACTGTGGCTGCTAATTCGTGCTCGCAGTGGTGTTAATCGGCAAATCCGTGGTTGTTAAGGCAAACTTGGAATCGGCTGTTGCGAACGTAACGGCTGTATCCATTACATCTTCCCTTACATTGGTTCACGTTTATTTAAACATTGGCATTGACAATGTTCCCGTCATTATTGGTTATTCATAGCGATAAATCCGCCTTCATTTGTTTTTAACTTGTTGGTTGTAAAGATATTTTAGATCTTTATTGCTATTGGTGACGACTAAAGTGAGCGTTTATTGCGTACATCAGATATCGGCTAACACTTAAAACTAATTGTTATATAACAATGGGTTAGTTATGGTTTGTTTTGGCCTTGCTTCATAAGCAGGTGATGGGGCTGTGCTGATTACACTGATATTTGCTGGTACAGACAAGGAGTTTTTAAGTGACAAGCGCTAGCAAAAGAAAAGGAATTTATTGGGCGGTGGCATTGGTTATTATCGCCGCGGGAGTGATTGTTATGACCTCAAAAGAAGCTGACTACCTTACGCTCGATCAGTTGGACGATACTGAACAAGGTCTTTTCATCAAAGGTACGCAGCAACTTTACACCGGCGAGGCACGCTATTACCGCGAAGACGGCTCTCTGAAACAACAAGCGCAGGTTGTTGACGGCAAACTTCATGGCTCATTTGTGAGTTACAACGCCGATGGCAATGTTGCTTATAAGGTCGACTATAAGCATGGCAAGCAAGATGGCGTGCTGCGGGTGTACACGGACGATGGCCGCCTAAATAAAGAGGTGCCATATAAAGATGGCAAGCTCAACGGCACTGAGGAAATCTTTGGCTTTGAAGATGGTTTATTGTCAGAGAGTATTGATTATCTCGATGGTGAAAAGCACGGCGTGCACATAAAGTACTGGGCACCTAAGGTGAAGAGCTACGAGATACATTTCGAACATGGCAAAGAAAACGGTTTGTGGACCAGATACACGGGTGATAACAATATGCCGCTGATGCAGGGCATGATGGTTGATGGTGCTGAAGAGGGAAAATGGACTCATTACTTTGACGGTACCGATATTGTTAAAGGCATTGCTCACTTTAAAGCTGGGGTATTACACGGCGATTATGTTCAGTACTACCAAGATGGTGTAATTGAAGAATCCGGCCATTATGATAATGGTAAACGCGTGGGCCTTTGGCAGGACTTTTATGATAACGGCGCCATAGAGTGGGAACGTCACTTCAACAATGATGAGCTCGATGGGCTATCTACCACATATTATCGCGACGGTAGACTGGAGAGTCAGGAGCTGTACCGCAATGGCGAGAGGCTAACCACTAACGCGGAAACCACCGCCAACGACTAATACCTGCTTGGCTGGCTGAGCGATTTGCCGGACGTTACGGCGAGTACATCACAACCACCAAGAAAAACCGTTACTGTCATTGATAGTAACGGTTTTTTGTTACTGATATAGCGCCGCCCACATGGTTTAACCTTTTGCTGTATGGCTTGCGCTGCGAAATCAGCCTACAGCATTCGTTATGCGTTTTGTCCATGTGTGTTCTGGTTTTTACGCTAATCACTCTGCCATTAAACATAGTGTGGTTGACTCAGCGGGTGACTGCTGGCAGGTTTAGTAATATCTGAAGTTGAATAGTGACATTGTTCGCTATGTGGTCTAAGGATTAACCACATTGGAGTCATGCATGAGAGTCATCGCCATAACTGCTGCCTTGCTAATGGCTAGCGTTAGTGCAATATCATCGGCAGCGACGATAATGCCAGCGGTTTTGGAGCAATCTCTGGCGTTACCGGCCTACCAAATGACTTATTTGGCAAAGCAAAATCAGCCTGTCAGTGGTGATTATTTTGATCTCCATGATATGCACTTCACGCAGCAACAGAATAACGCCACGCGTACAGTGATTGTTCCTGCTAATAAACAGCAAGGTGCCGCTGAAGTATCGACTGAACTTACGCCAACCTCGTTAGTGAAAGGTGAGCAAGCGCCTGCGATCAAAGGCAAGAATCTGCTCGGACATGAGGTAACGGAAAATTGGTCAAGCAAGCAGTTTGTATTAATCAGCGCCTTTTTTGCTGATTGCACGGGGTGCGCCAATGAGATCCCTGCCGTAAAAGATTTTGCTGAACGACATCCCAACGTGAAGATTCTTTATATCACGTGGGATTCGATAGAAAACAGCCGCAAGTTTACCAGTCTGAATGATTTGGAGGCGTTAATCATTGCTGACGCCAAACCTTGGTTGCAACAAGTGGGAGTTAGCACCTATCCGACGCTGATGCTGTTATCACCCACGGGACGTTTGTTGTATGCCGATGCTGGCGATGACGCCGACGGTAGCGCATTACAAAAAATGGCCGAGTTGCTTATCCCAGCAGTTTAACGTGCCTGCAATCGCCGCACGTTAGCTTACTTCCAACGCGGTAAGCTGTTCGTTCAAACTCGCCCAACGCTGGCAGGCGTCGTAGCAGGCCTTTGCCATAATGGGCAGTTCTTCAAAAGCGGCTGGAAGCCGATCTTCCACTAAGTCATGTAACTCGCCTGCTCGCTCAGAGGCGATACGTTTCGCGCGCCGGACCTCTTTTTGCAGTTGTTCCAGTTGCTGTAGTTCCATCATGCTGTTCCTTACTGTTAGCCGAGTTAAAGTGAGCAGCATCAAGAATTAAGCCAACAGAAAAGTCACATATAATCATATTGTTAATAAATAGTAGTGCGTGCAATTACGACAAAAAAATAGCTTTTTGGCGGGTTAATGACAAAGCGCCGAGCATGACTGTCAGACATTGCTTGTTTGCGCCGTTACGCGATGCCAGCACTACACGTCTGCACCGTAATAAATGCCGTGCAGCTGCATTTGCGGCAGGCGCACATTCTGATGAAAAATCTGCCGTTACTGCAAGCCAGTGCTTAACAAGGTTTTATAAATAATTACATCAACTTAGCTAAAGCTTGTCTTATCGATTATTAACTATTAATAATAAAGCCATTGAGGAGTTATTGTTTCATTTGGATGGGTGGCTATGGCGGAAGACGTCTTGAAAGTCCTAATCGTTGATAACGCTCCACTGATGTGTGATTTCGTACACTCGGTGGTGGCGCAGATGGACGGACTGACGCTGTTGCGAGCGAACAGCTATCGTACCGCATGCGACATCTTAGCCAGTGAATCGATAGCCATCCTGCTGACCGAACTGAATATTGATGCGCAGGCCGATTTAGGGCTAGCGCTTATTGGCCGTTTACGGGCTGATGAATTTGCCGCAACCTCAGCGCGTATTCCGATTATTGTTTGTAGCAGTGGTGCCAATCGCAGTTTGGTACGTGACGCATTGCTGTTTGATGTGGCGGACTTTCTCATCAAACCCATTTCCACCGATATTGTGCAAGCCAAGCTGGTGCAGCATCTGGCTCAGCCCAAAGAGCTAAAATCGCAGGCATTTTACCAAAAGTTGCAGCGCTATCGTGCCCAACAAGCGGAAGAGAAACAACCACTCCATAATGAATCTCGTGCCTGGGTTGTCCTGCCTGAGCAAGATAAGCCAGAGTTCACTGCTGACGATGAAAGTGACGATAGCGATGCCTTATATAGCATGGAGGAGTTTATTCGTTGGCCGGACTATGTTTCCACCGGTAACGTTGTGTTAGATAAACACCTGCAACGGCTATCATTTCATGTGAATGGTTTGCACTATGCTTACAAGCACCGCCGGCCGCTGGCGGTGCTCACAAAGGAGCGCGAGAACGTCTGCCAAGCGATGACTTTTCTGGCCCAAGTGGTTAGCAGAAGTTACGCAGATAATGCATCTGATCCTTTGCTGCAGCATTTGCAGCAGAGCCTTGATACGTTGAATGATCTCAACAAACAGCTGCTGGCACTGGATCTTGTGCGTCCGCAAAAGCTCGCTGAGGTGTTGCGCGATATCTCACACTGGTGGTTGGCCACCTGTAGCCGGCAATTCATGGAGAAAACACAGCACTAGCGGGAATATCGGTTCACTAAGCCACAGATGAGCAGTTGAAGCCTCGGGTTGCAGCGCTTTACTGCATCTAGCGTGCTAAGTAGCTAGGGGGCGAATAAGTCCCGTGTGTGCACAGCATGGGGATACAGCTTTCAAATGCCGATAGTCTACTGCCGCTAAATTCCGCGATTTTTATTCGACAACTCAGCCGCTTATATGTGATGCTGCGCGGCACTTATTTCCCTTTTATCTCGTTTGGATGTTCTATGAAGCAGTTATTACTTCTCATGAGCTTATGTTGGTTGGGGTGTTCGTCGGCATTGGCAGTGGAACTTGGCTTTAGCGGTATGACACAAGTCAACGACCACGCGTATTTGGTGGTGCTGGATAAGAAAGTGTTTCATAAAGGTGAGCGCGTAGGCGTGCTCAACATCACTAAAAAGGGCAAGCAGAAGTTTACCCCTGTTAGCATTGATGACTGGCGTGATGATGACGGACAAGCCAGCGATCTCGAATCGGTTTGTAAGTTGCCACAGGCGGACGATGAATATCTGTTGGCGGAGTCAGGCTACTGGAATGGTAAGTTTGGCCGCATTTTCCATATCCAACTGCAACAGCAGCAGGCCAAGGTACTGCATGTTTATCATCTGCCCAAGTATGTGAGCAACTCTGAGCCGGTTGATGGTGATAACTTTGAAGGCTTGGCATGTATTGCCAATGGTCAGCAAACATTTGTGGTATTAGGTGAACGCGGTGGCAGTGCCTTATATCCCTCAGGTTTACTTAGGTTTGGGGTGATGGATGCGCAGAGCGCTGATATTGATTGGCAGACTTATGCAGACAAGGCGCTTACGGTGAGCGCGCCCGGTCAATGGCATAACGCCAAGGGAAAACGCAGTATTTCCGATCTCTATCTCGACCCACAAGGCACCTTATGGACGGTAGCCACTGAGGATGCGGGCGACCAAGGCCCGTTTCGCTCGCTGATCTATGCTGCCGCTCAGCTAGTGGAGCCGACTAATGCGCAACCACTACCGCTGAAAATCACTCATCAGCCGCAAGCGCAATGGCAAATTGATGGCTTTAAAGTGGAATCTCTCGCCGCGCCTACCACGCGCATCAGCCATAGCGTCATGAGTTTTGGCACTGAGGATGAAGATTACGGTGGTGTGTGGCGGGTGTTGTTTGCACCGGTTAACAATCTAGCAAATTAGCCTGTTTAAGCGCATTTGTATGATTAAAGTGAGCTGGTTGGTATGTGCTGACTTATTTTTATTGCGTAGCTTATTATTTTAGATAATGCTTAATTTAATAGTTAGTTGTTGTTTTACTTGTCCTTGCTGGCGGCTGGTTATACTGGCAACTTGTTAAGTTACATATCTTTGTTTAGTTTTTAATGATGTATCGTTGAATCGCCCGCTCTAACAATGATGCTAGTCTTCGCAGACGTTTTTTATTAACGACCCATTCACTGGGGGCATAACTATCCCTTCAAGGGAAATACTAAAAACTCTGCAAGAGCGAGCAATAATAATGAATAGCACTTCAATTTCTGCCAAAGATAAGCGCACGATCAACATCGTGTTCTTTCTATCAGCGGTGATTATAACGCTGGCCACTCTTCAAAATCAGTTACCGTCGGGGCTCGTGGGGGCTCTGGGCATCATGGCGGTGGTTGGTTACATACTCAACCTTATTGGTAACAAGACACCAATCATCAACCAATTTTTTGGTGGTGGGGCGATCGTGGTTATCTTTGGCTCATCGTATATTTTCCACAGTGGCTGGATGCCACACGAGACGGTTACGACAGTGACTACTTTTATGGACGGTGGTGGCTTTTTGGCGTTCTTTATCGCCAGTTTGGTGACAGGATCTGTTTTGGGGATGGATTCTAACGTACTGAAAAAAGCCGCACTGAAATATATTCCAGTGATATTAGGTAGCGTGTTTTTTGCGTTCCTGTTCGCTGGCGTTGTTGGGCATCTCTTAGGCGAAGGATTCTTTGAGTCCATCATGCTGATTGCCTTGCCGATCATGGGCGGTGGCATGGGAGCAGGCGCCGTGCCACTGGTCGAAATCATGTCCGGTCAAACCGATATGAGCAGTGAAGCGCTGATGTCTAAAATGGTGCCAGCATTAGCCATCGGTAACGCTATCGCCATTGTTGTGGCAGGGCTATTAAACAAGTTGGGCCAATACGTGCCATCACTTACCGGCAATGGTCGCTTGATGCGCGACGGTGACGCAAAAGAGCTGATGGAAGAGATCAAAGATGCACACACGGTGCAGCAACTCGGTCTCGGCGCATTGTTAGCCATCACCATGTTTTTTGTTGGCACTATGCTGGGGTCGGTAATCGATATGCACCCTTATGCGTTGATGATTATCTTTGTGGCGCTGGTTAAAGTCTCTGGACTGCTGCCTCGCGAACTTGAAGTCGCCGCTCACGGCTGGAGCAAATTTGTGGTGGATAACCTGACGCCAGCTTTATTGGTGGGCATCGGTGTGGTTTATACCGATCTGGAGCAGATTGTGGCGGCATTAACGTGGGAAAATCTGCTCATGGTCTTCACCACTGTGGTTGGTGCTGTTATTGGCAGTGCTTTGGTTGGCCGTATGATGGGCTTTTACCCGATTGAAGCGGCCATTACTGGCGGTTTGTGTATGGCTAATATGGGCGGTACCGGCGATGTGGCGGTGCTGGCGTCCTGTAAGCGGATGGAGCTGATGCCATTTGCGCAGATCTCTTCTCGCCTCGGCGGCGCGTTGATGCTGATTCTCGCCACGCTCATTTTGCAGCTATTAAGCTCAGTACTGTAATACGCGACAGTGGCTGAACACTGGTGATAACAAAGCCTCTGCATTGCAGAGGCTTTGTTGTTTTACGCATATTCAGCAGCGTTTAAGCGGATGATAACCACTAGCCCCAATGTGCTTTGTTACCCTTTGGCTTAATGCCAATCGTTCATCAGTGAATGGTAGTCGTCACGCCAGCGATCAATGCTCAGCGGTGCGCCTTGCATATCCAGCATCAGCTCATCAAAGGCTTGACGGAATCGCGGGTCTTCACGGTCACTGAGATCTTCGTAGGGAAAGCTATTTAAGGGCAGTGCTTTAGTTTTCTGGATCAGCGCTACCATGTTGGCTCGGCCATTGGAACTATCTAAGTAACTGTAAGCTAACGCGTAATGTTTATAGGCTTCGCCCATATCTAAACTTTGCTGCATGCCGTTGACCACTAGCTGCGGATCGAATTCGCCATTGTTCGAGCGTTTAGCGGTATCACCACCTGCTAAGTATTCCGCTTGGCCTTCGGTAAACCAGCGTGGTAGTGCCAAACCAAACACATTGTTGCCCAGTGCCATTTGCACTGTGTGGATCAACTCATGGGTGATAAAGGTATCTACATTATGCGGTTTATAGACTGACGGCGCGGCAATATTGATGCCTTCCCACACGCCTTCACCAGACATGCTCGGATCAGTACCTTCATGCAGACATACATAGATTTTGTTCTCGATATGAATGTCATCAGCGCTGCTATATTCGCTGTAATCAGTATCCAGTAACGCAGCGGTTACTTGGTCATCGCTGGCAGTGTTCGCGGTGGTTTCTGCCCAGCGAGAAAATGCCACGCCAAACGCATTGCTGTTGGTGTCTTCTAACGCGCCGGGGTAGTGCAGCTGGCCGAGGCTATCTTGCGGATGCCAGCGTAACTGTTGCAACTGTTCAAAAAGTACCGCTCGGGCTGACAAACGTACTTGGCCACGCAGGGCAAAATAGTCCGCTTGGGTTAGCTGCATTGCCTCAAGCGCATTGGCAAAATTACTTTCAACCCAACTGGCTGCTTGGCGATAGTCGGATTCCGGCAGCGCAGGATTACCAAATACCAGCACATTGTCAGCTTCATAGTAGCGGTCACGATAGGTGTTGACGCAGTCGTTATTAAGCCAGCCACTTGAGGCTGAAATGTACATGCCACTCCTTGCGGTGGAGTAGTAGATGCCGGTATCGGCACTTTGTTTAAACTGGCCAGCGCTGGCTTGGTTATCATTGGCTTTGCTGTTACTGGCATCATCTTCGCCACCACCACAGGCGGCTAAGCTCGCAGTGACGCTAAACAGTAATACATGGCTAAGTTTGGTGACGTACGGTTTCAAGGATAAATTTGGCAAAAGTACACTCGCTTTATGGATTGAAAATGTCAGAAAACTACATCAAAGTATTCGGATAAATGATGCTGTTACGCTTCTAGCGCATGAATCTTACTGAATAATCTAGAGATTTCTACATGTTAACAATGGTTTGTTAATTTATTTATTGCTAATGTGAGCACGGCTGAAAAGCGTAAAAAATAAATGTGGTTTTCTGTCTAAACGACGTCAGTAGTGGTTTTTATGCCAGCCTGCTTAGCTACTGTTACTTGAGATAGTTGCGACTTGAGATAGCGCCGCAACACTGAATCAAATGAGGAATAGCATTAATGACAGAGCAAGAGGTACTTTCATTAATTCACGGTTGGCAGCAACAAGATAAACACGCCATGCAACTGCTAATGGGCATCACTTACCAGAAGTTGCATCATCTATCTCATGAACATCGCAACCGCTGGTTAGCTGATGCCGATACCGAGCTACTGAGTCAAACTGCCACCGATGTTGCCCACGAGATCTATCTCAAGTTTGAACAAGCCAAACCGCAGATGTCGATTGCGACAGTGCGAGAGTTTTATCAGTACTTGAATAGCTCAGTACGCAATTTATACGTGGATCAGTTTCGTCGCTGCAATCGTTTGGGGCGCGCAGAGGTACTGACGCAACTGTTTTCTGAAAGAGCCATCGCGCAGGCCGATCACATGATTGAACATCAGTTGGAATATGCCGATCTTGATGGGCTTTTGGCTCGGTTTAGTGAGCGTTTTCCGCGTCAAGCTGAGGTGATGGAACTGCGGTTTTTCTCGCTGCAAAGTAACAAGCAGATTGCGCTGTTACTGGATATTTCACTGCGTACGGTGGAGAACGATATTCGCTTTGCTAAAGCATGGCTTAAAACCAAAATGCAGTAACTGGATGGGGGATTTATCGTTTTCTCTTCATCTCGAGCTACACGCCATTGGCAGCTAACTGCGCGCGCCACCATGAGGTAACCGGTAGCTGTTGCTGCGCAATAATCTGCTGCACGACTTGAGTGTTCCGTGCCATATAACCAAGGTACAGTGCCTTATCGGCGGAGCTAGTTTGTTCATGGTGCAGCTGCGCCTGCCAAATCTGATTCTCTTTGATTAACCACTCCATCACGGCGGGTGAGTAGTGCAGTTCACGTGTATTGAACGGCTGGCTTGCTAGCAGCGGTGTGCTGTAATGGCTGGTAGGCTGCTCCCGCGTTAACCAATGTTGATATAAGCGGTTTATTTGCTGCGCACGTGCCGTGTCATCGTAAATCATGGGGGGAGTAAGGCGTAGGATCTCCTCTGCGTTGTTATGGTCTATCACCGCTTGCAGCATGGGCACGAGCGGCGTGAGCTCTTCGTTGCCGTTTGACGCTGTTTGTTGGCTTAGCCGCGTAATATCTTGCTGCATCTGCTGCGCTACGCTTATCAGTTGCGAGGATATAGGCAGTGCACTGTGCCACCACAAGCTTTGACGCATAATCTCACTAAACCACTGCAGCATACTTTGGCTGCGTTGCGTGCTATCTAGTGTGAGATAGTAGTGCAGCACTTCATCTAAGCGCTGTTGATAGTTCTCGACATCTCCTTGGAAGTATAAGCAGGACAGTACCGCGTGGTAGCTATTGATGTATTGCGCACTACTAAGCTGTGGCTTCAGTGTTTGTGATAGCGCCAAGCTTTCTGCGGCATAACGCTGGCTTTGGGGGAGATCAATTAACCGCAAACTCTCGGATAACATACCGTATTTAAGCAGCAAATCTGGATGGGCATCGCCCATGATGTTCTGCAATAGCGCCAGCGCATGTTCACCGTAATTGTGGGCTTCGTTTAGGCTACCTAAATGGGCTGACAGTGTTGCTAGTACAAACTCTGAACGTGCCACATCGTATTGCCGATCTACTTGTTGATAGAGATGATGTTCTTGCTCAAGTAGGCTTTTTGCCTCAAGAAGCAGCGGTTTGATGTGCTGCTCAAATTCGGTATCGCTTCTGCCGGAATACGCTGGATTAAGGTGCAGAAAATGAAAGCTAATCGCGCGTCCAAGAAACCCCGCCACCTCTGCTTGCTGGTCAAGAGTTAACTGTGGCCAGTAGTGCTGCTTAATCTGCTTCAATAAGGCAATGTGGCGTTGGGCCAGTTGGTCTTTCTCTGCGGTGCGATACCATTTCATCGCATCAATATAGCGATGGTAAAACATCGCTTGTTGCACGGTGGCGGGTAGGCGTTTTGCTGTGGTGCTGAACTGCAATTGTGTTAATAGCGGCTGCACCGCTGGCGTAATAGCATCAAATTTATTACGACGGATCAGCAGTCTTATCCATAGCTCACCTGCTTTAAATGCATGCGCTTTATCGCTTAAGTTTGCGTAATTATTGATGATGCTTTGATAAAACTGCTCAGCTTGATCGTTGTCGCCGATGCTGGCGTAACCTTGGGCTAGTGATAGTTGAATGCGGGCGATGGAGTTGGCGTTTAGCTCGGTATCAGCGTTAAGAATTTGCGCGGAGTTATCCAGCATATCTTTGGCGGAAAAGTTATCACCATTGCTGATACGGCGATTAGCGAGCTGCACTATGTCACTCAAGCGGTTAACCATCAGATCTGACTGCAGTTTAGCGGCTTTTAGTTGCTGATATTGGGTGATGAGATTGATCAGTAAGTAGCTGCAACACAATAAGGCAAGTGCAATGGTGCCACTTAACAGCGGGTGACGTTGGCGTACCAGCTTGTTAAACCGATACCAGCGTGACGCGTGAAAGGCGTGCGTGGCAAAGTTGCCTTGATAGCGCTCAATATCTTGCTGCAGTGCCAGTACTGAGGTGTAACGGTCTAGTGGTTGCTCGGCGCAAGCTTTGTCGATAATTGCGTTAAGTTCGGCACGGTAGCGTGACGGCTTCGCCGGTGATTGTGTGAGTAAACGGGCTAACAGTTTGCCAAGCGCAAAAATATCACTCGATGGTGTCGCTTGGCCTGTGGCTAATAGCTCTGGACTGGCGTAGTCACGGGTGAGGGCGCGAATGTAGCATTGGTAGATATTGCTCATTGGCGCATCGCGGTTTTGAAAAATCCGCGAGATGCCAAAATCGAGCACTTTTACCTGCAGATGTTCATCCAACATGATGTTCGATGGTTTGATATCGGCATGTACAATCTGCATTGAGTGGGCATAATCTAACGCGCGACACAGTCGAATAAACACCGTTAGCAGCTGCGTTTCATTCAGTTGCTGTGCGGCTGCCACTTGGTCAATTGCCTGCCCCGCCACATATTCCATCAATATGTAATGATGTCCATCAGCATGAATGCCGGCATCAAATACCTTGCCAATATCGGGATGATTCAAGCGCGCCATTACTGCCGCTTCACGTAGCAATGCTTGGCGGCCAATCAACTGTTCCAGCGCGCTATCAATCACTTTAATCGCGACCGTTTGCTCAAAGCGGCCATCATTGCGTTGGGCCAAATAGACACTGCCCATGCCGCCGTGACTGATAAGGCTTTCAATGCAGAAAGGCCCAAACTGACAGCCTATGAGCAACGGCTTGGAGCGTGTTGGCCAGTCAAATGGCGATTCATCCGCGATAGCTGTTTGTTGCTCTACTGCCAGCATGGCTTTGAGCTCTTCAGCCACCTCAGCATCTTGAATGGCGAGTTCTTGCAGCAGTTGAGCCTGCGCTGCGGGAGACATGGTAATGGCTTGGGTGAATAGCTGGTACAGCATCGGCCTAGGTAGGTATTATTATTATGTAGGTATCATACTGATTTTATTAGTACAGTCGAATTTATCTCAAGGTCAATATGTCCGCTCATTACTGGCTTGGTTGCCAAAAGCAAGTCAACGCATCAGTTTCTCGTAGCTGAACGTTACAGCTACGCATGCTCAATCTACCATCTAGTAGCAGGCTTTTCCTGTGCATATGCCGTCTGAGAGACCGACAGGTTCAGCAATCGCTCAGCTGATTTAGGCAACAAATGCCACCGCACTTGCTAAGAAATGGGCATCAGGCTTTCTGCCAATTTTTTATTTTGAATGACATGGAGTTTTATACTTCTGCTTTGCAGAATTAGGCAATAATGAAAGAGGATCAGGCAGAGTGTTTTGGTGTTGCTTTCTGCATAATGCTACGGGTTCGATATCGGTAAATTTTAACTCTTGAGATATAGGGAAGCAGTTTTATGAAAACAGTAGGTTATGCTGCGCACAACGCTGATGCAGAATTAGTACCTTATCATTTTGAACGCCGCGACCTGCGTGCTAATGATGTAGCGATAGAAATTTTGTACAGTGGCGTTTGTCATTCAGATTTGCACACGGTCAACGGTGACTGGGGCCCACAACCATATCCGTTGGTACCAGGCCACGAAATCGTGGGGGTGGTGACATCTATTGGTGCTGACGTTAAAAACTATAAAGTTGGTGACCGTGTAGCGGTTGGCTGTATGGTTGATAGCTGCCAAGAGTGCGATCAATGCCATAACCACGAAGAGCAGTTCTGTCGTCACGGTTTGACAGGCACTTATGGTGCACCTGATCGTCAAACGGGTGAAATCACTCAAGGTGGTTATTCAAAACACATCGTCGTTCGTGAAGAGTTTGTACTGAGCATTCCTGACAACATGGATATCAGCAAAGCTGCACCTATTCTATGTGCGGGTATCACTACCTTCTCACCACTGCGCACTTGGAATGTGACCAAAGGTTCTCGCGTCGGGGTTATCGGTCTAGGTGGCTTGGGCCACATGGCGGTTAAACTTGCTGTCGCTATGGGCGCAGAAGTTACTGCGATCAGCCGCTCTAACAGCAAAGAGAAAGAAGCGGTGGCAATGGGCGCTAAAGGCATTCTCGCTTCATCTGATGCTGACGCTATGGCTGCTGCCGCAAACGCTTTTGATGTGATCATCGACACCGTGCCAGTAAAACACGACGTAAGCATGTATGCGCCGCTGCTAGACATCGACGGTACTATCGTGATTGTTGGCCAAGTAGGTCCATTGAACGAAATGATGACTGTGCCATTCGTTATGGGGCGTCGTCGCGTAGCTGGCTCATTGATCGGTGGTATCAAAGAAACTCAAGAAGTATTGGACTTCTGCGCTGAACACAACGTCTATCCAGATTGTGAAATGATCAAAATGGAAGATATCAACAGCGCCTTTGAACGTCTGGCAAAAGGTGACTTGGCACACCGCTTCGTTATCGACATGTCTTCACTGCCAGCTTAATGATGCGTTATTGAGTGTTAGAAACGGTAGCCTTGGCTACCGTTTTTTATGTCTGAAGCATGACGATAGCAGCGGAAACGATTAAGGTAACCGCGGTATAACTATTAATAATGACCAAAAGGCGATAAGGAGTTTTGCTGTGGTAATGGAGCAAGTGAGTAAGTTAGATCGCGCTCGGGGTTGTTTAATTGGCCTAGCTGTTGGCGATGCCATAGGCACTACGGTGGAGTTTATGCCGCGCGGCACTTTCACGCCGGTGAATGATATGCAGGGGGGCGGGCACTTTCAACTGCAAAAAGGCCAATGGACCGACGATACCTCCATGGCGTTATGTTTGGGGCATAGCCTGTTGGAATGCAATGGTTTCGATGCCCACGACCAGATGCAGCGCTACTGTGACTGGCATGAAAACGGTTACATGAGTAGCACCGGCAGTTGCTTTGATATTGGTAATACGGTGTTGGCTGCCTTACAGCGTTTTCAGCAAACTGGCGAGCCCAATGCTGGCGCGACCAGTCGCTGGAGTTCAGGAAACGGTGCTTTGATGCGTATGGCGCCGATTGCACTTTATTACCACCACGATGACCGCAAAGCGGCGTTTTATGGCGCCGAAAGCTCCCGGACGACCCATGCTTCTGCGCTCTGTCTCGACACTGCGCAATATTTTGCTCAGTTATTAGTGACCTTGATAAATGGTGCGGATAAGTCCAGTTGCTTCACTCTTCCATACCAAGCCAAAACGCCTGAGCTAGCGGCCATCATGTCGGCCGATTTATTAAGCAGGCAAGAATCACAACTGCGTGGTAGTGGTTATGTGATGGAATGCCTAGAAGCTGCATTATGGTGCTTGTTAACTACAGACAGCTTTGACGCTTGCGTGCTTGCAGCGGCAAATCTGGGGGATGATGCTGACACTACTGCGGCGGTTGCTGGACAGCTGGCCGGAGCATATTACGGCTATCAAGCCATTCGTGCCGATTGGCGAGCGGCGCTCTATCAACATGATGAGCTGCTGCAGTTGGCCGATGCGCTATGGCACGTCAATGATTGAGTGAGCGAAAACGCATTATGACGCCGCAATATGTCGCTAGCCATGCCGAAAAAAAGCATTTAACGGCGTTATCTATTCCATTCAATCGCTGCAATGTGCCCGCATGGCTGTTGGCGAGTACCGCTTATCAGGTGCAACCGATCCCTCTACAACTGGACAGTATTGTCACTTGGTATCAACCGTTATTTGATGAGTTGGCGTTGCTCGATGATGCGACTGCGCGGGCGGCGGTGTTTGCTCAGTTTATGCAGCAACGGTTTGATTTGAGCGCATTGGCCGATGAACCACCGCCGCGGGCTAAATTGAACTACCGGCGGATGATCATCGGCTGGTTGTTTGATTCTGACAGTGAACAAGGTGCGGCGTGGCGTTGTTGGGCTGAGTCGCGCTTCGGCTTATTAACGCAGTTTCATCGCCAACCGTTGTCTTCTCCCGAAAGTGATAGCTATGGTCATTATCGTCAGCACAGTTTTGCGGCCACCAAGAATGCCAATGAACTGTTTGAACAGCTCGACTTGCTGTATCAATTTTGCCAGTTGCAACTCACACTGCGCCAGCCTAGGCAGTCGCATCTTACGCTGTATCGTGGCTGCGATCGTTTAGCTGAATTAAGCGATATCGCCTCGGGTGTGGTGCAGTTTAACAATCTCAGCTCATTTGCGGCGACGGCCGAAAGCGCCTCGCAATTTGGTAGCTGTGTTTATCAAGTAGTTGTGCCCATCAGCAAGATAGTTTGTTACGAGTCACTGCTCCCCAATACCATGACTGGCGAACAAGAATTTATGGTGTTGGGCGGTCTGTATCGCAGCGCCTTGTGGCGTGAGTAAACTGCGTGGGGAGATTAAGTCACCATATCCCTGTCATCAGCGCCACGGCTGCAATGAATGATTCGCGCTTCATTTATCGCGTGTAATTTGAACAAAAGTCAAACATGGCAGCTCAACAGCCTCTAGCGTTATTGTTCCGTATGGATATGCGTTATTTTTGACCGATAACAATAACTTGTTGGAAATTTAGGCAGCAAGTTGCCAATGTTGTGCAACACTTAGTCGATGGCTCGGTGGTTTTTGCCACCGTAGGCGTTCATTTGCACGGAGAGCTACAATGCTGAACATAGGTAAATCCCTCGGGCGGTTAAACTTTTCGATCCGAGTCACCGTGGTGTCAGTATTTATCATCGCTACCTTAATTACGGCATTGGTGGCGTTAACATTGCAGTACCATTTTTCCTTTTCATTGGCCAAAGACAATGTGGAAGACAACTTTCGCGATTTTGGTGAAGAGGTCGGCTCCGCACTAAAGCAATTGGATGACTCCGCTGCGAGCGCGGTGCGCATCTTAGCCAAGCAACAAACCTTTAGTACGGCAGATAACATCCCCGAAAATACCATCGATCTGTTTGCGGAGTTCATGCGCACCAATCCGATGTTTAGTGCTATTTATGTTGGTTTTGTCGGTGGCGATCTGTACGAGCTGGTCAATCTTGAAAGTGCCCCGATCATGCGACAGCAATATCAGGCCGATGCCGATGATCGCTGGCTGATCATTCAAGTGAGCGAGCATAACGGCCAGCGTATTCGGCGCATGTCATTTCTGGCGGACGATTATCAAGTGCGCCATAGCCGTGAGGAACCCTCTAATTATTATGCCGATCGGCGCTTGTGGTTTCGTCAGTCAAACGCTGTAAGCGTCAATAAAACTGAGCCTTATCTGTTCCAAAGTTTACAAGCACCTGGACAAACCTATTCACTTAAAGTGAACAACGGCCGCGCCGTCATTGCCTTAGATATTGCGCTCAGCTCCGTGCTGCAATACTTCTCCGATATTATGAAAAACCACCATGCTGAGGCGTATATCTATCAGCCCTCTGGCAATTTGATTGCCGCTGTCAATCAAACCATAAGTCAGAGCAGCCTGCCGGAGATGACGCGATTAAATTGGACGGAAGAACAACAGCAAATTTTAGCCAAGTATTCCGAAATTAAAGTCTCTAATGAGACTAATTGGTCACCGATCGATTTTATGATTTCTGGCGAGCCGACGGGGTATAGCGTCGATTTTCTGCGGCTGTTATCGCAAGCAGTAGGCGTGCCTTTTAATTTTGTGAACGGATTCAGTTGGACTGAGTTACTGCAGTTGTATGAGCAAGATGACATTGATATGTTGCAGTCGGTCAATCGCAGTATAAGTAATAGTCATTTAGGGGAATTTTCTGAGCCGTATCTCAATCTGCCGTTCGCGTTAGTTACCAGTGATAAGCAGCCGAATTTGTACAACATTGCCTCGTTGTATGGCAAAACTGTCGGTGTTCCCCAAGGTTGGACCATAGTGAAATACTTGCAGCGTAATTATCCGCAGATCCGCGTGGTGGAGCTGCCCACCACCAAAGATGTGCTGCAAGCCGTGGCTAGTGGCAAAATTTACGGCGGTGTCGATTCTCTCGCGGTGCTCAAGTATGAAGCCGCTAACTACTTTATTAGTGGCTTGCGTTATCAAACTCAACTCGACCTTAATAGTCTTGGGGTGCCGAGTGAGTTGCACTTAGTGGTAAAGCCTGAAAATGCAGAGCTGATGCCACTGTTGAATCAAGCGATTAAGGAAGTTAATGCCCAGCATAGCGAATTTTTAGCCCAGCATTGGTTAGGTGAACAATGGTTGCAAGAGCACTCCACCACCGTGCCTTACCAACGTTTTATTGAGTTTGCTGTCGATCCCACCAAGCAAAATAAGCTGATCCAAACGGCAGAGCAGGGCAAAGACTTCTTTATTTATGTCACGCGTGTTGATGAGGCGAAAAGCTATACGCACTACTTAGCGGTACTTTTGCCGCGTAATGATTTGTTAGCACCCGCCGTCAAACGGGTGGCCATTTCGTTGGCGATTACCATTGGGATGCTTATTTTGCTGAGTCCTGCCTCATGGCTATTCTCCGGCCCCATTGTTTCGCCGATTCGCCGTTTAGCGCTGGAAAATGAAAAGATCCGCAATCGCCAATATGATCTGCTCGATATTCCTAGCAGTAGCATTACAGAGGTACATCATCTTGGACTGTCTATCAAAGAGATGGCTGGCGCCATTCAAAAGCACGAGCAGAGCCAGCAGGAGTTACTCGATGCCTTTATCCAACTGATCGCACAGGCGATTGACTATAAGTCACCCTACACCGCTGGGCACTGCTTACGCGTGCCAGAGTTAGCGCTGATGTTGGCTAAACAAGCGCATGACAGCAATAGCGGAGCCTTTGCTGATTTTCAATTTCACTCCAGTTCAGAATGGCGTGAATTCCGCGTGGGAGCTTGGCTACACGACTGCGGTAAAATCACCACGCCAGAGCATATTGTCGATAAAGGCTCAAAGTTAGAGGTGATTTATAACCGCATCCATGAGGTGCGTATGCGCTTTGAAGTCTTACTGCGCGATGCCGACCTTGAATATTGGCGGGCGTTGCATAAAACGCCCGAGAAACAGGCAATGCTGGCGCAGCAACGTGAGGTTAAACGGGCGCAGATTATGGATGATTTTGCCTTCGTCGCCAAAACTAACGTGGGTGGCGAGCAACTTAGTGAGGCTGATAAAGCAAGGTTAGTCAGTATCAGCAAACAAAGCTGGACGCGTCATCTGAGCGACCGTTTAGGGTTGTCACCTTTAGAGGAGCGCATGTATGACAACCTAGAACCCGAAGAGAACTTACCGGCGACAGAACAGCTGTTGAGTGACAAGCCCATACACGAAGTGCCACGCTTCCATAGCACTGATTATCCTGAACATCTTGGTATCAAAATGGATATACCAAAACTGCTATACCATCGTGGCGAGCTGCACAACTTGATGATTGAACGCGGTACGTTGACCGCCGAAGACCGCTTTAAAATTAACGAACATATTGTGAATACCATCCAGATGCTCGACACCTTGCCGTTCCCGCCGGAGCTGAGCAAGGTGCCCCGTTATGCCTCAACGCATCACGAAACCTTAGACGGACGCGGTTATCCGCGTAAGCTGACCGGTGATGATTTATCAGTGCCAGAACGCATCATGGTGCTGGCGGATATTTTTGAAGCGCTTACCGCTAATGATCGGCCATATAAAAAGGCCAAGCCCGTCAGTGTATCGCTGAAGATTTTGTACCAAATGGTTAAGGATGGTCACGTAGACGAAGAGGTCTTTAAACTGTTTTTATCGTCAGGCATCTATCTAGATTATGCGCAGCGTTACTTAGCGCCAGAGCAGATCGATGCGGTAAATATCGAGCAGTTTATGGATGCTAAGTGGCAAAAGCCTGACATCGGTAATGAGGATGATATGCCTGACGAGCCCACTGCTTAATAGCATGGATAAAACCTTATTTATTCGGCGTTAATTAGTGCGCCAAGGTTAGGTAAAATAGCCGCAGGTTTTTAATCTGGTGGTTCAATAATGGTGCAGTCTTTAGCTCTTTATCCTTACATTCAGGCAATGGTTACTGCATCCGACACGACAATAGCTGCAACCGTACCGCAGATAATCAAACAATGCTGTCACGGTGAGCAGATTAGCGATGACTGGAGCGTGCTGGAACGTATCGAGCGCACCGTGGTGTTTGCTGATGGTGCGATTATTCGTCAGGTGACCGAAGTAGAGACCGAAACGGATGGTGCCGCAGCTGACAACATCTGCGGCGATGATTGGATCAGTTATCAAGTATTACAGCAGCCCCCACAAGCGAATATTACGCCGCTGCAAAAGCAGTTTACCAATCGGTGTCAGCAAGCTTTTTGGTTAAAAATTCAGGTGGCGCAGCAAGAGTCATAGTTTTTGTACCGAGAACTTGCCGGAGCAAGACTCGGCAATTTTTACAGTTGTGCGAGTAGATATTGCAGCGTGTTGCTGGCGAGCGCCCTTCTAAAATTGATGATGTTAAACGATATCAATGAGATAAAATATTGGCACAATGTTCGCTCCTTACTATTCACATCAATAAATAGTTAAGGAGTCGCATCATGGCATCTACTAATGCATCCACATCTAACGCGAGCAACAAAACGACCGCCAAAGCTGAAGATAAAGCGCATAGCAAGATTGATCGCGCTGCAAACGCCGCTCATAACAGTGTTGATAAGGCCGCTGAGGCCGCCCAATCTGGCCAAGAGAAAATGCATGATGTATCGCAGCAGATTTCTGCTCAGGCGCATCAAATGGCAGAAAAGGCCAAACAGCAATCTGAACGTGTTTCTGAAGCGGTATCGAGTTACACCAAAGAGCATCCGGTCAAATCTGTAGGTATCGCCTTTCTGGCCGGCGCTGTCGCCGCTGGGTTGCTACTGCGCCGTCACTAAGATGGCAACGTCAGCAGGAGGCCAGTGATGTCAGAATCTATTTCCACCCAAGAGCAGCCTTTAACGGCATTGTGGGCGAGCCATAAAGGTTGGCTCGCCAAACTGCTGCAGTTAGGCGCGCTTGAGAGCAAAATTTGGCTCACTTCCAGTGCGCAGTTGCTGGCATTGATGTGTGGCATGTTAATGTTGCTCACCAGTGCGTGGTTGCTGACGTTGGCGATGGTGGCGGTATTGTTATGGCAAGCTGGTCTGCCGCTGGTGGCCGTGATGGCGCTGATGGTGTTACTGCTGTTATTGAGTGCGCTACTGGTATACCGCGTGATTCGGCTAACCTTGCAGCGCATGGACATCAGCCGAACAATCGAGCTGTTATTGAACCATCAGGAGGATGAGTGATGGGGCCGATGAAATCGCTACTGCGTCAACGTAAGCTGCTGCATGCGGAGCTTAATCTCGCCGCCGAGCAAGCAAAGCTGCGACGAAAGCAGGCCTACTATGCCGCCGAGCAACAACTCAGTAAGCCCGAGTCATTAATTACCAGCTTCGCCTTAGGGTGGTGTTCGACTGCTGCCGGGCCGCAGTTAGGTCGGTTTAGCTTGGTAGCCAAGTTGTCGCCACTGCTGTGGCAATTGGGACTGCAACACGCGTTACAGCAAGAGGATGCTACGTCACCTACGCCAGATGAACCTTAACGCAGCAAACATCTACCAAAATGGCTGATATGAAATATTTTGCTTTATTTTAATCTCTGTGGAGATTATTTTTATCGAAAATCCACGTTAACTGTATACCGTCATGAAGTTGGACAACACCGATAAAACCCTGCTTAAACTGTTACAGCAAGACGCTACCATCTCGCTTACCGAGCTGGCCGAGCAGGTCAACCTCACTACTACTCCCTGTTGGAAAAGATTAAAACGGCTGGAAGATGCTGGCGTTATTGCCAAACGTGTTGCTCTGTTAGATCCCGAAAAACTGGGATTAGAGTTAACTGCGTTCGTGTTGGTGGTCACCAATAATCACTCGCACGAGTGGTATCAGTGTTTTGTGAATAAAGTCACCGAGTTTGCGGAAGTGATGGAGTTCTACCGCATGGCGGGTGAATACGACTACATGATGAAGGTACAAGTCGCTGATATGAAAAGCTTTGATGAGTTCTATAAAAAGCTGGTCAACAATGTCGCTGGTATCTCTAAAGTGACCTCAACATTTGCCATGGAGTCGCTTAAGTACTCCACAGCGTTACCGTTATAATGGCTAAAGTGCTTTTTGCACCATAATGTCGAGGATCTGTTGATCGGTATGGGTCATTGCGCCGTTTGCCAGTGCTGACAGGTTGCGAATCGAGCTATCGACATCATTGGCGACAATACCTTCCTCGCCAGTAACACAGATATTATCAATTGCCATTAAGCTGGATTTCATCGCCGCGCCCGCCGAAGAGGAAACCTTCATCGCGCAGGCATTCTTAGCACCGTCACAAATCACGCCGGCGACATCCCCAATCATGCTGCTTACTGCGTAACTGATTTGCTGATAACTGCCCCCGAGCAGATACGTTATCCCCGCCGCTGAGCCCATAGCTGCAGTCGTTACCGCGCACAGTGCAGACAACTTATGTTGGTGATGCTTAATGTAGATGGCTAACAAATGCGACAACATTAATGCGCGCAGCAACTGCTCATGCGATGCTTTAAGATACTCTGCTGCCACCACGACCGGCATAGTGGCGGCAATCCCTTGGTTGCCAGAACCTGAGTTGCTCATTGCTGGCAACATCGCCCCGCCCATACGCGCATCTGAGGCGGCGGCTGAGCGACTGATAACATCAGTAAGCAAACCACCACTGATCAAGCCGCGGTCAACGTGGCGTTGCAGCGTCGCGCCCACTTGCAGCCCGTAGTTGGCAGTGAGCCCCTCAATTGATAGGGCTTCATTGAGCACTTTGGCCTGTTCGATAAAGGCGATCTCAGCAACGGGCACTTGAGTAATAAATTGGTAGATGTCATGCACAGTGGTGTGCTGTGGCAATTTCACTGCGGTTGCCGTTTCACTCGGTGTATCGGTTGGCTGGTTTAAGAATGTGGTAATGCCATCTTCTTCAATGGAAACGACATGGGTGTGATCATCGGCAATGGTCACGCGCACGGATTTACCGTGAGCAAAGACGGTAACTTGTGCGAATAGCACACGTGTTGTTGTTGCTACGCTGACTTTAACTTTACCGATATCTATCAGCGCCTTGGCCTGCATGACATGCACAGGCGTCAACATATGAAAAACTTCCAATCCTGCATCAGCATCACCGCCGAACGCCCCCACGGCTGCGGCAATGGCTAAACCATTCATTCCTGTGCCCGGTACTTTTACGCCCATACCATTCTTCATCAAGTTCGGTGACACTTGAGCTTGAATGCTGTGCGGAATCGCATTGAGTTTTTGACGGGCGATAGCAGCGGCCAAGCCAACAGATACGGGTTCAGTACAGCCCAGTGCTGGCAGCACTTCGGCTTTTACTGTGTCAATAAAGTGAATCCATTGTGGGTGGGTCATCTCTGTGTCTCGGCTCATCAATCAATAGTGCAATAAGATAGCGCAAACTTAAGAGAATTAAATTGCCTTGTTTTCTACCTAATAATTAATTGGTAGAAAATTATTTCATTAATGTATCTTTAAGTAGGGTTTTTGTTTTGTTTTGTTCGCTGAGACGCATTGACCGTCGGTTACATCACTTGGCTAAAACAACTGTTTAAAAAGTCATCATAAATTTGGCGAGATCTTTATCCCTTTCCTAAACTGCTTATATATCAAACAAAACACGGAATGTTTGGGAGCAGAATAAATGCGTATACAGTCCATTAGAGTCAAAATGATCCTTCCGATAGCCTTTCTGGCTGTCATCCTCATCGGCTTGTTTGCATTTATGGCCATCATGGGAACTGTGCAAACTAATGCGATGAAACGCCAAGCGGAAACCTATTTTGAAGCCATTGCTGTGGTGCTGAACGCGGATCGCGATATTTACCAAGCACGTCTGGCGCAAGAGCGTTTACTGAATGGGGAAGGTGATCGGGACGCTAATCAGAAAGATTTTAATGATAATGCCGATCAAGTTTATCAGCGCTTTCATAAGTATCTTGATTTCCTCGCCGAAGAGCCTGAAGTCATTGCACCATTTGGTAACTTTGATGGTTTGTTTCAAGAATGGGTCAAAGCCAGCGCTAAGGTGATGGACACAGCTCACGCCTCCGTTACCTTAGTTAAGGAGATGCAGGCAGGTGACACCGAATTTATGCAGATGCGCAACATGTTGGACAAGGCGGGTGAGGCCTTGCGTGCGCACGCCCAAGATGCCGAAAAATATCAAACAGCTGATATCTCGGTGTATGTAGAAGCGATGGCTGAAGTGCTCAATGCGGATCGAGATATCTACCAAGCGCGCTTAGCATTGCAAAAGCTGCTGCATCACGAAGGAAATTATGAAGATAACCGTGCTTTTTTTGAAGAAAACGCCAAACAGGTGATTCAGCGTTTCCACAACTTCCGTAGTTTTATGGTGCGTAACCCGCAATTGCTCGAACCCTACACAAGCTTTGATGGGTTGTATAACAAGTGGTATGAAAACTGTAAAACCTTGATCGCTTCGCCAGATACGCTTAAACAGCATAGCTTGCCAGCCGATCAAGTGGTAATGGAAGAGAAGTTTACGGCGATTCGTAGTGTGCTGGATAAAGCGGGTGAGTCGGTTCGGTTGCATGCCCGTGACGTCAAAGATCAAATTACTACCAAAGTAGCGAGTTACCAAAAAATTGCCATGGTGGTGATTAGCATCGCCTTCGTCTTAGCCTTGATTGTTGGCTACATTGTGCCATTACGGTTGACGCGTGAAGTGGAACATATCTCCAATCGCATTAAAGAAATTGCAGCGGGAGATGGTGATTTAACCCAGCGGATTAATAGTCGTGCTCAGGATGAATTAGGTGATCTTGCTGGCGAGTTTGACAGCTTTGTTGATCATCTGAGAAATATTATCGGCAATATTCAGCGTCAGTCTAACGCACTGGGCGACACCACTTACGAACTGAATAAAGTGTCGGCGCAGGCGGGCGGCATTACTGCGGGATTGGTGCAAGCATCGGAAGCCATTGTTAGTGCGGGTAGCGAGATGGACATGTCCAATCAGCAGATGGCTGAACTGGCGAAAGGCACGGCTGATGAAGCCAACAACTCGAGTTCTTTAACCCAAAACGGCGTACTAGCAGTGACCGCTTCCAATAAAGCCATCGACCGCTTAGTGAAAGACATTGAGGTTGCGTTGGAGCGCTCAAATGTACTGGAACAAAGCTCGGCCGCCATTGCGTCTGTGCTGGAAGTTATTCGCAAAATTGCTGAGCAAACCAACTTGCTGGCGTTGAATGCTGCTATTGAAGCTGCGCGAGCAGGCGAGCAAGGCCGCGGCTTTGCAGTGGTAGCTGATGAGGTGCGCGTGTTAGCTACTCGAACCCAAAGTAGCACCGATGAAATTGAAACCATGATTGAACGCTTAAAATTAAGCGTGAAAGAGGCGTCAGAAGCGATTCGCAATAGCCGTACTAACGCCAATACCACAGTGACCAACTTTGAAGAAGTGATGCGCATTTTTGACGGACTGAATGGCTCGTTCGATAAGGTGCAAGATATGGCGGCACAGACGGCGCAAGCCACACAGGAGCAATCTACCGTTGCTAATCACATCAACCAAAACCTAGTGAACTTGAAAGACCAAACCGATGGGGTTAATCAGATGGCAACGCTGGTTAAACAACAATCGACCAGTATTAATGAGTTGTATCAGGCACTCAGTAAACAGGTGGATAGTTTTAAGGTGTAGGCTGAACTAATACAACTAATACAATTGAATAATGCGGTAACGCGGTTCTGCCGTTACCGCATTTTGCGCTATCATGCGCTATCGTTATTTACTGTAATCTGCTCATGGCTTGTGACGCGTGTTTTAGTGAGGTGTTCAAACGAAAAATCGGCCGCTGCAAAACCTGCATGTGGCAGCTTACCGTATTGTCCCTTGTAGGTTGGCCATGTTGGTTTTACTTCTTTTATGACACGCCTAAATCGGTCAATTCCATTGCCCTGCTGTTTTTCTGTTGCGCTTTTTCGGGTTTATTGGCCGTGCATCTAGTAGTGCTAAGCTGGCGCAAGCTGACGGGCAGGGAATAGCAATTATCGGTTTTCTTAGTCTTGTAATGCTTGCCTGTTACTGTCTGACAAAGCTGGGTTTATTACTGGGGTAGGTCTGCCCATTGATGGTGGTTTTCTCGCGGGTAATTAAGTTATTCTCCGCATCAATCAACTGTAGAGGTGCCATATGCGCTACCTCTTTAATGTCTGTATTTGCTCCCAGCGAATACCAAATTTGGCTAGGTATTTCTGCAATCTCGACGAATCATTGCTGCTGGCTTTGTTGGTGCGGCTGACATCAAACAGCGCCCGACCTGCTGCAGCCAGCGATGGTTGTTGTCGGCAAACAGTTAATACGTAATCTAGCTGGTGGCGATCGAATTGATCGAGCTGGGCAAATGCTTCAGTTGTGAGTAACTGCTTACTTAAACATTCCGTGTCTGTACTGCTTTGCTGCCAGTCTTGCGTTAACCGCGCAGTTTCATCAAGCACATCTTGCTCGGCAATTCGCGAGGAATCGGCTAACGTACATAGGCGAGTTATTGATGAGGCTAAATCGCGGAAATTGCCATGCCATTGCGAGCTCGGCGCATGGGCAAAACGCAGATATTGCTGTTTAGCTTCTTTGTTGAAACGGATGCGGTTGCCTTGTTCTAGGCCGAAACGTTCCAATTCAAAGTGGATGTTGGCTTCAATATCTTCACGGCGGTCTTTAAGGCCGGGGAGTTGGTAACTCCACAGATTGATGCGTGCCAGCAGATCTTCACGAAATTCCCCATGGGCTACGCAAGCACGCAGATCGCGGTTAGTGCCGGCAATCAATTGAAAGTTACTTTGCACCTCTTTGTCGCTGCCCACTGGATGGAATGAGCGGTTCTCAATCGCCCGTAACAGCATGGCTTGCTCTTCCAATCCCAGTTCACCCACTTCATCAAGAAACAATAAGCCGTTATTGGCCGTGCGTAAAAAGCCCTCACGCGCGGTGGCGGCGCCAGTAAAGGCACCTTTGGTGTGGCCGAATAATGCGGCCATGGCGTTCTCGCCTTTTAAGGTGGCGCAGTTAACAGTCACTAACTCGCCAGTCAGTGTGCCTCTGCGTTTTTTCAGTTGATAGATACGTTGCGCTAATTGGCTTTTACCGGCACCGGTTGGCCCAGTTAATAGGATCGGCGCGGTGGAGCGAATGGCGACTTTTTCAATCTGGGCGATCATTCGATTGAAGTGTGCGTTTTCGGTGGCGATGCCACCTTTGAGAAAGTCGGTCCCTTGGGCGTGCTCTGCATCAAAGCGGGTCGCGAGCTGATCGTATTTGGACAGATCCAAATCGATAATCTGTATGTGGCCACGGGCTTTATCTGCGGGCTCTCGGCTGGGGGCTGTCTGGATTAATCGCCCCGGAAAATGGCGGCTTTCGGTGAGCAGGAAGCTACAGATCTGTGCTACGTGAGTACCGGTGGTGATGTGGAACAGATAATCATTGCTGTCGATATCAAACGGAAACTGCGCGCAAAAGTCATACAGTTTGGCGTATACCTCGCCGAAATCCCATGGATCTGCAAGTTCTAAAGTATGCAGCTGCACCGTGGTTTCTGGTGAGACGGTTTCAATATCCACCGCGACATTATTGGCGAGGCGCCAACTGTGTTCATTATGCAGTAGGTGCAGTTCATCAATGACCAACTGCTCTTGGCTCACCAAACTAATATTGGGGCGCCAGCGTTCCCAGCGTTTTTTCCCTTTGCCGACAGAGTCGAGTTGCGTTCCTAGCAGACTAATGGCAATTGTCTTTCTCATTGGTATATCCAAATAGATATTTAACTATCCTAATTTCATCACTTTATGCTGTTGCTGACAACAATAAATACGTTTGATTTGTTAGTGATAAAATTTATTTGTATTTTAAATCAAATTGTTATGATTTTATTTTGTCGTTAATGCCGAAGTTGGCACGTGGGTTGTAGTAGTAAGTTCGTGTTTCGAGATAACACACTGGTGCGGCGGGCAGTGCCTGGGCCGTATCCCAGAACGGTTTAAGACTCAGTCGGTGAGCATATTGGGTTCGAGTCCCAGCTTAAACACCATTGGATAGCTCAAACGGTAGAGCAACGAACTTTTAATTCGTCTGTCGTGGGTTCGATTCCCACTCCAACTTATATTACACCCGGTGCATAAGCCGTGGTCACCACTGGTTTTAGTTCGCTGTTTAACAGCGTGTCATGGCAAGCAGGATGCTCCCTGTGACATTAGGTTACTTAGCCAACTTTAACCAAGTGATTAACCCTTATCACCAACCCTAACGGGTATAAAAAGGAAAGATAACACTATGTTTAATAAAAAAGTCGTCGTAGCAGATAACGAACGTGTATTGGTTTTTAAAGCAAAAAAACTGGTGGATATACTGCAACCTGGCGAGCACAAATTACGTGGTTTTGGCGAAATGCCAGAGCTGAAAACTTACGATATTGGTGAGCTGTATTTTGCCGAGGAAAACACCGTACGCTGGTTCAATAAGTATCCGCAACTGGCGGAACATATTGAACACTTTTATGTGACAGAGCAGCAAACGGGTTTGCTGTATTTGGATGACCAGTTGAAAGGCATCGTCACACCAGGCTGTCATCTGTATCTGTGGCGTGAAGCGGGTGATATCCGTTTGGATACATTCGATATCGCGAGTAACTTGGAGTTGGACGCAGCCACTTTAACCGCAATTAGAAAAGTTGGTGCTAATAGCGCGCAGAAGTTGATCAAAAGCAGCCGCACTCAGGCGGTGATCCCCGTGAAAGAGTTCATGGTGTCGATGGAACAAGCGGCGTTGCTGTTTGTTGATGGTAGCTATGTGCGCCAATTAACTGCGGGTCGTTACGGCTTTTGGCAGTTCCAACATGAGATTGCGGTGAAAACTATCGACTTACGTCATCAGTTACTGGAAGTTTCCGGCCAAGAGATTTTGAGCAAAGATCGCGTCAGCCTGCGCATTAACCTCAATGCCAACGTGCGTGTGTTTGATGCCGAGTTAGCGTTGATGAGCACTGAGCGGGTGATGGATTATGTATACAACCAGCTGCAGTTAGCGTTACGTGAGGCGGTGGGCGTGAAAACATTAGACGATTTGTTGCTCGATAAACTGTACGTCAACGAAACCGTGACCGAGCTGGTGGTTGAGCCACTCAAGCAAGTGGGTATCGAACTGCTGAGCGTAGGCATGAAAGACATCATTCTACCCGGCGATATGAAAGCGATTTTAAATCAAGTGGTTGAGGCGCAAAAAGCGGCTGAGGCGAATGTGATTAAACGTCGTGAAGAAACTGCGGCAACGCGCAGCTTACACAACACCGCCAAAATGATGGAAAACAACCCTACATTGATGCGCTTGAAAGAGCTGGAGTCACTGGAAAAAGTCGCGGAAAAAATCGAGAACTTAACCGTTTACGGTGGTTTAGAAGGATTAATGAATGGCGTGGTGAAAATCGCCTAAACGCCAACAACAGGGACATATTTGGCGCCGCATTGGCGGCGCCTTAACAGGAAAGATTATGTGTGAACATCACTACAACACCATAACAGCAGCTAATCAAACGCCCATTAAAGCATGGACCAAAGGCGTGCCGTTTGAAGACAAAGCCTTGCAACAACTCAACAATGTTGCAGCGCTTAACATTGTCCATAGCCATATTGCGGTGATGCCAGATGTGCATTTAGGCAAGGGGGCGACGATTGGCAGTGTGATCCCGTCAGTTAAAGCGGTGATCCCCGCCGCTGTTGGCGTTGATATTGGCTGTGGCATGGTAGCGGTACGTACCACGCTTAAAGCGGCGCAACTGCCAGATAACTTGACGGCGATTCGTTATGCCTTTGAGGCCGCGGTGCCGCATGGACGTACCATTGGCCGAGGCAAAACTGACCGTGGCGCATGGGGTAATATTCCTGATGTGGTCGCAAGCGAATGGCAAAAATTATCCAGCCGCTTTGAGGCAATTTGCGCTAAACATCCCGCGATTGCCAAGAGTAACCATGTTAATCACCTCGGCACTATGGGCACAGGTAACCATTTTTTAGAGCTGTGTTTAGATGAGTTCGATCAAGTGTGGCTGATGTTGCATTCAGGCAGTCGCGGTGTCGGCAACCGTATCGGTAGTTACTTTATCGAGTTGGCGCGTAAAGAGATGGAACGCCATCAACGGTTGTTGCCCGATATGAACTTAGCGTACTTGGAAGAGGGTAGCGACTACTTCGGCGACTATGTTGAAGCGGTGGAGTGGGCGCAAGACTACGCCGCGAAAAACCGTGAAATCATGATGAATAATGCCATTGTCGCGCTGCGTAAGCAGTTGCCGATACCATTTGAGACGCATGATATCGCGGTAAACTGCCACCACAATTATGTGTCACGTGAGCATCATTTTGGTAAGGACTGCTACGTCACGCGTAAAGGCGCGGTACGTGCACAAAAAGGCGAGTTAGGGATTATTCCCGGTAGCATGGGCGCCAAATCATTTATTGTGCGCGGTTTGGGTAACCCTGAAAGTTTTAACAGTTGTAGTCACGGCGCCGGACGTGTGATGTCACGCACTCAAGCCAAAAAAGTTTACTCGGTGAAAGACCAAGTTGCCGCAACTCAAGGGGTGGAATGTCGTAAAGATGCGGCTGTGATCGATGAGATCCCGCACGCTTACAAAGATATTGAAGCCGTGATGCTGGCACAAAATGATCTCGTCGAAGTGGTACATACCTTAAAACAGGTGGTGTGTGTTAAAGGATGAAGCGAAACATGATAACGATAGATGGCGCCCAAGGAGAAGGCGGCGGTCAGGTGCTGCGTTCCGCACTCACGATAGCACTGCTAACTGGCAAACCATTGGAAGTGGTAAATATTCGCGCGGGACGTAACAAGCCGGGCTTGTTACGGCAACACCTAGCTTGTGTTCGCGCAGCGCAAGCGATCAGTAACGGTCATTGTGAGGGCGTAGAGCTTGGTTCACAGCGCATCCGTTTTACACCGGGAAAAGTGCAAGCGGGCGACTACCAATTTGCCATCGGTTCGGCAGGCAGCACCGTGCTAGTTTGCCAAACCATTTTGCTGCCCTTAGCGCTGGCAAATGGCGAATCGTGCGTGAGTTTCGCGGGCGGAACTCATAACGGCTTATCGCCCTCGTTGACCTTTTTGACACAGAGTTTCTTGCCGCTGATGCAACGTATGGGAATTTCGACGGCAGTTAACATCGATCAATTGGGTTTTTATCCCGCCGGTGGTGGCCGTTGGCAGTTAACCATACAACCCACCGCGCAGCTGCAACCGCTGACGCTGCTGGAAGGGTTGGCCGCGCGAGCAGCGCAGCAGGCAAATTGTGCCATTAACGTGGTACTGGCGGATTTGCCTGAGTCGATTGTTGAACGTGAAATCACCAGTGTACGTCAGCAGCTAAACTGGCCAGCGGTGGCGGCGAACGTGCAACGTGTACACGCTGCGAGCCCTGGCAACAGTTTGCACTTGTCAGTGATAGCTGATGGTTATCAACTGATGGTTGAGCAGATGGGAGAGCAGCGTTTACGTGCAGAAACATTGGCGTTTCGCACTGCCGAGCGGCTACAAGCGTTGCTAAAAGCCAATGTGGCCGTGGATGACTATCTTGCCGATCAACTGTTGCTGCCCATCGCATTAGCTGGCGCAGGTGGCTTTACCACTGTCGCGCCGAGTCTACACACGCAAACCAATATCGCCGTGATTGAGCAGATGTTAGGGCAACGGTTTATGGTCACAGAACTGGAAGCCGAGCGCTGGCAGATCATGCTGGATACTGATAGCTAAGGTGGCTGCTCATCAATGTTGTTCAACCATTGAGTTGCATCCCGCCAGCATTAATGATTCAGGTATTAGCTAAGTGGAATAGTGGCTGCAAGGTGATCAAGCCCCTGCGCCTCGTAAGCGCGAGCCGTTAACGGCTCGTCGTACCGCGACAAGCTCAAACAAACCAATGTAGTGCAGGCTCGGAGTGTTGCATGCCGTGCCTTAAGGAGTGGTAATAAATGGAACAGGTTAATTCAACGGCGTTGACTCAGGCGATTGCAGCACCGATAAGGCAGGAGATATGGCAGCGCATTGCGGCAGCGGAGCGCGAACATGATGTCAAAGTGCTCTATGCCGTTGAATCCGGTAGCCGTGCTTGGGGCTTTGCCTCTCCCAACAGCGATTATGATGTGCGTTTCGTCTACGCCCATAAGCCGGAGTGGTATTTGAGTGTCGATTTAGCTGATAAACGCGATGTCATCGAGTATCCGATAGTGGATGAAATCGATATCAACGGTTGGGATGTGCGCAAAGCGTTGCAACTGTTTCGCAAATCCAATCCTGCCATCGTTGAGTGGCTGCAGTCACCGCTAGTGTATGGCGATGACGGTCAGTTTGCTGCAAGCTTGCAACCATTACTTACATGCGGCTACTCGCTTAATAAAGGGATATTTCACTACCTCAATATGGCCAAGACCAACTATCGCGGTTATCTCAAAGGCAGTGAAGTGCGATTGAAAAAGTACTTTTATGTGCTGCGGCCATTGCTCGCTGTGCGTTGGCTGCTGAGCCATCGTAGCGTGGCGCCGATTGAGTTTGCCAAGTTGCTAACCATGCTGACTGAGGTTGAGGTAAAGCAGGAGGTTGAGAAATTATTAGCGGTAAAAATGGGCAGCGATGAGCTGCAAACCGGGCCGCAAGTGCAAGTGCTCAATCAGTTTATTGAAGCCGAGTTAGCATACTACGAGAACTTTACGCCGCTAGCGGAGGACAATCGGGTGGATGTCAGTGAGCTAAACGGCATATTTCGGCAGCTGATCACGTCGGCAGTTTAATGTGGGCTAGTCGCCTAAATTCCGTTCAAACAGATAGATGTCGGCGTCGGGTTTTAGTTGGTACAGCTGTGCTGGCCGCTTGCCAGTGCTAACTTTTTCATCCACCGCCACAAACATATCGGACGCTTCAATTCGACGCATTAAGCTTTTGCGCTGGATGGGGCGTTCGATAATCGCCTCAATGACTGTCATCAATTCGGTCACGGTAAACTGTTCGGGCAGGCAATACACCGGTACTAATGAATACAACGCCTTTTGTTTCAGGCGTGCCACCGCTTCAGCAATAATGGCTTGATGATCAAAGGCTAATTGATAGTTCATTAGCTGATGCACCGGTAGCCATTTTGCGTCATGCACTGTGTCGATATGGCTTTGTGCAGCTTGCTCCCCCATCAAAGCATAAAAGGCGAGGGTGACCGCAAAGCCGCGCGGATCGCGTTTATGCCCAGAAAACACTTTCAACTGCTCTAAATAGCTCGGCGCTACACCGGTTTTTTCCTGTAATTTGCGCCGCGCGCAAGCTTCTACATTGGCATCCAACTGTGGGTCAACAAATCCGCCAGGCAGTGACCATTGCTCAATAAACGGTTCAATGGCGCGCTTGACTAACAACACCTTGAGTTCACCTTGGGCAACGGTAAACAGCACGTTGTCGATGGTAAATAGTGGATTTTGATATTGCTCCATAACGCTGAACTCATTTTTAAGTGTCTTAATGACATTTATTTTCAATCAAATTTCAACTGCTTACAAGCTTTGCCTTAAAACTCTTCAAAATAGTGCTTTACAATAAATGTCATAGGGACATATATTAAACATGTCAAAGGGACATTTAATAAGGAGTCACATCATGTTAGGTATCAAATTCTATAAAGCCGATCCATCAACTTTTGTCATGCTGTTTAAAAACGGCAAAGTCACTAAGCAGGGAGCAGGTACCAGCTTCTACTACTACGCACCATCATCATCACTGGTCGCGGTTCCGCTGAGCAGTTGTGAAGTACCTTTTGCTTTTCGTATGAAAACGCAGGATTTCCAAGAAATTACGTTACAAGGGCAAGTCACCTTTCGAATCGCCGAACCCCAGCAAGCTGCCACTATGGTGAACTTTACGTTGGATGTTGCTGGGCGTTATGTCAGTGAAGACCCTGACAAACTGGAAGAGCGTGTGCTGCGCAGTGTACAGGTGGTGATCCGCAACCAGATTGAAACCATGAGTTTGCAACAAGCGCTGCGGGCGAGCCGCTCACTCACCGAGTTGTTGCAACAGAATCTGCCAGAGCGGCACTCACTAAAAAATCTGGGGATTGATATTACCGAAGTGTCGTTGACCTCGATTGTGCCCAATCCTGAAACGGCCAAAGCACTGGAAGCTGATGTGCGTGAGCAACTGCTGAAAGATGCTGACTCTGCCATTTATACCCGCCGTCTTGCGAGTATCGACCAGGAAAAACAGGTGCAAGAGCGCGAGCTGGAAACCGAAAAGGCCATCAATAAGCAACAGCAAGAACTGGAACAACAAAAGCTCCAAGCCGAGCAGGAAAAAATGCGTAAGAAGTTCGCCATGGATGAAGAAGCGTTAACGGCTAAAACAGAAGCCGAACGTCGCCGTAATGAATTGGTTGAACTGGAAGCAGTGAACACGCGCGCACGCAGTGATGCCAAAGCTTATGACATCAGCAGCCAGCTGAAAGCCTACGATGCCATCGATATTGAGCGCCTGAAAGTGATGAGCATGAGCGGTATGAAGCCAGAAACGCTGATCGCGCAAGCGCTGGAAAATCTAACCAAAGGTGATAACCGCGTGGGCAACTTAAATATTTCCCCCGAGTTGCTGCAATCATTAGTGCGCTAAGGAGGCACTTATGCTGACCGATAGAAAGCTCGTATTAGTGACGCGCAAAACCCGCTTGCAGGAGTTGAAAGAGCGCTACGGCACCTTAGGGCAAGCTAAGTTTTATCTGGAACATTTGGGCGAGTCATTCGCCCAATATGAGGATGAGCATAATCGCTTTGAGGCATGCCGCCGCCAAGTGGTGCAACTGCTCGGCAGTGTTGGCAAGTTGCAGCAGTTGGAGCGCGGTGTGTTACCGACCTATCGCTTTGATGCGCAGGATATTATCTGCGTGTTGGGGCAGGACGGCTTAGTGGCGAATACTCTGAAATACCTGCGTGGTCAGCCGGTGATTGGGATTAACCCGCTGCCTGATCTATTTGATGGCAAATTGCTGCCGTTTAACGCCAATGAGTTGCAGGAGATCCTGAACCATGTGTTGGCCGCTGAGGTCAAGACGCGCTCAGTGACATTGGCGCAGGTGGATACCAACTTGGGCGAATCGCTGCTGGCGGTAAATGACCTGTTTATTGGCCCGCGTACTCACAGCTCTGCGCGTTATCTACTGAACTATCAGCAGCAAGCAGAGGAGCAAAGCTCCAGCGGCATTATTGTATCGACCGGGCTGGGTTCTACCGGTTGGTTTCGCAGTATCATTGCTGGTGCCAGTGGCGTCGCGGGTAAGCCAGTTCAAGCGAAAATCGCCAACGGTTTTCCGTGGGAAGCGCCTTATTTGTATTACTCTGTGCGTGAGCCGTTTCCGTCACGTAGTACGTCGTGCAAGCAAGTGTTTGGTCGCATCGAGCAGGGCAAGGCGCTTAAATTGACCTCACGCATGCCCGATAGCGGGGTGATTTTTTCTGATGGTATGGAAAGCGATGCCATTAGTTTCAGCGCCGGCACTATTGCCAGTATCAGCGTGAGTAAGGTGCATGGCGCCTTGGTCAGTGGCTAATCTTTGGCGTGTTAACTATTTTAGCGGCAGATATATATCGGTCTGCAAATCGCATTCATCCACTTGATGAATGAAGTTCAGCCAATGAAAAAAGCATGGGAAGTCTCGTGGTTCCTCGTCACTTTGCGGCAACCAATCACGATAAAGCTGATAGACGCTATCACTTAAATTATCGTGGCTACCGCTATGGCGTAAGACCGCAAAACGACCGCCGGGAATCTCGCCATTTTGCACGCCAAAATCGTTGGCGGGCACATCGCTATTGATGGTTCCTGCCACATCAAAGCGAAAATCTTCCGGCGATACGGTAGTTGGATCGGCGTAGGGAATACCAAAAGTATCGCTGCTGTTGATAGGAGAAAGCCCAGTTTGTTTTCGCCACGCAATAAATTTTCCGGCAGTTTCTAACACCCGCTGTGGTGCACCGAGGTGACTAAGATAAGCGATTTTCTGTGTTGGCTTTTCAATAATGTTTACGTGCATAAGTTCGGCTCCGGCCATGATATGGGGCAATTGAAACAGCTGTTGTGATTGAGGCCAATTGGGTTGCTGTCGAAACGCCGTTGGTGTTTGTCCCACTGTTTTCTTAAAGCTACGGGCAAACGCTTCCGGACTGGCAAAGCCAGCAGCTAAGGCAATATCAATGATTTTTAACGGCTCAAACGCCAATTGATATGAGGCGCGCTTCAACTTGGCCAACTGTAGATAGCGGGTCGTGCTCATCCCCACATGTGCTACAAATAGCCGATGGAAATGAAACCGTGAGCAGGCGGCAATATCGGCTAATTGTTCTGGTGTTAGGGGGACGTCCAGATGCTGTTGAATGTACTCACATACCCGCACAATACGTTGATAGGGTGCTGCCATGAGTGGGTTCTCCATGTAGATGCGCTGGCTTATCACAATGGTTGTTATCGTCTCAATGCTGTAATAGCGACTGCCAGTATGCTGGGCTTGCCGCACAAAAGCCTGATTGAGATTGCGCAATTATCATGGGCGCAAACCGAAAAGTTATAACCAGCGATGGCGATAGAAAAACCACAGCTGCACCGCCACAATCAGTGCTAGGCCAGTGCAAAATGCAGTAAAGGCCCATGGGGTTTCAGCTCCGGGGATCCCCGCAATATTGACCCCCAGCAGGCCAGTTAAAAAGCCTAGCGGTAGAAATACTGCACTGATTAATGATAAGAAATATAGCCGCTGGTTAACCGCTTCCGATTGATGGTTTTGCAGTTCTTCTTGCGCTACGGTTGCGCGTTCGCGTACTGAGTCGAGGTCTTCAATACCACGGACTAAGGTATCGTTCACTTCGTTAAATGCTAGTCGTTGGTGGTCATCGTAAATACTGGCGGAGTCATTCAATAATTTACTAAATGCATCGCGCTGTGGCGCTAGATAGCGTCGCACCACGACGGTTTGTCGGCGTAACTCGGCAATCTCTGTGCGCAAGTCGCGGCGATCTCCCTCCAGTAGTTTATCCTCGAGTTCGTCGAGTCGTTCCTCTAATTGGTCAATGAAGGTGACATTGCGGTCAGTTAAGCGTTCGCAAATACTCAGTAAAAAACCACCGCTGTTATCTGGGCCGTTGCCGTCAAGGATATCTTGCGCGAGACCTTTGACCGACAGCAGATCGCGGCTGCTGGTGGTGATGATGCGGTTTTTAGCCACATAAAGCCGTAACGACACCATGTCTTCAGGGTCAGCACCGGGGTTTAAGTTGATGCCGCGCAATGCCAAAAGCACGCCATCACCTGAGCGTAAAATACGTGGGCGGGTATCTTGTGCTAACAAGGCATCGGTTTCGAGCATGGTCAGCCCACTTTCATCGGTGAGCCAACGTTCGGTTGCTGGATGTTTGTAGTTGAAGTGCAGCCAAACTAATCCCTGCTCTGGTGTGAAATCGAGCGCTTGTTGTTTGGATAACTGCAGAGGGGCACCATCTCCGCTGAGTTGCACCGCATTAACTAATCCATCTGGCATAAGGTTATCTCCTCAATAAACTAGGGTCACGCTAACCTAATATAGCCATATTGAGAAGCGGAGAATGATTCCTGAGGCAATCTGCAGCGGGCTAGATTAAACTAGAAATAACCGTACCAAACCAGAGAATCTCCATGGAATATGAATTTAGACGCGATATGCTGAGTGGCATGCCAGGTGCCAGTTTCAGTATGGAACATCAGGTAATGGGGCAGTGGTTTTCTGAAGAGTTAGGCAACGATGTTGAGCGTTGCGCACAGGTGAATCAGGCCATTGCTTCGTTACAGCAAGGTAAATTAAACGAGTGGCAGTTAGTGGGCGGCGATCTCACTTTACAGATGGACGCTGAGCAAGTACGCATTTACGCCAATGTGCTTGATTTTGAAAACGATACTGAGCTAGAAGAAGACCTATCCCTGTATAATGCTGAGTCGGAAGCCTTTTGCGGCTTAGAGGATTTTCAGTTGGTGTTGGAGAGCTGGCAGCAGTTTATCGGCGAGCACTAATCGCCAATAATGAAGCCCAACGTGAATCACGTGGGCTTTATGAGTTACGCGACGGCATCATGGGTTAACGATTCAGGTATCTAACCGCCATCTCCGTACGTGATTTGGCATTGGCTTTACGCAGGAGATTTTTTACATGCACTTTTACGGTGCCTTCGCTAATGTGCAGCACCTCGGAAATCATGCGGTTACTTAATCCCTCCGCCAAATTTTGCAGAATTTGCAGCTCTCTTGGCGTTAATTCTTCGACCCATTCAGTTTCATCGGCGCTACTCGCCAATTCATCTAAATACGGCGCAATTTCAGGGCTAATCACCGTCTTGCCGGACATGGCTTGTTTGAGCTGAGTCAGTAACAAATCGGGCTCGGTATCTTTCAACAGGTAACCATCTGCGCCAGCTTTGAGCAGACGAATCACATCTTGTTTGGCATCTGACACCGTTAAGATAATGATTTTACACGTGACATCCTCTTGGCGCAGGGCATTCAGGGTATCAAGTCCGGACATACCTTTCATATTAAGATCGAGCAGCACAATATCGGGCTCATCTTCTGCCAAGGCGGATAAGGCTTCAATGCCGCTGCCGGCTTCACCAAATAGACGAAATTGCTGATCTGATTCTAGTAGTTGACAGATCCCTCGCCGCAGCAGCGGATGGTCATCCACCACCAATACTGAATACACATCACCCATTGTCTGACTCCTGTTGTGGTGGAAACTCTAAAGTTACGCAGGCTCCACCTTGGGGGTTAGCAGAGAAGGTCACGTTCCCTGACAATCTGTTGGCTCGTTCGTGCATGATGCCGATGCCAAAATGCTGTTCGCGTTCTTGAATATGTTCAAGGCCAATGCCGTCATCACAGATGCGGATCACCGCCATGTTAGCAGCATTCTTTTCACAAGACACATCGATATGCTGCGCTTTTGCGTGCTTAATCGCATTGAGTGTGGCTTCTCTAGTGAGTTGTAAAATATGGATATGTTGGTGCGCTGCCAGCAAATGAGACGGCAATCGATAGTTGAGGCTAATCTCCGCATCGGTTTGCGAGCGCAGCAGCTCTAACATGCCTTCGAGGGCAATGCGGAGATTGGCTTCTTTCACTGTAAGGCGGAAGGTTGATAGCAGTTCGCGCAGCTGGGAATACGCTAGGTTGACGCCTTGATTGAGTTCCGTGAGTTGCTGGTCGACCTTTTCGGTGCAGCTTTGTTCATCCAACGCTTTACGCAGCAGGCTTATCTGTATCTTTAAAAACGATAGCAGTTGCCCCAGGGAGTCATGCAGTTCACGCGCAATAACGGCTCGTTCCTCTAGCAGTGCCAGCTGTTGCCGTTCTTCTGTGGCGTTATGGATGATGATGGAACGAGCCAGCATTAGGGCAAAGTTTAAAAACAGCGCTTCATTAACGCCGTTAACGCATATCACTTCTAAATAGCCGAGGCGTTGCTGTTCAAACGTTACGGGGAAACAGGTGCTGCTCTGACCTTCTGGCCAATCATCCGTGGCAGAGATCACATCCATCTCTTCGCCATCTTGTTGGATGATCAGTCGCAGATAGCATAGCTGTTGGTATTCCTTGAGTTGGATCAGCGACTCCTTTAACAGCTTGAGATTGAGCTGGCCAGAGTTAAGCATAATCGCTTTGTCATAGAGAAAGGTCAGCTCGTTATTGGCCTTGGTAAGCGCCAGTGTTTTCTCTTTGACTTGTGATTCGAGGTGGCCGTACATCGACGCTAACTGTTTCACTGTGTAGGTCAGTGCATCTGATAGGGCACTTAATTCATTGTATTCCGAGGTGGGAATGGTCACATTAAAACGGCCTTGGGCAATAATATTGGCCGATTGCATCATCTCGCCAAGTGGTTGGGCGACCTTCCTACGCATAAAACGCACGGTAAAAAAGGCGATGACCAGCATCATGCTCAAGCCTACCACTTGCAATATCACCAGTAGTCGCAGTTTAAAGGCGGCGTGATGCTCCATCTCTAGCACGAGTTTATCTATGGTATCGACAAAGTCTTTTACTGAGGCGGCATAAGCGCGGGAGTTTTCCTGCTCAGCATAAACTTTCATTTGCTGCCACTTGTCTATCACCAGTTGGTATTGCTCTTTTAGGACCTGAGGTGATGACCAGTCAAGTGAACGCGTTAATGCATCGGAATGCAGCGTTTGCTCAAATTCTTGGATTTTGTCGTTGGTAGCCTCGCTGCCACTGTTGGCATAGAACAGTAAGCGATAGCTCTGCATACGCAGCGAGCCTGATGCGTTAATAGCGCGCGCATCTCCCACGCTGTATGACAAGTTGACAATAGAGAATGTGGCCAACCCACTTGATAACAAAATCAGTAACATCATCATGCCGAGTATGGTGGCGGTTAAACTCCGTTTTAGCATTAAAATAATACCTTTTATTATGTAAGGTTATATCGCATCTTTATGAAAATATTAGCCAATTTTTGTTGTTGGCTATACTTTTTCTGCGCAGTGTAAAACGTGTGAAACATAAGTTTTATCAGCATTTACTAAAGTTAGTTAACATTTCGTTAAAAATGTGAGCTGGGTCGTGCGAGCAATTTGATCTCACGCAAGTTTACGCTGGGATATTCCCTAAGAGGTATATCTCCAACCATAGCAAAGGACTAATTTCGTGGCGAAGTCGTCGCTAATGCAGCGCCACAACGAACATAACACGGAGATGAAATGGTGAAAAATTTCAGCAGAAAATCTATCGCGGCTAGCTTGCTCATGGCTACCTCAGTGATGGCTGCCAGCACCTTCGCCAGCGATAAAACTGAACCTCGCAGTGAGGTTTATCAAGACAAATTTAAAGCGCAGTATGCCTCTTGGCATGCTACCGACGAAAGCAAAGACAACACCGATTTGCTCGCCGCTGATCCTAATCTGGTTGTGCTGTGGGCGGGGTATGGCTTTGCCAAAGACTATCGTGCACCTCGCGGCCATATGTATGCCTTAACCGACGTACGCGCAACTTTACGTACTGGTGCACCTCATACACCGGGAGAAGGCCCAATGCCGATGGCCTGTTGGAGCTGTAAAAGTCCTGATGTACCGCGTGTGATTGAAGAACAAGGTGAAGACGGTTATTTCACTGGCAAATGGTATAAAGGTGGGGAAGACATCAGTAACACCATCGGCTGTTCTGATTGCCATGAGAAAGGCACTGCTAAACTCCGCATCAGCCGTCCGTTCGCCGAGCGCGCCTTTGAAACCATTGGCAAGCCGTTTGATAAGGCATCGCGTAACGAAAAACAGTCATTAGTTTGCTCGCAATGCCACGTAGAATATTACTTTGAGAAGACTGAAGCACGTAATGGCTTTGTGAAGTTCCCGTGGGATGATGGCACATCGGTTGATGCCATGGAAAAATATTACGACAACATTCAGTTTGCTGATTGGACGCACAAGATCTCCAAAACACCGATGTTGAAAGCACAACACCCAGGCTATGAAACATGGTCAACTGGGGTGCATGGTGCCAACAATGTCTCTTGTGTCGATTGCCACATGCCTAAAGTGACTAATGCTCAAGGGCGTAAGTACACAGACCATAAAGTGGGTAATCCATTTGATCGGTTTGAAGATACTTGTGCTCGCTGCCATACCCAAAGTAAAGCGTTTATGGTTGAGCAATATGAGAAGGGCAAAGATAAGGTACTGGAGTTGAAAGCTGCGGCTGAAACGCAATTAGTACATGCACACTTTGAAGCTGGTGCTGCATGGCAAGCTGGCGCGACCGATGCCGAAATGGCGCCGATTCTTGCTGATATCCGTCATGCCCAATGGCGTTGGGATTACTCAATCGCCTCTCATGGGGTTTATGCACATAACCCAACGGAAGCACTGCGCGTACTTGGCACCGCTGTAGATAAAGCCGCCTCTGCTCGCATTAAACTGGCACAACTTCTTGCCCAAAAAGGCGTTAAGCAACCAGTAGCGATACCAGACATTTCTACCAAGGCTAAAGCACAAGCTGCCGTTGGCTTAGATATGGACACGCTGAATGCTGAAAAAGAGCAATTCAAGCAGGAAGTGTTGCCTAAATGGGACGCTGCCGCTAAAAAACGCGAAGCAACATATTAAGCATTCAATTATTTAATTGCTGAACCAAAGCCCTCAATATCATGAGGGCTTTTTACTTCTGGCATTTGCAGGTTTATTGAGCACCATCGATGTGCAAATGATCTCAAATGGTGATCCTCTGCAATGATCGGTTAACCGATGTCAGCATCCACTATGTATGCTGGTTGGTACACATCAGTGTTTATCTTATCTTGCTAATCTATTGATTTATCCTGCATCCACCGTCGGGATTTGGCCGATTTCCTGCCACTATTTCATCGCCATTACTTGATCGATTTAGCGTGCCTTTTAATCGGTTAAATTCGTCTTTATGGCCGCTCTCTTATGGTGCATTTGCGAAGTGTGTGACCACAAATGGTGCAAATGTGTTGAGCCAAATTGGGGGGGCTTGAATGTAACTCGTTGTAAAACAAAAAATTAACATTTTGGCCTGATGCTTGAATTACAAAAGAACAAAACATTACTCATTAAGGCGATTGGAGGTCTGGATGAAACTAGTCAGCGCAATCATCAAGCCATTTAAACTTGATGATGTCCGCGAGGCAATTGCGGCTATCGGGATTGAAGGCATGACTGTCACTGAGGTTAAGGGGTTTGGTCGTCAAAAAGGCCATACGGAACTTTACCGTGGTGCGGAATATCAGGTTGATTTTCTCCCTAAAGTTAAACTGGAGATCGCAACCAAGGCTGAGAATCTTGATCATTTACTAGAAGCAATAACCAATGCCGCCCACACCGGCAAAATTGGCGATGGCAAGATTTTCGTAACCGATCTGGAGCAAGTCATTCGTATCCGTACGGGTGAAACTGACTCCGAAGCGCTTTAAAGGGGATAATAATAATGGAAGAGTTAACCAAGTTGGGGACTTCAGTATCAGAGCTCAGTTTTGCGCTGAATACTTTCTATTTTTTAGTGTCTGGCGCGTTAGTCATGTGGATGGCCGCTGGGTTTGCAATGTTAGAAGCGGGTTTGGTGCGTGCTAAAAACACCACTGAAATTCTGACGAAAAACTTTGTGTTGTATGCTATCGCCTGTGTGACATTCTTGCTGGTAGGTTACAACATCATGTACGTAGATAACGTTGAAGGTGGTTGGTTGCCATCGTTCGGAGCGTTAATTGGTACACAAGCAGATGACGCGAATCATGCGTTGGAATCAGATTTCTTCTTCCAAGTGGTGTTCGTCGCCACGGCTATGTCAGTGGTATCTGGCGCGGTAGCTGAACGTATGAAACTTTGGGCCTTTCTGATCTTCGCGGTAGTATTGACCGCGGTATTGTACCCCATCGAAGGTTATTGGACTTGGGGAGAAGGTTTCTTAAATGCTGCTGGTTTCTCTGATTTCGCAGGTAGTGGCATCGTGCATATGGCTGGCGCTTCAGCGGCATTGGCAGGTGTATTGTTGCTCGGTCCACGTAAAGGTAAATATGGCCCTAATGGTCAAGTCAACCCAATTCAAGGCTGTAACTTGCCACTGGCAACGCTGGGCACGTTCATTCTGTGGTTCGGTTGGTTCGGTTTTAACGGTGGTTCACAGTTGGCTGTGGCTGATGCAGAAAACGCTTCTGCTGTCGCTAAAGTGTTTGTCAATACCAACTCAGCGGCGGCTTTCGGTGCGGTATCAGCGTTGATTGTTTGTAAGATGGTGTGGGGTAAAGCAGACTTAACTATGGTGCTGAACGGTGCATTGGCTGGTCTGGTTGCTATTACTGCTGATCCAGCAAGCCCATCGTTAGTGATGGCGGGTATCATCGGTTTGATTGCGGGTGCTTTAGTCGTGTTCTCGATCGTTGGTTTTGACCGCGTGAAGATTGACGACCCAGTAGGCGCATGCTCTGTGCACGGTGTTGCTGGTCTGTTTGGTGTGATGGTGGTGCCAGTGTCCAATGCTGAAGCGACCTTTGGCGCACAGGCGTTAGGCGCAGTAACTATCTTTGCTTGGATGTTTGGTACCTCATTAATCGTTTGGGGTATTTTGAAAGTCACTATGGGTATTCGTGTCACCGAAGAAGAAGAATATAACGGTGTGGACGCGTACGATTGTGGCGTAGATGCTTATCCTGAGTTTGTTACCGTTAAAAATGCGTAATATCTCATGCAGGTTGAAAAACAGGGCGTAAGCCCTAATGCCAGTCAGTTAAGAGCTGACTGGCATTTTCTTTTGACTGGATATTTCCTTGGTTTCGCTCTGACACACCGAGGATAAGCTCTTGAGTCCCCTCGTATTGGTAGTACATGTTGCTCGGTTTCTGCGATTAAACTATCAATCCTTTTAGGAATGGTTCCGGCGGCTTCCAGCCAAAAGCCATAAATCACATGGATTATCGCAACAGCGCATGTCGTAAAACTCAGTTGATTTGCATATAACCCCGGCTTGCTTTGCGCCATTTTCACCATCTGATAGCGAATAATGTTGTAGCTCAAGAGGATGCCCCAGAGCTCTTGCTTCACCATCTCAGGTTTCTTGCTCCTCAAGGTAAATTCGCTGTTGAGCAAACTCTGTTTCATCTCGCGGTAGCCCAATTCAATTTCCCAGCGGTGACTGTATAAATCCACGATTTCAGCACTAGGAAAGCGCAACGGATCTGTCATTGATGTGAGGATATTCACCTCTTTCCCTTTCACTGTTTTTGTCAGCAATCGGACATCGATATATTCAGGTAACTCATTAAATTGTTTACGAGATGGTGCTGTAGTCGTCAGCCGAATGAGCTTATCTTGTCGACCGAGTTTCGTGATAACTTCAAACTGTGTGCCTTTCTTCATCGGCATTAACCAGTGTCTGGATTCGCCCGTTTGATGCCAACGATTTAGCAGCCCCAGTGAGTAAAATCCTCGGTCAAACAGGGTGAGTGAATTGTTGGGGGTGGTATCAATAAGTTGTTCTGCCAGCTTCATTTCATTGGTTTTGGCATCGTCAAACGCGCTGGCAACTAACATGTGACTCGTCAATTCCATTTGGCAAACCATGCGTACTTGCGGATAGCCAACATCACCGTGCTGGTTTTTGCTGTAGGTAAAGGCTTGCTGGTTTTCGGGAGTATCGGGCGTTCGCCAAATGACACCGTCCACCCCAAGTATAACGTTAAGCCACACCAGTTAGGATGCTGGGCATCTTGGTTCCAGACGCGTTGGCTTTGCGAAAAAATTTCTTTAACGGCATCAACACCTAAACGTTTCCTGGCCTGAACAACTGCGCTGGGTGCAACAAGCGGCTTCTTACCGGGCAACATCAATTGCGCTTTGCCGACAATGCTCCAAACAGGCTCTTGGCGATACATTGCCATCGCAATGACAGCCCAAACAGCTTGTTCCAGAGGTAGTCGACGTTTGCGAATGGTCGCTACACCAGATGTTTCAAGGCATTGCGTGATGAAATCTGGGCACAAGATATCACTCAGTTTGCCGAGTTGTTCAGTGTTGGGAACGTAGCCATTAGCCAGTGCAAGCGCGGTAGTGAGTTGCATAAAAAAATCCGATGACGAGTAGTCATCGGATTTTGATCTTTTCAATGAGATCGTCAAGCGATCTGGCTTAACTGATCGGCATTAGGGCGTAAGCCCTGTTTTTTTATCTCTAGTATAAAATTTGCTTATTATTTCATCATAAAACGGTAGGCGATTTTGCGAAAACTCTTATGGTTATTTAATCAAAAAGGGGTTTTTATTGGTGGATTTACGTGTGTGAACTGTGATTTAATAAATTTTATTCAATATATTCACTGAATCGCTTGAAAGGCTAATTTTAGCTTTCGTTTGTGTTGAATGTCAGAGGCTCACAAAACATGTTGTACCAGAATGATGATATAAGAATTAATGAAGTTAAAGAGTTATTACCACCGATAGCCATTCTGGAACGATTTCCGGCCACAGCTGCAGCATCAGAAACTGTGTTTAACTCACGGAAGGGCATTCACAATATTCTGAAAGGTGTTGATGATCGCTTGTTAGTGATTATTGGCCCGTGCTCTATTCATGATCCAGAATCCGCATTGGAATATGGCCGCCGTTTGAGTGTGTTACGTGAGAAATACCAAGACCAGCTGGAAGTGGTGATGCGAGTGTATTTTGAGAAGCCACGTACCACTGTCGGGTGGAAAGGGCTAATCAACGATCCCTACATGGATAAAAGCTTCGACATCAATGATGGCTTGCGTAAAGCGCGTCGTTTATTGCTAGAAGTGAACGATGCAGGCGTGCCTACAGCAGGTGAGTTCCTCGATATGATCACACCGCAATATCTGGCGGATTTGATGTGTTGGGGCGCCATTGGTGCCAGAACCACAGAGTCGCAAGTGCATCGCGAGTTGGCCTCAGGCTTGTCTTGTCCGGTAGGTTTTAAAAACGGTACCGACGGTAATGTCAAAATAGCCATTGATGCGATTGGGGCTGCAAGTGCGTCACACTACTTCCTGTCGGTGACTAAGTTTGGTCACTCCGCCATTGTATCGACTAAAGGTAATCAGGATTGCCACATTATTTTGCGTGGTGGTAAGGCGCCTAACTACAGTGAGACTCATGTTCAAGAGACTTGCGCTAAACTGAAAAAGGCTGGGCTGCGTCCTAATATCATGATCGATTTTAGCCACGCTAATTCAAATAAGGATTACAAACGTCAATTAGTGGTTGCTGAAGATATTCAGCAGCAGATGGCGAAAGGCGAAACTTCAATCTTTGGTATTATGGTGGAAAGCAACCTCATTGAAGGCCGCCAAGATATGAAGCCAGGTGAATCGTTATGTTACGGTCAGAGTATTACCGATGCCTGTATTGGTTGGGAAGATACCGAAATTTTACTCGCCATGATGAATGATGCGGTATTGGCTCGTCGGCAAGCCGTTAAGTAAAACGGTTCGTGATAAGAAGCAAAGGCGCCCTTAAGGTGCCTTTGTTGTTTCTAGCTTTTGGTGAACATAATCATTGGCTTTAGCTAGACTGCCAAAACAACTGATCAGATTATTTTTACCTTTCTCACGGATCTCAGGGGTGTTAGATTCCACCATCATCCAAACCCACGTTTGTACTAGAGGGAGTGGTGGGTATTTACTTTGTGTATCCGGCATATCGGGACCTTGTTAGCTTTTATAATTACAGACTTATCTTAAGTTCCTCATGCATTCCAAACAGTCCCTTGTCTCATCTGCGGCGATAGATTAGCAAAGAATTTGCGCGGCGATAACTAGAAAATGGGTGTAATTTTTAAAAAATATGGCACTTTATTTTCGATTAGGGGTGTACAACCCCTGTGTCACTAAACAACCTGTTGTTGAAAGAATGTTATCGCGAGTTAGATTCAGTGCTGATTCAGCATCAGCTCTTTAGTATAAATTCGTGGTCAATGGTGAATATCAGGAGGATAGACATGGAAAACATCTCTTTGTTGGTGAGCCTAGAAGGAACGCAACATCAGGTCACTACCGACTGGCGTAGTTTGGCGGCTACGTTAGAAAAGCGCGGAGTTGATGCTCTAGCGTTAAATGAGTTACATACGGAACTTCGAGCTGGATTAATTGTAACAACGCGTGGTTTAACACTAGCGATTAAATCTGAGAAGAAGTTGGGCGGGATTAACTACGAAGCACTGTATGCATCACTTGGTAAAGAAAAGAAATTTGAAAACCATCCGCAGTAATCGCGGATGGTTTATTTATTTGCCTTGAGGTGGCTCTTTTTCCCACCCATCACACAGCAATTGCTTGCAGTTGTCAGCCGCATTCAAAGGCCTTAACTCAGTGATTTTACCACCTCTATAACACAACAATTCTCCCTCAATCTCAATCAAGCGATGGCAGCTTTTGCAGCTGAAGGATGTCTCTTTGACGCGTTCTGCATTTGGCGTCTGGCTCGCGTAAGTTGGTTTCATCCTTGTTCCTTGAACAGTTAGTTACGTGATTTCAACCTTGGATAGTACCATTTTTGTGAGGTTGCGCACAATGTGGTCGCTGATCTGATTTTGTTAGCGCTCTAAGTGGCGATAGCTGTCATCCAGAGCTTGGGTAAACCCTGTTTCAGTCACAATGCGTATATGCCGTGGTGACAGCTCTCGCGGATCGTGTATACCACAAGTGTGTGCCAGCATGCCCAAATCATGGTGTAGTGCATGATGGTAGTTAGCCACTCTAACGGATTTGTCCCGTGGGTCGAGACCTTGTTGTAATCGTTTATTGTGGGTAGTGATGCCCGTTGGGCAGGTATCTTTGTTGCATTGCAGCGCTTGAATACAACCGAGAGCGAACATATTCCCCCTAGCTGATGCAATAAAATCTGCGCCTAAGGCTAACGCCCAAGCGATGCGTGATGGGGTAATTAACTTACCTGAGGCTATAACTTTAATTCGATGTTTTAGGCCGTTCTGTTTAAGCATGGCAACCACGATCGGTAAACTTTCTTTGAGTGGTAAACCCACATAATCCATTAACGGTTGTGGCGCTGCACCAGTGCCACCTTCGGCGCCATCAATAGTGACAAAGTCGGGTGCTGAAGCTTCACCGCGATGATTGATTTCTGCAAATAGCGACTGCAGCCATTGTTGCTCACCGAGGACGAACTTTATGCCCACTGGCTTGCCGGTTACTTTACGCACGGTATTGATCATATCGACGATATCGCTGACATTCTGAAACTCTGTGTGCCCGTTGGGGCTGATCGAATCCTCACCGACAGGAATACCACGAATATGAGCGATCTCTTCAGTGACCTTGATCCCAGGAAGAATGCCTCCTTTGCCTGGTTTCGCTCCTTGGCTCATCTTAATTTCAAACATTTTTACTTGTGAATATGCTGCTAATTGTTTGAGTTTTGCGTGGTCGAGGTGGCCTTTGCTGTTTCTTACTCCGTATTTAGCGGTACCTATTTGAAATACCAAATCGCAGTTACCTTTTAGGTGATAAGGGCTAAGTCCACCTTCCCCCGTGTTCAGCCAACAGCCGGCCATAGCGGCACCATGCGATAACGCGGTAATGGCTGGGCGGGATAAAGCACCAAAGCTCATTGCTGAGATATGGCAAATTCGGTCTGTGCTGTATGGCTGCGGGCAATCGGCACCAATGGTGATGGTAGATGGCGGAACACTCTCCTCATTAACGGTAGGAAAGGCGGTATTGAGAAAAATAATGCTGCCGTTGGCATCAAGTGGTCTAGTGGAACCAAAAGCGATTGTACGGTCAACGTTTTTAGCCGCGCGGTAGACCCAGCTTCTCTCTGAACGGTTAAATGGCAGCTCTTCACGATCCATTGCAAAGAAATACTGTCGAAAGAATTCACCTTGTTTTTCAAAAAAATAACGGAACCGACCGACGATAGGATAATTGTGTCTTACCGCTTGTTTGGTCTGCCAACGGTCAGCTATGTACATATAGGTCAGTAGGAGAAATACCAGACCGATGGCGATTAAAAATAGGCTTGAAAACAGTTCTAACCCCAAGATGAACCAGTTGCTATTTGCCATTCGCTTTCCTTCTGTTTTGCGGAGAAAATCTATACTCAGTTCATCATACCCATGCCTTGAAGATTTACTAAACTGGATTTATGGCTAAAGTTGTTTAAAAAATGGCCGATAAGTAAGACGGTAAGAATCATTGGGTGCTTATTATGGATATTCAAAATCACGGCTATCAAGTTTCACAAGTTGCGAAAGATAAGACGGCGGCAGTGGATGGTAACCACGGTAAGGCCGTTTCAGATGTTGCCAGCAGTAAGAGCGTTCATGCTCAGAGTCAACAGTTAAAAAATACTGCCATTCTTGCGGCGCAAGAAGATGTGGCGTTGAGTTCAGGTAATCAACCACTGGCTTTACTTTACCGAACCGCGATCGAAGCGATTAATGAAGAGCTAGCGCCGTCGATGGGCGAAAACGCTATTCAAAATAATGCAACTAATGGCGTGGACTATTCGCCTGAAGCGACAGCTGGACGGATCGTCGATTTTGCCACTCAATTCTTTTCTGTTTACCAGCAGCAGAATCGCGGCTTAGCATTTGAAGACCAACTCAACGGTTTTATGAGTGTGATTGGCGGAGCAATCGATAAAGGATTTGGTGAAGCAAAAGACATTCTAGAAAAATTACAGGTGCTTAACGGCGATATTGCTGCTGGTGTCGATGACACATACGAGCATGTGCAGTCCGGCTTACAAGCATTTTTCGAGCGCATGCTAGCCCCTGATGATACTGATCCAAGTGAAGACAATAGTGCCGATGCTGAATAGCGAAACGGATAGTTAACCACTCACCCTACTGTCAATCGTAGCGGCTCAGTTTGTTAGCGTAGCCGTTACGCGATGACACCTTATTGCCTCAATTGACGATTTTCTGTTGATATAGCTAACAGCCTTTGCACTTACTAGTTGAACTTTTGAGCTAATTGCCAGATGCTCCCAAGATCAACGTTGTGCGAAAGGTTGGCGCGCAAAAATAATTAGGCGAAATCTCTGACTTACTTCTAAAGTTTTCGCGGGAGAATAATCTCGCCGCTTTACTGATTAATTTATGCTAACTTGTTTATAAATTTATAATTAATCTGTTGTCATCGATTAACTTTTTGCTCAAGAAGCGGATAATGTTGCCGAATTAAGTTCAGATTAAAAGGTAGCTTGATGGATATGCTCGATATGCCACGTGAACAATTGGGAGTATGTGCCGAAGGAAATCTGCACAGCGTCTATTTAATGTTTAATGCTGTAGATGGGGCGGAAGCTCAGCTACGGCCATGTTTGGCCAGTATTGCTCAGCATATCTATGATCTTGCTGATCAATATGCGGACAGTGCATTTAATGGTTTTATTGCGATAGGTGCTAACTTCTGGGATACGCTCTATGCCGATGAACGTCCGGCATTATTGCGACCGTTTCCTGCGATGGAAGAGGGGAACCGCGATGCGCCTGCGATTGAATATGATCTGTTTGTACAACTGCGTTGTGATCGGTTGGATATCCTCCATCTTGTGGCCAATGAAGTCTACGATATGCTGGAAGATGTCGCTGAATTGCAAGATGAAGAGCGAGGTTTTCGCTACATGGACAGCCGCGATTTGACCGGCTTTGTTGATGGCACGGAAAACCCTAAAGGTCGTCACCGCCAAGAGGTCGCTCTCGTAGGGGATGAAGATTATGCGTTCCGTAGTGGTAGTTATATTCATGTACAGAAGTATGTCCATAATCTGAGAAAATGGCAGCGAGTGCCGTTGAAGAAACAGGAAGATATTATCGGCCGTACCAAGCTGGATAATATTGAATATGCCTCTGAGGATAAGCCATTAACCAGCCACATCAAGCGGGTTAATCTTAAAGATGAACATGGTGAGTCTATGGAGATTCTGCGGCAAAGCATGCCCTATGGCTCGTTAAAACAACAAGGTTTGATGTTCATTTCTACCTGCAAAACGCCAGTGCATTTCGAGCAGATGTTGATGAGTATGATCCACAGTGATAGCGCCGGTAATCATGATCACATGCTGCATTTTACGCAAGCGGTGAGTGGTTCATCCTTTTTTGCACCGTCGTTGGATTTTCTCATGCAGTATGATGATTAAATAAAAAACGCACTTTAAAGTGCGTTTTTTATCGATGATGAATAGGGTTATTCCGAGTAATTGAATAGCGATTTCACTGTCTCAAGTGTGTCATCGATACTTTTGATATTCGCTGGGCAGATGAAAATGGTGTCGTCCCCAGCGATAGTACCAAGAATGCCTTCGGGTTTACCGATAGAGTCAAGCAAGCGAGCAATCAGTTGCGCCGCACCTGGACTGGTACGTACCACAATCATGGCTTGGTTATGGTCCACGTCTAAAACTAAATTTTTGAGCGGACTGCCAGCAGTAGGCACACCTAACTCAGCGGGTAGGCAGTACACCATCTCTTGCTTTGCATTACGTGTCCGTACCGCGCCAAATTTGCTCAGCATACGTGACACTTTCGATTGGTTTACGTTACCGAAACCTTCGGTTTGAAGTGCACTAACAATTTCACCCTGAGAACCGAACCGCTCTTCTTTGAGTAGTGCTTTGAATGTCTTAATCAGATCATCCTGGCTTTTTGCTGTTTTCATTATATCCGTTCCAGGTATTCATTAAATCGCGCCAATACTGCATATCGCCAAAAGATAAGTCAACTTCCAAGCAATAACAGTGAATAAAAATGCATTATGCCACTGTAAGCTTTTATAAACATCCTGATTTGTAACTATTGAACTTTTAAATTTATAGAGTCAATCATGTGACTAAGGGATAATTGATATTTTTGTGATCGTAGCCTAAATTTTCTCCTGCCTAAAGTTGGATCTGGCTCACAAAAAAAGTCCGATAATTGACGGAGTAAGACATATGAAAGTTGCTGTTCTTGGTGCTGCCGGTGGTATTGGTCAGGCGCTTGCCCTTTTACTAAAAACTCAATTGCCTGCTGGTTCTCAGTTATCGCTATACGATATTGCGCCAGTGACTCCAGGGGTTGCGGTTGATTTAAGCCATATCCCAACAGCTGTGGATGTGAAGGGTTTTGCTGGGGAAGATCCTACTCCTGCACTAGAAGACGCTGATGTAGTTTTGATTTCAGCTGGGGTGGCACGTAAGCCTGGTATGGATCGTTCTGATCTGTTCAATATTAATGCAGGGATTGTGCGTAACCTGATAGAGAAAGTGGCTGCGACCTGTCCTAAAGCGCTTATTGGCGTGATTACCAATCCAGTCAACACTACCGTAGCCATTGCGGCTGAAGTGCTGAAAAAAGCCGGTGTTTATGACAAAAATCGTTTATTCGGGGTGACCACCTTAGATGTTATCCGTTCAGAAACTTTTGTCGCCGAGTTAAAAGGTAAGAATGTGGCCGATGTTAAAGTTAACGTGATTGGTGGCCATAGCGGCGTGACGATTTTGCCTTTGTTGTCCCAAATTGATGGCGTTTCCTTTACCGAGGAAGAAGTCGCAGCGCTGACTAAACGTATTCAAAATGCAGGTACTGAAGTTGTCGAAGCGAAAGCTGGTGGCGGTAGTGCAACTTTGTCTATGGGCCAAGCAGCATGTCGTTTTGGTTTGTCGTTGGTTCGCGCACTGAATGGCGAAAGCAATGTGGTTGAATGTGCCTATGTGGATGGTGGCAGTGAACACGCATCACTCTTTGCTCAGCCTGTGCTGTTAGGTAAAAATGGTATTGAGAAAGTGCTGCCTTACGGCGAACTAAGTGCCTTTGAAGCACGAGCCCGCGATAGCATGTTAGATACGCTGAAAGCTGACATTCAATTGGGTGTCGATTTCGTTAAGTAGTTTGACGGCGCGGTCTTAAGATGAGCATAAAAAATGCGGGGCAGAAGCCCCGCATTTTTTATGCTCATAACACGTGTGATTAATGCGTACGAGACACCGAGATTTTTGCGAGTGCAATCAGTGCTTGTTTGAAGTCACTTTCAGGGATTGGTGCTAACGCCGCAATCGCCCGTTCTGACTCTTCGAGAGCGCGCTGGTAGGTATAGTCCAGTGCGCCACAATCGTGTAGTGCTGCGACGATGGTATCGATCTGGTCGGTACCATCACCTTGCTCAATGGCGGTGCGGATAATCTGCTGTGCTGCTGCATCGCCATGTGAGATCGCATAAATCAGCGGTAGCGTTGGCTTACCTTCCGCTAAATCGTCACCGATGTTCTTACCGAGTTCTTCGGTATCGGCGGTGTAATCGAGTAAATCATCGATTAGCTGGAATGCTGTTCCAAGATATTTGCCATAATCGGCCATTGCTTGCTCTACTTTACTATCACAACCCGCCACTACCGCAGCAAGTTGGGTCGCTGCTTCAAACAGTTTGGCGGTTTTACAGTAGATAACCCGCATATAGGTTTCTTCTTTGGTATCGGGATCATTGCAGTTCATTAACTGTAATACTTCACCTTCGGCTAACACATTGGTGGTGTCTGCCAATACCCGTAGTACTTTCATTGACTCAAGTTCGGTCATCATTTGAAATGCGCGAGTATAAAGAAAGTCGCCTACTAATACGCTGGCACTATTACCAAACAGAGCATTAGCGGTTTCCCGCCCGCGACGTAGGGTCGACTCATCCACCACATCGTCATGTAATAATGATGCGGTATGAATGAACTCGACAATAGCGGCGAGCTTAACGTGTAAATCACCTTGGTAATCAACAGCACGCGCAGCTAGTACCGACAGCAGCGGGCGCATGCGTTTTCCACCACCATTGATGATGTAAAAACCGAGTTGATTAATTAAGGCAACATCTGATTCAAGTTGTTTATAAATCAGTTGATTGACTGCTTGCATGTCAGCGTCGGCTAACTGACGAATTGCGGTTAAATCCATATCAGACTCTAAGTTTGACGGAATAAGAAGCTATCCGGATTGCTTGTTTGGCTGTGTTCTGCTGCGGGATTTTACCTAAAATTGACTGTTAAGACAGTACTTAAGCTGCAGATGTGTGTAATTAACTGCTGTTTTTAATATCTGTGCTAATTAGGGCTTGCCTGCATAGGATTCTTCGCGTAGAATCCGCGCCCATTGTCATTAAAGTTTTTATGGCGCCTAGTGGTATTATATTTGCCTGGGTGCTGAGAATTTCGGAGTAAAATAGCTATGTACGCTGTTTTTCAAAGTGGTGGTAAGCAACACCGTGTTGCTGAAGGTCACACTGTACGATTAGAAAAAATTGAAGTTGCTACAGGCGAAACCATTGAGTTTGATCAGGTTCTGCTGGTTGCTAACGGTGAAGATGTTAAAGTTGGTACTCCTCTGGTTGCTGGCGGTAAAGTGGTTGCTACTGTTGTTAGCCACGGTCGCGGCGAAAAGGTGACTATCCAAAAGTTCAACCGTCGTAAGCACCACGAAAAGAAAACTGGCCATCGCCAGTGGTTCACTGAAGTTAAAATCACTGCTATCAACGCTTAATAGGAGTCTGACTCATGGCACACAAAAAAGCTGGCGGTTCTACTCGTAACGGCCGCGATTCAGAAAGTAAACGTCTTGGTGTAAAGCGCTTCGGCGGTGAATCTGTACTAGCTGGTAACATCATCGTTCGTCAACGTGGTACTAAATTCCACGCTGGTGTAAACGTAGGTATCGGTCGTGACCATACCCTGTTTGCCCTGACTGACGGTAAAGTGAAGTTCGAAGTTAAAGGTCCTAATAACCGTAAATTCGTAAGCATCGAAGATTAAGGTTTAGTTCCCTTAGTACTTAAGCCCCGCCATTGGTGGGGCTTTTGTTTTATAAGAATGGTTGTTTTGGCAGCTAATCACAGGGCACTATATAATTTGTCCGGTACAACGGCGGCCAGGAGAATGTATGAAGTTTGTTGATGAAGCGGTGATTCGCGTTGAGGCGGGTGACGGCGGTAATGGTTGTGTTAGCTTTCGTCGCGAAAAATATGTGCCCGATGGTGGCCCTGACGGTGGTGACGGTGGTGACGGTGGTAACGTCTATCTATTAGCTGATGAAAACCTCAATACGCTGATTGATTATCGTTTTGAACGTTTTCATGCTGCAGAGCGCGGCGAAAATGGCCGTAGCCGCGATTGTACTGGCCATAGCGGTAATGATTTGGTGCTGCGTGTTCCTGTGGGAACGCGAGCCGTCGATGAAGACACTGATGAAGTGCTGGGCGATTTGACCGCCCATGATCAAAAAATGCTGGTGGCTAAAGGTGGTTTCCATGGCCTAGGTAATACCCGCTTCAAAAGCAGTACCAACCGTGCTCCGCGCCAAAAAACCATGGGTACTCCAGGTGAAGTGCGTAGCCTGCGCTTAGAATTGCTGTTGTTGGCTGATGTGGGCCTGTTAGGTATGCCAAACGCAGGTAAGTCGACTTTTATCCGTGCGGTATCTCGTGCGACACCAAAAGTGGCTGATTATCCGTTTACTACCTTAGTGCCAAACCTTGGTGTGGCTAATCCGCGTCCAGGACAAAGCTTTGTGGTTGCCGATATCCCAGGTCTTATCGAAGGTGCAGCAGAAGGCGCAGGTCTTGGTATTCGCTTCCTTAAGCATCTTGAGCGTTGTCGTATTTTATTGCATGTGGTCGATATTGAACCGGTAGATGGTTCAAATCCGGCTGAAGCAGCGACCGCCATTGTGGCTGAATTAGAAAAGTACTCACCGAAACTGGCTGCTAAGCCACGCTGGTTAGTCTTTAACAAGTCTGATCTGCTGCTGAAAGAAGAGCTTGATGAAAAGATCGCTAAGGTGGTCAAAGAGATCGGTTGGGAAGGTGATGTGTACACCATGTCAGCTTATACCCGTGAAGGTACTGCCGAACTCGCTGAGAAGCTGTATGACTTTATTACCAGCTTGCCAGATGAAGAAATTGAGAAGGACGGCGAAGACGACGTTGAATTCAAGTGGGATAATTACCACAAAGAAAGTGTTGAAGACCTCAACCCTGACTATGATGATGAATTTGACGACGACTTCGACGATGATGACTACGATGTTGAGGTTATTTATCAACGCTAATAACTAGTGAGAGCCTGACTTCCTGTGTACGCTGATACCCAAAATGATATCACCCGGCAGGTTGTCCGGGCCGCGCAGTTATTATTGGCTTATGGGGCCGAGTCTGATCTGGTTGAAGAACTTAGCCAACGATTAGGTAGAGCCCTTGGCTTAGCGAGTGTTGAGTTATCTATCTCAGCTAATGCTTTGGTCATGACCAGCTTGGTGCATGGCCGTTGCGTTACCACAACCCGCCGTATTCGTGAACATGGCATTAATATGGCGGTTGTTTGTGAGTTACAGCGTATCTGTTTACTGGCAGAAAAAGGGCTCTACGGGCCAAATGAAGTCCGCAAGCGACTTGCTCGAATCCATCCTCGTACCTATCCGCGCTGGGCACTCATTCCTACCATTGCCTTATCTTGCGCCAGCTTTTGTCACCTTTCGGGTGGCGATTTATTTGCCTGCTTAATTACCTTTCTTGCTTCAAGCGTCGGCATGTATGTCCGTTTGGTGCTAGCCGCTAGGCATTTCAATGTATTGATTAACTTTGCGGTAACTGCTTTTGTCACTACCTTGATTGCTCAATTAGGTTACTTTCAGCCGGTGACGGCCACGCCAAGGTTGGCAATGGCGGCAGCGGTACTGATGTTAGTGCCTGGTTTTCCCATGATCAACGCGATTTCAGATATGGTGAAAGGACACTTAAACGTGGGAATTTCACGTTGGGGGCAGGCCACCTTGATGACGGTATCATCAGTGATCGGTATGACCATCGCTATGCAGTTAGGAGGCTTGTTGTGATCGAATTACTGCTGATCCTGTTGAATGATGCCTGCTTCTCGGCGATTCCGGCGGTAGGTTTTGCTATGTTGTTTAATGTGCCCCGGCGGTTCTTGGTGTTTTGTGCCATTGCTGGTGCCATCGGTCACTGTGCCCGTACGATTATGATGCGTAGCGGTTTACCTATTGAATGGTCGACGTTTGCCGCAGCAGCGATTATTGGCGTGATCACAATCGCCTTTGCCAAGCGTCATTTGGCACCACCGCTGTTATATGCTGTAGCAGCGATTATTCCGATGATCCCTGGCTCATATGCCTACAACACCGTAATTGCGGTGGTGCAACTAACGGCCAGCCAAACACTGCAACCAGAATTACTCAATAGTGCGGTAACTAACGGCTTAAAAACGATATTTATTTTGGGGGCGCTATCTGTCGGCTTGGCAATGCCCACCTTAGTGTATTACCGTACACGCCCTATTATATAACAGGATAAGCTCATGCATATCGCAATGATTGCCGCCATGGCGAATAACCGAGTGATTGGAAAAGATAATCAAATGCCATGGCATCTGCCGGAAGATTTGCGGCATTTTAAGGCGATGACATTAGGCAAGCCGATTATTATGGGACGTCGTACCTTTGAGTCTATCGGTCGTCCATTGCCAGGGCGGGTTAACATTGTAGTAAGCCGCCAGACTGACTACCACGCCGAAGGTATTACCTTAGTATCATCGCTCAATGACGCGTTGCTGGCCGCAGGCGATGTCGAAGAAGCGGTAATCATCGGTGGTGGCCAACTTTATCGTGAAGCGTTGCCATTAGCACAGCGTTTGTATCTAACTGAAATTGATTTAGCGGTAGAAGGCGACACCACATTTCCGCAATGGGATGATGGAAGTTGGGAGATTGAAAGTGAAGTTCCAGGAAAAAGTGTATCAGGATTAGTATTTTGCTTTAAAAGCTTACGCAAGAAGTGTTAAATTCTGCAGGGTTTGAAAACCCTGATTAACAAAGGCTTAGGCTTTTAATAACGACAAATACATTTAAGGAGTGAATGATGCGCTTATTTCCAGTGGCATTAGCGCTAGTTGTTGTATCTTCATCAATGTTGCCAGCAACCAAAGCGGTGGCAGCTGATTCTATCGCCGCAGGTATCTGTACCGAAGTTCAAGGTGACAGCAAAATGCGTCTGCGTAAAGAATTAAAAGATCACCGCGTCAAACTGCGTAACATCTACACAGATGTTGCATGTAACGGGGAAAGTATTTTGCGCTTTGCCTATCGTTCAAATGCGAATGATACCGGTGCGTTTATTGCCCAACGTTTGCTGACCGATCAACTGCAAGCGGCAGAAAGTGATGGTCAATCAATCCTCGATTGGGCCAATGCCAATGGTTTTGGTGATAGTCCAATTACTAAAGCGATTAAAGAGCGCTTGGGCGGTTAAGTTTTTATCTTAACGCGCTGATAACGGGCTAATGGTGCAAACTGTTAGCCCATTTTTTATTGAACTACTCAGCAGGCAGCGTATCAACAGGCAGTTGTTGTAAGCGTTTACTGTTGCGTTTTATGCGGGTTCGGCGTCGGTCTGTCGCCGCTCGTTTGAACGATAACGCACGTGACAATAGCAGGCCAATAATTCCCGCCACAACTAACATAATCTGCTGCTGTCGCATATTTTGCTCATGTGCAGCTTGGATTTCATTAAAAAATAGTCGCGGATTCAGTCGTACTTCAACGAATCCTAAGTTATCGTTACCTTGAATAATCGCTTCCACATACGGTGGATAGGGCGCTAGCAGCGCGGCCAGTTGTGGGGCGTCAGGGGGGAGTTCTGCTTTATCAATATCCTGAGCAAAGGATACTCGCATACCCTCTGCATTGTAGATAGTCGCCGCCATCACTTTGGGATCTTGCACCAGCGCGGATGTGAGCCACTGCAACTGCTCATCGTTTTGTAGCTGCAAAGCTGGCGCGGCACCATAGGCGGTTTGCTGCACCATCAATCTTGCCATCTTTTCTGTTTGGTTCTTTAGAAGCTGCTGGCCTTGTAGTAGGCTGGTCTGCCACAATTGCACCAAGGCATAAATCAACACTATTGCGAGTGCTATTTGCAGCAAACGAATGATCGTTTGCGTTGCTTTAAGGCCTTTAAATAATAACACTTTGTACCTTAGTTAACTGCTGGTGGTTTGTTAATCATAATGGATAATTACGCCATCGCACAGCCGGAGATAATTTGAGTATGGTTGCAGCATTTTCCCACTTAACACGAATATCCCACGAAGGGCTTGATTGCTTTGCGACAGATAGCCATCAATGGCGTATTCATGATGAAGGAGAGTTTGCTACAGCTGCTCGATTACGCCTAGTGTTTACTGCTGAGGCGGAGGTTGCTGTGGTGCAGCTACTAAGCTATCTGCCGATTGCCAGTATGGCGCAGTTGCACCGTCAGCAAGCGTTGCTGGGGCTGGAATTAGTGTTAGCGCTGCCACTAACCGCGGAGCAACTGCAGGCGGTATCTGCTTTGCCACAGGTTGAAGTGTTAACTATTGCTGAACAGCAATTGTTGCCCGCTTTGCATAATCCAGGTCTGTTGGTGATGGATATGGACTCCACGGCGATCCAGATAGAGTGTATCGACGAACTAGCAGCGGCGGCGGGTGTTGGCCAAGAGGTTGCTGAGGTAACCGAGCGTGCAATGCAAGGTGAGTTGGATTTTGAGCAAAGTTTACGTGCTCGAGTGGCTAAGTTAGCCGGCGCCCACAGCAGTATTATTGATGAGTTGTGCGCACGGCTACCACTGAGCCCAGGGCTGGATACTATGATTGCTGAACTGCAACAGCACCAGTGGCGCATCGTCGTGGCATCTGGTGGTTTTACGCCTTTTGTTGGCCACCTAAAGCAGTTGCTTAATTTAGATGCTGCCTACGCTAATCACCTGGTACTGCAAGATGACCAGTTCACTGGTGACGTCACAGGAACCATCGTCGATGCGCAATTTAAAGCGGATACTGTGACTCGTTGTGCTGCAGAGTGGCAAATTGCTCATCAGCAAACGGTCGCTATTGGCGATGGCGCCAATGATATTCCTATGGTGCAAACCGCGGCATTTGGTATTGCTTATCATGCAAAGCCTAAACTCTCTGCCGCAGCAGATGCTTCCATCAAACAATTGAGTTTGGCCGCGTTGCCTTATTTTTTACAGGCTTAATGCGCCGCGTGTAATTCTGGATAACGCCACGGTACTTCGGTGGAGATATCGGTGATTTCGCCAACGCCGATAATACGCCATAACATCTGTTCGAGCTGTTTCTCGCGATGTGCCGCATGGATACGGATGTATTCTAGTTCTCGTTGCAGATAGGTCATGTCGGGCTTGCCCGTGGCAGCCCGATAAATTCTAAAAGCAACAAACTCGCCAATCTGCTGCGCCTGCTTAATGTAGGCGATCTCCTCGTCGATGCTGTGAAATTCGTGAATATATTTGCAGCGGATAAGTTGTCGATTGCTATTCATGTTGACTGCAACGGCGAAAAGCTCGATATGTTTAGCATTCTGCTGCGGCCGCATCTGCCGAATAGGCAACACAATTTCCTGTCTTAAACGCCCACCACTCAACAGTGGGGATAAATCGAACAGCAGTTTACGCTCTCTGTCGCAGGCAAATCGGTCGCTAATAGGGTCGCGTTGCATGCCGATGCCGATGGCAGCGATTTGGAACGACCTACTGGTTTTCTCCACCATAAACGGAACTGAGTTGAGGTGCCGAACCAGTTGGTTCTTCAAACCATCGGCGAGCTCTTTGGCCTCAATATTGTGCTCGGCTAATTGAGATAACTTCGCTCGATTGTGAATAATTAAACGGTTGAGAAAGTCCACCCCAGTATGTACTTCATGACCAATCACCGCACAGAGATGTAAGGTTTTGCCATCTTTGCGTTGTTTCACCAAGCGGTAGGCCAAGGCTTGTAACTTAGTTTTAGGGGAAAGCTCCTGTAACTTGGTAAAGCTGACGGTAAACTCTTTGGTACTTTCAAACTCAGCCGCATCAGTTAAGTCGAGTTGTAAGCCGCGGCTAGAAATATCATGGGTGATGCCGCTGATCTCTTTGCCATCCTGCAGCAAGCTCACTTGAGTTTTAAACGCATAGCGAGGCTCTTGGCGTCGTTCACTAAACTGCAGTGATACTGGATGAATGCTGGTTTTGGTGATTTTTTCTTGACCAAATCGCTTTAACTCGTTGGCTTTGAGGTCGGTTTGCCAGCGCTGATAACGCAGCTGTGCCTCAAACGAGGTGCAATCAAACATCTGCAATATGTGGGTATAGTGCGCCAGTTGCTGCTCTGTCAGTGCCGAATAAGTGAGATCGTCACCCGGTAAAATAGAGGATTTATAGCTTTGGTTGTGATCAATTGGATTGACGTATAAACGGTAAACATGCCAATTGGACTTGTTGGCGCCAAAGCTCAGAAAAAGTGCGACCAGATCATGTTGTTGTAGCTCTGCTAGCGTTGCAGAGTAAAAAAACACACTGTTGTTAATCTGGTAGGTAAAACTGAACAACAGGGCATGAGCCTGTTCCTCTGGATGCTCAATAACCGCCTGTAATCTTGTGTTGGTGAGCATTGCTGGCAGTTGATTAACCTCTTGCTCATCAACAAAATGATGTAGTAGACGTTGATTATCGCGCGTGAGCAGCAGAGTATTTGCGCGATATTGCTGTTCACTGTCTCGTTCAACAAACAGCGGTAAGTGCGGATAGTGGGGCAGATAATGGCGCTCAAAGCCCATGCCGCTGGCGTTAACCAATAGATCGTTAATGTCCACTTTATAGCGGAATTTAAAGCCGCGGATCAGATTGGCCAGCATCTCGCCTAGCTTTTGGCTACCACTGATACGCTTTAAGCGCAGGATGCAATCATCGCCTTTAGTTTGTGCATCGGCGACTTGGTATTCCACCCCTTGTTGCAGATCTTCAAAATAAAACTCATCACTTAGTTCCGTTAACTTAACTAGCAACGGTTGGTTAAGGTTGAAATTATGATCTGCTGGCAGTTTGATGCGTGCGCCACTGATCGATAGATCTAAGGTTGAGCCAACTAATTCACGTCGTTGAGGCTGTGACACTAAGATCTTAATGCTGTAGTTCATCCGCTCTTCGGTACGGCGAATGTAGTTGCCCAGAATGATACCGGGCACCTTAAACAGCTCATCGATTTCTTCGGTCTCGTTCGGCAGAGAGCGTTGTCTGCGTCGACGCTCCTGATGCATGTTCATCACATGTTCGTAAACGCCCATCGTGTAATGGTTACGGTAAAGCGCGAGGGCAGTTTCAAAATCTTGCCGCGCCGCTTCATCAAGAAAATGGCGTTGTTCACCGAATATGACTTCGGAACAGGGACTATCAGATTTATCGCGCAGATCGATGAGGCGTAAGCAAGGGGACGCGAGGCGATTGACTTCCATCTTAAGCAGGAAACGAGTCGAATTGGATTCTTTAGCGGTAAGTTTGCGAAAAATCTCATCAAAATTCGGCTCCATCATCATGGGCTTAAGTTGTTCAATCAGATTAGCGTTTGCTTCCGAATTCATCGAGTGATCCTAAAAGAATGTTACACTGCCCCTGCTCGTATTATATTGTCGGCGGATGCCAAGGTAACTAAAGTTATTTTTGTAAATTGTCTTCCGCTAACTTAACGTTATTTCATGTTTTTTTCACTAAATTGATCAAGCTGATGTTATATGGCCAAAAATAAAACTGCCTACGTCTGCAATGAGTGCGGACAAGACTTTCCCCGCTGGCAAGGACAGTGTAGTGCCTGTCACGAATGGAACACGATTACCGAAGTTAGACTCGGTGCGGTAACCGCCGCCAAAAGCCAGAAATTTAGTGGTTATGCGGGCAACGCGGGCAGTTCGGTACAGACGTTAGATCAGATTGATTTGAATGAATTACCACGCATTGCTACCAGTTTTACTGAATTTGATCGCGTACTCGGTGGCGGCATCGTGGCGGGGAGTGCCATACTGATTGGTGGCCATCCGGGAGCGGGTAAAAGTACGCTGTTGCTACAAACTTTATGCGCACTCGCACAAACGATGCCAGCGTTATATGTCACTGGTGAAGAATCATTGCAACAAGTGGCAATGCGGGCGCATCGGTTAGCGTTACCGACCGACAAATTGAAAATGTTATCGGAAACCAGCGTCGACGTTATCTGTGAAATCGCCTTACGTGAAAAGCCAAAAATCATCGTTATCGACTCGATTCAGGTGATGCATATCAGTGATGTGCAATCATCTCCTGGTAGTGTGGCGCAGGTGCGTGAATCGGCAGCGTTTTTAACACGCTTTGCCAAGCAAAATGACATTGCCATTATCATGGTTGGCCATGTCACCAAAGACGGTAGCTTGGCTGGCCCGAAAGTGCTGGAACACTGTATTGATTGTTCCGTCATGTTTGAAGGCGATTCGGATAACCGCTATCGCACGCTGCGGTCGCACAAAAACCGTTTTGGAGCGATTAACGAATTAGGCGTATTCGCCATGACCGAGCGTGGCTTACGTGAAGTTGCTAACCCTTCAGCCATTTTCCTTTCCCGTGCTGATGAAGCCGCGCCCGGCTCAGTGGTGATGGTGGTGTGGGAAGGGACGCGGCCACTGCTGGTCGAACTACAAGTGTTAGTGGACCAATCGATGGTTGGGCATCCTCGTCGCATTGCCGTGGGCACTGACGCTAACCGTCTGGCGATGTTACTGGCGGTGATGCATCGTCACGGTGGTTTGCAGATGTCCGATCAAGACGTGTTTGTGAACGTGGTGGGTGGCGTCAAAGTTACCGAAACCAGCGCCGATTTGACCTTGCTGCTATCGATGGTGTCTAGTTTTCGAACCATCGTATTGCCGCGGGATTTGGTGGTATTTGGTGAAGTGGGGTTGTCGGGGGAAATTCGGCCCGTTCCCAATGGGACTGAGCGGTTAATTGAAGCAGCTAAGCACGGCTTTACGCGGGCTATTGTGCCTAAAGCCAACGTGCCTAAGAAGCCGCCTCAAGGCATGACTGTAATTGGTGTAGCCAAGTTGACTGAGGCGCTTGAGGCGTTGGTCGATTAGTCTGGTGATGCACTGCCACGTTAAGGGTTAGCGTGGTCGTGCTCAGCAATAAATTGACTCAACTCGCGGTTGAGCATGGACGAATCGCCAATGTTGAGTTCAAGTAGACGACGCAAATGGGTAATGCTGTCGACGTCGATAAACGCACATTTGAGACCGAGAAAACCGCCGCGCTGGTACATCACATCAGCTGGCATGCGCAATTCAATATCGGAACCGGGCAGGGTAAATACTAACTCCATGGGTTCCGTGCTAGCAAAGCCTTCGGGTTGCTCTACCATCGCACCGTTCAAGCATAAATCGTGCAGTCGAGTCTGCCATTGGCCACTTTGCGTATGAAGGTGAGCTTTAGCATCAAATAGCACCCGCGAGAATTTGCGCTTTTCTTCCATATGTTATATCCGTCTGTTCCTCTGCAATGCTTAAATTGTAGACACAAACTACGGTAAGAGACATAGCGATGGCGAAGTTTTGTTTTATGCGGCGCTCAGATATTCAACCTGTGGTGTTGTACTAACTACCGCAGGATTGGTTGTCATCGCCGTAACGGATCATACCGCTGGCACTGATATTGACACTGCGAGAGTCACCGCTATCACCATTGGGGCAATAGATAAAACTCACTTGCTCGGTACTTTTGGTCAGGCCATCAGGGCGAAATACCACCTTGTCGCCAACAACACGGTCGCTGCTATTAAAACCTTCTACCACCTTTAGCACTTTACTGACGCTAGCGGTGTTAGCCGTTGTAGTGGCGTAAATCAGTAGGCCAGATTGCCAACTGTCACCACAGCTTGTGCCGCTGCTATTCGGGCATACGCCTACAGGCGCACCGTAGCTAATCGCTTGGTTTCTGGCAAAAGACAGCGCTTGTTGGATGCGGCTGATTTCAGAGCTACCACGGTAGGCATCGTACAGTGACTTCAAAGATGGTACGCCGACTGTGAGTAAAATAGCGGCAACCGCAATAGTGACCATGAGTTCCACTAAGGTGAACCCATTGGGTATCTTGCGCATACAATACTCCATAACCTACCAATACATCGCTAAGTATAGGGACAGCTGTGGAGCAATGACACATTAAATTAACAATTTGTGTTGTCGCTAAGGTGAATTCGTCCCGCTTGATTAACGATGATCGCTTGTGCGTCCACACCACTTTCCTGCGGGCAGTAACTCAAGGTGCCATTCATGCCGCTGGCTAAACCAGTTGGCAGAAAGCGGATGGCTTGGCGATTGAAAGAGATATCTGCTTCTCCGCCAAATTCCCCTGATTCATACAAGACCGGCTCCCCGTCATCCTTTTGGAAATTGCCATTGATATCGACAAATACGGTCACGCCTTGCTGCCAAAGATTTTGATTGCAATTGTTATTTTCTAAATGGCACAGTGTGGTGCGTGCACCGTAACTAATCGCTTGGTTGCGAGCAAGCCAAATAGCCTGACGTAATTGTTGCAGTGTGGTGGACGCTTGATAATGGGCCATCAAGCTTTTGAGTGAGGGTACACCAATGCCCAAGATGATACTGGCCACACAGATAGTGACCATCAACTCCACTAAGGTGAAGCCGCAGCTGCTGAGTTTCATAGACAAATCCTTTGTCGTGGTTGAGAGTCTGCATCCTGCAAACACGGCTACCAGTTTAGGAGCTATCAGCTGTGATGAAAATGCTGTTTTTAGACGATTATCTAATAACCAAAAGCGTGCGTTATAGTTAAATTTACGCTTTGGCTGGCAGCTTTCGTCGTCAGCTGCGTGTTAAGCTAGCGAAAAATTGAAATAAAGGCTTAAAGGAGTACCTGATGAAAAAAGTGGAAGCGATAATCAAGCCGTTCAAGCTTGACGATGTACGTGAAGCGCTGGCTGAGATCGGTATTACCGGCATGACAGTGGTAGAAGTGAAAGGCTTCGGACGTCAAAAAGGGCACACTGAACTCTATCGCGGTGCTGAATATATGGTGGATTTTCTGCCAAAAGTGAAAATTGAAGTTGTCATCAAAGAAGAGCTGGTGGAACAGACGGTTGACGTCATTGTTGATGTGGCTCGCACTGGCAAAATTGGCGATGGTAAGATTTTTGTCACGGATGTGGAACGTGTGATCCGCATTCGTACCGGTGAAGAAAACGAAGAAGCCGTTTAACCGGTAACTGCATGAATACAAAAGGGCTGGTTATTGACCAGCCCTTCTTTTATTCGGTGCTTGCGCTACCATCATGAAGATGCGATGCCGCTATTATTCCCACTTGGTGTTCAGATATTCTGTCTCCATATGTTCGTCATAGTAACGGCGCTTAGTGTCGCGACGACGCTGCTTCACTTTCTTACTGCGTTGCTTGCTACGCAGTTGGTCATCATCATCGTTCCATGATGCGTCATCTTCATCAAAATAGTATTCGCGTGACATGTTACAGGTCCAATCAACAGTGCAAATATAGCACTCGATCTTTTTACTCAAAGCTGTTGCTAAGCTAAAGCGAAATATTTAGTGCTTATCGGTAAGAATTTTTTGCCGTTGTAAATTGACCCGTATGACCACTCGAATGCGGTTGATTATGATGCCCGTCGTAGTCGTGCGACAAACATCCCATCACTATCCGCTTCAAAAGGCCAGATAGTCAGGTATTGTGTCACACTGCCAGTAAAGGGATGTGTCACTGTTTCCAGCGTAAATTCTGGGTGTTGTTGCAAAAATTTTTCAACGAGCAGCTGATTTTCGGTAGCGGTGATAGAGCAAGTCGCGTAGACCAATACTCCAGCGGGTTTAACCGCAGCCGCCGCCCGCTGTAAAATCTTTTGTTGCAGTTCGGCACTGTTATTAACGACCGATTCATCGTCTAACCAACGCTGGTCGGGGTTACGACGCCAAGTGCCGATACAACTGCAGGGCGCATCGACCAATACGCCATCAAAGCTGGCGCTGGCGACGGGGAGCGTGTCATCTTGCCAAGGGGCGGTGCTAATGTTGCTGAACCCCGCTCGTTGGGCGCGTTTTTGCAGCTCATTCATAGCGGCAGGTCGTACATCAGACACCACGATATCGGCGACTGTGTTACCTGCTTGTTCCATCAATGAGGCTAGCTGCAGGGTTTTACCTCCAGCGCCACAACAGGCATCCCACCAATGTTCACCAGCATGAGGTGCACAGATCTGGCCAATCACTTGTGACGCCAAATCTTGCACTTCAAGGTGTCCATCGCGATATAAAGGCACTTGTTGTAAGTTAATACTTTTTTGACCCAAATTAACCGTGTCACTAAAGTGCCCCGCTGTGGCGGCAATCTCAATAGCCTGCAATTGTGCCAGCGCGTCAGCTCGCGACATACGTTGTACACGCCCCCATATCGGTGGGCGTTGACACAGCGACTCAATCAGCGCTTCTTTAGCGGTAAAATCAGCAGGCAGATATTGCCATAACCAATCTGGAACCAGTTGTTCTAGGGTGAACAATTTAGGCGCAAAACTATTGTTGAGCCAACGGCAGGCCGCTTGTGGGCTATAAATTTCATCGGCCACGTAATATTGCGTATCGGCCAACGTGGCCCAAGCTTCGGCAATATCCTGCCAGGCGTGTTGCTCTATTTGGCTTGTCAGATAGAGCAGTAAGGTACGTGCAGACCCCGCGCTTTGCTCAGGTTGCAACTGTTGTAACCAGCCCCACCAACGAAATAGACCAAACAGGGTTTCTCGAATAATGCGACGGTCTTTTGCCCCATGTTTTTTAGTGGCACGAAAATACTCCGCAATGACGCGGTCGGCATTTTTTTTCGATGTGATGATGTCATCAAATAGGCCATTAATGGTGGTGGCATAGCTTAAGGCGCGTTTTTCTATTGGGGTCATCGCAAGTTTCCGGCGTGGGCTGATAGTGCAGGGCGCGGAGTATAGCAAACTTCCCGCGCTGTCACTTAATAATCGAGTTCAAGGGCGAAGCAAAGATAGCCCATCAGTTTTTGCACGGCTTGAAACTCTTGGGCGCAAAAATCTACAAAGTCGTCGCGACAAACTTGTTGGCTGCTCAAACTTTTGATGGCAATAAAATCTTTGCGTTTAAGTTCATCAATCAAGGGGTGTTGCTTATCAAACCCCTTGGGGGGACGTTGCAGCGAATCGCCGTCCAACATGAAGCCGGCAGCAGTTAACTGTGCAATTGCTTTGAGGTAACTGTTGGGATTGTCATCAATACATTGACGAATTTTGTTGAGCTCTGGCCCTGCCGGATGCCAACAGCCGGCAGCAAGAAAACATTCATCTTCGGCAATATGCACGTACATACCGGGGGCGTGTACATCACCCGCCTGAAAATGACGAAACTGGATGCCGACATTGAGTTTATATGGTGATTTGTTGTGGCTGAAGCGGGTGTCTCGTTGGGGCCGCATTAAACTGCCGCCGACCTTTTTAGCCACTGCGGTCATACGTGGTGACATCGCCTGAATATGTGGCTGCATAAGCTCAATAAATTGCAGCGCTGGCGTACGTACATTGTCTTCGTAGGTTTGTTGGTGTTCTTTAAACCAGCTACGTTCGTTGTTGTGTTTCAGTGCACGTAAAAATGCAAAACTTTGGTCAGAAAACATCACGGTCCCTTGCTGATGACTGGACTACTTAGTAGCGATATCCGCTTCTAGCTCAATATCGGTACAACCTTTAGCGCAGCGGATACTGCCAAGCACATCGCCTTTGGCGCTGGGCAACTTAGCACTGAGCGCTTTGCCACAATGGTCACAAAGCATCGTCTTGCCGGCGAGCAACGCTTTGATCATACGCTGTTGCTGTTTAAACGACAGGCTGCTGCGTTGGTTGAGTTCGGTAAAGTTTGGCTTGGTCATTCAATTGATAATAGTTGCCTACTAGTTACGGCCGATTATACGGGGCCGTGGTTGATCTCGGCAAACTACGGGCGAAATCCAGCGATTGCTGAAGGAAAATCAAACAAATCTTAGCCGCTATTCGCAGTAATTTTTCTCATGCATTCCGCGTTGTTGAATATATTTTTAAGCCTTTTCAGATTGTTATCTAACATCGCTACTGAAATTACCGCACGGCGTCCAAATAAATTCACTTTTACATTAATTAACCGCAGTCATATGGTCGCTTATATGAGGCATGGGCGTCTTAATGTTAGGTGCGCTTATGCCCCTGCTGTAGTTTAAGGATAGTTATGCTAACGATGTTTAAGAATTGGTCGCTGAAGGTGAAGATTACGCTCACTTCAGCGTTATTATTAGCGCTATTGAGCATATTGCTGATCTGGCAAAGCCTGACAGCGCTAAATAGTACGATCAACACCACCTTGGATGCCAACATTGATGGCTTTGCGCAATCGGTGTCAGTCAACTTGGGTAACTGGATGGATGATCGTATTCAAGCTATTGAAAAAACTGCTAACTCACTAGCAACAAATAAGGACATTGCGCCACATATCTTGTTGCAACAGACCAACGAAGCCATGCGTTTTCGCATTACTTATCTCGGTACTGTCGATGGGCAGATGCTGCAAAACGACCCGAACGTCATCCTTAAAGATTACGACCCACGCACCCGCAGTTGGTATAAGGGCGCCGTTGCTAATAACGACCTGTTTATTAGTGATCCGTATACCTCGGTAACATCGGGTAAGTACGTGGTAACTATCGCTTACCCAGTAAAACGTAACGGCCGATTGATTGGTGTTATTGGGGGCAACTTGACCCTCGACGCGCTGACAGAAACCATTGGTAAGTTGAGTATTGCTGGCAATGGTTACGCGCTGTTGATTGATGATAGTGATCAGTTGATTGCCCACCCACAAGAGCGCTGGCGTCGTAAAGTAGCCTCTGAGTTTTCAGACAAGCTGTCGCCAGCCAAACTGCAACAGCTGACAGCACGCAATACGATTGAACAGGCAAATATTGCAGGGCAAGACAGCTTACTGTATTCAGTGAATATTCCACACACTCGCTGGACGTTTGTAATGGTGATGGATCGCGATACCGTGATGGCTCCAGTGCATCGCCAGTTGTGGGTCCAATTAGGAATTGGTGCCATTATTCTGCTCGGTGCCACCATGTTGTTAGCCTTTATGGCACGTATTTTGTTCCATGATTTGGAGCAGATCCGCCAAAACCTGAACGCGATTGCGTCAGGTAACGGCGATCTTACCCAACGTCTCCCCATTACCAGCAAAGATGAGATAGGCCAACTGGCGAGCAGTTTTAACCGCTTTATCGAGCAGTTACATGGCATTATCTCAACGCTGAAAGTCACGTCACAATCGTTGCAACTGGAGTCTGAATCATCAGCCAGTGCGGCACAGCAACAACATAATCGTGTGCAAAAGCATCAATCTGAGCTGCATATGGTGGCCACCGCAGTGACTGAGATGGCTTCTGCCACGCAAGAGATCTCCTCCAATGCAGAAACCACATCACAGCAAGCGATGGATGCGGTGACATTAGGTGAGCAGGGATGTGAGCAGGTTAGCCGCAGTCGCCAGTCGATTTCTGAACTCGCAACCGATCTTAGCCACACCAGTGCAATTATTGATAAGTTACATGAACATTCCCAGACAATTAGTTCCATTCTTTCTACCATTGCCGGGATCGCTGACCAAACCAACTTGCTAGCGCTTAACGCCGCAATTGAAGCCGCACGCGCGGGCGAACATGGTCGTGGTTTTGCGGTGGTTGCAGATGAAGTGCGAGTGTTATCACAACGCACTCACCAGTCGACGCAAGAGATTGAAGCTATGATTGCTGAGCTGCAACAATCCACGGTCGCGGCAGTGACCGCTATGACTGACGCCAGTGAAAAGGCTGATGGCAGCGTGGCAGACGCAGAAGCGGCTAGCCAAGTGCTGCAGCAAATTAGTGATGCGGTGCGCAGCATCAATGATATGGCGGCGCAGATAGCCTCGGCAGCTGAAGAGCAAGCGTCGGTGACTATCGAAATTAACCAAAACACCGAGATCATTCGTGAAGTTGGTGATGAGATGTCGCGTAGTAGTGAGGCCGCATCAGCTGGTGCCATCACGCTCAAAGAGCTCGGCAGTGATATCAGCCGTGAAGTGAATAAGTTCGTTATTTAATGTGTGACGGATGAACCCATATAAGAAAGGCCTCGTAACGAGGCCTTTCTTTTAGGCGGCTAGAACTGGAGGTAGCGCCAGTCTCTAGCGGTACATCAACTACATCGCATTTTTGAAGATTTGGCAGATCTCTTCATGAGTTGCTTGTTTAGGGTTAGTGATACCGCAAGCATCTTTCAGGGCGTTGGTTGCCAGTGTTGGAATATCCGCCTCTTTCACGCCAATGGTGGTGAGGTTGGCTGGAATATTGATATCTTTTGCCAGTGTTTTAATGGTGCGGATCGCGGCTTGTGCGCCTTCTGCATCACTCATGGCAGAGACATCAACACCCAAGGCTTTGGCGACGTCTTTCAGACGAGGTGCAGCGACTTGAGCGTTGTACTCTTGTACAAATGGCAATAGCAAGGCGTTACATACGCCATGAGGCAAGTCGTAGAAACCGCCGAGTTGGTGTGCCATCGCATGTACATAGCCTAAGCTGGCATTGTTGAACGCCATACCTGCTAAGAACTGCGCATAGGCCATTTGTTCACGCGCTTCCAAATTGCTACCTTCATTAACCGCTGTGCGCAAATTATCACGAATGATTTCAATCGCTTTAATTGCACAAGCATCAGTAATTGGGGTTGCTGCGGTAGATACATAAGCTTCTACGGCGTGGGTTAATGCATCCATACCTGTTGCTGCGGTCAAACCTTTTGGTTTTTTCAACATCAATTCTGGGTCGTTCACTGACAAAATTGGGGTAACGTGTTTGTCAACGATAGCCATTTTGATATGACGTTTTTCATCAGTGATGATACAAAAACGCGTCATTTCACTGGCGGTGCCTGCAGTGGTGTTAATAGCAATTAATGGCAGCTGAGGTTTTGCTGATTGGTCGAGACCTTCATAGTCGGCAATATTGCCACCATTTGCGGCGACTAAGGCAATCCCTTTCGCGCAATCGTGTGGAGAACCGCCACCTAAAGAAATTACGCAATCACACTTATTGGTTTGCAGCAGTGTTAACCCAGCTTCAACGTTACTGACGGTTGGATTGGGATGCACGCCGTCGTAAACGGTCGCTGCTAACCCCGCGTTGCCCAACTTCTCAACAACACTGCCAACGATACCGATATCAACCAAAGGCTTATCAGTGACAATCAACGCATGTTTGAAACCAAATGATTTGATATCACCGACGGCTTCGTCTAATGAACCTTTACCAAGTACGTTTACAGATGGAATGAAGAATTTTGTAGCCATGATGACACCTCCTAGTGTTAGGGCTTTTCTCCGCTCTCGCGTGGCAGTTGGTTTAGCAAGAAGTTTAATAGAAGTAAACTTGAGTAATTGTGCTCTGAGTATCAATTACCTGCACGACTCTGCCCGAGAACATTTACGTATGTCTCGTTTAACTTGTTCAATTTAATATAAATAATGCAAGATAAGACGGGGTAGACTCTTGAAATCCTTATGCGAAAAGGCTAACGGAGTTTTTTGGCAAGTCGCTATTAGATTTTGGTATAATCGGGAGCCATCGCTCGTACTATGACCTGATCTTTCCACCCAAAATAGAGTTATCGCTGTTCATGGAAAAACATCAATTACTGTTAATTTCACTGCGCAAAATTATTCGTGCCATCGACTTACATAGCCGACAGTTGAGTAAGCACTCTGGATTAACGGGGCCGCAGTTGATGGTGATGCAACAGATAAGCTCACTGGGCAATCCGTTGCTGAAACAGATCGCCGCAGAAATTAATCTCAGTCCAGCTACCGTTACCTCGATCATCGACCGATTAGAAGCCAAAGGTTTTGTTAGCAGAGAGCGTTCGGTGACGGATAAACGCAAAGTGCACCTGTTACTTAGTGATACAGGTAAAGCACTACTAGCCAATGCACCATTACCTTTGCAGGAACATTTCATAGAGCATTATCAATCGCTTGAAGCTTGGGAACAAAGCCAATTGCTGTCAGCGGTTGAGCGCATTGCAGCGATGATGAATGCTGAAGCGTTGGATGCTGCGCCTATGCTATTAGTGGGCCAGATAGCTGACGAGAAATCTGAATTAAAATAGTGCGTCCCACAGTTTCTCATAGATGTTGATTAGCGCAGGTGCCAATAACTCGCATGCGCCCAGTGTGACGACATATCCGCTTCAGATTGGTCGCTAAAGATGCGTTTTTTGCAAAACGGCGGCGCTGCATATCGGCGCTTACGCCATGCCCAACGCGATTCTGCCTCTCCCCGGTGTCGCCAAGATGAGCACCTTCTTAAGCGTGTTGATGTACACGCTCATCTCCAAATGTCCCCACGGTTCATTTAATTAACGGCTTTACCAACAAGCAGTTAACTTCTCTCTGCTTTGGTTGCACTTGAATGGTGATCTGTTGCACAGTTTTACATCGTTGATTGCACAATATAACCCCATCACATTGTCATCAGTTGATGCAATAATTGTGCAAAAAATAGCTAATATGCTGATTTGTAATGGTTAGTTTTGAGCGGGTTGTTTCACAATAAGTATTTGTGAAAATTGAGATTTGCTTATGGCATGTAACCTGCTCAATAATTGTTATTCAAAACTGTCACGGGGAACTATGGATGGATCTGGACAAGTTGCTTTACCTGCAAGGTGTTGGAAACGGTTTTGTTGACTGTAATGGTGTTTATCATGAGGTGCCAACATCAGATCGGGAGTATCTGCTCAAAACCATGTGTTATGAGCAACTAAGCTCGGTAAGCGCAGCTGATTATCCGCAATGGGTTGATGGCAGAATCGACGAGTTGGATGCACAACCGTGGACCAAATTACTCCGTCCTTTACAATGGGCTGATGTCGATCAGCCGATGCTGACCTTTCAAGTTCCTGCCCAATTTTCTGGCAAATTAACGCTGGAGTTGACCGCCGAACAGCAAGCCCCAGTCATACTGACATTTGATGTGCAAGCTGCTGGTATTACCGGCGATTACTTTACCCGCAATCAGTCATTTGTAGAGCGCAAGTTAGCGCTAGCGCCGCTATTGGCAGCCATCGATGAAGCATTGCCGGGTATGGGCTACCATCAGGTAAATTTGACCTATGCCGATGATGCTACTTCAACGGAGCAGGGCATTTTACTGTTGGCTCCCACACAAGTTTACGGCGCCGATTTAGCCAGCGTAGCGCCAAATAAACGCCCTTGGGGCGTAAGTCTACAAGTCTTCTCGTTATGGAATGCCGAGTCAGCAGGTGGTTCTTTGCCTACAGCATTTGGTGATTTTGCCGCGTTGGCCGATACCATCAAAATATTGGCCGCTCAAGGCGCTGATTTCTTACTGCTTAACCCATTACATGCCTTGCCTCTGCATGAGCCGGAAGCCGCCAGTCCTTATAGCCCATATGATCGACGTCGCTTACATTGCTTGTATATCACTCCAAGTTTATCGGCCGAGGGGCAAACGCCACAGTGGCGTGAGTTTTTACCTAAGCGTATGCCAAAAGCCGACAAAGGTGAGGAATGGATTGATTACACCCTAGCCGCACACTACAAGGCGGCCGAGCTTAAGGCGATGTTTAAGGTGTTTAATGCCTATCCGGCAACACATCCAAGACGTATCGCTTTTACCGAATTCTTAGACGCTGAAGGCACTGCATTGCAGCACTATGCCGAGCAGCAGGCAGATGAAGCCACAGCGCCTTGGTTGAAGAATCCTGAATTTTATTGCTATTTACAGTTTGTTGCGGAAGAGCAACTAGCTCTGTGCCAACAGTTAGCCACTGATAGTGGTATGGCGATCGGTTTGATCCGTGACCTTGCCGTAGGCGCAGTGGGAAGTGGTGTTGAGGTGTCGCGAGAAATTGAGCAATTTTGCACCCGCGCGAGCATCGGTGCTCCACCAGATCCATTTGCCCCACAAGGGCAAAATTGGGGGCTGACGCCATTAGATCCTATCGGCTTAAAACAGAATAACTTTCAACATTTTATCGAAATGTTGCGCTGCAATATGCGCCATTGTGGTGCATTACGAATCGATCACTTTATGGGGCTATTTCGCTTGTGGTGGTGGCCAATCGCGGAGTTAGGCCAACCGCAACCGACGGGCGCATATATCTATTATCCATTTGAACTGATGATGGCTATTTTGCGCTTAGAAAGCCATCGTGCGGCTTGCATGGTCATCGGGGAAGATCTCGGCATTGTGCCACCAGAGATTAAAGCGCCGATGACGGACGCCGGCATCTATTCCAACGAGCTATTTTACTTTTGCAGCGATGATTATCACTACCCGCAATATGCGGGCTTTAAAGCGCCCCACGACTATAAATCACACGCTTTAATGATGCTGGCTAACCATGATGTACCGACGATGGCCGCTTGGTGGCAAGGTAAAGATCTGCTCAAGCGGCATGAGCTTAATCTGCTGAGCCAAGAGGATCTGCAACATGCGCAGCAACAGCGGGAACATCAACGGCAAGGTGTATTGCATTGGCTGAAAGATATGGCGGGGCTGACGGAATCCTCTGCAACGCTAGATGTGATTTTACCCACTTGGGCCAAAACGGTCGCCTCTGGCAATTCGCAGCTATACAGCATTGCGCTGGCGGATTTATTGGCCGAGGTCGATGCTATTAATATCCCCGGTACCAGCAGTGAATACCCCAATTGGCGGCGGCGTTATTCCGTCCCCGTTTCCCAATTTGCGGCCAAGAACTTATTCGTAGACGTGCTGACGGCGGTGAGGTCGGTACGTAACACTCATCATTCTTAATGTTTTGACAGGAGGAGCAGGAGATGAAGCAGGAGATGTCTGAACCAGTAACCGAAGGCGCTGTGTCTGGCGAGTCCATTGGCAACACTCCAAACGATGTCTGTCCGGAATATGGTTGTGCTCGGGCATTAGCGGAGGGCCGTCATGGAGATCCATTTAGTTGGCTAGGCATGCACTTAGTCGGTAGCGACAAGCCATCTCTTGTAGTACGGGCGGTGCTGCCCGGTGCGACCAAGGTGGATGTGTTAGATAAAAAAACGGGCAAGAAAGTCACCAGTTTAACCGCGGTGTCCGGCGCGGAGCCATTGTTTGTCGGTAAGATGCCGCGTCGCGTCAAGCCGTTCCCCTATCTGCTACAAGTCAGTTATCCCGCCGCACAACATACGGTGAGCGATCCCTATTCGTTCTCATCGTTACTCAATGATGATGATACCTATCTGTTTAACGAGGGACGTCAGCAGCAAGCATGGCATTTTCTCGGGGCTAACTGGCATGAGGTCGATGGCGAACAGGGGATCCAATTCTGCGTGTGGGCGCCCAACGCACAATCGGTGTCGGTGGTGGCGGATTTCAACTGCTGGGATAAGCGCCGCCATAGCATGCGGAAACATCCTGCCTCAGGGATTTGGGGAATTTTTATTCCAGGTTTAGTTGGATTAGAACACTACAAATTCGCCATTCAAACCGCGGGTGGTGGCTGGCATGAAAAGGCCGATCCTTATGCGCGCAGCATGGAGCCACCACCCTATAACGCCTCGATTGTGCCACCACGAGATCAATGGCAGTGGCGCGATAGCAAGTGGATGAAGCGGCGCGCGCAAACCGCATGGCACCAAGCCCCCGTAAGTATTTATGAGGTGCACTTGGGCTCATGGCGCCGTAAAGGTGATGATGGCCGCGACTACATTAGCTACCAAGATGCCGTTAGCCACCTGATCCCTTATGTGAAAGAGCTGGGCTTTACTCATGTGGAGTTTATGCCGCTGAGTGAGTTTCCGTTTGATGGTTCTTGGGGTTATCAACCCGTGGGTATGTATGCGCCAACCTACCGTTTTGGCGATGCGGCAGGTTTGAAGATGATGATCGATGCCTTTCACCAAGAGGGCATTGGGGTGATTCTAGATTGGGTGCCAGCGCACTTTCCTAAAGATCCTCATGGGCTGGGCAACTTCGACGGCACCTGTTTATATGAACATCAAGACCCACAGCGTGGCAGCCATCCAGATTGGGATACCTTGATCTACAACTATGGTCGCAAAGAGGTGCAAAGCTTTCTACTGAGTAATGCCTGTTATTGGTTACAAGAGTTCCATATTGATGGCTTACGGCTGGATGCGGTGTCCTCGATGTTGTATCTCGATTACAGCCGCAAAGCCGGAGAGTGGTCTCCCAACCAATTTGGTGGCCGTGAAAACCTAGAAGCTATTGAGTTGCTGCAGGAGCTTAATACCCGCCTGTACGCCAGTTTTCCCGGTATTATGATGATTGCCGAAGAGTCCACGGCTTGGGGCGGTGTCAGCCGCGCGGTAAGTGCTGGTGGCCTTGGATTCGGTTTTAAATGGAATATGGGCTGGATGCACGACACCTTGTGTTATATCGGTCGCGACCCGGTGTATCGCAGCTTCCATCATCATGAAATGACCTTCTCAATGGTGTATGCCTACACCGAGCAATTTATCTTATCGCTAAGCCATGACGAAGTGGTGCACGGCAAGCGCGCATTGCTAGAAAAAATCCCCGGTGATGATTGGCAGAAGTTTGCCACGTTGCGCGCTTATTACGGCTTTATGTGGGCGCATCCGGGCAAGAAATTACTGTTCATGGGCAATGAGTTTGCGCAGCGGCGTGAATGGCAACATGACTACAGTTTAGATTGGCATTTGCTGCAATACGCGCCGCACCAACAGATGAAACAGTGGGTGACGGATCTCAACCATGCTTATACCGAGCTTCCCGCATTGTGGCAACGCGACATGGAAGGCAATGGTTTTGCATGGTTGGATTGCACTGATACGGGTAGCAGTGTGTTGGCTTTCTGCCGTTTTGACGCCAAAGGCCGCCCAGTGGTCGTAGTGTGTAACTTTACTCCCGCAGTGCGGGAAGGTTATCGCATCGGCTTGCCACAAGGTGGGCATTACCGTGAACGATTGAATAGCGACAGTCACTTCTATGGTGGTGCCGATGTTGGTAATAACGGCACCATTGTCAGTGAGTATCAACCGTGGCAGGGCATGAAGCACTCAGCGGTAATTACCTTACCGCCGCTTGCGACCTTGTACTTCACATTGCAGGAGAACTAACCATGTTCATGCGTCCGGGACAACCCTATCCCTTGGGCAGTTCAGTGGTAAAAGATGAGCAAGGCCAAGTCATCGGGGTCAATTTTGCGCTGTTTTCTGCTAATGCGACAGAAGTCGAGCTGTGTTGCTATGAGCAGGATAGCGGCGGCCACTGGCGTGAGTTGGAACGCTATATATTGCCTGAGTATCGCCAGCAGATCTGGTGCGGTTTTTTGGAAGGTGCCGCTGCAGGATTGTGCTACGGCTATCGCGTTAAGGGACCGTATCAACCTCACTTAGGGCATCGCTTTAACCCCAATAAGTTATTGATGGACCCTTATGCTCGATGGTTCAAAGGAACACTACAGCCGGGGCCGTGGATGCTTGGCTATGCGCGAATTGACGAGCAAGGCAAGCCACTCGATGTTGAATGCTTATTGGAATCTCCTGAGTTTGAAAGCGAACTTGCGCAAACTCAGGGGGTTTCTGCTGATGGCAATATCGGTGATGACACCTTACTGAACTGTGTTGATAACGCTTGGGCAGTGCCGCGTTCGGTCGTGGTGGAGGAGCAAGCGTTCTCCGGTAAACGTTTGCTGCCACAATCATTGAACTCGGAGGTGATCTTTGAACTGCACGTAAAAGGGTTTACCCAGCAGTTTCCTGATTTGGCTGATGAACTCCGTGGAACCTACGCCGGGCTAGGCAGTCCGCAAGTGATTGAATATCTGCAATCGCTTGGTGTTACCAGCGTAGAATTGCTGCCCGTACATAGTTTTTTTTCTGAGCCATTTCTTGATGATAAAGGGATGACAAATTACTGGGGTTACAACAGCGTAGCCTTTTTTTGTCCCCACCGAAGCTATTGCGCCACCGACGATGGTATTCAAGAGTTTCAGCAGATGGTGGACAATTTTCATCAAGCGGGCATTCGCGTCATTTTAGATGTGGTGTACAACCATACCGCCGAAGGCAATCGCCTCGGGCCTAGTTACAATTTCCGTGGTATTGATAACCTCAGTTACTACCGCCTCTATCCCAATGATAAACGTTTTTATATCAACGATACCGGCTGCGGCAACTGTTTGGATATTAGTCATCCGCGCGTGTTGCAGTTGGTGATGGATTCGCTGCGTTATTGGGTGTCAGTGATGGGCGTGGATGGTTTTCGTTTCGATTTAGCCAGCTGTTTAGGACGAGAGCCGAAAGGCTTTGATGCTGGCGCTGGCTTTTTTGATGCATTGTTGCAGGACCCAATATTAAGTGGTGCGGCGATGATTGCCGAGCCGTGGGATATTGGGCCCGGAGGTTATCAGCTAGGTCAATTCCCGCTGCCTTTTTCAGAATGGAATGATCGTTATCGCGATACCGTGCGCCGTTTTTGGCGCGGCGATCATGGCATGTTGCCAGAGTTGGCGAAGCGGCTACATGGGTCTGGCGATCTGTTTGAGCATTCAGGGCGTGGGCCATGCAGTTCGGTCAACTTTATTACTAGCCATGATGGCTTCACGTTGAATGATATTGTGAGTTATGAGCAACGCCATAACGAAGCTAACGGCGAAGAAAACCGCGATGGTCACCATGAAAACTTTAGCGCCAATTATGGGGTGGAAGGCGATACCGATGAGCCAGAAATTTTAGCCATCCGCCAGCAGCAACAGCGCAATATCATGGCCACTTTATTGCTTTCGCAAGGGGTGCCCATGATGCTTGCTGGTGATGAGCAGAGCAATAGCCAGCGCGGTAATAACAACGCCTATTGCCAAGACAGTAACATCGGCTGGATAGATTGGCGTCAAGATGAAGCGGCGCAACAGATGCGCAGTTTTTGTCAGCGCTTGATTAGTCTGCGGCGCCAGTCTGCGGTGTTTCAAACGCGCGAGTTTATTCACTCCGCCAACCCTAAAGATGAGCACGCCTTAGGTTGGTATGACCGTCATGGCGACGAAATGACGTGGAAACATTGGGCCGAAGGTAATTGCCGTAGCCTACAGTTATTGATGAAAACCACTGAAGCAGATGGTCGTGTAGAGATGTTACTCATCATGATGCACGCGAGTGAGGAGGAAACTGAGTTCGTCATTCCAGAGATTGTCGAGGGTTACCGTTGGCAAGCCTTGCTAACCACCAGTTCGGCAATAGGGTTACCGCAAGACACTGAAAGTTGCTTTGAGGCAGGCACTAAGTTGTCGGTATCTGCAAGATCGTTAATTTTACTCGGGGCGGTAATGCCCGGAGAACAGGGATATGGAAGAAGGAGTAATGCATGACTGAAGCGTCAAAGAAAGCCCCGGCTAAACGGCCGGCTAAGCGCGCCACACCTGCAAAAACGACGACTGCTGCAACAGTTCCAGCACCTGCGGTAAGTATGGGCTGTGAACCTTGTGATTCACTGAAAGTCGCCTTTGAGCGTCAACTGAGATACGACCTAACGCGGGATGAGCAATCGGAATCAGGGATGTTTCATGCATTGGCTATCGCCGTCAAAGAGCAGTTACTGGATAACTGGCGTGATACCCGCAAAGCCGATATTGAACAGCAGAAAAAACATGTGTCGTACTTGTCCCTAGAGTTTCTGATGGGGCGGGCTTTAGGCAATGCACTACTCAATCTTAATATGTCTAATGAGTGCCGTAACGTGCTCAACAGTTACGCGGTTTCGTTGGAAGCATTAGAGCAACAAGAACACGATGCAGGTTTGGGTAATGGTGGCTTGGGCCGCTTGGCGGCGTGTTTTCTTGATAGCTGTGCCACGTTAGATCTCGCCGTTACCGGTTATGGTATCCGTTACGAGTACGGCATGTTCTTGCAGAAGATTGTTGATGGCTATCAGGTTGAACAGCCTGACCGTTGGCTGCGTGATGGTAATCCGTGGGAAGTCCGCGTACCGCAGCATAACGTCACAGTGAAGTTTTTTGGTCATACCCACAGTTATGTGGATGCTACTGGCCGCCGCCATATGTTGTGGAGTGATACGCAAGATGTTGCCGCTGTGGCTTACGATATGCCAGTCCCCGGCTATCGCAATGGCCGGGTTAACACGCTGCGCCTGTGGAAAGCCGAAGCCACCAATGAGTTTGATTTGGCAGAGTTTAACCAAGGTGACTACACCGAAGCTGTTGCGGCGAAAAACTTGGCCGAGCAGATCACTATGGTGCTCTATCCCAATGACAGCAGCGAAAACGGTAAAGAGTTACGCTTGCGGCAGCAATACTTTTTGTCGTCCGCCAGTTTGCAGGATTTGCTGCGTAACTGGGTACTTAATCATGGCATGGATTTCAGCAAATTCGCCGAGCTCAATGCTATCCAACTGAACGATACCCATCCGGCGATTGCTGTACCTGAGTTGATGCGTCTGCTGGTGGATGTCTATGAAATGGATTGGGATCCAGCGTGGAACATCGTCAGCAAATGTATGGCCTACACCAACCACACGCTGTTGCCAGAAGCATTGGAACGTTGGCCGGTACGTATGTTCAAACATATGTTGCCGCGCATCATGGAGATCATCTACGAAATCAATGCGCGTTATCTAGATGAAGTTGCGCATCGTTGGCCGGGCAATACCGAGAAACTGCGGGCAATGTCGATTATTGAAGAGGGGCCAGATCCACACGTTCGAATGGCTTACTTAGCCATTGTGGCGTCCTTCTCTGTTAACGGCGTGGCGGCGTTACACACAGAGCTGCTAATGAGCGGTTTATTCCGTGACTTTTATGAATTATGGCCGCACAAATTCAATAACCGCACCAACGGTGTTACCCCAAGACGCTGGATGGCCTACTGTAACCCGACACTGTCAGCGCTGATCTCCAGCAAGTTAGGCGATGACTGGGTGACCGATTTAACTAAGCTCGAAGGGCTGAAAAAATTAGCCGATAACAAAACCTTTGCCGATGCTTGGTATCAAGTTAAACAAGAAAATAAAGCCGCATTAGCTAAGTTGGTGGCAGAGCGGTGCCATGTCGAGTTTGATACCTCAATGATGTTTGATGTGCAAGTTAAACGTATTCATGAATACAAGCGGCAACTGCTAAATGTGCTGCATGTCATTCATCTGTACCAGCGCATCATTAATGGCGATACCCAAGGCATGCAACCCCGTTGCGTATTGATTGGGGGGAAAGCGGCACCGGGGTACGCCATTGCTAAACTTATCATCAAGTTAGCCAACAATGTGGCGCATATGATCAACTGCGATCCTAAGGTCAATAAATGGCTGCGCTTCGCCTTCCTGCCGGATTACAACGTCTCCGCCATGGAAGTTATCTGTCCCGGAACCGACTTGTCGGAGCAAATCTCTACCGCAGGTAAGGAAGCATCCGGCACCGGCAACATGAAGTTTATGATGAATGGCGCGTTAACCATCGGTACGTTAGATGGTGCCAATATCGAAATGCTAGAGCAGGTGGGTGATGAAAACTTCTTCCTGTTCGGTTTGAATGCTAAGCAAGTTGAGGAGCTGCGACGCCATTACCGACCATGGGAATATATCGCCGCCTCAGAAGCGCTATCAGGCGTAATGACGCTACTGAAAAGTGGTCACTTTAATCTGCAGGAACCCGGCATTTTCGACCCGCTGGTGATGGCGATTGAATCCCCCACCGATCCGTGGATGCTCGCTGCGGACTTTGAAGCGTTCAGAATTGCCCAACTTGATGCGGCTAACGCCTATCAAGATAGACAACGCTGGACTGCAATGAGTATTCGCAATACCGCCGCAAGTGGACGTTTTTCAAGCGATTTTACCATCGCAGGATATCGGGATAATATCTGGAAAGCCTAGGAGGCTTTCCATCATTTTTTGGGGAGACCGAGCTATATGCCAAATTCCAGTCCGCGTTATATTAGTAATCTTACTCGCGATACTTATGCGTTAATTCTCGCCGGCGGCAGGGGAAGCCGTCTGCATGAATTAACCGACTGGCGTGCGAAACCCGCGTTATATTTTGGTGGCAAATTCCGCATCATCGATTTTCCACTGTCTAACTGCATCAACTCAGGTATTCGCCGAGTTGGGGTGGTGACGCAGTATAAGTCCCACTCGCTGATCCGTCACATCATGCGTGGTTGGGGCCATTTCAAGAAGGAATTGGGCGAGTCGGTCGAGGTACTGCCTGCATCGCAACGTTTCTCAGATAGTTGGTACCAAGGCACGGCAGATGCGGTGTTTCAAAATATCGACATTATTCGCCATGAACTGCCCCGCTATGTGATGGTGCTTTCTGGCGACCATGTCTATCGCATGGACTACGCTGGTTTGCTGGCGGCACATGCTGAGTCGGGTGCAGATATGACCTGCTGTTGCATGGAAGTCCCCATTGAAGAAGCGGCTAACTCCTTTGGCGTAATGGAGGTGGATCAAAACAACCGCATTTTAGGATTTCAGGAAAAACCTGCCCATCCTAAACCTGTACCAGATAATCCTGAACTGTGTCTCGCGTCGATGGGCAACTACGTGTTCAACACCGAGTTTCTGTTTGACCAGCTGAAAAGAGATGCCAAGAACGAGGCGTCTCGCCGTGACTTCGGTATGGATATCATTCCGTCGATCATTGAGCATCATAATGTATATGCCTATCCATTCCGCAGTGCCTTTCCCAATGAACCCGCCTACTGGCGCGATGTGGGAACGTTGGATTCCTTCTGGCTGGCCAATATGGAACTGTTGTATCCGACACCAGCACTCAATCTGTACGATGCCAAATGGCCTATCTGGACTTATCAAGAACAACTGCCACCAGCAAAATTTGTGTTTGATGATGATGGCCGCCGCGGCATGGCGGTTGATTCTGTGGTCTCCAGCGGCTGTATTGTCTCGGGCGCGACGGTGCGTCACTGCGTGTTATTTAACGAAGTGCGCGTTTGTTCTTATTCGATAGTGGAGGATTCCGTTATTCTGCCGGACGTGGTGGTGTTACGTAACTGCCGCATTAAAAAGGCGATTATCGATCGCGGTTGTATCATTCCCGAAGGGATGGAGATTGGCTACAACCATGATCATGACCGCGCCAAAGGTTTTAGAGTGTCCAAGGACGGCGTGGTACTTGTAACACGAGATATGCTTGGTTTGCCGGTAGGATATGAATAATGCAGCAATCGCCTAAAGTGCGTGAAGTTTTAATGTTGGCGGCTGAAAATGCCGCCCTGAAAGGTGGCAAAGTAGGGGGCATGGCGGACGTGATTCGGGATTTACCCGCCGCCTTAGCTAAGCAAGGTGTTACCGCCCATATCATCATGCCGGATTACGGTTTTCTTGCCCGAGAGCAACAAGCCGACTTTATGTGTGATTTTCCGGTACATTTCGATAGCGGTCATTTCCTGATCAAACTGTATCGTTTACCCAATCCATTGCAGCCTAAGGCGTGGATTTATCTGTTAGCCCATCAGCAATTTGTTTCTCCCGGCCACGGCATCTATACCCAAGATGCCGAGGGTCGGCCCTTCGCTACTGACGCAGGTAAATTTGCGCTGTTTTGTACCGCCGTTGCCACCGCCTTGTGCGGTGGTTTACTGCCATTGCCGGAGCGGTTACATCTGCACGATTGGCATTGTGGCTTTTTTACGATGCTGCGCCGTTACATGCAGGAATACGCCACCCTCAAACAGATCCCCGTGATCCTCACCATTCACAACCTCGCCATGCAGGGCATTCGGCCATTGCGCGGTGATATCTCATCGTTAGAAGCGTGGTTTCCGGAGTTAGCCAAAAAGCCGCCGCATCAGTTGGCGGAGATTATCGACCCGCGTTATCCCGAGTGTGTTAATCCGCTAAGAGCCGCCATCAATCTGTCTGACTCAGTACATCTGGTCTCTCCCGGTTATGCCGAGGAAGTGCTGCAACCGTCACAACATGAGCAAGGCTTTTTTGGTGGCGAAGGGCTAGAGTGGGACCTGCAACAAGTACAGCGTCGTGGCAAGCTTTACGGCATTCTTAACGGCTGCGAATATCCGCCGCTTCGAGACAATGTACCGAGCCGTGATGAGTTAAAGCGCCAACTGGTGTCGTTAGCGAACGAAGCCTTGCTGTATAAATTAGGCTTCAGTGAAAATGTGCATCCATCAGAACTGATCGCGCAGATTCGCTTGTTTCAACAAGGGCGTCCGAAAGCTTTTCTGCTGACTTCCGTTGGGCGTTTAACCGACCAAAAGATGCTGCTGTTACGCCAACCGTGGCGAGGCAAAATCGTGCTTGATGGCATTTTAACGCGCCTAAAAGCTTGGAATCCGAAAGCGCGCTTTTGGTTGCTAGGGAGTGGCGATGATGCGATTGCGCGGCAGTTCAGTGAAGTGGCGGCGCGACATGATAACTTCCTGTTTGTGAATGGCTATCATGAAGAGTTGTCTGATGCGCTGTACGCCTGTGGCGATCTGTTCTTAATGCCAAGTTCGTTTGAGCCATGTGGTATTAGTCAGATGTTGGCTCTACGCGGTGCTCAGCCCTGTTTGGTGCACAGTATCGGCGGCCTGCGCGATACCGTAGTCGATGGTAAAAATGGCTTTAGCTTCAGTGGCGATAACCTGCAAGAACAAGCCGATGAATTGCTTAACACTTTGGACCGCGCGTTAAGTTTGTATGGCAGTGAACCTTGGTTGGTGATGGTAAAAAATGCCGCCAACTGTCGCTTTGATTGGCAAACCAGTGCCAAGCTATATGTGACAGAGCTTTATGGTATGGCCTGATAACATCATAAGATTCAACGCTATGCTAAACTGATTTTATCTGCCATTTTTCTTTCAGTTAGCGAGCCACCAATGACACAAGGGATCTTGTTGGCACTTGTCCAGAACGCCGCGTTGTTATTGGTGCTCGCGATTGTTTATGAAGCAATCCCACTGCGTAAACCGAGTCGCTACTCGCTGATATGGCGCGTGCTAGCTGGCGTGATAATTGGTGGCCTTGCCATAGCGATGATGCTGACGCCATGGAACATACAACCTGGGATTATTTACGATGCTCGCAGCATCTTGCTGTGCATGACAGGGCTGTTTTTTGGGGTGGTGCCAGCGGTTGTTGCGTCGATTATTGCTTCGTTGTACCGACTTTATCTCGGCGGCATGGGCATGTGGCTCGGCATGTCGGTCATCTGCTCATCTGTTCTGTTTGGTCTCGGGTGGCGTTATTGGCGGCGCTGGCGCCAAGCGCCGCTGCAAGATATCTCCATTGCTGAGATGTTACTGTTCTCGTTTGCGGTACAAGTGCCAATTATGTTGTGGAACTTGATCCTGCCGCTCGATATCGCCATTGATGTGATGTTGGACTTGGCGGTTCCATTCTTTACGGTCTTTCCGTTAGCTAATGCTGGGTTAGGTTATGTGCTGGCTCAGCGACTGCAGCACGAGCAAGATCAACGTATCAAGTTGCAAGATGAATTTCTGTTCCGTTCCCAATTTGACAGCGGCAATATCGGTATCTCCATCGCCTCAACCGACATGCATTGGCTCAAAGTCAACCCTAGCTTGTGTAAGATCCTCGGCTATTGCGAAGAGGAACTACTACAGATGGCTTGGACTGAGCTTACCCATCCAGATGACCTCGATAGTGACTTGCAGTACTACCACAAGATGCTCAGCGGTACGATTGAGGGATACGAGTTAGAAAAACGCTTTATCCATAAAAACGGTGAGGTGGTGTACTGCAAAATCACCGTGTCATGCAAACGCGAGCGTGGCACGGTGCAACTGGTTATCGCCGGTTATATCAATATCACTGCCGCCAAACTGGCAGAACAGCAACTCAAAAGCAGTTACGAGCAACTTGAACTGGTGTTAGCAAGCTCAGGGCAAGGCTACTGGGTGTGGGATCTTCCAAAGGATGAGCTGACGTTAGATGCTCGCTCCGCAAAGATGTTGGGCTGCACCGAACAAGCCTTGGCCGAAGGTGGGCGGCAACTGTGGTATAGCGCTATCGATCGGCAAGATCTGCCTCATGTGTTAACGGCACTGGAGCAGCATATTGCGGGGGAAACGGTTAATTTTCATTGTGAATATCGTTTTCATCGCTTCGATGGACAACAACGTTGGTTTCGCGTCAATGGCAAGGTCATTGAGCGTAACGAACAGGGGGGCGCCATTAAGCTTTGTGGCGTGCATGAGGATATTACCGAGCAGAAACAGCGGGAAGTTTCGCTAAAATTGGCGGCTTCAGTATACAAAAACAGTACCGAAGCAATGGCGGTCATCAATGACAAAGGGCGTATTATCACCATTAACCCTGCTTTTAGTCAGATCACCGGTTATCGTGAAACCGATATTTTAGGACACAGTATTCGACCGCTGCGCAGTAGCCAGCAAACGGCGGAGGACTATCGCCATATTCGCGATGAACTGAAGCGAGAGAAATGCTGGCAAGGGGAGTTGTGGCTGAAGTGTCATGATGCGCGTGAAATCATTGTTTGGCTTTCTATCAATCTGCTCGCCGACGAAGAAGCCAAGTTGCATCGTTGGGTGATGTTGTTCTCTGATATTACCGAGAAGAAGAACACTGAACAGGTGATTTGGCAGCAAGCTAACTATGACCCTCTTACGGGGTTGCCCAATCGACGCATGTTTATTGAACAGTTGAACCAGGAGATCCGCCAAGCACAGCGACGCCATGCTAAATTCGCCCTGCTATTTTTGGATCTCGATTTCTTTAAAGAGGTCAATGACACCTTAGGCCACGATATGGGCGACCGCTTGTTGCGTGACACCGCGGTACGGCTTCGTAGCTGTGTGCGAGAGACCGATTTTGTGGCGCGCCTCGGCGGGGATGAGTTTACGTTGTTACTGCTTAATGCCCAAAGCAGCAAAGATGTAGAGCGGGTAGCACAGCAGATTTTGCAGCGCTTAGCTGAACCATTCCAACTCGGCGAAGAGAATGCTTACATCAGTGGCAGTATCGGCATCACCATGTTCCCTGACGATGGCCACAGCGAAGAGCTATTGTTGAAACATGCCGATCAGGCGATGTACGCCGCCAAAGCACAGGGACGTAACCGCTTTAATTACTTTACTTCTTCGATGCAGGAGCAGGCGAAGTATCGCATGAAGCTGATCCAAGATTTACGCCAAGCGGTGCAAGCTGATAGCTTTGAACTCTACTATCAGCCGATAGTTAATCTGGCGACCAACCAAGTCGAAAAAGTGGAAGGGCTATTACGTTGGTCGCACGATGAGCGCGGCACGGTCTCACCAGCGGAGTTTATTCCGGTGGCGGAAGATACTGGCATGATCCTCGATATCGGCGATTGGGTTTTCCGCCAAGCGGTGGATCAATGTGCTCAGTGGCAACAGCATTATCAGCTTGAGATGCAGATCAGCATCAACAAGTCGCCGATTCAATTTCGCGATGAAGGTGCTCGCTTTGAGCAATGGATTGATTACCTCAAGCAAAAATCAGTCACTGGTAGTTGTATCTGTATCGAAATCACGGAGGGATTACTGCTGGAAGCAAATGAAACGATTTCCAGTAAGCTACTTACCTATCGAGATGTCGGCATTCAGGTGTCATTGGATGACTTTGGCACAGGCTATTCCTCGTTGGCTTACTTGAAACGGTTTGATATTGATTATCTTAAAATTGACCGTTCGTTTACCAATCAAATCGATGTGGACGAAAATAATGTGACCTTATGCGAGGCCATTATTGTGATGGCACATAAGTTGGGGATTAAAGTGATTGCCGAAGGCGTCGAAAATGCCGAGCAAGCCGCCATTCTCAAACAGATGGGCTGCGACTATGCTCAAGGATATTTTTATTCGCGTGCCGTTACCGCTAGCGAATTCGAACTGCAATATCTGCATCGTCAAATCCGGCTACCGTCCTAAGGGGCTGTTTATCTTTGCTGGTTGTTTTTGCAGTAGACAGAGGGTGATTTAGGCAAGGCAGGTGATGTGCCGTGTAGTTATTCTCCACAAATATCACCTAACGCTGAATAAATTGCGCTATGTCACTGCCCGAAGGGTTCATTTAAACGCCTCCTGAACTTTGTTGCCTCCGGTGTGCTTAGTCGACTAAACGTTACTGGCTGCGCCTTGCTCATAATGCGTTTAATTTGAACGAAAATTAAACGCTAAGGATAAACAGCCCCTAAGGGGCGAAACGGTTTTGATGGTGTTGACTAGTCCCCGCCTAGGCTTGTTGCTCGCCCCGCGCTTGCTGCAAGTAGTCAAGCCAAGTGTATACGGGACTTATTCGCATCTTGGTTAAATCGGGGTACACTTGCGCCTCTTATAATGAGGGGAGCACTATGATTCAAGCCAATATTCCGACCCATGTGATCACCGGTTTTCTCGGCGCGGGCAAAACCACGTTTATTCAAGCGTTATTGCAATCAAAACCTGCGGATGAGACTTGGGCGGTATTGGTCAATGAATTTGGCGAAATCGGTATCGATGCCGAGTTGCTACCCTCAACCGACGGGGTCGTGATCCGCGAGGTGCCCGGTGGTTGTCTGTGCTGTGCCGCTGGGGTGCCTTTGCAAGTGGCGGTGACGCAATTAGTTGCCAAAGCTAAGCCGCAGCGCCTGCTGATTGAGCCGACTGGGCTTGGTCATCCACAACAGATTTTACGCCTGCTTAGCTCACCACAGTTTGCCCATATTTTATCGCTACGTAGCAGCTGCTGCGTGATTGACCCGCGTAAGTTGGCGGATGCCAAATATTTGCAGCACGACACCTTTTTACAACAGTTGCACAGCAGCGAGCTATTGCTACTGTCCAAGTCGGATCTATGGCGCGACCAGATTGATCTGCCCGCCTTGTTAGCCAAGTTGCCCGAATCGGTGCAGCGCCAACCACAGTTTCAATGGTCACGTAATGACGGGATCCCCGAAGCATTAATGGCAGCAATGGCAACGCCGCGCGCGGTGGTCAGTCGACCAAGTATGATGACTGCCACTAGCGGATTGCTACAAGCGCCAACAAGCGATGAGGTGGCACCGCCTGATGATGTTTATGATGCGCAAGGTATCATCTTTAAACAGCAGAGTAGTGAAGGTTATTACAGCTACGGTTGGCGTTTTGATGCCACTTGGGTATTTGAGTTTGACGCACTATTCACTTGGTTGGCGGCGGTGACCAGCGAGCGCCTTAAAGCGGTGATGATCACTAATGAAGGAATTGCCGCGATTAATCGCCTTGGCGACGAACAAACCGTTAGCGAATTGGATGACGCGATGGAATCGCGCATTGAGTTTATCTCCCAAACTGCATTAGATGCCACCGCGTTACAACAAGCATTGAGCCAGTGCCGTTGGCAGGAAGATTACCGCTAATATGAGTCACACTTCCCATGCGGTTGATATGGCACAGCAGCCGATTGGTAAGCTGTTTTGGCGCTACGCCATGCCGACCATTGTCTCCATGTTGGCTACTGGCGTGTACGTCACGGTTGATGGCATGTTTATCGGCCATTTTTTGGGAGAGCAGGGGCTAGCGGCGATTACGCTGGCCTATCCGGTCGGGGCGGTGATCTATGCTATTGGCGCGCTTATCGGTATGGGGGGGGCCGCACTCGCATCATTGCAGTTGGGTAAAGGACGCGTGCAGGCAGCTAAAGAGATTGTCGCGAATACCTTGTTGCTCGGCATAGTGGCGGGAGTCTTGGTGGCAATTATCGGCATCATTATGCGTGAGCCGATACTGCGGCTGCTGGGCGTTACTGGCGATATCCTCGCCTATGCCAAAATCTATCTGTTTTGGTACTTTTTGTTTGGCGTGTTACCGATTCTATCCATGTCGTTCTCGGCCATGCTGCGCAATGACGGCTTTCCTGGCCGTGTGACGTGGATTCAGATTGGCTGTGGCGTACTCAACATCGTACTCGACTGGCTGCTGATTGTGCTGATCCCACTGGAATTTGCAGGGGTTGCCATTGCCACTATGTTGTGCCAAGGCGTTGCTGCGTGGCTGTGTTTACGCCATTTCTTTAGCGAGCAGACACAGTTACGCCTGACGCGTGAGCAACTCAAATTTAGCTGGCAGTGGGTGAAATCTATTTTGCGCTTGGGCTTTCCTAGCATGATGATGAGCCTGTATTTATCGGTAGTGCTAACGCTGCACAATATTGCCTTTTTGTGGCAAGGAGAGCCGATACACATCGCCGCTTATGGCGTGGTAAGTTATACCGAAGCGATGTTTTATTTGATCTTTGAAGGCATTGCTCTTGGCGCTCAACCAATTATGAGTTTTAACGCTGGTGCTGGATTAATGCGGCGAGTGCGGCAGATTGCGCTGTTGGCCTTTAGCGCCACAGTGGGTGTTGCGCTGTTGGGCATGACGCTCATCTATAGCAAGCCGGAGAGGATGGTTTATCTGTTTGCTGGCGACAATCCAACCTTGGCACCATATGCCATTGACGGTTTGTATCTCTATTTTTGGGGCTTGGCATTTGAAGGCATGGTGTTAGTCGGTGCCAGTTTATTTCAAGCGATGGATCGTCCCAAAGAGGCCACTATGCTCACTGGCAGTAAACTGATATTAATCGGTGTGCTTATTTTTGCTCTCGGTAAGTTATTTGGGGTGACTGGCGTATGGCTGGCGATGTCATGTTGCAGCAGTTTGCTGGTTGTTTGGATGTTGCAGCGTTTCATCATGCTTAATAAACGACTATTGGCAAGCTAACTGTCCAGTTATTAATTTATTAGTAGAATTTAATATAAATATCACGCTAATCCAATAGGTCATTCGACTATCAAAATGTGATATAAGTAACATAATTTTTGAGGGATTCATGGGGGTAAAAAGTCGTGACCGCTAACAGAATCGTTATTGTTGGAGGCGGCGCTGGTGGTCTAGCGTTAGCTTCAAAACTGGGGCGTAAACTTGGCTTATCTGGCGAAGCTGAAATTTGCTTGGTCGATAAAAGTTCGGTGCATATTTGGAAACCCAAATTACATGAAGTAGCCGTTGGCGTTATCGATCAATCGGTCGAAGGTTTGCTTTATCGCGACCACGGTCTGAAAAATGGCTACCGCTTTTTGCGCGGCGAGCTGGCTGGCTGCAACCCTCAAGCAAAATCTATCACGCTGTCGAGTGTACTAAATGACGATGGTGAAGAGCTGATTGGTCAGCGTGAAATCCCCTACGATTACTTAGTGCTCGCCATTGGCGGTATCTCCAATAGCTTTAATACGCCAAGCGCGGAAGAACACTGCATCTTCTTGGACAACTTGGAAAGTGCTAACCGTTTCCACCAGAAGTTGCTCGACGATCTGTTACTGCTGGACGAAACCAATGAAAAACTCAGTATCGGTATTGTCGGTGCCGGTGCCACAGGAGTTGAGTTGGCGGCAGAGTTGCACCACGTGCTGGAATCGGTGAAAGATTTTGGTTATCTCAATATTGATAAATCGCACTTAGAGATCCACCTGATTGAAGCTGCGCAGAAAATCCTACCTGCCTTGCCCGACAAAGTCAGCGCGCGGGCCCAAACTGTGTTAGACCATATCGGCGTGCGTTTGCATATTGGTGTACAGGTTAAAGAGGTTGTCAAAGAGGGCTTTGTTACCCAAGACGGTGTGCTGATTGAGTCTGGCTTAAAAGTGTGGGCCGCAGGTGTGAAAGGCCCTGATGCGCTGCAAGTGCTGACCGAGTTACCCATCAGCAAGCGCAATCAAGTGGAAGTCGACGCGTGCATGCGGGTGAAAGGTCAAGAGTACATCTATGCGATTGGTGACTGTGCCATGTTGATTCAAGACAGTGGTCGCCCTGTGCCACCTCGAGCGCAAGCGGCATCGCAAATGGCAGAGACACTCTATAAAAACTTATTGAATCGCTTGAAAGGTAAAGCGGAAAAACCGTTTGTCTACCAAGACTATGGTTCATTGGTCTCGCTGAGCCGTTTCTCCGCCGTCGGTAACCTGATGGGCAACCTGCGTTCGCGCTCACTGTTCATTGAAGGCTATTTAGCGCGCTTGATGTATATGTCGTTATATCAGCGCCATCTGGCGAGTCTTTATGGTTGGTTTTCTGCCGCCATTTACAGTTTGGCGCAGCGACTACTCAAATGGCAGCGGCCGAAACTGAAGTTGCACTAATGAGGCGAAAGGGGAACTGCGGTTCCCTTTTTTATGGTTGCGACTTAGCTTTTGGCTAAAAAAACTGCAGTTGAGTGATAAATGTCAATCTGGTGTCTGGTTAATCACAGTTGTTACCGTTTTGTGTTTTTATTCACGAATGAAACAGGGTATAACTACGGGCTAGGGAAAGCGCTTCCTGATTTTTTAGAACATAAAACTTAGAGAAAAGAGCCCTCAAGGAGCTTGAAATGACCCAAGCAATTGCATTGTTAGATCCAGCAAAACATGCCGATCTTAAATTCAAAAAACCATCTTTTGAGCATGTGGCTGATCAGCATTTGATGCCAGTTAGTCTGCACGAAGTAATGTACGCAGCAACAGATGTACCTGTGGTGTTTGTTAAGTCCAACGAAGAAACTAACGAGTTCCAAGCGGTGATGATGCTGGGCTTGAAACCACAACAAAACCTGCGTGTAAAAGATGGCGCGTGGACCGGCACCTATGTACCTAACGTACTGCGTGATTTTCCGCTGACAGTGGTACTGGACCCAGAGCAAACTGACCGCGTATGGTTTGGTGTGCGTGAAGAGAGTGACCAACTGAGCAAAGAAGAAGGCGTTGCATTGTTTGAAAATGGCGAAGAAACGCCAGCGCTGAAAGAGCGTCGCGAACAAGTACTGCGTCACTTCGAGCAAGATCAACAATCTCGTGCCGTATTAAAATTCTTGGCTGAAAAAGAGTTGCTGATCCAACAAACCCTGACTGTTGAAGTGAAAGGTGAAAAACGTAACATCAACGGTATCTATCTGGTTGATGAGCGTAAGCTGGCAGAGCTGAGCGATGAAGATTATCTGGATTTACGTAAGAAAGGCCTGTTAGGTCCCATCTACAGCCATCTGACTTCTCTGAATCAAATCCCGCGTTTGGTTATGGCAGAAACTGCACTGTAATTGATGTAAGCAGTGATACAAGAGGGCGGTGTTTACCGCCTTTTTTATTGCGGTAAATTCAGTGATTGGCAAATTTCAGGCATAAAAAAAGCCACAACAATGTGGCCTTAAAAATGGTGCCGGCACCAAGAGTCGAACTCGGGACCTACTGATTACAAGTCAGTTGCTCTACCAACTGAGCTATGCCGGCAACAAGTGGTGCCCGAACCCGGAATCGAACCAGGGACACGCGGATTTTCAATCCGCTGCTCTACCAACTGAGCTATTCGGGCAACTGATGATTTTCGTTATCAGTTATTTTACTTCTACATTTCAAGCTGTTTGCCTGTCCTGTCGAAGTGGTGCGTATCATATAGCGGTGTTTTTTCTGGCGCAACCCCTTTTTGAATAGAACTGCTTTGTTCGCTCAGTTAATGGTCAAATGTGCGCTATTAGTGCGACGTTATGGCGACATAGCTAATGTTTACGGCGATTAATTGCCCATTATTCAATTTATTCCTCTGTCGACCATCATAATGAGTATATTGGTGTCGTGATGGTAACAATGTGTTGACTACCTCTTTATGGGGTTTCTGAGATAGCGATATAAGCGCATAATAGCGCCCCAATTTATACCACCGACCATCGTCGCGTTATTCCAAGGACGTCTATGTCGACCAATGCTCCTACGCTTTCCCCGAAACTTATTCTGTTAATGGCTGTTGCTGCCGGGGTGGCAGTAGCTAACAACTATTTCGTACAGCCCTTGCTCGATACTATTTCTCAAGCATTTGATGTCTCTCATGCCGTGGCTGGCACCTTAGTTACCGCGGCGCAATTAAGCTATGGCCTCGGTTTGTTCCTTATTGTGCCTATGGCCGATATTCTTGAACGGCGCCGTATGATTGTGGTGCTGATGTTACTGGCAACTGTTGGCTTATTGGTGAGTGCGATGGCACGGAGCGTGAGCTGGTTGCTTATTGGTACGGCAATGACTGGCGGTTGTTCGGTGGTTGCTCAAGTGTTTGTGCCGTTGGCAGCCACGTTGTCAGCACCGGAGCAACGTGGCAAAGCAGTAGGCACGGTAATGGGCGGCTTGCTGTTAGGCATTTTGCTGGCGCGAGTGGTGGCGGGGGCGCTCTCCTCATTACTATCTTGGCAAGCGGTGTACTGGTTCGCAGCCGTAGCTATGTTGATCTGTTCTATTTTGCTATGGCGCACATTACCTAACTATCGCCCACAAGTGTCTCTTAACTATGGTCAGGCATTACGCTCGGTTCTCAGCCTGTTTAAGACTGAACCTGTGCTAGCTCAGCGAGCATTCCTTGGTGCGTTAAGCTTTGCCATGTTTACCTTGTTTTGGACACCGTTAGCCTTTTTGTTGGCGAATCCTCCCTATGAATATTCCGATGCGGTGATCGGTTTGTTTGGGATTGCGGGTATCGCTGGCGTAATGGCGGCGAAATGGGCGGGTAAACTGGCCGATCGCGGTAAAGGCAATTGGGGCAGTTGGATCGGCTGGTTGGCCGGTTTAGTGAGTTGGCTGTTACTGTTTCTTGCCGATAGCTCGGTTGTTAGTTTGATCATCGGTATTGTGCTGTTGGACTTAGCGGTACAGCTGGCGCATGTAAGCAATCAGAACGTGATTTATGCATTGCAGCCGGAAGCCCGTAATCGGCTTAATGCCGGCTATATGACCAGCTATTTTGCTGGAGGTGCGCTGGGCTCATATGTATCGGTATTATTGTACCAATGGCATGGTTGGTTTGCGGTATGTTGTGGCGGGGTGACGCTCGCGGTGGTTGCTATTGCTTTTATGCTGCTTCTCAGCCGTCGCCGTTGATAATAGCGACCAATTAAGCCAACACTGGGGGGCTTAATTCAGATAGACAACTTGCACATTCACCTGTGGAAAATGGCGCTGTAAAATAAATAGCTCACTGCGAAACAGTGAACGTTGCATGGTGAAGTGAATTAGCTGTTGCTGCTGCTCATGTTGGTACTGATGCCAATCATTGAGGTAATCCAATAATGCTTCCAAGCGCTGCGGTGCGTCCTGCGGGTATCTCAACTTAAGTGCTACCATAGTTGATCTCCACTGCACAGATGATGTATTTGGTGGTTCATCCTTCGAAGGGCGCATTTGTAGCATTTTGTAGCGTTATTGTGCAACTTGTAACCAAGGTGGGCGGCGGGCAAATAACGACTAAAGCCCGTAGTGGTGCGGTAATTCACAGTGGCCATACCACTGCTGAGAAATGTTACTGATTGTTCTCAAATAAGAAAAGGCCCATTAAGGGCCTTTATATTTTTCTCATTTAGGCGGTGCCATTTGTCATTTTGGTCGGCGCGCTACACTTATAGCTCGTCTTCTTTTGGTGGCACATAACCTTCAACGTGGACGTCACCACCTTCAAACAGAAATGCCACCATTTGCTCTTCCAGCAGTTTACGATGCTCTGGATTCATCATATTGAGCTTTTTCTCATTGATCAGCATGGTTTGCTTGTTTTGCCATTGAGCCCAAGCTTCTTTGCTGATGTTGTCGAAAATCTTTTTACCTAGCTCACCTGGGTAAAGTTGAAAATCGAGCCCTTCGGCTTCTTTATTGAGATAAACGCAATGAACTGTGCGTGCCATGAGTTATTCAAGCTCCTTGATTGAGGCGGTCTGAAGACTCGCAATAATACGTTCGGTTGCCGCAGCCAAGCCGACTCTTGATGGTTGGGCTAAGTTATACCAAAGAGTGGGCTTAGGTTCCATGACGTTGTTGTCACTCTGTTGCTCAAGTAGAGCTGCATCTAAGTGATTTGGGGCAACGTCATCAACGTTGAGCAGCAAAGGCTCAATGTCAAAGTGGTAGTGGCTAAAAGTGTGCCGAAATGGCGGCAATGGATGCAGCTGGGCATTTGGCGCAATTTGTTCAGCGCGCTGCTTCAGCTGTGTTGCAGAGCTAAACTCTGGAAAGCACCACAAGCCTCCCCATATTCCGGCGGGGGGCCGCTGCTGCAGTAAAATCTGCTGTCCTTGGCGAAGTACCAATAGAAAGCCTTGTTTGCTTGGAATCGCTTTCTTGGGCTTTTTACTTGGGAAATCTTTCTGGCGTCCTTGGCGCTGTGCTTGGCAATCTATCGCTACCGGACAACGCTCGCACGCAGGTTTGCTGCGGGTACATAAGGTGGCCCCAATATCCATCATCGCTTGGTTGTATTGGTCGATATGCAGTTTGGGCGACAGAGCTTCAGCAACTTGCCACAGCGTTTGCTCAACTTTGGCGTTGCCAGGCCAACCTTCAATGGCCTGATGGCGCGTCAATACACGTTTGACGTTACCGTCTAAAATGGCATGGTGTTGACCGCTGGCAAGCGACAAGATGGCGCCAGCAGTGGAACGACCTATGCCCGGTAACGCCACTACATCATCAAACTTGTCGGGAAATTGGCCCGCATAGTTATCACGAATCATGAGCGCCGCTTTATGCAGATTGCGGGCGCGGGCGTAATAACCAAGACCGGTCCAGTGATGGAGCACTTCATCAATATCGGCATCGGCGAGTTCAGTTACCGTGGTAAAGCGCGCCATAAACCGCTCAAAGTAAGGGATAACAGTGGCAACTTGTGTTTGTTGCAACATTATCTCTGATATCCATACTTTATAAGGGGTTTTAGCTTGTTGCCACGGTAGGGTAGTGCGGCCAAATTGGCGATACCACTCGATGATACGCTGAGAAAAAGGGACTGTATTCATGGCCGCCAAGTGTATAGCTGGCCTAAATGCCACACAAGTAAATCCTGATGTAGTGCATGAATAAACGCTTTGTCGGGTACTTTTTCAACGCTAGGGCTTGCACCCTAGGGTGAAGTTTGGATAATGCCCATTCTTTTCACATGGCTGTCCGTTGACAGGAGCAAAAATGAGCGACGTTACCACTGCTGAATTCAATGAAGAAGGCAAGTACCTGCGTAAAGTTAAAAGCTTTGTATTGCGCGAGGGACGACTGACTAAAGGTCAGGCTCAAGCGCTTGAGGAAAACTGGCCGACCATGGGGTTGGAATACTCTCCAGAACCGTTGGATTTAGCCAAGGTATTTGGCCGCGAAGCGGATACCGTTGTTGAGATCGGTTTTGGTATGGGCGCATCATTGGTTGAAATGGCGAAAGCGGCTCCTGAGCTGAACTTCATTGGGATTGAAGTACATAAGCCAGGCGTGGGCGCGTGTCTGAGTTCTGCGGCGGAAGCGGGTGTAACTAACCTGCGGGTGTATCACCATGATGCGGTAGAAGTGCTTGACCACTGTATTCCAAATGGTTCATTGGCGCGCTTACAGCTGTTCTTCCCAGATCCTTGGCATAAAAAGCGCCATCACAAGCGTCGTATCGTACAAGCTGAGTTTGCTGAGCGTGTACGTCATTGTTTGAAGATTGGTGGCGTGTTACATATGGCTACCGACTGGGAAAACTATAGCGAACATATGCTTGAAGTCATGAACCAAGCAGCTGGCTATAAAAATCAGTCAGCAGATGGTACTGTGGTACCTCGTCCTGACTACCGCCCATTGACCAAATTCGAAGCTCGTGGCCAACGTCTTGGACACGGAGTTTGGGATCTGATGTTTGAACGCGTTGAGTAATTGTTAGAGGGAGATTAGACATGGCTATTCGCAGTCGTCGTTTACGTAAAAAGCTACGCGTAGATGAGTTTCAAGAGTTAGGTTTTGATGTGGCATGGCGCTTCCCTGACACCATCTCTGAAGATGAGATTGATGCGCAAGTGGACAAGTTCATTGCTGAAGTGATTGAGCCGCGCAACCTGGGATTCCATGGCGGCGGTCACCGTATTTGGGACGGTATCATTGCGACCCAACGTATCGGTAAATGTACCGAAGATGATCGCCAAGCGGTGGCAGCATTTTGGCAAGCACAAAAGGTTGATGATGTGAATGTCACCGAGCTTTATGACATTTGGTGGAGTTAATCCTCGCCGTTAACCTGAAAAGCAGCGTCAATACGCTGCTTTTTTTATGCTTTCACCACTGCTGTAGTCAGAATCGCTAAAAACTCGCCTGTTTAACTACATCCCGTCAGGTTTTGTTATTCATTATTTTAAAAATCCTTATTTATCAGTCTGATAAAAGTTGGCACGCCATGTGCTATTTCAAAGCAATAACATTGGCATGATAGGAATCATCATGAAAACTCTGCTTTGTACCCTCGCAATTGCTGGCAGCTTGTTAGATGCTAATCCAGTGGAAGCTAAAACGTTTAGTCATCACCACGATAGCTGCGATATTTCGCTCAACTATGATGTTACCGCCAAACCGCAATGGTTATCTGTGGCTGAAAACGATGTGGAGCGTTACCGCATTGAGGGCGACAAATTATTTGTCGATGGCAAGCAAGTGAGTTTGAACGCAGAGCAGCGTCAGTTAGTTACCCAGTATCGCGAAGGTATCAGCGAGCAACTGCCTAAAGTTATCGGCTTAGTGGATGACGCGATGGATATCGCTACCGATGCGGTAGGTGGTGCGTTAACGCCATTATTAGGTGATGAAGGCTCAACCAAGCTTAATCAAGCACTGGAAAAACTACACAGCCGTTTAGGGGATTTAGCATATCACCGTGGTGATGTGTATTACGTAGGTGCTTCTGAAGAATCAATTGACGCAGCATTTAACGACGAGTTCAGTGATGAGATTGAGCAAGTGGTGATGAGCTCAATGGGCAGTATTTTGATGAACATCGGCAAAAGTATGATGGATGGCGATATGGAAGATTTCGGCGCCAAAATGGATCGCATGGGCGAGGAGATTGAGGCGCGTGTCGATGCCAAGTCAAAAGTGTTGGAGCAGCATGCTGATGAACTCTGTAGCAGTTTTGAGCAGCTACAAGTGACCGAGCAACAGCTACAGCAACAGATCCCTGAGCTTACTAAATACACCTTAATTGCTGGTGATTCTGACAAGCAGTAATGCATTTAACCTACCTTGACTGGTTCTAACGAACCTTCCTTTCGCCCCGTATGAGTAGATTTCAGTACGGGGCATTTTTCTTGCCAGTCGGCCTGCCTGGGTGAGCTGAATCGAGAAAGCATTGGTATATTTTTCTGAATCTCGATACAATTATTCGCTCAACCGTACAATCACGGCCATTGGCCGGTACGTTCAAGTCCAAATTATGTTTCGTGCTATAAAAATACAGCAGCTATAGGCGACATCAATGCTAGAACTATTAGAACCCATTGCAATTTTCACCCATGTCGCTCGTGCTGGCAGTTTCAGCTCCGCAGCCCGTCGTTTAGGTATCTCCAAGTCCAAAGTAAGTACCCAAGTCGCTGATTTAGAACATCGTTTAGGTGTACAACTTATTCAACGTACTACCCGCAGTTTGAGCCTGACTGAAGCCGGTAACCTGCTTTACGCCCAAGGTGAAGAGTTGTTACGTGGCGCTGACCAAGCAGTAGCTAGTGTGCACAACCTTAACGACGCTACTCGTGGTGTATTAAAGCTGGGGATTTCACAGTCGTTTGGTACGGCTCATATTATTCCGGCGTTGCCTGAGTTTATGGAGCGTCATCCAGAGTTAGAGCTACAAGTTAGCTTGTTGGATCATAAGGTTGACGTGGTCAACGAAGGCTTAGATCTGCTGTTAACTATGTCTGAGCAACTACCGCTGGGTATGGTGGCGCGCCCACTGATGAAGTGTCAGTTCTTATTGTTAGCCTCACCAGATTACATTAAGCGCCATGGTATGCCTGACCGTCCGGAGCAGTTGGTTGAGCATAACTGTTTGGTGTACCACGGTGAATGGCATGAGCATTCAGTGTGGCAGTTTAGACGTGGCGAAGATTATTGCGAGATTGGCGTATCAGGCAACTTCCGCGTGGACAATGCGCCCGCCCTGAAAACTGCCGCTGTTAACGGCCTAGGTATCGTGTATATGGCTACCTATCTGCTGGAAAATGAAATTGCTGAAGGTAAGTTAGTACCTATGCTAACCGACTGGCATTTAGTGAATCACTTGCCATTGCAAGCGGTGTATCCACGCCGTAAGCATCTGGCGCCAAAAGTCAGTGCCTTTATTGAATTTATCAAAGATCATATTGGCACTCCGCCAAGATGGGACGACAAATTCACAGAGATTTTCGAACAGCGTAAGTAAAACGGAAAAAACAATTTTATTCAGTAAAATCAATCGATTTAATCTGAGATAATAAAATTGTACTATAAATCAAGGTGTTGTTTTTAATATAGATAATTAAGCAAAATGTGTTTTTTGACCTGAGTGGCAAATAATTGTTTCTCAGGTTGCAACACTCCCTTGGCTTATTAGAATGGTATGGCTTGATTTGGGTGGGAATCTAGGGAGAAAGCTGTGTTGGAATGACCCCTTTGACACGGCGCTATGATTCAGCAATATCTGCTATCCGAATCTTTTGTTGTACGGTTTAACTGAGCCGTTCAGCATTTAAACCTACATCCTGATTTATGGTTATGCCCCAGCAATACTGGGGCATTTTTTATGGCCGTTTAGCAAAAATAGGACAATAACTCATTCACAAACATATGGCCTTTGGTTGTGAGTTCCCAATGGCTATCGGTCACTATCACTAACCCCTGACGCTCACCTTGCTGCATACCATCATCCAGCACACTGGCACTGACACCAGTGCGTGCTTCAAAGGCAGTTCTGGCAATCGGCGTCATCAACCGCAGTCGGTTCATCAGATATTCTAACGGGCGGTCTTCCTCGGCCACTTCGTCCAGTTGATATAAGTGTTCACCCGCCAAATACCCTTTGGGATGCTTGACTTTGACGCTACGGACGATCTTCTGCTCTGCCAGCTGGGTGATCTTGCCATGGGCACCACAACCGATACCTAAGTAATCACCAAACTCCCAATAATTGAGATTATGGCGGCACTCAAAACCGGGTTTAGCGTAGGCGGAAATCTCATATTGACGGTAACCCAGCTCTGCTAAACGCTGTTGCCCTTGTTGGTAGATGCCCCATAAGGCTTCGTCGTCAGGTAGTGTTGGCGGGCGGCTATGGAACAAGGTGTTTGGCTCAATGGTGAGCTGATACCAAGACAGATGGGGCGGATTCAGCGCCGCCGCGGTTTCAATATCAGCCAATGCCTGCGCCAGTGACTGATCGGGCAGACCGTGCATCAAGTCGATATTGAAGCTGTTAAATTGTGCCTGCTTTACTGTCTGTGCCGCTTGCTTCGCTTCATCACCACCGTGAATACGGCCAAGAATGGTCAGCTTATCTGGCGCAAAGCTTTGCACGCCCATCGATACGCGGGTGACGCCAGCTGCGCGGTAGCCTGCAAAGTCGTCATGTTCAATGGTGCCAGGGTTGGCTTCCATCGTGACTTCAATATCGGTCGCAAAAGGTATGCGTGCCGCTACGCCATCAAGCAAGCGTTTGATCTGGGTTGCATCGAATAGTGATGGCGTGCCACCCCCAATAAAAATACTGTGTAGCGGCCGTTGTTGTACCCAGTGCAAGTCAGCATCCAGATCTTTGAGTAGCTCGTCGACATATTGCTGCTGCGGTAACTCACCATGCTGGGCATGGCTGTTGAAATCGCAATAGGGGCATTTACGTACACACCACGGAATATGGATGTACAAGCTCAGAGGCGGCAGTTGGCTGATCAAGCAATAATCCCCTGCGCTTTAAAGGCTTCCAGCAACAAGGCTAACGCTTTACCACGATGACTTAAGGCGTTCTTTTGCTCGCTGCTAATTTCGGCGGCCGTTTGTTGCATGCCTTGAGGGATAAACACTGGGTCATAGCCGTGGCCTTGCTCACCTTGCGGAGCGTAGCCGATGCTACCTTCCCATGCGGCTTGGGCGATGATCGGCGTTGGGTCCTTGGCGTGACGCATGTACACCAATACACATTGGAAGCGAGCGGTGCGCGCTGCATCGCTCTCTTTGAGTGCGCTCAGCAATTTTTGATAGTTGCCTTCAGCGGTTGCTTGTTCTCCACTATAGCGGGCGGAATAGATCCCCGGTGCACCTTGCAGCGCATCAACTTCTAATCCCGAATCATCAGCAATGGCTGGCAGACCAGTCATTTCGGCGGCATGACGCGCTTTGATGATGGCGTTTTCCACAAAGGTGGTGCCTGTTTCGGCCACTTCGCTCACAGCAAAATCGCTCTGCGGTAGCACTTCAATCTGGAATTCACTGAACATTTCGGCAAACTCTTTCAGTTTGCCTTTGTTGCCGCTGGCAAGCACAAATTTTTGCATGGTGTTGTCTCAAATAGGCTATTGCTTGGCTAGTGCAAGCATTTGAATTTAATCATTAAAAAATTGCTGGGTGAAATTCAGTTTGGTATTCAGTTCGCCTTTGTTTTTGATAGAAAGGTCAAAGTTGATCTCCTCACTGTCGCGATAAGGTAGTTGCGCGAGGTAATAGATGGTACTGCCTTCACGCATCTCTCTGAATTTCAGTTTAAATCTGGCCTCTAGCAGATTGGTGGCAATGCCATTGATTTCTACGGACACATAGCTCGGCGTAGCGGATTCGGTATCGATGACAACAATATTCACTAAGCCAAGGTAGCGGCTGCGTTGAATACCGTAAGTTTGCGCCACCGCCGGTGAGATAAAGGTACTCGGCAGTGCCATATAGTGGATGTCATAGTGGCCTACATGCAGCTTTTGTTCGGCATGGGCGGAAAATACCCAAGCGCTGCAGATAAGTAGCAAGCTGATACACGAACGGAACATGATGTCTCTGTATGTCGATAAGTCAGGCAAATTATACGCAGCAACGCGATGAATTCCCATCAAAGTAACGTGCTAATTGCCTCAGGTAGTTGCTGTGGGTCAGTAATGCGGATCTGTTTGTGGCGGCCCAGTTCACCTTTTTGAATCGCTACGCTGCTTTTGGGCACTTTAAACGCTTTGGCGAGCAGCTTGATGATATGTTGGTTGGCTTTACCATCAACTGGTGGTGCGGTGATTGCCAGTTTTAGCTCATCACCATGCAGGCCACACCATTGGTCGCGGCTAGCTTTGGGCTGTATATAAAGATGGAGCAGCAATGATTGCTGCTCCATGGTAACGGCGGGTGTAGCCATTAGGCGATGGCCCAGTATGGAACGTGCTGTGCTAACAACAAATTGATGAAGTTCAATAAAATAAATAACACCAGTACCGACAAATCTAGGCCACCCATGGGGGGAATGATGCGGCGAATTGGCGTTAAGAATGGCTCAGTTAACTGGATAAGCACGAGTTCAAACGGATTGCGGCCTTGGCTAACCCAACTAAGAATGGCGCGCACAATCAGCAAATAAAATAGCAATACCCCCGCCTGCTTAATCACAGAAACCACGCTAAACAGTAAAATAGCTGCGATATTTATGGGTTGACCAGCAATCAGCGCGATAAGCACAATCTTGAGTACCACCACTGCCAATGCGAGCACAACCGACGCAGTATCTAAATTGCCGATGGCTGGCAGCACGCGGCGCATGGGTTTAATAATTGGGTGGGTTGCTTTGACAATAAATTGGCTAAATGGGTTATAAAAATCCGCACGAGCCAACTGCAGCCAGATACGCAGTAACACCACCATCAGATATAAATCGAACAGGGTATTTATCAAAAAAACGAATGGATCATTCATAACGAATTAGCTCTCTTCGAGGTTAAAATTGTTTCGCCATCTCTTGCGCACGCGCGATACAGTTTGCCATAGCCTTAGCGGTTAAACCATGTAGGTCGCCGCGCTTAAAGGTCTCTACAGCTTCGTGCGTGGTGCCACCTTTAGACGTGACGTTTTGGCGTAATTGCTCAGCCGTTAAATCTGGGTTTTCAATCAACATACGTGCGGCACCAAAGGCGGCTTGCTGAGCTAAAGTACGCGCTTTGTCAGCGTCCATTCCCATGGCGATACCCGCGTTAATCATCCCTTCGACAAACAGGAAGAAATACGCTGGTGAACTGCCAGCAAGTGCAATCACCAGATTAAGACCATCTTCGTCGTCTACCCAGACTGCATCACCACCGGTTTTTACAATTGCTTCCGCTACCGCTTTTTGCTCGTCGGAAATATTGGCTGGTGCATACAAACCTGACATTCCCGCACCCAGTTGCATTGGAGTATTTGGCATCACGCGGATCAGTTGGATGGGTTGGCCAAAGTATTCTTGGTAGCGGGCGGCGGGAATGCCAGCGGCGATAGTAATGATCAGCTTCTGTGACAGATCAAGCGTGGCCAGCGCTTCGCACACTTGCTGCATTAATTGTGGTTTGACTGACAAAATAATCACATCAGCACGTGCCGCTGCTGCCGCGTTATCACTACTGGTATTGATGGCAAAATCTGCTTTGAGCGCGTCCAGCTTAGGTGTGCTAGGATTGGTGGCCTCAATGCAGCCGGCAGGATAGCCGCTGGTTACTAAACCACTGATGATACTGCGGCTCATATTGCCGGCGCCGATAAAACAGATTCTATTAGAAGTCATGCGTTCCTCTTTTTGTTAATGCGAACGTGCCACCGTAGCGACGTCGTTATAGTATTTGGGCGCGATAGCTGAAAAACAAGGCCAGCGCTAAGGTTCTAAGCCTTTTTGCTGTAATCGCGAGCACCAAAGATGGCACTGCCAATGCGTACCATAGTGGAGCCGTATTCCACCGCGAGTTCTAAATCTTGGCTCATGCCCATGGATAGGGTGTCAATGTCGGCATAGTGCTGTTGCAGTGTGTGAAATAACAGCTGCATTTGGCCGAACTCATGCCGCAGTTGCAACTCGTCATCTTGGCTTGGAATCGTCATCAAACCACGTAATTTCAGTTGTGGTAGCGCGGTAATCTGCTGCGCTAATGCTAGCATGCTCGCCTCATCAGTAATGCCTGACTTGCTTACTTCACCACTGATGTTGATCTGGATACACACATTGAGCGGCGCTAGATTTGCTGGCCGCTGCGCACTTAAACGCTGTACAATTTTGGCGCGGTCGACAGTATGCATCCAATCAAAATGTTCAGCGACGATGCGGCTTTTGTTGGATTGCAGAGGCCCAATGAAATGCCACTCAATATCGGGATATTGCTCGGCTAAGGCGGTGACCTTTTCTTGGCCTTCCTGCACATAATTTTCACCAAAGCGACGTTGCCCTGCGGCGTAAGCCGCTAAAATATCAGTTACGGGCTTAGTCTTGCTCACTGCCAGAAGTTGGATTTCGTCTGCAGTTCTGGCGGATTTTGTCGCCGCTGCCGTTATCCGCTGCTGGGCGAGTGACAGTCTGTCTGCTATTGTTGTCATGTTGTTATCTTTGGTTTAACGGATATACCAAGTTATGGAAATCACTGAATTATTGGCTTTTAGTGTAAAGCACAAAGCGTCAGATCTACACCTTTCAGCGGGTGTTCCCCCTATGATACGTGTCGACGGTGAGGTGAGAAAGCTCAACGTGCCTGCATTGCAGCACCAAGACGTGCACCGCCTTGTTTACGATATCATGAATGATAAACAGCGTAAGGATTATGAAGAGCACTTAGAGCTCGACTTTTCCTTTGAAGTGCCCAATTTGGCGCGTTTCAGGGTTAACGCTTTTAACCAGTCACGTGGTAGTGCGGCAGTATTCCGTACCATTCCTACTGAGATCCTCAGCTTAGAACAGTTAGGCGCGCCAGAGATTTTCAAAAAAATAGCATCGTATCCGCGCGGCCTAGTATTGGTTACTGGACCAACTGGTTCCGGTAAAAGTACCACGCTGGCTGGGATGATTGACTATGTGAATGACAATCGTCATGACCATATTCTGACCATTGAAGACCCGATCGAATTTGTCCACCAAAACAAGCAATGTCTGATCAACCAACGTGAAGTACATCGCCACACATGGAGCTTTGAAGCGGCGCTGCGTAGCGCATTACGTGAAGACCCCGATGTGATTCTGGTAGGGGAAATGCGTGACTTGGAAACGATCCGTTTGGCACTGACGGCGGCTGAAACCGGTCACCTAGTATTTGGTACCTTGCACACCACTTCAGCGGCTAAAACCATTGACCGTGTGGTCGACGTGTTCCCTGCGGGTGAAAAAGACATGGTGCGCACTATGTTGTCAGAATCGTTACAGGCGGTTATCTCACAGACATTGATCAAGAAAATCGGCGGTGGCCGTGTGGCTGCGCATGAAATCATGCTTGGTACTCCTGCTATTCGTAACCTGATCCGTGAAGACAAAGTGGCGCAAATGTATTCCGCTATCCAAACTGGTATGGCGCATGGGATGCAAACCTTGGAGCAAAGTCTGCAGCAGTTGGTGAGTCGCGGCATGATTACACGCGAAGACGCCTTGTCGAAGAGCTCTAATAAGCAAGTGAATTTCTAAGGAGTCATTTGATGGACGTCAGACCTTTTTTAGAGGCGATGGTTGAACGTAAGGCGTCAGATCTATTCATCACCGCTGGGTTTCCGCCTAGCGCGAAAGTAGATGGCTCTTTACGTCCGTTGGCAGAAAACCCTTTTACGCCAGCGCAGGCATTAGAATTTGTTGAATCACTGATGTCGCCTGCGAACAAGCAGGAGTTTCATGAAACCAAAGAGTGCAACTTTGCGATTGGCTCCAAAGGGCTGGGGCGTTTTCGTGTGAGTGCCTTTTGGCAACGTGAGGCGGCGGGCTGTGTGTTACGTCGTATCGAAACCAAAATCCCGACCATGGAAGATCTCAGTTTACCGCCAGTGCTGAAAGACTTAGTGATGTCCAAGCGCGGGCTAGTGATCATGGTGGGGGCTACTGGTACCGGTAAATCGACCTCGTTGGCGGCGATGATTGGCTATCGCAATGCCAATACCAAAGGACACATTCTTACCATTGAAGATCCAGTGGAATTTGTCCATCAGCACAACAAATGCATCATCACCCAGCGGGAAGTTGGGATTGATACGGATTCATTTGATGCGGCACTGAAAAGCTCATTGCGGCAAGCGCCGGACGTGATCCTCATCGGTGAAATCCGTAGCCAAGAAACGATGGAGTTTGCTCTGTCATTTGCTGAAACGGGTCACCTATGTTTGGCAACATTGCACGCCAACAACGCTAACCAAGCGCTTGACCGCATCATGCACTTAGTACCAGAAAGTAAACACGCGCAGTTGCTGTTTGACTTGTCGCTCAACCTACGTGGCATTGTGGCGCAACAGTTGGTGCCTAAGGCGGACGGTAATGGTCGGCGTGCGGCGATTGAAATTCTGATCAATACTCCGCGCGTTGCCAGTGTTATCCAACGGCATGAATTACATCAGCTCAAAGAGGTGATGGCGAAATCCACCGAGCAGGGCATGCGCACCTTTGACCAAGCGCTGTTCCAGCTTTATAAGGACGGCGAAATTAGCTACGCCGATGCATTGCATCATGCTGATTCTCCAAATGATTTGCGTTTGATGATAAAATTGGAGAGCGGCAATGCTGGTTCATCGGGTTCAATGGACGGCATTACGCTGGATATGGACTAGGGAAGGTGTGCTTGAAATGCCGCAGCGCGTCTGATGCAGCTGCATCTGCGACGTTGCTATTTCTTTAAGATAACTCGACATCTTGCGGCAAGCTGAGTCGCTGTATTTGTAGCTTGAATGTCTGCATTAAACACACTCAAGACTAAGACGCATCTTTCTGAGCGGTGGAAACACCACTTTTATTTTTCAATAACAAGGAAAATATCTCATTTCTATTCATAATATTTATAGTTTTGTGACTTATCAGGCTAGGGGAGTAAACAATGAAGCTTAGTACCCGTGTTGGTATCGTATCTCTTTCACTTATGTGTTCATTTTCATCTTTGGCTGTACCTGTAACTGACAAACTCGATATAGGTGGTGCGGTGCGGTTGAACTACGGTTGGAAGGATTATGATGACAACGATAAGTTTGAATTTGAGCTGTTTCGTGTCGATGTAAACTATAAAGATGACAAGCTGCTAGCCTCAGCACAGTACCGTTGGTACAAAGATCAAGAAGTGATCCATCACGCTTGGGCTGGTTATAAATTTTCAGACGAAACCACCGTAAAACTGGGCATTACCTTAGTGCCGTTTGGTTTGCTGGATGTGGCATCACACTCCTTCTGGTTTGGCTCAACTTACTATCTCGGCTTCGAAGATGACTATGATGCAGGGATCCACCTACAACATGAAGCCAATGGTTGGCGCTACGATATCGCCTATTTTGCTAATGACGAATACGGTGATAGCAGCCGCTATGACCGCTACTCATTTGATGTGGCCTATTCCGATGCGCGCCCTTATGAAGAGGCGGGGCAATATAATGCCCGTATCGAACGGTTTATTGAAACCGGCGACGTAAAGCATAAATTAGGGGCTTCATTCCAGTTTAGCGAGTTCGATTATATCGAGGGTGATAATGCCGCTGACGGCAAAGATACTGATGGCTATGCAGCCGCAGTTCATTACCAAGTTGACTGGAATAATTGGCAAGGCCAACTGCAATACATTCACTATGATTACGACATGCCTGATGACCGCATGGCAATGTCAGCGTTTTCTTACCCATTTGAAATTGCTGCCAAGGCGGATGTGTACACAGCTAACGTGTCGCACAGTATGGATGTTGAATGGGGCCCAATCTCAAACATCAACTGCTATAACGATTACTCGATGACGGCAGCATCAGGTGAAGGATTGGATGACTCTATCCAAAACGTCACCGGTTGTATGCTCACAGCGGGTAAGTTCTATACCTATGTTGACTGGATTGCTGGTAAGAACATGTGGTTTGCCAATGGCCCTGGCATCGGTATTGATGATGGTGACAATGGTTGGCACTCCCGCTTAAACATCAATATTGGGTTATATTTCTAGCCCGAGTGTTAGCGCGGCGCAGTAACCAATGTTGAGTTGCTGCATAAAAGGCATGAGAGTCTTGGCTTTCATGCCTTTTTCTATTGGAACTGGATTTACTAAACGATGGGCTATGTTATTGGTTTTACGATAGACAATGATCTAAAACCTACACGAAATATCGTTATTAAATTAACATGTAAATCATCATAACTTATTGATTTAAATGTATATAAGAACTTAATGTAACACCTGAGACTGAAGTTTACATGTAATTAACTTTCATTAATTCATGTATTTTAAAAAAAATAGCGATCGATATTGTAATAATATTTCATTGATGTATTATTAGCACCAATGGTGACGCAAGACATGAGATGTTGTCAGCCGTTACTGGAGTTTGATGGTACTGATGAGAATCCCCAACCTCGACGTACTGTCGGAATTTCTCCCCAACACATGGTTACTTTGGTCGGTGCTATGTGCAATGAAATTCCAGCGCCAGTTGCCTGCTATCTCTACTTGATGTTGGTTGTTGATTTCACTCCGGATCGCAGCTTTCACCTGTAACTGCTTCTTAAGTGGTTGCTTAAAGGTTTTCGATGGACACCAACCCATCAGAATCTGTTTGTGCAAATGGTTATTAAACCCCATGTAATGGGCGTTTTGTTACATCTCTTCACCTGCTCATTGAGCAGGTTTTTTTTTGTCAGTAATTTATCAATTAGTTAGCGCTCACTCAGCGTTAATTGCGTGATCCGTGTCCGGCAGTATGGTGATATTGCTGGAATCTGGCGGACAAGGGCATTTATAATTTGCCGCTGCAAAATAGCTGTGTTAACTAACTGTTACATATAGAACCCTACATTAAACTTATATCAAGGAACCTCGTTCCATGTTGGAAAAACTGTTTAAGCTCTCTGAGCATCAAACGACCCTCAAGCAGGAAGTGTTGGCTGGTTTCACCACCTTTCTGACCATGGCATATATCATTTTCGTTAACCCAGATATTCTGGCTAAAGCTGGTATGGACAAAGGGGCAGTATTTGCTGCTACCTGTATTGCCGCGGCGGTGGGCTGTTTTGTGATGGGGCTGCTAGCCAACTATCCAATCGCGTTGGCGCCTGGGATGGGCTTGAATGCCTTCTTCACCTTCAGTGTCGTGGGGGACATGGGATATAGCTGGGAAACGGCACTGGGTGCGGTATTCCTCTCAGGCTGTTGCTTCCTGATTTTGTCGTTAGTACGTATTCGTGAGTGGATAGTAAACTCCATTCCTATGTCGCTGCGTATGGGCATTGCCGCGGGGATCGGCTTGTTCCTCGCGCTGATTGGTTTGCGAAACGCTGGGATAGTGGTCGATAACTCTGCGACGTTGGTGGGAATGGGCGATCTGCAAGCGTTCCCAGTGGCCATGTCAGCACTGGGTTTCTTTCTAATCGTTGCTTTTGTACAACGTGGCTATAAAGCTGCGGTTATCATGAGCATTTTGACCATTACGCTATTGGGCGTGCTCTTTGGTGGGGTGGAATACAACGGTATCGTTTCGGCTCCTCCATCGTTAGCGCCAACCTTTATGGCGATGGATTTAAGCGGTGTGCTGAATATCAGCATGATCTCCGTTGTATTTGCTTTCCTGTTTGTCGACCTGTTTGACACCTCTGGTACCTTAGTCGCTGTTGCGCACCGCGCTGGGTTGTTGGAGGAAGACGGTCGTTTACCTCGTCTTAAACGAGCGTTAACCGCTGACTCTATCGCGACGATGGCGGGGGCAGCACTGGGTACCTCAACCACGACCAGTTACATTGAAAGTACTGCGGGTGTGAGTGCTGGTGGCCGTACAGGTTTGACTGCTGTTGTGGTGGGCTTACTGTTCCTTGCCGCACTGTTTATCTCGCCATTGACAGACTTGGTGCAACCATACGCGACGGCTGGTACGCTGTTTTATGTTGCTATTTTGATGATGTCGAGCCTATTGCATGTTGAGTGGGATGATTTAACCGAAACCGCACCTATGGTGATTGCTGCCTTGGTGATGCCTTTTACTTACTCTATTGCTAACGGTATTGCACTTGGCTTCATCTCTTATGCCATCATTAAGTTGTTGTGTGGTCGTTTCAAAGATTTGAATATCGGTATTATCGTTATCGCGTTGCTGTTCTTAGGTAAAATATTGTTTATGTAACAAAAGCGCAGTTTAAAAAGGTCATCCTAAGTGATGGCCTTTTTTTATGGAGGATTTTTGATAGATAAGCAGAAATCTTTGATTAGTGACTAATCGTTGCTAGGCAAAGTTGGCGCTATTCGGTATAAGAGAAGACTTCCTGTGTCATTTTCAGCGTTGTGTTGATGTAAATGGATATATCCAGCAAAACCCGTTATCGCCGGGTCGTGGTAAAACTTGGTACTAGCGTGCTTACCTCGGGCAGTAAAAAATTAGATAAAGCGCATATGGTGGAATTGTCGCGCCAGATGGCGGCACTGATGCGTGATGGGATTGAAGTGGTGCTGTGTACCTCTGGTGCTATTGCGGCAGGGCGCGAGCACCTGCTGTATCCGCAATTGCCTGACACTATGCCCAATAAGCAGTTGTTAGCTGCGGTAGGGCAAAGCCAACTGATATTAGCGTGGTCGCAACTGTTTAGTATCTATGGTTTGCATGTGGGGCAACTGTTGCTAACCCGTGCAGATCTGCAAGATCGTAAGCGTTACCTCAATGCGCGCGATACGTTACATGCCTTGTTAGCGCAAAATATTATCCCAATCATCAATGAAAACGACGCGGTTGCGACTAGCGAAATCAAAGTGGGGGATAACGATAATTTATCAGCCCGCATTGCCTTGCTATGTGATGCCGATGCCTTGTTGTTACTGACTGACCAAAAAGGGTTGTACGATGCCGACCCTCGCAACAATCCTGATGCTAAGCTCATTGCTGAAGTGACGGGAATTGATGATCACCTGCGCGAAATTGCTGGTGGTTCGGTGTCGGGTTTGGGCACTGGCGGCATGGCAACCAAGTTGGAAGCCGCTGATATTGCTCGCCGTGCTGGTATTGAAGTGATGATCGCTTCCGGCCATCAGCCCGATGTGATTTTAAAACTGATGGCACATGAGAGCGTCGGCACACATTTCAGCGCCATTGAAAATCCGCTCGAAAGCCGCAAACAATGGATTCTTGCTGGCCCGAAAGCCAAAGGCAAAATTGTATTAGATGATGGTGCGGTGCGCGCCGTATCGGAGAAGGGCCGTAGCTTACTTTCTAAAGGGATTGTGGCCGTTGAAGGCAGTTTCGATCGCGGCATGACGGTTGACCTACACGACCAACAAGGGCATCGTTTTGCCAAGGGCATCTGCCGTTACAGCGCCAAAGCGCTACGCATGATCGCTGGTAAACATTCCAGCGAGATTGAAGCGATTTTAGGTTATGACTATGGTGATGCAGTGGTACATCGTAACGACATGGTGGTGTTATGAATGAACAGTATTTACAAACTTTAGGCCAACAAGCCAAACAGGCGAGTTTTGCGTTGGCTAACTTGTCGACTCCGCAAAAGTCGACGTTGCTGAGCACCATTGCTGCGCAGCTAACAGCTGCTGCCGATGAGATTGTAGCGGCCAATGAACAGGACGTTGCTGCGGCTAAAGCTGCTGGGCTGAATCAAGCGATGATCGACCGCTTATTGTTGGATAAGTCGCGCTTGGCTGGTGTGATTGCTGATATCGATAATGTGATCGCATTAGCCGATCCTATCGGCCGTGAGTTTGACTCGCGCCTATTAGATAACGGCATTCGTTTGTGCCGCCGTAGCGTGCCGCTGGGGGTAATCGGGGTGATTTATGAAGCGCGGCCTAATGTTACCGTCGATATTGCTGTGCTGGCATTAAAAACTGGTAATGCGGTGATCCTGCGTGGCGGTAAAGAAACCCTCAACTCCAATCGAGTGCTCGCGAAAGTGATTCGCGCTGCCGTCGCCAGTTGTGGACTGCCAGAAGATGCGGTACAGCTGATTGATAACCCCGAGCGTACTTTGGTGACTGGGCTGCTGAAGCTAGATCAATATGTCGATATGATAGTGCCACGCGGAGGAGATAAGCTGCAGCGCTTGTGTGCCGAACAGGCGACGATTCCGGTGATTTTGGGTGGCATTGGTATCTGTCATCTGTATGTCGACCAAGCGGCGGATCTAGCGCGTTCGACCGATGTCATTATTAACGCCAAGGTGCAGCGGCCGACAGTATGTAATGCCTTAGATACGGTGTTGGTGCATGAAAAAGTGGCGGCTCAATATTTGCCGCTCCTCGCCAACGCACTGATAGAGCAAGGCGTAAAATTAGTCGGTTGTGAGATCACTCGTGGCTTACTTAATGGTTTTGCTGTGGCGGTTGCAGATGATGAAGCGTTTGGCACCGAGTGGCTCAATCTAACCATCGGCATCAAAGTCGTGAGCGATATCGACCAAGCCATCGGCCATATTCGCCAGTTCTCTAGTGGTCACTCCGAAGCCATTTTAACGGATGATATTACCGCAGCGACTCATTTTATGAATGAAGTCAATTCGGCTGCGGTTTATCTCAATGCCAGTACCCGCTTTACTGATGGCGGTCAGTTTGGCTTAGGCGCTGAAGTGGCGGTAAGCACGCAAAAACTGCACGCTCGTGGTCCAATGGGCTTAGATGCGTTAACCACGTATAAATGGTTGGCAGTGGGGGACTACACCGTCAGAAGCTAATTGTATGACGGTGGTCATGAATACAAAAAGCGCGCTGACAGTTGATGCTAGCGCGCTTTTTGCTCTCTATAGGCGGGTCACCTAATCGTCGGTTTTTATCTCTGCAAAACTGCCACGACACAGCGCTGCTAAATCAGCGGCATTTAAACAGATCTCTAAACCACGGCGTCCAGCACTAACATAGATGTTATCGAACGCCTGCGCACTGCTATCAATAATGGTGGGCAGCTGTTTTTTTTGTCCCAGTGGGCTAATGCCGCCCACCAGATAACCAGAGGATTTTTGCGCTAATTGCGGATTCGCCATCACCAGTTTTTTCTGCTTTAGCGCTTTAGCAACAGCTTTTAAGCTCAAATGATAATTCACCGGTACTAAAGCGACTGCGAGCGGATTAGATTTTTCATCGCCGCTGACCAGCAAGGTTTTAAATACTTGATTAGGATTTAACCCCAGTGCGCTGGCCGCTTCCTCACCATAAGAGGGCGCATTTTTATCGTGATGATATTCGTGAACAGTAAAGGCCACTTTCTTTTTGGTGGCTAAATCAATTGCTGGAGTCAAACGTCCATCTCCTCTATAACGCGCGCCGCAGTAGGCGTTTGTCCATATATGGCACAAGTTGTTGCAGTAGTAAGGCGAGCAAAATACAGCTAAGGCCGTAAATGGTCGCGCGCTCAATCGTCTCACCTAAAATGGCGGCAATAAAGCACATCGACATTACCGGTGATAAAAACACTAGATTGCTCACCGTCGCGGTACGTTCGGCGGTTTTGAGTGCCATCAACCACAACACAAAAGTAAAGCCCATTTCAAACAAGCCCACATAAGCCCCAGCTAGTACCGCTTTAACAGTTAACTGTGGCAGTGGTTGGGTTAACACTAATGTAAGCGTAATCAACGGCAATGCCACCAGAAAGCTCAATAGCAAACTCACCACTGGATCGCCTTTATCGCGGGTGTTGATAATCCAATATAAACACCAAAGTAGGGTACTGGTTAGCCCAAGCGCAATGCCTAAGGGATTATCAAAGTGCAGACCAGCGACATTACCGCCGGTGGCAATAATGACTACGCCGGAATAGGCCAGTAGCGCCGCGAGTAGATCACTGCGCCGTAGCTTTTGTTTCAGCATCGGCACGGCCAATAGTGGCAGTAGAATCGCCCAGGTGTAGTTGAGTGATAACGCTTGCTGTGCTGGCAGCAGGTCATAGGCTTTGAATAACACTAGATAATAAAGAAACGGGTTGAGCATACCAGTTTGCAGATAGAGCAGTGGTGTTTGCCGAAACTGTTTGGCAATTAATGGCAGCTTACCTTGTAGCGCCAATATCATCAGCAACACCACGGCGGAGGCAATGGTAGCCACCCATACCAGTTGTAGCGGACTAAAAAAGCTCAGCGCAATTTTGAAGGCGGTGGCCACCGTTGACCAAAGTAATACCGCACCTAAGCCGTAAGCGAGTGCCCAAGAAGATGTTTTCAAAAGATGCTACTCATGTATGAAATGCGACAACATCACGGCATTCGTGGCGTTTACGCTAGTGATTTAGCCTATTTTAGCGGCGCTTTGTCGAAAAAGATCAAAAAAGTACCGATAAAGTGCAATTTTTTTATTTTCTCCCTTGTAATGCCAAATTGCGCCCCCATAAAGGGGTTAAGACGCGATACAGGCGGCAAACAATAGTGCTTGAAAACAGCTTATTCGCCCCTATATCCACTAACAGATAATAAATTTAAGTGCGAAGAATTTTCGGAGGACCTCATGGGCAGAATTATTGGTATCGACTTGGGCACAACCAACTCTTGTGTGGCCGTACTGGACGGTGGCAAACCCAAAGTGCTGGAGAATGCTGAGGGCGATCGCACAACTCCTTCTATCATTGCATTTACAGAAGATGAAACCTTGGTAGGTCAGCCTGCAAAACGTCAGGCTGTAACCAACCCACAAAACACCTTCTTTGCAATTAAACGTCTGATCGGTCGTCGCTTCACTGATGATGAAGTTCAACGTGACGTAGACATCATGCCATTCAGCATCGTTAAAGCTGACAATGGCGATGCATGGGTAGAAAGCCGCGGTAAAAAAATGGCACCGCCGCAAGTATCTGCTGAAGTGTTGAAGAAAATGAAGAAAACTGCAGAAGATTACTTAGGTGAGAAAGTCACCGAAGCAGTCATCACAGTTCCTGCATACTTCAACGATTCACAACGTCAAGCTACCAAAGACGCTGGTCGTATTGCTGGTTTAGAAGTTAAACGTATCATCAACGAACCAACTGCAGCAGCACTGGCTTACGGTATCGACAAAAAACAAGGCGATAACGTAGTAGCTGTATACGACTTGGGTGGTGGTACTTTCGATATCTCTATCATTGAAATTGATAGTGCTGATGGCGACCAAACCTTCGAAGTATTGGCAACCAACGGTGATACTCACTTAGGTGGTGAAGACTTCGATAACCGCGTGATCAACTATCTGGCTGATGAATTCAAGAAAGAGCAAGGCTTGGATCTGCGTAAAGACCCACTGGCAATGCAACGTCTGAAAGAAGCGGCAGAAAAAGCCAAGATTGAACTGTCTAGCGCTAGCCAAACTGAAGTGAACCTGCCTTACATCACTGCAGATGCAACAGGTCCTAAACACTTGGTAGTGAAGATCACTCGCGCCAAACTGGAATCTTTGGTTGAAGACTTGATCCAACGTTCACTGGAACCATTGAAAGTTGCTTTGGCTGACGCAGACCTGTCTGTATCAGACATCAACGAAGTGATTCTGGTGGGTGGTCAAACTCGTATGCCTAAAGTACAACAGGCAGTGACTGAGTTCTTCGGTAAAGAGCCACGTAAAGACGTGAACCCTGACGAAGCTGTAGCTGTTGGTGCGGCTATCCAAGGTGGTGTACTGGCTGGTGACGTGAAAGACGTACTGCTGCTGGACGTAACACCACTGTCTCTGGGTATCGAAACCATGGGCAGCGTGATGACCAAGCTGATTGAGAAAAACACGACGATTCCTACTAAAGCGAACCAAGTGTTCTCAACTGCTGACGACAACCAAAGCGCCGTGACCATTCACGTATTGCAAGGTGAGCGTAAGCAAGCTAGCGCCAACAAATCTCTGGGTCAATTCAACTTGGAAGGCATTGAGCCAGCACCACGCGGCATGCCACAGATTGAAGTAACCTTCGACTTGGACGCAGACGGTATTCTGAACGTTTCTGCTACCGATAAGAAAACCGGTAAGAAACAAGCGATCACCATTAAAGCTTCTTCAGGTCTAAGTGACGAAGAAGTTGAACAAATGGTACGTGATGCCGAAGCACACGCTGAAGACGACAAGAAATTTGAAGAATTAGTGACTGCACGTAACCAAGCTGATGGTTTGGTACACGCCACTAAGAAACAGGTTGAAGAAGTTGGCGAAGCATTGCCAAGTGATGAAAAAGCTAAGATTGAAGCGGCAATCAGCAAAGTTGAAGAAGCAACTCGTGGCAGCGATAAAGATGCCATCGAAACTGCCACTCAAGAGCTGATCCAAGCGTCGCAAAAACTGGCTGAAATCGCGCAAGCGAATGCTCAGCAAGCACAAGGTGGCGCAGATACTGCAGGCCAACAAAGTGCTAATGCCGCAGCCGATGATGTCGTTGATGCTGAGTTTGAAGAAGTTAAAGACGACAAAAAATAATCGGGCGTTTATCCCCGGTTAACTACAGGCGGGCGTTAAGGGGAAACCCTAACGCCCGTTCGTACTTGCACCAGTTGAGAAAACGTAGAGATTATGTCAAAGCGAGATTATTACGAAGTATTGGGCGTCGGCCGCGACGCTAGCGAACGGGATATCAAGAAGGCGTACAAACGTCTGGCGATGAAATTTCACCCGGATCGCAACCCTGGCGACAAAGAAGCCGAAGCCAAATTTAAAGAAGTCAAAGAAGCGTATGAGATTCTGACTGATGAGCAGAAGAAAGCCGCTTATGACCAATACGGTCACTCAGCCTTTGAGCAAGGCGGTATGGGCGGTGGCGGCTTCGGTGGCGGTGGTGCTGATTTCAGCGACATCTTCGGCGATGTCTTCGGGGATATCTTCGGTGGTGGTCGTCGTGGCGGCGGTCAACGTCAAGCTGCTCGTGGCTCAGACTTGCGCTACAACTTGGAGTTGTCTTTAGAAGAAGCTGTGCGTGGCGTTAGCCGCGAATTGCGTATTCCAACCTTAGCAACGTGTGATGTGTGTAGTGGCTCAGGCGCCAAAAAAGGTACCTCGGCAACCACTTGTGGCACTTGTCACGGTGCCGGCCAAGTGCAGATGCGTCAGGGCTTCTTTGCGGTACAGCAAACCTGTCCAACCTGTCATGGTCGCGGCAAAATCATCAAGGACCCATGTAACAAATGTCATGGCGATGGTCGTGTAGAGAAGAGTAAAACTCTTAACGTTAAAATCCCAGCGGGTGTCGATACCGGTGACCGTATCCGTTTAGCTGGTGAAGGTGAAGCGGGTGAATTTGGCGCACCAGCTGGTGATTTGTATGTGCAGGTGACTGTGCGTGAGCACCCAATCTTTGTGCGTGACGGTAATAATTTGTACTGTGAAGTCCCTATTTCATTCGCTAAAGCAGCGCTAGGCGGTGAAATTGAAGTGCCGACATTGGATGGCAAAGTTAATCTGAAGATCCCTGCTGAAACCCAAACCGGTAGAATGTTCCGCTTGCGTGGTAAAGGTGTGAAATCAGTACGTAGCAGTGCTATAGGTGATTTGCTATGTAAGGTTGTACTGGAAACACCGGTTAACTTGTCTGACAAGCAGAAAGAGTTGTTGCAAGAATTTGAAGCCACGCTCAGTGGTGAAGCACGTAAACATAGCCCGAAAGCTGAAGGCTGGTTTGATGGTGTGAAGAAGTTCTTTCAAGATCTGAAAAGCTAGTTAACAGACGATTTAAATTTAAAAGCCCACATTTAGCGTAATGCCGTTCACATAGAGTGAACGGCATTTTTCTTAGACATAGCGCCATCAGATTTTGAGCTTGTCAGTGAGTTCGTCAAGCGATCGGTTTTAACTGAACGGTGTTACGCGTTTTGCGGGCTTTTTATGGCGAAAATCCAGCCTAATGCTGAGTAGTTGTAATTGATTATCTGCCATTATCACCGCCTTTGTTTTGCATGATGACGCCATTTCTTGCTGTTTTAAGCGAATAATTATCAGTGTCAACGTTGTTTTTATGTTGTTTCATTATGGTGCGTCTCGCGTGTTTTTGGTGCGATTTTGCTTAATAATACAGCAGGTATTTGCTGTCCGTGTACCGTTGAGCTATCACTTCACTACTTTGGTACTCGCTTATTTTCTGAATAAAATTTATTCATACTTAGCTCACTCAATTCCCCGTGTTTATTGACCTATATCAACTATTCCCCCCACTTTATTAGCATCTATTTGTTACTTAATGTTGCTTAAATGTTTATTTGTTAGCGATTTGGGCACGTTATTTGAAATCCCTTTTTTACCGTTACATGAATTTTGTATGAAAACCGCACCAGATTGGATTAGCCAAATCACAGCAATACGGTTTAGCCATACAACTCACGCAACGTACTTTCGGGATCAGTTTGCGGTTAGTGCCAGCGATGGCGGTGATAAGCATTTCAAAAAAATAAAATGGAAGGGGTTGGTATGATCAAAGAGAAGTTACTCAGTCGTTCTATCAAAAAAGCGCTGCCATATGCCATTGCGTTGTCATATGCCTCTGTCGTCTTTGTTGGCCAAGCGCGTGCCGAAGAGGAAGATGAAGCGCTTGAGTCTGCTCTGGCTGCGGCTGCAGCAGGCAAAATTGAGAAAATGGTGGTTACCGGTTCTCGCGGTGCTGCACGCTCAGTGAAAGATTCTCCTGTGCCCGTGGATGTTATTGCCGACGACGAGTTGAAGTCGGTGAGCTTCTCCGATACCAATGATATTTTGAAAACACTGGTGCCATCATTTTCGGTAACGCGTGAACCGCTATCTGATGGCGCAACCTTCATTCGTCCTGCGACTTTGCGTGGCATGGACACTGACAAAACCTTGGTGCTGGTCAACGGCAAACGTCGTCACCGCGCTGCATTGGTACAAATTGGCGGTTCGGGCAGCCAAGGGCCAGATATTTCCACAATCCCTTCATCAGCGCTCAAAACCGTAGAAGTGCTGCGTGACGGCGCTGCGGCGCAGTATGGTTCTGATGCGATTGCTGGGGTGATTAACTTCCAGCTGAAAGATAACAGCGACGGTGGCTCATTCAGCGCTGACTGGGGGCAATTCTACGAAGGGGATGGCGAGGCGTTCACCCTGAGCGGTAACAAAGGTTTTGCCTTAGGTGAAAACGGTTTCTTTAGCATCTCAGCAGAATATACCGACTCCGATCCGACTGTACGAGCACAGCAATATTGTGAAGACTATTTCTGTGTGACGGACCCGAGCACCTATCCCGCGGAAGGGTTTGGCAGCTACGACGATTATGTGCAGCACTGGCAATCAGCGTCGATGACGAGCAAGAAGTACGTACAACCCTGGGGACAGCCGAGTTCCGACTCGACGGCTATTTTCTATAACGCGGGATATACCTTCAGCGATGCGCTGGAGCTGTATTCTTTCGGTAGTTATACCGACAAGTCAGCTAGCGGTTTGTTCTACTACCGCTATCCAGGCAACGGCACCATCGAGAATATCCGTTTAGAAGATGGCTCAACGTGGAATGCGATGGAGATCTTCCCCGGTGGCTTTACGCCGCAGTTCTCGGGCGATATTACCGATTACTCTGGGGTCATAGGTGCCCAAGGTATGCTAGACAATGGCCTGAGCTATGACATCAGCGGCCGTTATGGTTCAGACAAAATCGAATACACTATGGCAAACACCATCAACCCATCAATGGGTGATGCTACGCCAACCTTGTTCCACCCCGGTGCACTGATCAACAAAGAGAAACAAGTTCAGGCAGACTTCACCATGGATTTCAACGTGGGCGCCTTTGCTAGCCCACTGTTGTTTGCCTTTGGTGCCAGCTACATGGATGAATCCTACGAACTGGAAGGTGGTGATGAAGCTTCATATGAAGCTGGCCCTTATTCTGCCATCGACCCATGGGGCTTCTGTAACGCTGACGGCAGCGCCACAGCGGCTGGTTTGGGGGTGATTGGTAACGGCTCAACACTTAACTGTGCTGACCCAGATGATCCGGTTTATCAAGTGCTAGGTGTTGGTTCTAACGGCTTTCCGGGTTACTCACCGATGTATAGCGGTAAATACTCGCGTGACTCCTACGCCGCCTATGTGGATTTCAGCGCGGATGTGACCGACAAACTGTTCTTGCAAACCGCTTTCCGTTGGGAAGATTATTCAGACTTCGGCTCTGAGTTGGTGGGTAAAATAGCGGGTAACTATCGTCTAACAGATCGATTCGGTGTCCGTGCATCTTACGGTACGGGTTTCCGTGCACCAACACCGGGACAACAAGGTACTACTAACGTATCAACCCGTATCACTGGTGGTATGCCGGTTGCAACAGGGTTATTCCCTGCTGGCGGACCAATTGCTGGTGCTTTGGGGGCTGATCCGCTTAAGCCTGAAAAGTCTACTAACTACACCTTAGGTTTTACTGCTGACTTTGAAAGCGGCTTGGGTATGACCTTGGACTTCTACCGCATCGATCTGAAAGACCGTATGTATGCGATCTCCACCATGGATGTGAGTTCCACCCCTGGTGCTTCGGGTTACGATAACTATCTGGCGCTGTCTAACGCAGGTGTGTCAGGTGCTGAGTCTATCGGTGGCGTGTTCTACTTCCAAAACATGTTTGATACGCGCACCACTGGGATGGATTTCGTGACTAACTATGGCTTCGATAACGCCATGGGTTATACCTCGTTTACCTTGTCGGCTAACTACAACAAGCAAGAGATCACTGACGATAAAACCGGTGCCTTTAATAACGAAGATGCCTTCGACTTTGAACACTCTAAACCAAAATGGCGTGGAGTGTTTACGGCCAATCACAGCATCGGTGACTTCACTGTTATCGCCCGTGCTAACTACTACGGCTCTTACGAAAACTCTGACGGTGAAGATGCCGAAGTGCTGGATAAACAGAAATTTGGTGATGAAGTGCTGGTTGACCTTGAAGTGTCTTATCAGCTGACCGAGGTTATCAAGTTAACTGCCGGTGCGCGCAATATCTTCGATACCTATCCAGATAAAGGGCTGTTTGAAACCGGTCAAGGTCGTATCTATCGTGATGATTCAGTGGTGGATTGGAACGGTGGTTACTACTTCACGCGGATCTCAATGGAGTTCTAAACATCCGCAGTTATGAACAACAAGGCCATTCATCTGAATGGCCTTGTTGTTATCGTTAGGCGAGGGTAAAGCGATTCACCAAGGTTTGCTGCTCAGTTGCTAATGCCGTTTGCTGCTGTGCCGCCGTGGCGATTTGTGCCCCCATACTGGCACTGTTTACGGCAATGTCATTAATGGTGCGAATGTTCTGCGCAATCTCATTGGTGGTAGCGACTTGTTGCTCTGCTGCGGTTGCAATTTGACTACACATGTCCGTGATCTGCGCAATAGCGCTGTTGATGTCACCCAACTTGGCTTGTACCGACTCAGTTTGACTGGTACACACTTTAACGTGTTCAAAGCTGGCCTCAATCGCAGATGACACACCGTTAGCGTCGTTTTGAAAGCGTGCCACCAACATTTCGATCTGCTGGGTGGAATCTTGGGTACGCTGCGCGAGTGTGCGCACTTCATCGGCGACAACTGCAAAACCGCGGCCATGTTCACCAGCGCGAGCAGCCTCGATAGCCGCGTTTAGCGCTAACAGATTGGTTTGTTCGGCGACGACTTTAATCACATCCACAATATCATTGATCGCGGCGCTGGAATCTCGTAACTGTAGCACTGCAGTGTTGGCCCATGAGATTTGCTCATTGAGCTGTTGCATATGCTGGGTACTGCTTTGTACTTCTGCTACCCCCGCCGATGATAGGGCGGCTGCTCGGTTAGCGGCGTCGGCGGTCAAGGTGGTGCTATGGGCAACTTCGTGCGCCGTGGCATTCATCTGCTCGGTAGCGGTGGCCGCGTATTCTGTTTCGTGGCTTTGTTTGTCTAACTGCTGACTGTTCTCTTTTATGGCGGTTGTGGTTTGCTCTGCCGCAGTAACGAGCTGAGCGCTGCTCGCGGCAATATCATTAAGCATTCCACTCAACACTTGCAGCAGGGTATTAAAGCTTGCTGCGCTGCGCCCCAGTTCATCTTCTGATTGTACCGTGACTCGCAGTGATAGATCGCGGCTACGGGTGACTTGATTCATGGTTTGTGCCAGCACATTGGTTTGATTAATCAATGTCTTGCTGACGGAGAATGTGAGCCCAATGGTCACCGCTATCAGCACGATAGCGATGGTAATCATCACGATAAAACGCAGCTGTGCACGGTTACTCAATTGCTCAACACGATGGCTGATTTGGCTAGTGATGTGATCTTCTACTTGCTTGAGTTGGTCGATACGCGCGGTTGAAGCGGCAAACCATTCAGTGCTAGAGGTCGCAAACTTTCCGCTGAGATAGCGTTGGTTTGCGACTGCGCGATAGCCTTCTACCTGTTTAACCGCATTGCTGTTGTTGAGCTGAGTTAACTCAGTCAACATGGCGGGTGAGGCAAATTGGGCAAATGACGCCAGATAGGCCGTTTGCAATGTTTGTAGTCGCACAAAGCTGAAATACTGCCCAGTCTGAAACTGATCATTGCCAAACACCACGCTCAAAACGGCACGTTCAAGCCCAGCATACTCTTTGGCTTGCATAAATGTGGCGTAATTACGCAGTTCAGCCGTAAGCTCGTTAAAGGTCGACAACTTGGCAATGGTGGCACTGAGCGATAACCATTGGGTGTTGAGTTCGGTATAGAAGTTAGCGGCGTCTTTCACTGGCAGGCTTAAGCTATCAACTTTGCTGCGCAGTTGTCGTAACTGGGCAATTTGCGCTTGAATAGCGGAGATTTGGCGATACACATCAGGTTGCTTGTCGGCCAACTCAGTTAATAAGGCTTGGATCTGTGGTTGCTGCTGTTGCAGTACGGTATCGGTCTGTCGGCGTTGCTGCGCTAGCTTGTCGCCGAAGTTGTGTCCGCCTGAACCAATAAAACCCGCGGTGGTGCCGCGCTCTTTTTGCAGCTCGTGCACGATTTTTCCGCCAATAATGGATAGCTGAACCAGCGGCTTTACCTGTTCTATGACGTAGCGATTGTTGGTGACTTGTTGGAGTTGGATTGCGCTGAATATGAGGGCGCCGAACATCGGTGGAGTGACGAGCAGAAACAACTTCATTTTGAAGCTAAGATTTTGAATTATTTCCATAAAATTCAACGTGGAGGTTGCTTAGTTTTAACTAGGCATTGTCATCTGGAAGATTTATTAGTGGGATACCTATTTAGAGGTATTTGCTGGGGAATGTTAGCTAGCGCTAATAAAACAATGGGTGGTGTCACCAAATGGGTCAAATTGACCACATTAAACCCAAAAGTACATATTAAATATGTTACTAATCAGTAGGTTGGTGACAATATCTTGACGATTTAATTGTTTTTGACTCAACTAAAAAGAAAAAGAGCCGCGATGTGGCGGCTCTTAGTTAGTTTCGTTATAGGGTTACACCCAACCTTTTTTGCGGAAATCTAACAAGGTTTTTGCCACAAAGGTCATCTCTTCCGGCGTGCCTAAAGAGACGCGGCAGTATTCATCCGCTGGTGGAAACGCGCGTCCCACCAAAATACCGGCGTCTTTCATGTGCTGTTGATAATCTTTTAACGGCACATCCAGTTTTTGGAAGATAAAGTTAGTGTTAGATGGTACGTACTTGATATCGAGCTTATGGAACACTTCTAACAAAATCTTACGCGCCGTTTCGTTACTTTGACGGCTATACGCGATAAATGGCTTGTCTTCCCACGAGGCAATAGCCGCTTTGATAGCAGGGAAGTTAAGGGCGTTAGAGGCCGTTTTCTCACGCAGTTTGCCGATCATTTCTGGAGTAGCGACCACCCAACCGACACGCATCCCCGCCATGGCAAACAGTTTGGAAAACGTCTTCAGCAGGATGATATTATCCACCCCCGCTTTGAGCATGGGTCCTACGGAGCGGAAGTTAGGATCATCGGCAAACTCCGCATAGGCCTCGTCCATTAGGAACATGGTATTGGCTGGCTTACTCTTAATCCACGCTTCAACATCATCAGCTTTGCTGATAGCACCCGTCGGGTTGTTTGGGTTAACAAAGTACACAATAGATGGGCCGTTGTAGTCCGCTACTGCTTTTTTAAGGCCAGCCAGATCGATACCCCAATCCTTTTGCATCGGCACTTTGGTGATCTTGGTGATACCGTTAACTTTGGCAGTTTCTTCGGCAGCATCAAACGTTAGCGCTGGCACCACCAGTTGTACGTCCGGTGCGGCTAACGCTTCAATCGCTGCGCGAATGCCTTCAGTGGCACCCGCTGTTAACAACACATGCTCAGGAGATACGCCGTAATCGTCAGCAATCATTTTTTGCAGTTGTCCCGTCACCACAAATGGATAACGGTTACCTTCTACCACGGTAGCGCGCGCCACTTCTTGTGCTTTAGGTGACATACCCAGTGGGTTTTCGTTCCAGCAGATACGAATCGGATTGTCTGCAGTAGGGGGAGTAAAGCTTTTGCTTCCTTCGCTTGATTTAGCCACAGCAGCTGAAGAGAGTCCTGTCAGTGCTGCGCCACCAGCCAACGCTCCTGAAAATTTCAGAAACTGACGACGTTGGATATTTGGGGCGTCGCTTTTTGCCATCGGATAACTCCTTGTTGTTATAGATTCGGTAATAGATAGGCAATTGAACTACAGCAGGTTTTATGCCAAATGTTAACCCTATGAATTTCATTTGTTTGTTTAAGGTTAATATTGGGTTTTGCATAGTTTTAGGTCAATGTCTGCACCAATCTTGTCGATATTGACTGAAAAAAGTGCAACAAAACTGGTAAATAATTGATTGGAGTTTTAGTGTTGGCTGGGTTTTATTGAATTAAGTGTAATGGTTTGGCGTTACAGATAAAAAAAGCGACGTAAGGTTACGTCGCTTTTTTAACGAAGGGCGGTTACTTAGAAGTTGTAGTTAATACCAACCATTACATTACGGCCCATCAGTGGAGCATAGTCTTTTAATAACGAGGTGTGTGGGCGCGCTTCTACGTCGGTGAGGTTGTTACCTTTCACGTAGATAAACATGTCGCTGTTGTCGGCAAATAAACGATAGGTCACGGCTGCATTCACTAAAGTGTAGCCAGCGGTTTCCGTCTCATTTTCACCGGTCTTGTCTTGTTTTGAGTACGCTATCATACCAACGTCAGCATGCCATTGTTGCAGATCGAAGTTCAGCGTTGAGCCAAAACGCAGTGGTGAAATACGCGGTAAGTTACCGCCATCCACCAACTTGGCGCGGGTGTAGTCACTGAACAGATCTAACGACCAAGTATCGTTAAATGGAATGTTAGCTTGTGCTTCTACCGAGAACAGTTCCGCATCACCTTGCTGGAACTGGTACACCGGCATATCGCCTTCTTCATCACTATTGACTAGGTCTGAAGCAACTAAGCCAGTGTTGTTTTCGTAGAAGAAGTTATCAACGCGGTTGTAGGCCATGCTCAATGAGCCTGTCCACGCACCGTCAAGCTTACGCAAAGTCACGTCGATATTGTTAGCGACTTCTTTGTCTGCGCTGGCGGCATTGGTAATGATGTTGCCATCTTCCACGCGGAATGCCGAACCTAATTCAAAGCTTTGGGTCGCATCATGTGGGCCGTAGCTAAACAGCTCTTCGGCAGTAGCGGAACGTTCCGCACGGGTCAGCGATACGCTTACATTGTATGACGGATCAAAGTCCCACACCACGCCAGCAGAACCGGTGAAGTTGGTATCAGACAGCTGCTCTGGTTGATATTCCTCTTCGCCCAGCAGGGTGTCTAAGGTCATGGTTTCTGGATCGAGTTTGTAGTGCTCAATACGGCCACCTAACTCAAAGCGGAAGTCGCCCACTTTGCGCTCTTGCACAATAAAGGCCGCGAGGGTGTCGGTATTACTGTTTGGCGTAAGTTGTTCTTCACCGACCACAGAAAAGTCACGGTGAACGACGTGTAGCCCCATGGTGCCTTGCCATTCACCCCAAGGGTTGTTGTTCAAGGTCAAGCGCGCTTCAGTTTGTTTGTTATAAAAGAAGGTATCGGCATCGCCGTTTTCCTCTTCAGCGTGTTGGTAATCGGTGTAACCCGCATCAACACGTACTTTAGAGAAACCAGCAAATGGATCGAGTAATCCAGCGTGCAATTGCCATGCGGTTTTTTTCAAATCGATGGTGATGTGTGGCTCGCCTTCTTCCCCTTTGAGCGGAATACCGTAATTGGATTCGGTACGCACCCCCGACACCCCGATATACCCTTGGTCACCGGTATAACCAACACCGCCAGCATATTCATCTAATTCGAGTTGTGAGTTATCTACCTTGCCTTGGCTGTTGTCATCACTGCTGATGGCATTGCCTGGAATATCGTAAGAGTTGGTACGACGACGCGTGCCGTCGACGTGCCAGTTAAAGCCGCCGTTGCCACCATTCAGATCAGCATTCACGGTTTTACCATCGCTGGCGGAATCATAACGTGCGCCGACGCTGCCACTGAAATCGTTCACGGGTTGTTCGCTAATGCGCTTATCTACCACGTTAACGACACCACCAATCGCGCCATTCCCGTACATCAATGTGCCTGGGCCTCGTAGAATTTCAATTTGTTGTGCGGAAGCAGCTTCAGAGGTTACCGCGTGGTCGGCCGAAACGGTTGATGCATCACCAACAGATAAACCATTTTCTAATACTTGTACGCGAGGGCCGTCCATACCACGAATGATTGGACGGCTGGCGCCAGCACCAAAGTGGGTCGCTTGTACGCCGGGCAATTTGTCTAAGGTATCGCCCAAAGTAGGTTCGGTATTGAGCTTAAGTTGATCTTCGGTCAACACTGATACTGGACTGCTACTTTCCAGCGCTGAACGTCCCAAGGCTGAGGCCGTCACCACGATATTTTCAATCTTAGAACCGACGAGGGTGAAATTCTCGGTCTGCGCCGCAGTGCCACTTTGGATATCACGCTCGGCGTGCTTATAGTTGTTGTTGCTGATGTGCAGATGCAGATGGCTGTTATCGGCCACATTTAGCGAATAATTACCTTGAGCATCGGTGTTGGTTTGTGAACCACCGTCCACGGCAACCACAGTATTAGCAATACCTTTGCCTCGACTATCAGTTACTTTACCTTGCAGTTGCGCTGCGAATACAGTAGATGACACACCAGCAGATGCCAGTGCCAGAGTTAATACAGCAAGCTTCATTGTGCCTGTCCTTTTTGATAAGCATAAATTTTAAATGTGAAATTGTGGTTTTAGCTTAGGCAAGGGCAGGTGGAGCTCGGGCTTGTTGGCGACGTGTATGCGCTACCGTAGGTTGGCTGTAGACTGGTTCTGCAACAACGGAGACCAGCACTGCAGTGATAATGGGAGTAGGAACGGCAACGGGACCTGTTGCAGGCTGGCTACCAAAATTACACAGCAAACAATGGGTATGATCATGTGTCAGTGGCTGGTCAGCGACGTGCGCAATGGCGACCGACTGCCATGCAGTCAGCCAAAGCACAATAAACAGTGCTAGCCATGTTTTATTTCGCTGGATCAGATGCTGAAACAAGGTAGTTAATCAGAGTTTGCCAATGCTATATAACCACGAAAGGTACTTGATCTATATCACGTAGTCCAATGAAGAATTAGTAACAAAATCTTAAATGCAGCGAGTTGCCGGATATTTCATTAGTGGGGCTGTTGCGGATTGGGTGGGTAAAAAACGAGGCACTTGGCCTCGTTTTTACCTACCAGCGAAATTAGTCGCCTTGTTCTACACCAGAGCGGTTCAACACGAACTGAGTCAACATTGGTACTGGACGCCCAGTTGATCCTTTGTTCGCGCCACTGTTCCACGCGGTACCAGCTACATCCAAATGCGCCCAGTTGTACTTCTTAGTGAAGCGCGACAGGAAGCAAGCCGCAGTAATTGAACCAGCAGGACGACCACCAATGTTGGCCATATCGGCAAATGGGCTATCCAACTGCTCTTGGTATTCATCCCACAATGGCATGCGCCAGCAGCGGTCACCACTTTGCTCACCCGCGTTTTGCAGCTCGTGTGCCAGTGGGTTATGTGATGAGAATAAGCCACTTGCGTGTTTACCCAGCGCAATCACACAAGCCCCCGTCAGCGTGGCGGTATCAACGACCACTTCAGGGTCAAAACGTTCAACGTAGGTCAGTACGTCACACAGCACCAAACGACCTTCGGCATCGGTGTTCAGCACTTCAACGGTTTGGCCACTCATGGTGGTCAGAATGTCGCCCGGACGATAAGCATTGCCTGATGGCATGTTCTCACAGCCCGCCAAAATACCAATCACGTTAACTGGTAGCTTCATTTCACAGATGGCTTTCATGGTGCCCAATACACCCGCAGCGCCACCCATGTCGTATTTCATTTCATCCATGCCTTCGCCTGGTTTCAATGAAATACCCCCCGCGTCAAAGGTTAGCCCTTTACCTACCAATACGATAGGTTTGGCGTTAGCGTCTTTGTCGCCTTTGTATTCCATCACAGTCATCAGTGATTCATTAGCGCTGGCGCGGCCTACAGCTAAGTACGAGTGCATGCCTAGTTCGGCCATTTTCTCTTCACCAACGGTGGTCACGGTCAACACATCGCAAGTTTCAGCTAACTGTTGGGCTTGAGTCGCTAGGTACGCTGCGTTACAGATGTTTGGTGGCATGTTAGCCACATCGCGGCACAGTGCCATCCCTTCTGATACGCCTGTACCATGGGCAATAGCACGTTCACCAACGGTCAATTCACGGCGGGTTGGTACGTTAAATACCATTTTCCGCAGTGGACGACGTGGTTCACCTTTACGGGTTTTCAGGCTATCGAAGCTGTACAGCGAGGCATTGGTGGTTTCAACCGCTTGACGTACTTTCCAGTAGGTGTCGCGGCCTTTCACGTGCAGCTCCGTCAGAAAGCACACAGCTTCCATTGAACCAGTTTCGTTTAGGGTGTTGATAGTCTTGGCGATAATCTGCTTGTATTGGCGCTCGTCCAGCTCACGCTCTTTACCACAGCCAACCAATAAAACCCGTTCGCTCAGTACGTTAGGCACATGGTGTAACAGTAGCATTTGGCCCGATTTACCTTCCAAATCGCCGCGGCGTAGCAAGTTGCTGATGTAGCCTTCGCTGATTTTGTCCAGTTGTTCCGCAATACCAGACAAGCGACGTGGTTCATACACGCCGACAACGATACACGCAGAGCGTTGTTTCTCTGGACTACCGCTTTTAACGCTAAACTCCATGAGCTCTCCTAGATTCTTTTAAAGACAAATATTTTTATTTATTAGATAATGCCCGCTTGCATCCGCAAACGGCGGAATCTTCTGTTACAGTCATTGTCTGAAAAATAAGCAGGTTATTGAAATTGCCTGTTAAAAAAGGCGGCAATAACTGAAAATGACAGAAAATTGTCAAAAGTTGACAGTTTACATAAAAGATACTCTGTTACCAGCAAAAAGATAAGTTTAGAAAGCGGATCCTGCCTGTGATTGTATTCAGATACTTAATCCGAGAAGTACTTAAGTCCCAAGCGGCAGTGCTCTCCGTGCTACTGGCTATTTTTATCAGCCAACAATTCGTGCGTGTTCTCTCCGACGCTTCCGATGGCGATTTCCCAGCTTCCATTGTGATGAAGCTCATCGCGCTTAACATGCCAGAATTGGCGGGGTTAATCCTGCCGCTCAGTCTCTTTCTCGGGATTCTACTTGCGCACGGTCGTATGTATGCCGAGAATGAAATGGTTATTTTTCATAGTGTTGGAATCAGTGAGTGGTATGTTGCCCGTGTCATGTTGCTGGTGGCGGTATTTAACTGTGTGGTGGCCGCGGCGTTGTCGCTGTACGTCACGCCATGGGCGGAAGAACAGAAGAATCTCGTGCTAGAAAAGGCCAAGTCCGAAGCGGGATTAGCGGCGTTGATTCAGGGGCGTTTCCAAGCCAGTCCCAACGGCCGTGCGGTAATTTTTGTTGAGAAAATAGGCAAAAACAACGAGCTTGAGCGCGTTTTTGTGGCGCAGCAGCCAGATCCTGATGATGTCGATGGTATCGCCAATCTGGTGGTAGCGCAAGGGGGCCGCGTTACTGAAGATGATTCTGGTGGCGAGAGCCTAAAGCTTAACGACGGTGTGCGTTATCAAGGCTCATTGCATCGCAAGGATTTCCAAATTATTGAGTTTGGTGCTTATCAAACGCAGATTAAAGAGCAAGAGGTGGATGAACGTGACCGTAAGCTGTCAGCGCTGCCAACCTCTGAATTATTAGATAATGATGCGCCAGAAGCCGTAGCTGAAATGCAGTGGCGTATGGCGGTACCCGTAGCGATTCTCTTAGTGACGCTGATTGCTGTACCTTTGGCGCGCGTCAATGTTCGGCAAGGTAAATTTGCCAAACTGTTCCCGGCAATTTTGCTCTATCTCGGTTATTTCGGTTTGTTGGTCGCTGGCCGCAAAGCCCTGCAGGATGAAGTGATCCCGCTGGCGTTGGGCATGTGGTGGATCCATGGCGCTGCGTTTTTGATTGGCGTACTGTTGTTGAGTAAAGAGCGACCATTGGGGGTGCGAATGATGGGCATGTTCCGGCGGCGAGGTGCAGCGGCATGATGAAGATTTTAGATTGGTACATTGCCCGCGTATTGCTTAGCTCATCAGCCTTGTGTTTGCTGGTACTGACAGGTCTGTCTAGCATCATCAAATGGGTGGACCAACTGCGTTTAGTTGGCCGTGGTACTTACAGCATGTTTGATGCGGCCATGTATGTGGTGTATCTGATCCCGCGTGATATTGAGCTGTTTTTTCCGATGGCGGTGTTACTGGGTGCCTTGATTGGTATGGGCATGCTGGCATCGAACTCAGAACTGGTGGTGATGCAAGCTTCCGGTATGTCGCGTTTTCAAATCGCGTTATCGGCGATGAAAACCGCGGTGCCATTGATGCTGATGATCATGATACTGGGCGAGTGGGGCGCACCAGCGGCTGAGTTGAAGGCCAAAGAATTGCGGGCGACCAAGGTGTCCGGCGGTAATTTGATTAAGTCACAACGTGGCGTGTGGGCGCGTGATGGCAATATGTTTATCAATATTGGCCGTATAGAGAGTGTGGATCACTTAGGTGATGTGACGTTGTACGGTTTTGATGGAAATCTGCATCTGCAGTATGTGGTGCACGCTAAAGACGCTTATTACGATGATAATGCGTGGAATCTGCAGCAAACGCAGCGCTCGGCTATTGAGCAAGACCAAGTGGTCATTGAGCAGCATCCTACGCAGCGTTGGGAATCTACCTTAACCCCAGACAAGCTAAGCGTGGTGTCGATTAAGCCTGATGCGTTATCCATTCAAGGCTTGGTCGAGTACATCGATTATTTGGCGTCGAACAACCAAGATTCGAGCCGTTATCAACTCGCGTTCTGGCATAAGTTGATTCAGCCGTTAACGGTGGCGGTGATGATGTTGGTGGCGCTATCGTTTGTGTTTGGTCCGTTGCGATCGCAAACCATGGGCGCGCGTATTGTACTTGGGGTGATTTCAGGTTTCGTGTTCTATATTTGCAACGAAATCTTCGGCCCGTTGACTTTAGTGTATGACTTGCCAGCTTTCTTCGGCGCCATTATGCCGAGTGTGTTGTTTACCAGCGTGGCGCTGTACTACATACGTAAATGATAGCGCGCTTCAGCAGCGTGGGTTAGAGCAGATTGGCTCAACTGCCAAGGCGTTCGGTAAAGTCAGTAGCTCATAGATAGCAAAGAGAAAGCCCTGCGATATGACTACCGCAGGGCTTTTTAGTCTCTGTCGTGGGTTATTGTGCGACGAGTAGCATTAATGCTTTGGCTTGTGCTATCGGCTGCTCCGGCACTTGCTGTTCAGGAATACTTGGGTCATTAATCCAGCTTGATTCCCAATCAATCACGGCTTGTTGCGCCGCTGCGTCATCCAATGGCTGTTTACTGACTTGTGCTCCACGTAGCAATTGCAGATACAACTGCCAACGTGGCAAGTAGTAATCGGCATACATACCTTGCCATGCTTTAGAGGCGTAATCCTTCAACTTAGTGCCGCCCCATTGGGTGATTTGCAGTTTAGCGTTATGCACGTAATAGCGTTGCTCTTGTGGATTATCACCATACGCAGCAGCATCACTTAGCCAGCTGTGCAAGGTTTCTTGATGCAACCCCATCAGTTTGTCCAGCTTAGTCATTAGCAGCGCAAACTTGCTGGCAGCTGCATCGCCCGCTTTGATATCACCCGCTTGATAAGCCGCAACGGCTTGCTGCAGCAGTGCATCACTGTGTAGCGAAACAGACTGCTTCACCAAATCGACTAAGTCATATTGGAATAGCGGCACATCAGCATAATCATCAGCGAATGCCAGCCATTGGTTAATACCAGCATCCAACTGGGTTAAGTTGCCCGGATGAGCAGGAAACTCCGCTGTGGCGCTAGTTGGACGTTTCATCAGCAGGTATGCTCCGGCTGAGCCTTCCCACCAGCGTGATGTCCAGTAAGTGACTTGGTACACACCTGCCACCAAGTGAGGCCATGCAGCTAATAGTTCGGCGGTGGTCTTACCGTAGCGCGCTTGGCTATATTGCTGATACCACTGGTTAATATCGGGGTGTTGTTGCCACGGCAAATCGAACAAGAATTCATACACAATGGAGTTGCTGTGTAAGCCTTCAGGGAACACGCCGAAGCCTTGCAAATCGCCGGCATTTTGGGCGGTTGTTACTGTGTTTAGTTGGCTGACATAGTCACCAAAGTCACCATAAATCGGGTCACTACCACCATAGTTATGGATAAAGCCGAAGATCCACGGTTTACCTTTAAAACCGTCAGTACCTTGCCAGACGTGATAACGGTCGTTGCCGATATCGTGGATCATCATTTTGTCGTTGGGGATTTTACTCAAAAAGGCTGATACGGCTTTTTGATCCCAAAATTCATGGTCAGCACCGAACATCCAGCCTTGCATTACCCATGTGGCATCGGGCGCCGCTTGCTGAATCGATTGGTAGATACGTTGGCCGTAATCTGCCAACTCTTGCTCACGATGTGCTGTAGATACCGGCGGCAACATCTCATTGAAGGCGTCGGACAGGTAGTACTTATGTTTGCCATAAGCTTGGGTATAAAGCTCAATGAAACGCTTGGCCACTTTTTTAAACAGCGGATCTGCTGGATCGAGCCAGTACGTTTCATGGGCGAAGCCTGTCCACTTCGGCATTTCATAGATTTTGGCTTGCGGGAACAGGTCTTTGAACTGCTTCGGTACATAACCGCTGAACGCAGGTACTACCGGTTCCATGCCCAACTGTTGCATGCGCTCAAGAATTTGCAGTTGTAGCTGATGCTTTTTATCAATCCAGCTTTGTGGCAACGGCCCTTGATGGCCTTCAATATTGCCCATACGTTGCCATGGCGCAAACGCTGGACCTGAGAAATAGTCCGCCAGTTGTTGATTTGACACACCAAACTCGCGCCACAGTTGCTGCCATACATATTCTTGGCCTTCCATGGCAACCGGATTATTCACGCCATGCAGCGCCATCCAGTCTATCTCTTGCTGCCAACGTTGCCAGCCCCACCACGGCGTAGTGTAGCCATAGGCGCAAACGTTGAGGTAAGCACGTTTGGCAAAAGGCGAACTGACTTTAAATGGGGTGACATCGGCGTAGCTTTGCGGCAATGCGACCCGCTTGCCCTCCCAACTGACGGATAATTCACCTTGAGAGCGTAGATATTGATATGCCCCATAAGTGATGGCGTTGTTGCTGTTGCCAGTAATATTCAACACCCCATGTTGGGCGGAGACTTGATACCAGTCGTCTGCTTGGTCATCACTAATGAGTGTCATATCAACATGGGGGAGCGCCGAGCCAGTAATGCGTTGCAATACAGCTTTAGCTGCGGTTGCCTCACTGGAGACAGGGGCGGCAGCGTGGCTAGCAAAGGTCACTGACAGGCTGAACATTAAGCCCAAGGTGCTCAAAAACGGAGAAGATGTTTGCGGCATTTATACATTCCTGTCGCTGAACAAAAGGAAACAGAGACTAAGAGCAACAACGGGCCAGCTAGCGTGCAGGCCTGTTGTTGGTGACTTAGTTAGAAGCTGTACATTAGGTTCATGTAATAGCTACGACCAATTGCACTGGTGGTTTGCCACACTTTCATGGTGTCGGCGAAGTAGGCTTCCTCATTTTTACCAGTGACGTTGATTGCGCCAAAGCGGATATCAATGTTCTCGGTTGGGCTGTAGCCTAAAATCACATCCACTTGCTCACGACCATCAACGACGCGACCTTCACGGGCGAAGAACGAATCTGAGCTATCTTGGGTGTATGGACTACGATGGTTCATCGCTACGCGAGCGCTGAAGGTGTCGTTTTCCCAGTAGGCAATTACGTTCCAAGTGCGTTCCGAAGAGTTAGTCAGCACAAAATCTTCTGACTCATCGGCATCGATATATGTGAAGTTGGCGTTAATCCCAAAGCCCGCGATCGGCAGCCAAGCGTCTAACGACTGGTTCCAACCAATTTCGTAGCCTTTTAGGTCAATGCTGTTTGAGGTGTTGTAGGTGCTGGAGATTTCAAAGATGTTGCCATCGGCGTCGTAACACTCAGCGCCTGTACCCGTCAGCTCAGTACCGTTGTATTCTGATGGACAGATGTAATCGGTCACGGTGCCGTTCATGATCTCTTTCCAGAATAAGGTCATGGTCAGGCTATTACCGTTGCCGTAGTACCATTCCAAACCAAAGTCGACTTGGTTGGCGGTCATTGCTTTCATCTCTGGCTGACCCAAGTTGATATCGTAAGTACGGGTACCAAACGAGTTAGCTGATGAGCTTTCAGACGCAGCAATCTGAGTATTTGAGGTCAGAATTGGGCGAACGAGCACTTTGGCGGCGGCTAAACGTGCTAACACTTCATCGGTCATCTCTAGCACTAAGTTCATGCTTGGCAAGAAGTTGTGATAGTCATAACTGGTGGTGTAGGTGCCGATGACCTCACGGATCTCTTCGTTCTGCGGGTTTACATCGCCCGTTAAGTAGGTATCGATATCACGGTCAGTGGTTTCATAACGCATACCTAGGTTACCGCGGAATGGCATGTCGCCAATGAAGGTGTCGAAGTTGGCTTCGGCATACATCGCTAAGATGTCACGCGTCACGCTATAACTTGACTGCGCGGCAAAGAAGGTGGGGACAACGGCACCTTCGGCGGCCAACGCATCGCGGTAGGCTTGAATATCTGGCGCAATCCACGCCCCAGGAATATTCATCTCTCCGTCCAAGAAATCGCGCACCATAAAGTTGTAGTCAGTCATTGGAGGCAAATCTTCATCAGCCGCTTCACCAATAGATGCGCGGTCGGTGCGATACACGCTACGTTCAAACTGCTCTTTACGGTATTTCACCCCAAATTTAACTGAGCGCAGGAAGCCCTCATCAAACATGCGCGCTGCATCGGCTTGGAAGGCGGTTTCGTCGGCACTCATATATTGGGTCTGGCCGTTAGGATATTCGTTACGCGGCATATCCATTGGGTAGAGCGATGGATCGGTTAAGTCTTCAGACAGGGCAAAGTTAATATTGCGATTCGAGATATCTAAGGTGGCTTCAGGGATAACCGTGGCCAGAATCGCCGCTTCTTCACTGTGGGTGGCTTTACCTTTGGTGTAATGCGCTACGCCGGAGAACGTCCAGTAATCGGTATCGTATTTCGCGTCCCAAGTGAATGCTTCGCTAGTGGCATCTTTTTTCTCTAATTGACGGTTATTTTCCAAGGTGAAGTCGCGAATGGTTTCTTGGGTATATACACCGTCGGTAGGCGTACCGTGCAGCTCAATCTCATCACGGTCAAACAGGAACACTTGCTGGTTCAAATCTTGATCAGTTTTATCTTTGGCGTAGATGGCGGTCAGCTTAGTTTCAAAGTGATCGAATGGACGCCATTGAATGGCACCGTTACCTAAATAGCGGTTGGTCTCGCGGTCGATACGGCGGAAACGTGGCCGCCGTGGGAAGTAATCACCATCGTCATCGGTGAACCAACGATCCATCCAAACGTTATCTACACGGTCATCGAGTTTCTGATAACCGGCATTCAAAAACACCCCGAGGGTGTTGTCATTGAATTGGTCGATATAGGTGATGTTGCCTTTGGGGGTGACATCATCAGTCGGTGAATATTCAGAATACTGACCTTTAATTGAGGTCAATATCTTACGTTCGTTGTACGACAGCGGGTTCGTGGTGTCGATGTTGACTGTGCCAGACAAACCGCCAGTATCCATATCCGCCGTGGGGGACTTAATCACCTCAATTGACGATGCCAACTCAGATTGAATGATGTCGTAGCGAAAGCCGCTGGTGAAGTCAGCACTCGCTAATGTTTGGCCGTTCACTGTGGTTTTGGCATATTGCGCCCCTAAACCACGCACACTGATGGTTGAGCCACGGCCGTTGATGTTGGAGATCTGCACCCCCGGAATACGTTGAATCGCTTCGGCGATATTTTCAGTGGGAAACTTACCAATATCCTCTGATGTGATGACGTCAGTAACTTTAGTGTCTTCCTTTTTCATCGAAGCGGCTTTGGCCAAGCTCGCTTGATAGGTGACCGAAATACGTTCTATCTGATCATCGCCTGAAGGATTAGGGGTATCCTCCGCATGGGCAAATGGCATGAACCCCAACGCACAAACGACAGCGCTTGCGAGAATGGAGGGCTTTGGCGGAGCGAATTTTGGTGACGTTGTCATGGTGTCCTACCTGCTTTTCACTACTTGTTGATAACGATTCAACCGATGTCGAAACAGCTGAAAGTGCAATTTTTGTTTTGTTGTTAAGGTGATTTTTTCACCATTGCAAATTGACGCTAACATTGGTTGTCAACGTTGTCAAATTCATTTGTGACTAAAATGTTCACTAGTCGTTGACACTGTTAAGAGTGTTAATGATTGCTGGTTATTTGGACATTTGGGGTTTTGGGCAAGCCGAGGGTAGGCACTGTGGAGGTCACAAAATGGCACAAAAATTATGCAATACGGGGGGCTTAATTGGCCTCAGGCCGAGTCGCTGAGTCTCTAATCAGTAGCTTAGGATTGAAGCCCTTTGAGGTAGCCTTAATCTCTTTTTGTTCCTGCATCAGCGAGATAACTAGCGCGGCAGCACTGGCGGCAATATCAAAGTTTGGCTGATCCATGGTGGTCAGGTGTGGCAGGGTTTGCACTGAAAACGGGCTGTTTTCAAAGCCAACAATGGAGATATCTTCTGGAATACGCAGGTTTTGTAAGCGCGCCATAAACACTGCACCCGCGGCGATTTCATCGTTACAAGCAAAGATGGCGGTGGGGCGTTGTGGCGCTTTATCCAGTAGCGCTTGGGTCATTTTCAACCCAGACTCAAAGGTAAATTCCCCTTCAATAATCAGATTTTTATCGACACTAACACCATATTTATCATGGGCTTGCTGATATCCCTGTAAACGGCCACGGCTAGATTCGTGAGATGGATTGTAGCCGACAAAGGCGATACGGCGATGGCCCAGTTGCAGCAAATACGCGGTAATATCTTCACCGGCGGCGACGTCATCAACGTAGATCACTGGCGCTAATTCATCTGGTGGCTCACTGCCAGAGAGGATCCGTACCACTTTGGCCCCTTGATTGAGTAAGAAGGTCACCAAGGCGCGGTTCTCTGATAACGGTGGCGTTAGGATGACTCCGCCGATTTGGTTAGAGCCAATCATGGCCGCCAGCTCTTTTCCCACATCTTCCGCTTTAGAGTCCGTTGGGCGGATCACTAGCTCAAACCCCTGCTTACGGCATTCTGAAATAATGCCATTTTGCATTTGAATCACATAGTTACTGTTAGGGTTGTCGTAGACAAACGCGAGAGAAAACGGCGCTTTACGCATGGTTCTAGCAGTGTGATTGGGGCGGTAATTCAGTTTTTTAATGCACTCATTCACTTTGTCGCGCACGGCATCACTGACGCTGGCCTCGTTATTCACCACCCGTGACACCGTTTTAAACGATACACCGGCAAGCTTGGCAACATCCTTGATTGTGGGCTTCTTCGTGATTGGCGCCATAGGGTCTGTGAACCTCTGTGATTAAGACTCGGCCAGCATACGGTGATTAATACTACATCGCAATAAAATACATGGTGTTAACAACTGCTTATTGTTTATCTAGCGCTTAGTGGTCATTTATTGTTTATCTAGCGCTTAGTGGTCATTTATTGTTTGACAACGTTGACATGATAACGTTAGGTTAATAAAAAGTGCTCTAAAATAAAACAAATAACTATGACTGAATCTCCAACAAAAAAGCGCCTCGTCGCCCTCGACCTATTCCGCGGACTCACCATGATGGCCATGATTGTGGTCAACAGTCCTGACACCTATGGTGAGCTATCTCATGCCTATTGGATTGGTGTTAACTTTGCAGACCTAATTTTCCCCTTCTTTATTTTGATTGTCGGTGCCGCCGTTAGCCTTGGCTTTAAGAATGTTGCCCCGAACGCTGATATGGCGCCGATCGTGCGCAAGGTGCTCAAACGCACGTTGATCATGTTTGTGCTCGGTATGGTGGTAAACCTGTTTTATACCCACTTTGAACAAGTCCGTGTCCTCGGTGTGCTGCAGCGTATCGCCTTGGTGTACTGCGCCTGCTGTTTTCTTGCTATCTATTGCTCTACTAAACAGTTGGTCCAACTCGGTGGTGCCATTTTAGTGCTTTACTGGCTATTCATCTTACTGGTGCCAGCACCAGGGCTGGCCGCCGGACAGTTGGAGCGCGGCCACAATATCATCAATTGGTTTGATCAATTTATGCCCGGCATGTTGTGGCGGGGCGATTGGGACCCAGAAGGTTTGCTCAGCACTTTTCCTGCAATCGTCACTGGGATTATCGGCCTGTTGATGGGACGGATAGTCATGGCCTCGACGCCGCTGACTGAACGGGTAATGCAGTTATGCTTGATGGGGTTTGGTTTGTTCTGCCTCGGTTGTGTGTGGAGTTTGGCCTTCCCGATGATTAAGCAGATCTGGTCGAGCCCCTTTGTATTAGTGACTGGCGGTATGGGCGCTATGAGTCTCGCAGCACTGTTGTGGTACACCGATATTAAACAGTTTCGCTTTGCTACCTATCTGCCGCTGGTGTTTGGTGCGAACGCTATCAGTGCCTACGTGATCCACGTTGTCATTGAAAAATTACTGGATTGGCAGGTGGGAGGGCAGTCAGTGCATGACAGCTATGTCAGCTGGAGCCAAAGCATCGGCATGAGCCAGTTTTTCAGCGTGGGTATTTGGGCGGTGCTGTTCTTTGCCGTATGTGCGCTGCCAGTGTGGTGGCTCTATCGCAAACAGATATTTATCAAAATTTAATCAGCAGTTGAGCACTAAGCGTGATACAGCGGTTCATTGGATGAATGACTTAACGAAAGGGTAGTTGATGAAGCACGAATTGTACCTAGGGATTGATGGCGGCGGCAGTAAGTGTAAGGCGCGACTAGAGTTGGCCAACGGTGAGCTGCTGGGTGAGGGCATAGCTGGACCTGCCAACCCGGTGCATGACGCCGAGTTGGCATTTGACTCTATCGCCTCGGCTGGCCGCGATGCATTGGTTAACGCGGGCTTTTCAGCAAACGATTTATCGAAAGTGAACGCCGTGCTGGGCTTGGCCGGGGTCAATATCCCTAAATATTATCATTTGATTGAGGCGTGGAAGCACCCGTTCAAACAACGCTTTGTCACCACCGATCTACACGTTGCTTGCCTCGGCGCCCATGGCGGCCATGAAGGCGCAATCGTGATTACTGGTACGGGTAGCTCCGCCTTTGCCTGTGTGGCAGGCAAGCAACAGCTGCTGGGCGGGCATGGTTTTCCGTTGGGTGATAAAGCGGGTGGCGCGTGGCTAGGTTGGCGTGCCATTGGGTTAGTGCTGGATAGTTTTGATGGCCTATTGCCACAAAGCGACTTTGTTCGCGATGTTTGTAACACGCTACAGGTGGGCTCCGCTGATGACCTCGTGACCAAGGCCTTGCGGTTTTTACCGAAAGATTACGCCACCTTAGCCCCGGTTGTGATAAAGGCGGCTGCCGCACAAGATGCGCTTGCCATCGGCATTATGCAGGAGGGCGCTGACTATCTGCAGCAATTGATTGACCGCTTGCGCGAACGTCAGCCAGAGCGGATCTCCGTGATTGGCGGCCTCGCTAACCGCTGGTTGGAATGGCTGCCAGATAGCACCAAAAGTTTATTGAAGTCGCCGTTGTGTTCACCGGAATACGGGGCGGTTGCCTTAGCCAAACAGATGTTTAAGGAATCATGATGACTACAGCTCAGACTCGTATGGCGTTGGAAGCGAGCGAAACGCCCGCCGTGGTAAGACGTCAACTACAAAGTAATCAAGCGCAATATCAACGGCTGGCGCAGCAGATCCAGCAGTTTCAGCCCGAGTTTGTCTACATGATTGGCCGTGGCACCTCAGATCACGCCGGTGTATTTGCCAAGTATCTGATTGAAACTGAGCTCGGGTTGCCTGTGTGTCACGCCGCGCCATCGGTTAACAGCGTGTTTGGCAAACAGCTCAATCTAAAACGTGCCTTGGTGATTGTGATTTCTCAGTCGGGTAAAAGCCCCGACATTGTGGCGCAGACTGAAATGGCCAAGCGAGCTGGCGCGTTATGTGTGGCGTTAGTGAATGACACTGCACCGAAACTTGAAGCGCTGGTGGACTTTTTTGTGCCGCTGCACGCTGGGCCCGAGTTAGCCGTGGCCGCCACTAAGAGTTATCTGGCAAGTCTCACCGCATTGTTGAGCATTGTGGCTTACGTCAACACCGACAGTCATTTGCTTGATGCGCTGGCATTGCTGCCGCAACGGTTGGAACAGACCATTGCTCGGCCGCCGCAGTTACCCGCGCAAGAGGTGGCGGCATTAGAGCGTTGTGTGGTGCTCGGCCGCGGTTTTGGTTACGCCATTGCGCGTGAAGTGGCGCTGAAAATGAAAGAGGTATGTCGCGTGCAGGCAGAGGCCTTTAGCAGTGCCGAGTTTTTACATGGTCCGATCTCACTGCTTAATCGCGCACTAACTGTGCTGGATATCAAAATCCCTGATGCATCAGCGTCATTCCATCAACAGCAGATTGATGAGGTGAAACAGCGTGGCGCGGCTGTACTTGAGCTGGGTTGGGACATAGCGGATATTCCCCCTTTGTTGGCACCCCTATTGATCATGCAGCGATTTTACCTCGATATCGAATTGGCCGCGGCGTTTATGGGGCTTGACCCAGATAAGCCGCAAGGGCTGAAAAAAGTCACCGAAACTGTGTAGGTAGCTTATGAGGCAATATTTAGTAGATCGGCTTTTTGATGGTCATGAGTGGCTAGAACAGGTGCTGCTTACTATCGACAATGGCCGCATTAGCGCATTAACACCAGACAGCCAAACTAGCGAAGCCACGCCATTACACGGCACCTTAGTCGCGGGCTTAGTCGATGTGCAAGTGAACGGTGGCGGCGGAGTGCAATTTAACCAAGACCCATCGGTAGCCACGCTGCGACAGATGGCGCAAGCGCATTTGGCCTGCGGTACCACCAGCATGATGCCCACGTTAATCACCGATAAATTTGAGGTGATGCAGCAAGGGGCAGATGCCATTGCGGCCTATCGGCAGCAGTATCCGCACGGCAGTATTGTCGGGGTGCATTTTGAAGGGCCGCATCTGAGTTTGGCCAAAAAAGGTATGCACAGTGCTGAGTGTATTCGGCAGATCTCCCGTCAAGATATCGATATTTTTTGTCGGCAAGATTTAGGGCAAGTGATGCTTACCGTGGCACCAGAAACGGTCGCACCTGAGATGATTGCCGAACTGACTGCCGCTGGTGTGATCATCAGTCTTGGTCACTCAGATGCGACTGCCGAACAGTGTTTAGCCGCTTTTGATGCAGGTGCGACGGCGGCAACACACCTATTTAATGCCATGTCGCAGCTAACCGGACGCAGCCCAGGATTGGTGGGCGCGGCGTTAAATAGTGAGCAAGTCTATTGCGGCTTGATTGTCGACCATCACCATGTGCATCCGCTCAACAGCCACTTAGCGATTAAGGTCAAAGGCGAACAGCGGCTGATGCTGATAACCGATGCCATGGCTCCTGTCGGCAGTGACATTGACCATTTCTTTTATCAAGGCGCGAAGGTGTATCGCCAGCAAAATCGGCTGACGCTGGAGAACGGCACTATCGCTGGTTCAGTGCTATCAATGATTGAGGCGGTACAGAACACGCATAACGACTTGGGCTTTCCCTTAGCACAAACCCTGAATATGGCCTCAAAAACGCCGGCGACTTTCCTCGGCCTTGCTACGCAACTAGGCCAACTGCAGCCGGGATGTGCCGCCAACATGCTATTACTCAACGACCAATTGGCGATTGAGCAATGTTGGCTTCACGGTGAATTACAACGCAGTTAACAATAACAATAGAGTACAAGGAAGCATCATGACCACCATCACCCAAGATACCCCGCAACAGAGCACTTGGCTGCCGATGACGATTATTGGCACGCTGTTTTTCGTCTTTGGTTTTGTCACTTGGCTGAACGGTGCGCTGATCCCATTTCTGCAAATCGTTTGCGACTTGAGCGGCACCGAAGCTCTGTTGATCGCGTTTAGCTTTTATATCGCCTATGTGGTGATGGCATTGCCGATGTCCTATGTGCTTAACCGGATGGGCTATCGCAACGCCATGTCGCTCGGGCTCGGCCTGATTGCGGTTGGTTGTGTGCTCTTTGCGCCAGCGGCAGAGACGCGGCAGTTTTCGCTGTTCATTGTGGCACAGTTTATTGTGGGCTCTGGCTTAACTATTTTGCAGACCGCCTCTAACCCTTACTTAGTGAAAATTGGCCCCGCAGAAAGTGCTGCAGCGCGGATCTCTATCATGGGATTATTGAACAAAGGCGCAGGCTGGGCGGCACCACAGATTTTTGCGGTATTGGTGATGGGGCAGTTCGCCGGGGTTTCTCAGCAAAGTGTTGCGGCGTTACCAGCGGCGGAGCGGGCCCAGCAAATTCAGTCGTTGGCCGACAGCTTGGTTTATCCCTATCTTGGCATGGCGGTGGCGTTAGTGATCCTTGCGGTCGCTTTGCGTTACTCAGGCTTGCCTGAGATTGACCTGCACGAAGAGGATGTCGCGCTGTCGAGCCAGCAAGCTGATCGTTCTTCTGTGCTGCAGTTTCCTCATCTGGTGTTAGGTGTGATGACGCTATTTTGCTATGTCGGTGTCGAAGTGATTGCGGGTGACACCATCGGCTTGGCTGGCTCAAAGCTGGGGGTTGATGGCGCATTGTCACTGACCTCGTTCACCATGAGCTTTATGGTGGTGGGCTACCTGCTGGGGTTAGTGTTGATCCCTCGGTTGATTTCACAGCAACGTATGCTGATGCTCTCTGCGATATTGGGGATGGTGTTGGCGTTGATTATTCCATTCATGAATGCAGAAAGCACACAACTGTCAGCCATATTATGGGGTTGGATGGGGATTCGTGAACTGCCAGATCCGATTGCCTGTATCGCCTTGCTTGGCTTAGCTAACGCGATTGTGTGGCCTGCCGTGTGGCCGTTGGCGCTAGATGGTTTGGGACATTTTACCGCGCGCGGTTCTGCGTTGCTGATTATGGGAATTGCTGGTGGGGCGATTCTGCCGCTGCTGTTTGGCGTCTGTGCTGACCACTTTGGCATTCAAGAAGCCTATTTGATGACAGTACCGTGTTACGGCTTCATTCTGTTTTACGCCATCAAAGGTTGCCATATTCGCCAGTGGTGAGCGCGAAAGTTTTGCCCTGTGCAGTGTTAGTTAGGCCTGAGTAAGCTTGCTTCCATACTAACCTTCGATATCTTAGGCCGTTCGACTAACACCGCAGTGTTCGGGGCGTTTTATTTTGGCAGTTGTACCACTTCGGTGTTACTCAGCCGATCTTGTAGTGCTAGCTGCTGACTACTAACCAGTAGCAGCAGGTTGCCGAGCCCCAGTAAACTCCAACAGCAGCGGGCAACCGCTGTTACTGGGCTGAGGTTTTGGCCATTGGGATGCTGAACCCGTAAGCGCCAAGCTTTCATACCTAGGGTTTGGCCGGAACGGCTCCAGAAGTAACAATAAAAACTTACCACGCACAGCAATAGCCACAGCTGATAGACACCATGAACAGCAGGCGTTTGTTGCAGTGCTATCGCTAACTCGGTCTGTGATGCTAGCGTTATCCAACCCCAATGTTGCAGCAGTGCAATAACGGCTAAACCAACCATACCCGCGAGCGCATATACGCCAAAGGCTAGCAGTGCATCATAGGTTGCGGCACCAAGGCGTGGCAAAAAGCCCGCCCGCGGTAATCCGGCTAGTTGATAGTTAGGCGTTGCCGTCACTGTCATCTTCATCTTTGAGCAGGCGCAGATCACTAAAGCCCATGCGCTGAAATTCGGTTAAACGATAGCTGCGCAGTGCGCCTTTCCCTTTGGCGGTCATGGCAACTTGCTGTTCCATCGCTAAAAAGCCAGTCAAGTCGATGCCTTCTGCTGCCGCAGCTGCCTCATAGATATCGTGGTATTTGTCGAAGCTAAAGTTAATTACTTTGGCAACCCCTTTAAAGGTATAGGCAACTTGTCGTGCCATAACATCTCCTAAACGTGAAAAATTGCCGTTTTACAAAGGCATAACCATATATTCGGCGCTGTCACCATAATAGCTAAGTGCATTAGCCAGTGGATAGCGACGAAAGCCAAACCGCTGCCAGTAACTGGCGGCATCGTTAACGGCAACTAGCGATAAACTGCTTAATTGCTGCTGTAGTGCTAAGTCGCGCAGATGGTACAGGGCTTCGCTGGCGAGGCCAAGCCCTTGCGCATGCTTTGCGACGGCCATATCGTGAATATACAAGCTATTTTGCTGCGTCGGCAGGGTGATTAACTGGTTCAATTTGGGCGGTTGACCGAGTTGCCAAGGGTGTGCAAAACAGTAGCCTTGCACCTTGGTGGTTTGCAGCAGTACAAAGCAGCAGTTAGCGGCAAGCTGCTGTTTACATTGCAACACCGCTTGTGATTCATTGATCAGCTCAGCGTAGCATTGCTGTTGAATCGCGAGAATATCTGGCCAATCTGATGGGGTAATCGCTCTAAGCATGATGTGGTTGGTCATGGTCTTTGCGGCAATCATACCAGCTCATCTCAACGTGCTGTAGCCGCGCGTGTTGTTGGTGAAATATGAGCGTTAGATAACACGGTGCCACACTAGGGGCTGTTTATCTTTAGTGTTTAATTTTTGTTCAAATTAAACGCGTTGTGAACGAGGCGAGACCAGCTTGCTTAGTCAACTAAGCAAGCTGAATGCAACAAAGTTCAGCAGCTCCGAGGTCAGGCAAGCGTTATTTGAGTTTCTTTGGCTTGCTGTTGGCGCCTACTTTTACTTTCACGCGGCGGCCGCTCATACGTTTTTCTGCTGCTACTTGCTGCTGCGCTTCACTCTCACCCGGGCGGTTTTTACCGAAACGGCGGCGACGTTGTAGCTGTTTGAGTAATGACTCACGTTGTTCCATCTCGTAACCGGGCATCACAACACGCTTTAAGCGTTGACCGATCAGCGTTTCAATATCGCTCAGAATGCGCTCTTCTTCGCGGGCAACGAATGAGATGGCGGTACCGCTCTTACCTGCACGACCAGTTCGACCAATGCGGTGTACGTAGTCTTCTGCCAAGAATGGCATATCGTAGTTCACCACGTAGTCGAGGTCTTTAATATCTAAACCTCGGGCGGCAACTTCGGTAGAGACTAATACGCGGATCTTACCTGACATAAAGTCGGCTAGGGCGCGTCGGCGGCTACCGTGGGTTTTCTCGCTGTGCACTGCGACGGTAGGAATACCATCGGCAGACAGCTCTTTGGCAAGATGATCCGCGTCTTCGCGGGTAGCAGAAAACACTAACACTTGGTGCCAGTTTTTACGGCCAATCAGTTCAGACAACAACTCGCTTTTGCGGCGCTGTTCCACCGGATAAACCACTTGGCTAACGGTGACCGCTGTGGTGTTGTGCGCATCGGCAGTGATAACTTTGGGCTTTTTCAAAATCTGCTGCGCTAATTGACGGACACCGCCACTGAAGGTGGCTGAGAACATCAAGTTTTGGCACTCGGCATTGGCCAAGTGGCGCACCTTATTAATTTCGTTGATAAAGCCCATATCTAACATACGGTCAGCTTCATCAAGAATGAGGAATTCAATCTGCGCCAAGCTGATGTTGCCTTGGGCAATATGTTCGGCCAAACGGCCAGGGGTGGCGACTACAATATCGGCACCGCGGCGCAGCTTGCTGGCTTGGCTCGTGGTTTTTACACCGCCAATCAGGCTGACGATTTCGATATCTAAATATTTGGCATAGTCTTTCGCATTGGCGGCAACTTGGGCGACCAGTTCGCGAGTCGGTGCCAGAATCAGCGCGCGGGGTTGACCACTGATGCGTGCTTTGGGCGCGTCTAGCATACGTTGTAGCAGTGGCAAGACAAAGGCGGCGGTTTTACCTGTACCAGTTTGTGCACTGGCCAATACATCTTGGCCGCGTCGCACTGGCGGAATAGCCTGCTGTTGAATCGGCGTCATGCTCTCATAGCCACATTCGGTGAGCGCTCGGAGGATCTCCGGGGCAAAACTATAAGATTCGAATTTCATGCGAGGTTCCTCTATCAGTACCGTAATGCTTGCCGTGTTGCCTCGCGGCAAGTAGGACGACAAGCGGGCGCGGAGTATAGCAAATAATCGCTCTAGCAAGAAAGGTTCTTGTCTGCCAAGTCAGCTTTAGCTAATAAAAAACCGCTCCGAGGAGCGGTTTTATCATTCAGTGGCTTAGAACCACTTACTGAACATCTGCTTGAAGTAGTCCACCAGCTTGCTGAACCAACTGCCTTCGTTAACTTCGTTCAAGGTCACCAATGGGAACTGGGCAATATCTTTACCATCCAATTGGAAGTAAACGCGGCCAACGGCTTTGCCTTTAGGCAGGGGAGCTACCAGCTCTTGGTCTAGTTCGAAGTTAGCCTTGAGGTTCTTCGCTTGACCTCGATAAATGGTGACAGGTGTGTCAGTCATTACACCCAATTTAACGGTGTCGGTATCGCCGTACCAGATGTTCTGGCTAACGAACTCATCACCGGCTTTGTATGGGGTAACCGTTTCAAAGAAGCGGAAACCGTAGGTCAGCAATTTTTTGCTTTCCGCTTTACGAGCTGACTCGCTCTTGGTGCCCATTACCACTGAAATCAAGCGCATACCGTCTTTAGTGGCTGAGGCTACCAAGTTATAACCCGCACCAGAGGTATGACCGGTTTTGATGCCGTCTACGTCCATGCTGTTGTCCCACAGCAGGCCGTTACGGTTATATTGGGTAATGCCGTTGTAGGTGAACGATTTCTCTTTATACACCTTGTATTCGTTTGGTACATCACGGATTAACGCGGCGCCTAACAGTGCCATATCGTAGGCGGTACTGACATGGCCTTCAGCGTCGAGACCGTGAGCATTTTCGAAGTGAGAATCTTTCATGCCCAACTGTTTGGCCCATGAGTTCATCAGGTCAACGAATGCGCCTTCAGTACCAGAAATATGTTCTGCCATGGCTACGCATGCATCGTTACCCGATTGGATAATAATGCCGCGGTTCAGATCAGACACTTTGATGGTTTTGCCAACTTCAATAAACATCTTGGAAGAATCAGGGAAATTCTTTGACCAAGCATTTTTACTGACAGTGACTTCATCATCAGGGGAGACATTGCCACGCTTAATCTCTTGACCAATCACATAACTGGTCATCATTTTGGTTAAGCTGGCGGGGTTCAGTGGTTCGTATGCGTTGCTTTGAGCAATCACACGGCCAGAGTTGTAGTCCAGTAACACATAAGCTTTGGCGGCGACTTCTGGCGCATCAGGGATCACCATAGGGGCTTGTTGATGCTGAGTTGCAATAGCATTAGCGTTAGGAATAGGAACAGGCTCAGCTTGAACACCTGAGACAAATACACCAGCTACGATAGCTAGTGTAGCGATTGGACGTTTTACAAAATTCATCATTGGCAGATTACGTCGTTTGGTCAGTTAAAGTCGGCTAGCGCGAGTATATCATTAGTCGACAGCATAGATCAGTGAAGGTTCCTTCATCTTGATGAAACCGCTCAATATTTACTCATTTAGTCTTAGGCACGCCATCGCGCACCATAAAGCTTTGGTTAAAGCCTTGCTGACGAATGTTGTCTAACATTTTGCTAGCGATATCTTCATTGTTGATTGGACCAAGCTGCAGACGATAGACATCGTCACGCTGTTCGATGCGGCTTTTTAAGCTAAATTTTTGCTCCAACGGTGCGGTTAACTCCGTCACCTTTTGTTTAGAGCTTGAAGCAAACACCTGAATGTAGAAATTAACTTTGGTGGTGTTGCTGTTAGATACGGCCCGACTCTCAGGGGAGTCAGTCATGATCACTTCGACGCGTACTTGGGTGGTTCCCGTATCCAGCATGCCAAGCTTATATGCTGCGGCGTAGGACACATCGATAATGCGTGTTGAGTGGAACGGACCGCGATCATTGACGCGCACAATTGCACTTTTGTTATTTTTGAGGTTAGTGACGCGGACATAGCTTGGTAGTGGCAAACTCTTATGCGCCGCTGACATCGCATACATGTCGTACTTTTCGCCATTAGAGGTGAGATGACCGTGAAACTTCATGCCGTACCAAGATGCCATGCCGACTTCACTGTAACCGGCGGCATTGGGCATCACTTGGTAGGATTGCCCCCACACCTCATAGTCTTTGTTGCCTTGCTTGCTATACGGTTCATAGCGTGGCTCTGCATCTTGCACATGCGACAAATCCGGCGCCTCTTCTGGTGCTTTATCTTTGTCCATTTTGTAGCGACCATTATCGGTGTTACTGGTATTTTGGCTGGCACATCCAACGAGCAGCAGCGCGAGCAACATACAACCAAGACTATTGCGCAGCATGGGCTTTCCTTAACTGTTCACTGAACTGATACACCGCCATGGCATACAGCGGGCTACGGTTATAACGGGTGATCACGTAAAAATTCTTTAAACCTAACCAGTATTGTTGTCCTTCGGGTTGTTCTAAGGCAATCAACATCGCTGGTTGCGATACGTCTAGGTCGACACTGTATTCGAGTGCTACATCGGGTGACAGAATATCATTAACGGTCTGGTTTAGCGGTTTACCATGCCACACGGCGGCATGCGGGGGGCTTTTGGTTGCCAAGGGCACTGTCACTAAACCACCCCGTTGCCAACCATGACGATGGAAATAGTTAGCCACACTGCCAATGGCATCATCAGGGCTGCTCAGCAGATCGCGGCGGCCATCACCATCAAAGTCCACCGCGTAGGCTAGGTAACTCGACGGAATAAATTGACCAAACCCCATCGCGCCGGCGTAAGAGCCGAGAGTGTTGTTGGCGTCTAGCCGCTCATGTTGTACTAACTCCATGAACTTGCCAAATTCGCGCCGGAAAAAATCTGCCCTTGGTGGGTAGTAAAACCCCAAGGTATACAAAGCATCTTTCACCGGATAGCTGCCCATCACTTGGCCATATTTGGTTTCAATACCGATAATTGCCACAATGATTTGTGGGTCAACTTGATACTGCTCCGCAGCGCGGGCGATGCTCGTTTCGTGCTGGTGCCAAAAGGCGAGGCCAGCTTGTAGGCGGTCATCGGTGAGAAAAATGGGATAGTACTTGTACCAAGGTTTGGCTTCCCACGGCTTAGTGATCGCCTCAATGACTTTTGGCTCATACTTAGCGGAGGCAAGAAACTGCTGCACTTGCTCGCGGGTAAAACCTTGTTGGCTTTGACTGTCGATAAATTGTTGCTCCAGCTGCTCAGGAGAGGGCGCGGCGAACACTGCTGGGCTTAATAAACTGGCCATCAGCAGGGGCGCGAGCAGCCGCTTAGTCATCGGCATATACTGTGATCCTATCTGTCGATAAAGCGTCTATGGGTGTGAATACTCATAAGAATGCCAAAACCAGCCATCAAAGTCAGCATTGATGTTCCGCCATAACTGATCAGTGGTAGCGGTACGCCAACCACTGGCAAAATGCCAGACACCATGCCGATATTCACAAATACGTACACAAAAAAGGTGAGGGTGATTGAGCCTGCAAGCAAACGCGCAAAGCTTGTTTGTGCGCGAGAAGCGATAACCAGACCGCGGCCAATGACATAGATGTACAGCGCTAATAAAAACAGGCTGCCAATTAAACCGAACTCTTCACCAATCACGGCAAAGATAAAGTCGGTATGGCGTTCTGGCAAAAATTCCAATTGTGATTGGGTGCCGTCGAGCCAGCCTTTGCCCCATAAACCGCCAGAGCCGATGGCAATTTTGGATTGAATAATGTGGTAGCCCGTGCCGAGTGGATCGGCCTCTGGGTTGAGCAATGTCAGTACCCGGTTGCGTTGGTAGTCGTGCATCAAGAAAAACCACAGGATCGGCAAAAATGCCAATACCGATGCGACAATGCCGCCGACAATCATCCAGCTCATGCCGGAGAGAAATAGTACAAACACCCCAGACGCTGCCACCAAAATAGAAGTCCCCAAATCGGGTTGCTTGGCAATCAGCAAGGTGGGGATCAGCAGAATCACAGCTGCGCCTGCAAGGTAGCGTTTTTTCGGTGGTAGTGGGAACTTACTGATATACCACGCCATGGTGATAGGAAAGGCGAGTTTCATCAGTTCCGACGGCTGAAACTCCATAAAACCTAAGTTTAGCCAGCGTTGCGCCCCTTTATTGATTTCACCAAAAAAGGTCACGGCGAGTAGTAAGGCGACGCCGGCGATATAGATGGGTAACGCCCAGCGGCGATACACCTCAGGATTAATCTGCGCGAGGAAAAACATCAGCGCCAGTGATAACCCCATGCGGATAACTTGGCGGTCAAGCATGCCCATATCTTCACCACCGGCGGAATAGATAATAAACAGGCCATAACCCATGAGTGCCAACAAACCGAGTAATAGCGGCAGGTCGATGTGGAGTTTATGCCAAAGACTAGGCTGGTTATCTTGCATCTGTTAACTCCCACTGATCACGCAGCATGTACGAATCTAGTAATTCGCGGGCCAGCGGGCCAGCATTGGCGCCACCCCAACCAGCGTTTTCCAACACCATAGCGATAACAATTTTGGGATGTTCAAACGGTGCGTAAGCCACAATCAACGCGTTATCACGTAGCTTTTCGTCGATGGTGTCAGCATCATACTTCTCATCTTCCGCCACACTGAATACTTGTGCCGTACCGGTTTTCATCGCTGCGGTATAGGGGGCATCTTTAAAGCGAGAATGCACTGCTGTTTGGCGCATCGCCTCGGCTATCACATCCCAATGGCGTTGCTCGTTTAAGATCAGCGGCGGCTGTGGATCGATGGGTGTGTCAATCTTGGAGGTGGTGTCTTTAATCGATTTCAGCAAGTGCGGTGTGAAATGTTGGCCCTTATTGGCCAGCATAGTGACCGCTGACGCCAACTGCAGTGGCGTTGTGGTCCAATAGCCTTGACCAATACCGATAGAGATAGTGTCACCAATATACCAAGGCTGGTTGTATTTGAGTTTCTTCCAGTCGCGTGACGGCATGTTACCCGACGATTCTTCAAAAATATCGACGCCGGTGTTTTGCCCAAAACCGAACTGCCCCATAAAGGCGCTGATGCGGTCGATCCCTGACTTGTACGCCAGTTCATAGAAGTAGGTATCACAGGAGTTCACAATCGCGCTGTATACATCAACCCAGCCATGGCCCCAACGTTTCCAGTCGCGATATTTACGGTCAACTCCAGGGATTTGCCAAAAGCCAGGGTCCCACACGCGGGTTTTCTCAGTCACGACTTTGTCATCTAACCCCATTAGCGCCATAAATGGTTTGATAGTTGAGGCTGGCGCATATTGGCCTTGGGTGGCACGGTTAATCAGTGGGCGATCAGGCGAGTTTAGCAATTCACTGTAGTTTTTACTGGTGATGCCATGCACAAACTGGTTAGGGTCGTAACTTGGGCTGGAGACCATCGCTAAAATGCCACCGTCACGCGGATCGATGGCGACAATGGAGCCGCGACGGCCACCGAGTAGTTCCACCGCTTTTTTCTGCAACGCCAAATCTATCGTTAGATAGATGTCTTGCCCAGGCTCCGGCGCTTCCACTTTGAGGGTGCGAATATGGCGGCCAAGGTTATTAACCTCTTCCTCCATATGGCCGGGTTTACCGTGCAGCAACTCTTCGTAAAACTTTTCAATGCCTTGCTTACCCATGTTATTGGTGGCGGCATAGTCTGACCATACGCCAGCTTTTTCCAGCGAGGCACGGTCACGGTTATTAATACGTGCTACGTAACCCAGCACGTGCGTTAGCAACATGCCTTGTGGGTAAAAACGGTCTAGCCCTGCTTCAACCGATACGCCATCAAACTTGAACTGGTTAACACTGAACTCCGCTACTTGCTCTTCAGTCAGACGACTTTTGAGCGTCAGCGGTTTAAAGCGGCGATGAAATTTCAGCGCTTCTAGAAAATCTTCGCGCTCATCATCGGTAATAGGTACGATCTTATTCAGTTCATCTAACATCGCTGGCATGTCTTTGACGCGTTCCGGCACTACATCAAGTGAGTAGAATGGCTGGTTCTCTGCCAGCATTTTACCGGTACGGTCGTAGATTAAGCCGCGGCTCGGCGCGATAGGGATCACGCGGATACGGTTGTCGTTAGAGCGAGTGGTGTAGTCGTTGTAATCGGTGACTTGCAGGTGATATAAGTTGCCGATAAGGACGCCAATAAGCAGCAATACACAAACAAACGTGAACAGCGCGCGGCGTTTAAATAAAGACGCCTCGGCCGCATGGTTGTGCATGGTGATCCGCTTATTTCGAAGCACTATGTCTCTCCGTCCTTTTAGTTTGTCGGCTACGACTATTCCCGATGGTAGGGATGATTGTTATTGATGCTCCACGCACGGTAGAGACTTTCTGCCACCACTACTCGTACTAGCGGGTGCGGCAACGTGAGTGCTGACAAACACCAGCTTTGTGTGGCCGCTTGTTTGCACGCAGGTGCTAGCCCTTCGGGCCCGCCAATCAGCAGGCTGACGTCACGGCCATCGAGCTGCCACTTTTCTAAATGGGTGGCAAGCTCCGGCGTCGTCCAGTTTTTACCCGGTAAATCTAGCGATACGATATGGTTGCCCTTGGCCACCGCAGCTAACATCGCTTCGCCTTCTTTTTGCAGAATGCGGGCTATATCGGCATTTTTACCGCGTTTACCCGCGGGGATTTCCACCAGTTCAAACGGCATATCACGCGGGAAACGACGTTGATATTCCTCAAAACCGTGAGTGACCCAAGCGGGCATTTTGGTGCCAACGGCAATCAGTTGTAGTTTCATAACGCTTAGATTTCAGACCACAGTTTTTCGAGCTGGAATTGTTCGCGTATGGCATCTTGCATGACATGCAATACAACATCACCTAAGTCAACCAACACCCATTCATTGCTGGCGCGGCCTTCAACGCCTAACGGTTCAACACCTGCGGCCTTGGCTTCACGCACCACGTTATCGGCGATAGCGCGTAAATGGGTATTTGAGGTACCAGTACAGATCACCATGTAATCGGTGATGTTCGATTTTTCACGAACGTCCAGTACTACGATATCTTTCGCTTTAATGTCTTCAACTTTGTCTACTACAAAGGCTTTTAGTTCCGTGCTCTGCACGCGCGGTTTCCTTATTCTGTTAATTTGGCGCGCTAGTATAGCGGCAAATAGTGTTTGTATCAGCTCTGATAAAGCTGTTCGGCAACGATATAATCGAGCACAACGGCTGGCACGGCATCCAAACAGCGTTGCAGTTGACCTTGTTCGAGCCATTGACGCAACTGCGTCGAAGCAAATGGCTGTAGTTCTAGCTCCATCTGAATAATATCGCCCGCGCGTTGATTGGCGTGTTGGCTCAGATGGTTAGTCGCACTCAGATGGCGCTGTTGATACTCGGGCCATACCGGATTATCCGCTGTTAGCTGCCAGCCGCTACGACCACAGACCACGATATGGCACAGGCTGAATAGCTGTTGCCATTGGTGCCAAGTCGCCAATTGCACCAACGAATCGCTGCCCATAATAAAATAAAAAGTGTGCTGCGGCTGGGAGGTGATCAGCTGTTCCAAAGTGACCACACTGTAGGATGGTTCATTGCGGGTTAGCTCAATATCGCAGATGGAAAACGCCGGAAACTCTTGCTGAGCTAGTGTTAGCATCTCAAGCCGTTGCTTGCTACTGGCACTGGCGGCGGCTTTGTGTGGTGGAATACGATTGGGCATCAACCATAATTCGTCCAGCTGCAGTTGTTGGCGTACAGCTTCAGCAGGGCGTAAATGGCCATAGTGCACCGGATCAAAAGTGCCACCTAAAATGCCAATTCTCATTAGTGCTGTCCAAATGCCCGCAAACGAGCATGTGTAGCGGGATCAAACAGCAGACACAGATGGCTTAAGCCAGTCCAGTCTTCTATCCCTTGTTGTTTGAGTTTGAGTTCCAAGCTCGAGCACAGTGATAACATCCACTCAATCGCGTCCAGCGGCAGTCGCGCTAAGGCGTGCTGATATAGCGGCTGACGTTTATCCCAAATCCGCAGTTTGCTGTAGAGCGGCGCCAGTGGCTGACGTTGGCTGGCGGCTAACTGTAGTTGCCATAACGTGGTCAACTCTTTCTGCACCGCCCAATGGATAATCGGCATGGCAGTGTCTTCTGCTTTGAGCTGTTGCAGCATGTGCTGGGCTTTATCTTGCTGGTTTTCCAGCAGGGCATCAGCCAGTTGAAACACGTTAAAGCGTGATTGATCTTCAAAGTATTGCGCCAGTTCCTCGGCACTCACGGGTCTGCTTGCTGCCAATAGTTGCAATAGCTGCAATGCTTGGTCGGCGGCCAATAAGTTGCCCTCGTACAGCGTTACCAGCATCGCCCGTGCATCAGCTTGTAAATTGAGCCGATAAAACTGGGTGCGGCCATCCAACCAGCGTTGGAATTGCGCGCCTTCTGGTGTGGTGCAAGGGACAAAAATGCCATCTTTATCCAGCGATTTAAACCATTTGCTGGATTGCTGCTCCCGCGCCAGCTTGGGGCCGGTAATAATCAATAAAATATCGGGATTCGGCTGAGCTAACAGCTGTTGCAGCATGGCACTGCCATCAGCGCCGGGTTTGGCGTTGGGCAGATGAAGCTCAATGATGCGCCGATTGGCAAACAAGCTCATGGCGTTCCATTCATTGGCAAGATCTTGCCAACTAAAGCTGTTGTCTTGTTCGAGTTGGACGCGTTCGTCAAAGCCTTGGGCTTTGGCCGCTTCAATAAGCTGCCCTTTGGCGGCGGTTAATAACCAAGGATCGTCGCCAAAGAGCAGATAGCAAGGTTTTAGTTTACTGAGTTGCCGGGGCAACTGATCCGGATACACCCGCATCAGTTAACCTCGATAGAAGCCAATGTTTGGATCACATAGTCGGCCGCTTGGGCGCGCATCTCTTTCACTAACAGGTTCATCTCACGACTTTTAGCCAGCGCAGTACGCGGGTCATCTTGATAGTCGCGGCGGATCTCTGCAGTAAATTTCTGCGCTTCTTTGTTGGGCAGTGCCACGCTGAAATCGACATGATAAATCAGCTCGTACTCGGCCACGTTACCGGTGTTATACAACGATAGGGTGGAGCGTTCTAGCGAGTCTTTAATCAAGGTCAGTCGTGGCAGATCTTGGCTAACAGGTTGCACTCTGATGTTATGTAGGCGTAGCCGCTCGCTGACTAATCGACTCAGTTCGCTGTATTCATCCTGCGTTTGCAGGCTGAGCACTTTTAACTCTTTCGGAATCGAGTAACTGCCCTGTAAATGAAAACCGCAGCCAGCACTGGTCATGATGACCAGTGCCAGTAAGCAGGTTGTCAGAGGCTTCAAACGCATCATAGTTTTCAGCATGAAATCCCTTATCAGTTAGCCACGATATTCAGCAGTTTACCCGGTACAAAAATCACTTTACGGATGGTGACACCCTCAAGGTGTTTCTGTACTGGCTCTTCTGCCATCGCCAAGGCTTCTACTTGCTCTTTAGTCGCGTCAGCCGCTACGGTGATTTTAGCACGCAGCTTACCGTTGACTTGCACCACGATCAGTTTGCTGTCTTCCACCAGTGCCGCTTCATCCACTTCCGGCCATGCGGCAGTTTCAATCGCAGTGGTGTTGCCCAGTTCGCTCCACAGGGTCGCGCACAAGTGTGGGGTGATTGGGTACAGCAAACGTACTACGGCATTGAGTGCTTCAGCTAACAGTGCTTTATCTTGCTCTCCAGTTTGTGGCGCTTTTTGCAGATGGTTCATCAGTTCCATCACGGCAGCCACAGCGGTGTTGAACATCTGGCGACGACCGATATCGTCAGTCACTTTAGCAATCGTTTTGTGCAGTTCGCGGCGCAGGGCTTTTTGGTCGGCATTCAGTGCTTTCACGTCCAACGCAGGTGCGGCACCCGCTGCCGTCAGCTCGAATGCCAGTTTCCACAGACGTTTGATAAAGCGGTGTGCGCCTTCAACGCCTGACTCTTGCCATTCCAAAGTCATTTCTGGCGGTGCGGCAAACATCATAAACAGACGTACAGTGTCAGCACCGTATTTCTCTACCATCAGCTGTGGGTCGATACCGTTGTTTTTCGATTTCGACATTTTGCTCATGCCGGTATACACCAGTTCATGGCCTTGGCTGTCTACCGCTTTCACGATACGGCCTTTGTCGTCGCGTTCTTCAACAGTAACATCCAGTGGTGATACCCATACGCGGGCACCTTTGTCATCGGTGTAGTAGAAGGCGTCAGCCAGTACCATACCTTGGGTCAGCAGGCGTTTTGCTGGCTCGTTTGAATCCACCAAACCGGCATCACGCAGCAGTTTGTGGAAGAAACGGAAGTACAGCAAGTGCATACAGGCGTGTTCGATACCGCCGATATATTGGTCCACTGGCAGCCAGTAGTTGGCTTTGCTTGGGTCCAACATCTGGTCAGCTTTTGGTGAGCAGTAACGGGCGTAGTACCAGCTTGACTCCATAAAGGTGTCGAAAGTATCTGTTTCGCGCAGCGCTGGTTGGCCGTTTACGGTGGTCTTGGCCCACGCTTTATCGGCTTTGATTGGGCTTTGTACGCCGTCCATCACTACATCTTCTGGCAGAATAACTGGCAGTTGATCTTCTGGTGTTGGCATGACGGTGCCGTCTTCCAATGTCACCATTGGAATGGGGGCGCCCCAGTATCGTTGGCGGCTCACGCCCCAATCGCGCAGGCGGTAGTTTACTTGGCGTTTGCCTTTGCCTTCAGCTTCAAGTTTGTTGGCGATGCCATCAAACGCTTCTGCGAACGCTAAGCCTGAGAATTCAGCAGAATCAAACAGCACGCCTTTTTCGGTGTAGGCTTCGCTCGTTACGTCGGCTTCGCCGTCAGCGGGTTTGATAACGGCTTTGATAGCCAAACCGTATTTGGTGGCAAATTCGTAGTCACGTTGGTCGTGCGCCGGTACCGACATTACCGCACCAGTACCGTAATTCATCAGTACGAAGTTAGCAGCCCATACTGGCACTTTGGCGCCAGTTAGCGGATGGATAGCGTACAGGCCAGTGGCCACGCCTTTTTTCTCCATGGTCGCCAGTTCAGCTTCTGATGCGGTGCTTTGTTTACACTCTTCAACGAATGCGGCCAGCTCAGGATTGTTAGCGGCGGCTTTGATGGCCAGCGGGTGCGCCGCAGCAATCGCTACGTAAGTCACACCGTAAACTGTGTCTGGACGTGTGGTGTAGATATCGAAGGTCTCATCGCTCCCGTCAACCGCAAAGGTCATTTCGACACCTTCTGAACGGCCAATCCAGTTGCGTTGCATGGTTTTTACCTGCTCAGGCCAACCTTCAAGGGTATCGATATCGTTCAGCAGCTCTTCGGCGTAATCAGTGATTTTGACAAACCATTGTGGAATTTCTTTCTGCTCTACTTTGGTGTCACAGCGCCAGCAGCAACCGTCTTGCACTTGCTCGTTAGCCAGTACGGTTTGGTCATTTGGACACCAGTTAACTGAAGAGGTCTTTTTGTAGACTAAGCCTTTTTCATAAAGCTTAGTGAAGAACCACTGTTCCCAACGGTAGTATTCAGGGGTACAAGTGGCAATTTCACGGTTCCAGTCGTAGCCAAAACCTAGCATTTTCAGCTGGTTTTTCATGTAATCGATATTTTCGTAAGTCCATGGCGCTGGTGCAGACGCATTCTTGATGGCCGCGTTTTCCGCAGGCAGACCAAAAGCATCCCAACCTACAGGTTGCAGCACATTTTTACCCTGTAAACGCTGGAAACGAGCGACAACATCACCTATCGTGTAGTTGCGGACGTGCCCCATATGGAGGCGACCAGATGGGTAGGGAAACATTGAAAGACAGTAGAATTTTTCTTTATTTGGATCTTCTTTTGCTTCAAAGGTTTTGTGCTCAGCCCAATGTTGCTGTACGCGGGCTTCAATTTCTGAAGGATTGTATTGTTCTTGCATCAAGATTCTCGGCATTGCCGCCCATTAAAGTGATTTTGGCGCTTTGGGGCGCTTTAAATCCGCATAGGATAAACCAGAAGTGAGTCTTTAACAAAGACCGGAGTTAAGGAGTCGTGGTCATGAACGAGAAAAGTGAAAAATTACTGGGATTGTATCAAGCGCTGTTGGACCAAGTCGCAGAGCAATATCGTCAAGACAGCTCGCTCAGCATTAATGGTTTGTATCAGGCTATCACGCAAAGCCGTGAATATCTTGCACTTAAAACCGCTGCGACTGAGGAGCAGTTAACCTTGGTAGAGGCGTTTTTAAAGCGTGATATTGCTGCTTTTATCAAGCAAAAGATGGATAGCGATTTAAGTTATAGTCCTAGCGTGATTGAGTTTGAAAACTCGCTGTGGCACTGGCTCGGGGAGATCAGTGACCGCAGCCAAGTGGAGTGGCACGAGTTATCACGTCAATTTGATCAGCAAGGGGTTTACCACGCGGGGGATGTGGTCAGCCAAGGAACGTTAAGTTGTACTAAATGCGGCAATACCATGAACATCGAATTTACTGATGTGATCCCTGAATGCCCGCATTGCGATAACCGCGAGTTTACGCGAGAGGCGTTGCAGCCTTAGCGTGACAGCCGCTAAACAAAACGCAGCCGAGGCTGCGTTTTTTAATGGAAAAATAGCGACAGAAACACCGCCAAGTACCAACTATTTCATTCGCTTATTCACATCGGCGAGCGCGTTGTTGATCTCTTCACGCCGTCCGGCATCAGCGGTTTCACGTCCTAGCCGTGGCGCCGCGGCTAAGGCTTTCTCATAGTAAGGTTTAGCTTGTTGGTACTGATCATCATCTCGTAAGAACTCGCCGTAAAAGTAGTTACTATCAATACCGTCAGGGTTGATGGTTAACGCTTTTTTCAATAATTCTTCCGCTTTGTCGTCATCGCCAAAACCAATTGGCCACCCGGGCACTTTAAAGTACAGCACGCCTAAGCTGGTGTAGGCGGAGCCTTGCAGAGCGGTGTCATCAATCTTGAGTGCTTTTTCAAAATCCTTCTTAGCGATTTTGGCATACTTCATCGCACTTAAACCGCCAGTGACGCCTGCATAGGTGGAGTTAATAATGCCATGCCAAATTAAAATTTCAGCGTCGTCAGGATAGGCGGCCAGCGTGGTGTCGGCGGTTGCTAATAGCTTTTCAAACGCTTTTTCCTGCACACCACCTTTAAGTTGGTAGTTGTTGGTCGCCCATTGTTGCTGCAATTGCTGTAATGGGGGGGCGACATCGTCAGCAAAACTGTTGGCCGAGCCGACCAATAACGCGGTTGCTAGCAATGCTTTAAGAAGCTTCATGGTGTTCTCCTGTAACAGTCGAGCTTAGGGGCTGTTGGTGACAAAAACGTTTAATAATTGGCAGTTGTTTAAGGCTGGCACCATCCACTAGGCTAGGGAATAGGGCGTTGATACGTACAAACAGTTTCTCTGGCCAGCCTAAGTAAGCCGCCCCTTTTGGCGAGGTTTGTAAGCGTTGGCATAGCTGTTGTGCTACCCACTGCGGTGTGTCGCTCTTATTCCCGAACTGCTGATTAAGCTGTTGCATTTCAGGGCTATTAAGTTCGGTATCGGTGGCGCGCGGTGCAAAATAAAGTATGTTCATTTGACTGTCCGCCAGTTCACGCCGTAGCGACTCGGTAAAACCGCGTAAACCAAACTTGCTGGCACAGTACAGCGCTGAACCGGGATAGCCAATGCTACCGAGAATTGAGCCCACATTGACGATAGTGGCATTGGGCTGGGTTTGCAGCCGTGGCAATAGCGCTTGGCAAACACTGATTGGGGTAAGCAAATTGGTGTCGAGCATGCGGCGTACATCTGCCTCACTGCTTTGCACAAACGTTTGCAGTTGATTGACACCAAGGCAGTTAATGACGCCGTTAGCATTGAAGTTATCAGCAGCTTGCTGTAATGCGCCTAGGCTGCTGGCTTCCGTCAGGTCACCGATAAACAGTTGATGTTTGCCAACCAATTTCGCTTTGAGTTGCGTCAATTTTATTTGGTTGCGACCACATAACAGCAAGGTCGCGCCTCGCTGTGCTAGCGCTGTGGCAATGGCGGCGCCAATGCCACCACTGGCACCAGTAATCACCCAACGCTGTTCAGAAAAGTTCATAGGACCCCTTAGCCGGCATGTGCCATTGGTGAGCTAGATACTTGGATTAACTGCGCTTGCTTACCACTTAACTCACGGAAAATATTGCCGTATAAATGGTAGAAGTTGTTGGCGGCATGAATGATCAACTGCTGCTCTTCAACATCAGTGATGCGATTCATCAATCCTTCAAAGAACTTGATATGTTGCTGATCGAGTTCGCCGTGCGAGCTGAGGTAACTAAAGGCTTTGTTAGGTAAATCCAGCGCGGATTGAATACGACCTGCGGCCAGCGTAGCAATATTAATGCTGGTGCCTTCAAGCACGTTGACCATGCCAAAGAAGCCTAACGGACTAATGCGGTTCACCATGTCATACGCGTAGGCCACCATCAGTTCAGTACTGAAGTTGGGTTTGCTACGGCGTGCTTTTTCTTTATCAAACCCGCAGGCGGCAATATCGTTGAGGATCCACTCTTGGTGGCCTTGCTCCTCTTCAATATATTCCGCAATGGCGGCACGCAACCACTCTTTACTTTCGGGCAAGCGGGCGCCAGTGGCCATCAACAGTGGTGAGGTGTGATTCACGTGATGGTAGGCCTGCTGCAAGAAGGCGACATATTCTTCTAGGCTGATGTCACTGGTTAAGCAGCGCTGAATAATTGGTGCGCTTAATAGATAGTTACGAGCGTCAACGGTGTCTTGCTGAAGTTGTTGGTAGAACGTCATAAGTAACCTCGAAATTAGCTAGCAGCCGACTCGCCTTGATATAAGGCGGCAATCTGTTCGGCAAAGGCGGATACAATGGCCTCGCGTTTTAGGCGACCATTCGCTGTGGTAAATGGTAATAGTTGCTCCGGTGAGACTCTCAGCCAGTGCCAGACTTGAGCATAGTCGGGGAGTTGCTGATTCACACGGGCCATATACGCAGCCAGTTGCACGTTATCAACCACGTCACTACAACTGACGATAGCGCTGAGGTATGGCTCTGCATCGCCCAGCACCATGCATTGACGGATAAAAGGCTCGGCCATGATTTCGGACTCGACCCACTCAGGGCTAATATTGCGGCCGAAGGAGGAGATCAGCAGGTTTTTACTGCGGCCATTAATCCATAACCAACCATTACGGCGTTGGCCTAAATCGCCGGTGAAAATTTTGTCGGGATACCAACTGCTGGGAACGCCCGCATAGCCCAAATGGCAAGCGCCGCTGACTACGACTTCGTTGTTGATGATCGCTACCTGACAATGCGGCAAGACTTGCCCCACACTGCCATCAATCTGTTGCGTCGCGGTATTGAGAGCAACTACCGAGCCACATTCTGACAAGCCATAGCCTTCATATACTGGCAGGCCGAGTTGATGCGCCTGTGCCAGCAGGGCTGGGCTGACTTTACCGCCGCCAACTGCGACAAACTGTAGGCTTGCTGGAGGCTGCCAGCCTTGTAAGCAAGCGTTCACCAGCAGCAGCAATAGTTGTGGGATCAAAATGATACTGTTGGGTTGTGACTGACTAATACAAGCCAGCAGCGCTTTGGCATCAAGCTTTGAACTGCCCAGCATACCGCGTTGTTGTTCGGACGACAGTATGACGGTGCCACCGCATAATAATGGGCTGTAGATACCGGCGATATTTTCTAGCAGGGTGCTTAATGGCAGCAGTGCTAAGTGTTTCGGCTGGCTCAGCGCAGTCACGGTCGCGAGTGATTTTGCGACTCGCCATTGGTGCTCGCTGGTTAAACACACCCCTTTAGGGTGACCCGTTGAGCCTGAGGTAAAGGTAATTTTTGCAGTGCCTTGTGGCAGTTGCGCGGGCTGCTTAGGGGTAATGCTGACCGCATGATAGCGCGCAATTCGACTGGTGAGTGGGGCGACAGTTTGTTGTAGTTTAGCGGCTAGCCCAGCGTCTTCACTCAACAATAGCTGTGAACCTGCTTGTTCAAGGCAGGCATCAATCTGACTTAATGAGAAAAATGGTGGCAGGGGTAACAGTACAATGTTGGCTTGTTGGCAGGCTAAGTCGACTATCACCCAGTCAATACTGTTGCCGCCGTGCAGCGCTACGCTGCGCAGTTGTAGTGCGGTAAAAGTTTCACTGAGTGCTTGAACTCGTCGATACAGTTGTTGATAGCTCAGTTGTTGCTGACCATCCGTAAGTGCTGGACGATCGGTAAACTGCTCGGCGAGATGCTGTAAGGTGTCCGTCATCTAGGGGTACCTCAACGTGACTGCTGTAATAGCGGTAAAATGGTGTTCGCTGCACGGGTAATATCGGGCAGCAACTGCTGTTGAATACGACGTAACCGTGGATGTTGTTCGACGACGGCAATGGCCGTTTTAATACTGCCCACCATTACTGTGGGTTGGTTCAAGTAATAGCTGCCCCAGTCCTCTTCGTCGTCACGCAGTTTAGCGGGATCAGCAATACACAGCGGAATTGGGGCGAAGCCGAGCATTAACATCAAACGTTGGACTTGGCGGGTGGCGGTAAACACCATCCACTCAAACTGACACTGGTGTAACAACGTCGCTAGCGCCGCCATCAGGCTTGGGCCATAGGCTTTTTGAGTGACGGCAAGATTTCCCACTTCTACCAAGCGTAAGCGGTCAACTGGCTGCTTAAATTGGCTGGCAACCAGTTGTTCAATCGGTTGTGCCAGATATTGCTCTAGAAATAGCGGAGTTTCAGTCCCAGGGCGTAAACCGAACGCCGCCACAATTTGCTGCTCTGGGGTTAGCAAAGACAGTAATAACGGCATAAAACGGTGAATATGCGCTTGATGAGCGGATTTAAATTGTTCGGCAATAAATTGCTCAGCCGCCTGTCGTTGTGACTGCTGTGGTACGGTAAGAGTAAATAAAGGACGTTCAGTGATGCTCGCAAGAACTTGGGAAGCTGTTTCCACTGACGGATAGCTATTACCAGATGCTTGATTCATAAAGCCACTCCGCTGTGATGTATTTCACATAAAAATTAGAAGTGGAAACTTAAGAATTGCTTATGGTTCAGAAATTTAGCGGGCTAAAGAATTTAACCCGCTGATTTTATGTGGAATTAAAACTTAAATTTTTTTCTGGCTAGGCTAATTAGCACTACCACAGCGGCGAACAACAGTAGCGGTAACTGGCCGAAACGGTTAAACAAGGTCATACCGCTAACCAGTGCAACATTACTGGTTAATACGCCTGACTCAAACTGCGGCAATCGGTCGGTAATATTGCCATGCTCATCAACAACGGCCGTGACGCCGTTGTTGGTGCCACGCAACAGCGGGCGACCTAACTCCACCGCACGCATCTGCGCAATCTGCATGTGTTGCAGTGGGCCGTTGGACTCACCAAACCACGCATCGTTGGACACAGTTAACAGCATCTCAGTGTGTTCGTTGACGTTGTCACGTAGCTGTTCAGGAAAGGCGATTTCATAGCAAAGCGCTGGTGCCAAAGTATGACCGGCGGCCATCAAATTGGTCTGCTGATATTGGCCGTCACTAAAGGATGACATCGGCAGATTAAAGAATGGCGCAATTGGCCTTAGTAAGTCTTGGAACGGCACAAATTCGCCAATTGGCAGTAGGTGGTGTTTGCGATACCGGTTGTTGTTATCCAACTGATAATCGCCCGCGGCTTGCTGTGATTTTTGGTAGTTACCCAAGACAATCAAGGCGTTATAATACTTGCCATTCACCATGCTCGGAATGCCGGTCACAATGGCGCTGTTGTTTAGATTGGCCGCGCGGTTGGCATTATCGAGAAATTCTTGGCTATCAAACTCCAGTGATGGCACTGCGGCTTCTGGCCAAATAACAAGGTCGCTATCGGCAAAGTGTGGCCGAGTAAGATCCATATATTTCAGTAAAGTGGGCCATAATGCTTCTGGGTGCCACTTCATGCTTTGCGGAATATTACCCTGCACTAAGGCCACCCTTACCGTTTCACCTGTGCGTTTTAGCGGGCTGTAATAAGGCGTGGCAAATATGGCGGTAGCGAGTACGGCTAACCACAACGGCAGTATCAGCCATTTTCTATGTAGCAGCAGGACTAATGCGCCCGCAACGCTCACCAGCACAAAGCTTAAACCCAATGTGCCGATATCTGCCGCCAGTGGTTTTAACTGGCCTTCGGCTTGGCTGTAACCGAGCCACAACCACGGAAAGCCAGTAAGTACCCAGCCGCGTGCCCATTCTGTTAATACCCACAACGCGGGAAACAGCAAACATAACTGCCAACTGGAAGCTTTAGCGGCGCTGGCGCGCGGTTGCTGACGAGCTTTGTTGAGCTTACCATAACTCCAGCCAGCTAACGCCGGAAACAGCGCCAGATAGGCACAGAGCAACGCCATGAGAGTCACCGCAACCACCAGTGGTAATTCACCGTAGCGCACCATGCTGACATGCACCCAACTGATGCCGGTAGCAAAACTACCAAAACCAAAACTCCACCATAGCTTAGTGGGCGATAGCGGTAATTTGTCAGTGAGCCAGAGTCCGGCGGCAATAGCCAACGGCACAATTGGCCAGATATTGTAGGGAGCGTAGGCGAGGGCGGTAAGCGCGCCGATGGCAAACATCAGCGCGTAACAGAGCACGGCTTTACCGCGCGAGAGCGTGTGCAACACTAGTCATTACTACTTTCAGATTCATCCTGATCTGGGAGTTTAACCCGTAATTGCACCAAACGGCGAGTGTCGGCACTGATCACTTTAAATTCATACCCGCCAATAGTGATTTTTTCATTGCGTTCCGGCAGACGCCCAAAGGCGTGGCTCACTAAACCGCCAACGGTATCGAATTCATCATCGCTAAAGTTACAGCCGAAGTGTTCGTTAAAATCATCGATAGCAGTAAGCGCTTTGACCATAAATACGCGGCCACCCACTTTACGAATATCTGGTTCGTTTTCGGAGTCATGATCGAATTCATCTTCAATCTCCCCGACAATCTCTTCCAGAATATCCTCAATGGTCACTAGACCTGAGACGCCGCCGTACTCATCGACCACAATGGCCATGTGGTAACGTTGAGAGCGAAACTCTTTCAGTAATACATCTACCCGTTTGCTTTCTGGCACAACTACGGCAGGGCGGATCACTTGTTCCAGTGAAAATGGATCATCGCCATTGTTAAAGCCGTAAGGGATAAGATCTTTGGCCAGTAAGATGCCTTCAATGTGGTCTTTATCTTCGTTCACTACCGGAAAGCGAGAGTGTGCGGAAGTGATGACGGTGTTGAGGATTTCATCCACACCATCAGTGTATTGAATGGCTACAATTTGCGAACGCGGGATCATAATATCCCGTACGCGTAAATCCGAGACTTCCAGAACACCTTTGATCATCTCGCTGGTGTCTTCGGTAATAAGGTCGCGCTGTTCAGCGTCTTGAATAACCCCTACCAGTTCTTCACGATTCTGGGGCTCGCCCTGAAATAACTGACTAACTTTGTCTAACCAGCCTTTCTTTTGGGCGTTCGTACTCGGGGGGATGTCGTCACTCATAATGTTTCCTGTGTCTGACGGGCAGACAACTATTGCTCCTTGTATGGGTCGGTAAAACCAAGACTTTCAATTAGTTGGGTCTCAATAGACTCCATTTCTTCAGCCTCGTCATCTTCAATATGATCATAACCTAGCAGATGCAGGCAACCATGCACAACCATATGTGCCCAATGGGCTTGTAATGGCTTATGCTGCTCGGCAGCTTCACGCGCCACGACGGGCGCACAAATCACTAAATCGCCCAGCAATGGCAGTTCAATTTCCGGTGGGGCTTCAAACGGAAAAGATAGCACGTTAGTTGGCTTATCTTTACCGCGATAATCGTTATTTAATTGCTGACTTTCCGCTTCATCGACAATGCGAATGGTCATTTCAGCCACTGGCATAGCGTTACCAATGGCGAGCGTCGCCCATTGCTCAAAATCCGCCAGCGTTGGCAGATCTGGCGCTTCAAAAGCGATTTGTAAATCCAAATCGAGCTCAAGACTCATGATGGTTAGTTTCCGTTACAGATTCGCGTTGCTCACGGGCTCTTTCTTTGGCAGCTTTTGCGGCTTGCTCTGTTTGCTCGTGTTTTTCATAGGCTTCGACAATACGTGCGACCACTGGGTGGCGCACCACGTCTTTCGACTGGAAGAAGTTAAAGCTAATTTCATCCACATCGGCCAGCACTTCAATGCTGTGGCGCAGACCCGATTTCACATGTTTAGGTAAGTCGATCTGGGTGATATCGCCAGTAATCACCGCTTTAGAGTTAAAGCCAATACGAGTCAGGAACATCTTCATCTGTTCCACAGTGGTGTTTTGGCTTTCGTCCAGAATGATAAAGGCGTCGTTGAGCGTACGGCCACGCATGTAAGCCAGCGGGGCAATCTCAATCACGCTTTTTTCAATCAGGCGTTCTACCTTTTCAAAACCGAGCATCTCAAACAGCGCGTCATACAATGGGCGCAAGTATGGGTCGACTTTCTGACTCAAGTCACCCGGCAAAAAGCCCAGTTTTTCGCCCGCTTCCACCGCAGGGCGGGTCAGTAAAATGCGGCGTACTTCTTGGCGTTCTAATGCGTCTACCGCAGCGGCAACGGCCAAGTAAGTTTTACCCGTACCTGCTGGGCCGATACCAAAGCTAATATCATGGCGCACAATATTGGCCACATATTGGGTTTGGTTAGGGTTACGCGGCTTAATCACCCCTTTACGGGTTTTGATGAAGTGTTCTTTCGGCTGGTCGCTGTCGTCGTCAGCTTCCAGTGACACTGTTTCTTGGATGGCAATATGCACTTGCTCGGGATCTAAGTCCGGCGTGGTGCCTTTAACTGGCGCGGTTTCAACATAAAGTGCTTTCAGCAGATGATTGGCTGATAAGCATCCTTGTGGTTGACCCACGATACGAAAATGGTTGTTACGATAGCTGATCTCTACGCCGATACGACGTTCGATCTGCTTGATGTTATCGTCAAAAGGACCACAGAGAGAGGCCAGGCGGCGTATGTCTGCTGGTTCCAGATAGAGGTCCATTGCAGTCAGTTTGTTGGACAAAAATAACTCCGCTTATTGCTTACAACATAAAAGTTCAGTTTACGAGCCTGTTGCTCGAAATGCTAATGGAAAATCACCACCGCTTAAAACGTGAAAGGCGACTTGCGCCGCCTTTCGTTGATGTCTTATGGCGTGTAGGTTCCAACGCCTAAGGTATCTTCTTTCTGATGTTTGGCCACAATGTCGATGGGGCGTAAGTGTTTACGCAGGTCCATCTCATCTTCACCACGGACAAATTTACCGCGCAGTGAGTTGGTGTAGACGTCCATAATCTCGACGTCGACAAACTTACCGATATGATGCGGTTGACCTTCAAAGTTCACTACGCGGTTGTTTTCAGTACGGCCGCGCAGTTCCATAGGGTTTTTCACCGATGGGCCTTCCACTAAAATACGTTGCACTGTGCCGAGCATTTGACGGCTGTAACGCATGGCTTGGTGGGTAATCGTGTCTTGCAAACGTGCCAAACGCTGCTTTTTCTCTTCTAAATCGACATCATCTGGCAAGTCCGCCGCAGGGGTGCCCGGACGCGCGCTATAGATAAAGCTAAAGCTGTGGTCAAAGTTCACATCTTCAATCAGCTTCATAGTGTCTTCAAAGTCTTGTGCGGTTTCACCTGGGAAGCCAACAATGAAGTCAGAGCTGATTTGAATATCTGGACGAGCTTTACGCAGACGACGAATAATCGATTTGTATTCAATCGCCATGTGGCCACGTTTCATCTGCGTCAAAATACGGTCTGAGCCGGATTGTACAGGCAAATGCAGAAAGCTCACCAATTCTGGCGTGTCTTCGTAGACGTCGATAATGTCTTGAGTGAACTCAATCGGGTGGCTGGTGGTAAAGCGCAGGCGGTCGATACCGTCAATTGCTGCGATAAAACGCAATAGTTCGGCAAAGCTACAGATCTCGCCATCGTGTTTCGCACCGCGATAGGCGTTCACGTTTTGGCCGAGCAGGTTTACTTCACGCACGCCTTGTTCTGCGAGCTGGGCAACTTCTAGAATCACGTCGTCTAATGGCCGGCTAACTTCTTCACCGCGGGTGTATGGCACCACGCAAAAAGAGCAGTATTTGCTGCAACCTTCCATGATTGAGACGAAAGCCGTTGGGCCTTCTGCACGTGGTTCTGGCAAACGGTCAAACTTCTCAATCTCTGGGAAGCTCACATCAATAACCGCTTTGTTGCCGCCTTGTACTTGATTGATCATCTCTGGCAGACGGTGCAATGTTTGCGGGCCAAATACGATATCTACGCATTGGGCGCGGTCTTTAATCGCTTTGCCTTCTTGAGAGGCGACACAGCCACCTACGCCAATGATCAAATCGGGATTTTTGTCTTTGAGGTTTTTCCAGCGCCCGAGCTGATGAAAAACTTTTTCCTGAGCCTTTTCACGAATCGAGCAGGTATTAAGCAACAGAACGTCAGCCTCTTCCGCTTCATCGGTCAGACTATAGCCCTGAAATTCGTTTAACAGGTCGGCCATCTTTGCTGAGTCATACTCATTCATCTGACAGCCCCAGGTTTTGATATGGAGTTTCTTGCTCATCAGTTTTGCCGTGCTCTCTCGTACCGCTGGGAAAAATAGCGCGCCATTTTACCTGCGATGGCGTCAGCATGCCAATAGTCAGTGCAGGATCTCACAAAAATAACCTAAAAGCAGCAGCGAGTCGCGCGTTGCGAGTGACGAGATACTCGCTCGCAGCTATTAACTCGCTACTCTAAGCTCTAAGCTCGAAACTCGAAACTCGAATCTCTCGCTACACGTTTTCTCAAATATTGATTTGCGGCATAATAGCGCCAACCCACGAAAGTTATAGTAATGACTTCCTTTTCGGTCTGTTAGCTGTGCGCCAGTACAGCAAGTAGCAGCACAGCACTAAGCTGTAGGCAATATCAATGAAGCATGAGCCGCCACCACACAGGTGATTAGCGCTTCTTCAGGAATGAGAACGTGACAAAACAACATATCCAACACGACGTAGTCATCATAGGTGGTGGCATGGTGGGCGCCGCCGCAGCATTAGGCTTAGCGCAATTGGGGCTGTCTGTGGCCGTAGTGGAACATCGTCAATTGCAACCCTATGACGTGGCACAACCGCTGGATGTGCGAGTCTCGGCCATTAGTGTATCGTCTGAAAATCTATTGGCTCGCTTGGGCGCGTTGGATGCATTGTGGGAGATGCGCCACGTGGCGTATCGTGGCCTCGAAACATGGGAAATGGATGGTTGTATCACCCAATTTCACGCCTCACAGCTGAAAATGTCGCATCTGGGGCATATTGTGGAAAACCGATTAGTGCAGTTAGCGCTGTGGCAACAGTTTGCAGCACACGACAACATTCACCTTTATTGTCCTGCCAAAGTTAGTCGTTTAGTGCGTGCTTGCAGTGGTATTGAAGTCAGCTTGGATGATGGTCAGGTATTAGATGCTCAGCTGTTAGTCGGTGCTGATGGCGCTAACTCCATGGTGCGGCAATGGGCTGGCATCGGTGTAACGGGATGGGATTACCGTCAATCATGCATGTTGATCAATATTGCCACTGAATGTGCCGAACAAGATGTGACTTGGCAACAGTTCACGCCAAGCGGTCCACGCTCCTTGCTACCACTGCCGGGCAATAACGCCTCATTAGTGTGGTACGACCAAGCTGCGCGGATCAATGCGTTATCGCAGTTATCTAATAAACAGCTAAAGCAAGAGATCGATAAACACTTCCCTGAACGGCTTGACCGCCGCTTCGAGGTGGTCAGTAAAGGCAGCTTCCCGCTGACTCGCCGCCATGCTAACCGCTACTTTAAAGAGCACTTGGTGCTGTTGGGGGATGCTGCACATACTATCAATCCGCTAGCGGGGCAGGGCGTCAACTTAGGCTTTAAAGATGTGGAAGCCTTGATTAAGGCCGTCGATAATGCCCTGACAGCTGAGCCGCAAACTTGGTGGCAAACCAACACCTTGGAGCAATATCAACGCAGCCGTTGGTTTGATAATCAATTGATGATGACTGGCATGGATCTATTCTACGCGGGCTTCAGTAACGACCTGCTACCGCTTAAGCTTGCGCGCAATGTGGGCCTGAAACTGGCGAACTTTAATAATCCGGTCAAACAAAAAGTGCTGAAATACGCGTTGGGCCTCTCGTAGCTGCTAACGCGCCGATTTGTTGTTCTTTTGATTAGAGTGCTAAAATGCCGCGTTTTCAGTTCGCGGCATTTTGGTTTATGCCGAGTGTCGAACAGTCCTCGTAGTGACGATAGAATTTCATGACAGATATAAAGCTGATTGTTGGATTAGGAAATCCTGGCGCCGAATATGAGCGGACCCGCCATAATGCGGGTGCTTGGTATGTCGAGCAACTAGCGCGTCAGTATGGCGCCAACTTAGTGCCCGACAGCAAATATTTTGGCTTAACGGCGCGGCTAACGGTAAAAGGGCGTGATGTGCGCTTGCTGATACCCACCACGTTCATGAATTTAAGTGGTAAGGCGGTAGCCGCCTTGGCCAACTTTTTCAGAATTGAACCACAACAGATGTTGGTGGCCCACGATGAATTAGACATGCCACCGGGTGTGGCTAAGTTTAAGTTGGGTGGCGGCCATGGTGGTCATAACGGCCTCAAAGATATCATTGCCAAAATGGGCAATAACAAAGATTTTTATCGGTTACGCATTGGCATTGGCCATCCGGGCGATAAAAACTTAGTCAGCGGTTTTGTGTTGGGCAAAGCTCCTCAAACCGAACAGCAATTGCTTGATGCCACCATAGATGAAGCTGTGCGGGCGACCGATATCTTGCTAACAGATGATTTAACCAAAGCCATGAATCGCTTGCACGCATTCAAGGCGCAGTAATTTTAAAACGATTTTATAACCGGTTATCCGCCGGATTTGATTGAAAAAGGGTATTAACATGGGTTTTAAATGCGGCATCGTGGGTTTGCCAAACGTCGGTAAATCGACTCTGTTCAACGCGTTAACTAAAGCTGGTATTGAAGCTGCCAACTTTCCTTTCTGTACGATTGAGCCAAACACCGGTGTGGTACCCGTACCAGATCCACGTTTGGATGTATTAGCTGCGATTGTGAACCCAGAACGTGTGTTGCCAACCACCATGGAGTTTGTGGACATTGCAGGTCTGGTGGCTGGTGCATCAAAAGGCGAAGGCTTAGGTAACAAATTCCTCGCGAACATCCGTGAAACCGACGCTATCGGTCACGTAGTGCGTTGCTTTGAAAACGACAACATTGTGCATGTGGCTAACAAAGTTAACCCAGCATCAGATATCGAAGTGATCAACACCGAATTGGCATTGGCTGACTTAGATAGCTGTGAACGCGCCATTACTCGCCAGCAAAAACGTGCCAAAGGCGGTGACAAAGAAGCTAAGTTCGAAGTTGAAGTATTGGAAAAAATGAAACCAGTACTCGATGAAGGCCACATGTTGCGCAGCATGGATTTGACCAAAGAAGAGCTGGAAGCCGTGGCTTACCTGAACTTCTTAACCTTAAAGCCAACCATGTACATTGCGAACGTGTCTGAAGACGGTTTTGAAAATAATCCACACTTAGATACCGTCCGCGCCATTGCCGCTACAGAAAATGCCGTCGTGGTGCCAGTATGTGCTGCGATTGAATCTGAACTGGCGGAAATGGACGCCGAAGAGCGTGATGAGTTCATGGCTGATCTTGGCTTAGATGAGCCAGGTCTGGATCGCGTGATCCGCGCGGGTTATGAATTGCTGAACCTGCAAACCTACTTTACCGCCGGTGTTAAAGAAGTCCGTGCTTGGACTGTGCCTGTCGGCGCTACCGCACCGCAAGCGGCTGGTAAGATCCATACTGACTTCGAACGTGGCTTTATTCGTGCGCAAGTGATGGCTTATGACGACTTTGTGCAATATAAAGGTGAAAACGGCGCAAAAGAAGCAGGCAAACTGCGTGTGGAAGGCAAAACATATGTCGTTAAAGATGGCGACGTGATGCACTTCCTGTTCAACGTATAATAGGGTAGATTAGCAATCAGCAGCTTAAATGCTGCTGATTTAGCTTATAATTGTGTACTGGCTGGTCAGTTTGATGAGATTATAAGCGAACGGCTTAAAAGCGGGAATTAACACGAAAAAAGCTGTTGACCTGTTTGGACCGAATAAGCATAATACGCCCCGTTCTCTCGGGAGAGAGGGCAGGAAGTTGTAGCGGCTATGTAGCTCAGTTGGTTAGAGCACAGCACTCATAATGCTGGGGTCACAGGTTCAAATCCCGTCATAGCCACCATCCTTTTTGGATGCATCATCTCGAAATGCGGGAGTGGTGAAATTGGTAGACACGCCAGATTTAGGTTCTGGTGCCGCAAGGTGTGAGAGTTCAAGTCTCTCCTCCCGTACCATTTTCGACATGATGTTTAGTAACTTTCAATTGGTGGGGTATCGCCAAGCGGTAAGGCACCGGTTTTTGATACCGGCATACCCTGGTTCGAATCCAGGTACCCCAGCCATTCTCCCAGCACAAATCACAGGTGGGGTATCGCCAAGCGGTAAGGCACCGGTTTTTGATACCGGCATACCCTGGTTCGAATCCAGGTACCCCAGCCATTTGTGACCTGTTGTGGCTATGTAGCTCAGTTGGTTAGAGCACAGCACTCATAATGCTGGGGTCGCAGGTTCAAATCCCGCCATAGCCACCATCATACAGCACCAAGTGTTAGGTGATGCTGTCCACGGATGGGGTATCGCCAAGCGGTAAGGCTCCGGATTCTGATTCCGGCATCCCAGGTTCGAATCCTGGTACCCCAGCCAATTCCGCTCGACAATGTAACAACCTCAGGTGGGGTATCGCCAAGCGGTAAGGCACCGGTTTTTGATACCGGCATACCCTGGTTCGAATCCAGGTACCCCAGCCATTTTCTCTTCTTGTGTTAAATCCCCATTTAAATTTTCAAAGTTGTTTGCATTATTACGCCTGTATTGCTGGCAGTGATGTGATTGAGTTACTAGATTTAGACCATCTACGCTGAATATCTTCTACGCCTCTCGCCATATGGCCGCTCAGATGATTGCATATAGAATTTTTGGTGTGCGTCATGGGTTACCGCACCTGTTTGACAAATGCCCTGAAATTAGCACTTGCATGTTTCCCACCGTGGAGTCGCCGCTGAAGAACTGATATACAGTTAGCCAATTAATCAACAGCACTAATTGGCCTCGTTGGGCGTGTAATAATCAAGGACGTTTGCTACATGCATAAAATCAAGTTAGTTGGATTCATCATAGACATACCTAGGATTTAAGCTCTGCGTCGATGTTCTGGATCGAAGCGCTGGGTATGCCAACCCACTCATTCTCGGCATCTGCAGATAATCAATATGTGTAGCTGTTAGACCCTAATAGTCATCTCCACATGAAGTGCAGCAAGTTGACCATCCTAGTCGAGTGCATCTTGATATCGAGACCAACGATGTTGCAGATGAAGTTAAGCGTCTGGGGCGTCTCGGTGACATGCAAAGCGCGCTAATGTATTCTGCTTCGGGTGTTGGTCTTTATATGTAAATTGTGGATTAATCTTGAATAGTAAGTATTTGCCATATTTAGATGATAGTGGAGACGTTGATGAGGACATTGCGCATTATTGCAACCGAGTTGGTGAACTACTCCCAAATTTCAATAAAGAAATCTTAGCTCAATGGTTTTATGAGCATCCAGATTCAGCCTATAGATATGATTGGCTAGATTATGAAAAAATTGAAGTGTCTTTAGAAACGATTAGAGCAGAAGAATTACTTCGAGAGTGCTACTTTTCTGAGCCTTTTGTCGAATATTACAGAGCGCTCCTCCAAGATTCAAAACCTGATGACAGATTAAATAGTATTCTTAATTACGCTAATATGTATAGGACATGGCCTATCTATCCTATAGTTTTACTAAATCGTAAGGGAACCATGAATTATCCAGGAAGTGTTGGTTGTGCAACTCCTTACCTTTTAATCGAGGGGCGGCACCGTTTTGCTGTATTGCAATATTTGTACGGTATTGAAAAAGTTGCATCTACACATAAACTATGGGTTTTCAAAACAACAGGTAGTTAGTTTGCGTTGTTTCAGCCAATAAAAAACGCACCCTGAGGTGCGTTTTCTGTATCCACCAAGCAAACGCTTATTGATGGAACATGGCAGAAATAGACTCTTCGTTGCTGACGCGACGAATGGCTTCTGCCAATACGGCTGACATGGTCAACTGAGTTACACGGCCAACGGCTTGCATCGCTGGGCTCAATGGGATGGTGTCAGTGATGATCACTTCGTCAATCATTGAGTCTTTGATGTTATCTGCAGCGTTACCTGAGAATACAGGGTGAGTTGCATAAGCAAACACGCGGTTTGCACCGTGAGCTTTCAATGCTTCTGCCGCTTTACATAAAGTGCCACCAGTATCGATCATATCGTCAACGATGATGCAGTCACGGCCTTCAACATCACCGATGATGTGCATGACTTGCGCTACGTTGGCTTGTGGACGACGTTTGTCGATAATTGCCAGATCGGCATCATCCATCAGTTTAGCAACAGCACGTGCACGTACTACACCACCGATATCGGGTGATACTACCACTGGGTTTTCAAATTTCTTCGACAGCATATGCTCCAGCAGCACTGGGCTACCAAACACGTTATCTACTGGCACATCAAAGAAACCTTGGATCTGTTCTGCGTGCAGGTCACATGTCAGTACGCGGTCAACACCCACGCTAGACAGGAAGTCTGCCACAACTTTTGCCGTGATAGGAACACGAGCACTACGCACACGACGGTCTTGACGGGCATAGCCAAAGTAAGGGATTACGGCGGTGATACGACCTGCCGAAGCACGACGCAGAGCATCAACCATGACAACCAGTTCCATCAGGTTATCGTTGGTAGGAGCGCAAGTAGACTGAATAATGAATACATCCGCACCACGTACATTTTCATTGATCTGTACGCTGATTTCACCATCGCTGAAACGGCCAACCACGGCGTCTCCAAGCTTACAAAAAAGACGATCGGCGATCTTCTTGGCGAGACTGGGGGTGGCATTCCCAGCAAAGAGCTTAATGTCGGGCACTTTAGGAACCTCGGGCGTTTGCTTTGTATAAGAACTTAGGGGATAAAGTGACGCGCTTTATCCTTGGATGAATCGGTTCAGAGTTCGCCTAAGCGGCTCATTAATGGGGAGCGATTCATGCCCCTAGCAACAAATCCACGGAACGTTGATGGCATTTGCGCAAAACAGCTTCGCGCTTGCTGCTCTGTCTCGAATTGACCAAATACACAAGCACCAGTACCGGTCATTCTGGACGGCGCATATTCTATCAGCCACGCGAGCGCGTTGGCAACTTGCGCAAACTGCTCTGTGACTAATTTCTGGCAGTCATTTTTCCATTCAGAGGACAATAAATCACACAATTGCAGCTTAGGTGTATCCCGTGGCAATGCGGGGTGCTGAAATACTTCGACGGTGGACACGTGTGCATCTGGGGCAATAACCACGTACCAGTGTTCATCAATATCGACAGGTTGTAACTTTTCACCCACTCCTTCGGCAAAGGCCGCTTGGCCGCGGATGAATACCGGCACATCGGCGCCGAGCTTCAACCCTAGTGCGGCTAACTCGTCTTCAGATAGGCCACATTGCCACAGAGCGTTGAGTGCAACCAGTGTGGTCGCAGCATCGGATGAACCGCCACCTAAGCCACCGCCCATTGGTAATTTTTTGTCGAGCCAGATCTCAGCGCCTTGGCTACAGCCGCTAGCTTGTTGCAACGATTTGGCCGCTTTAACTATCAAGTTATCTTGTGGCGCGACGTCCATGTTGCTATTGCTACGCAGCACGATGTCTGGCTTGTCGGTGACTTTTATATCGAGCCAATCACCAAAGTCGACAAATTGAAACAGGGTTTGCAGTTCATGGTAACCATCCGCGCGGCGGCCATTAACGTGCAGAAACAAGTTGAGTTTAGCAGGGGCTGGCCACCCCAAAGATACGGCGTTATTACTCATGGGCGTTTCCTTGTGGCAGTTTTTCGGTGAGTGCCTGCCACTCATTTAGCTGGATTTTTAGCGATACTTGTTGGCGTTCTAACGTCATTACCCGTGGTAGTTGGTGCTTGGCTAGCTGCTGCCAGCTTTGATAATCGATCTGCCATGGCGGTAATTGGCGTTGTTCAATTAAGGTCTGTGGTTGGCCTGCTGCGTTACGCGCTACAATTTTAGCTTCGCCCGGTAGGCCGACAATCCACTGTGGCAACTGGCTGATAGGTATTTGCCAACCACTCAAGTGTTGCACTAGCTCACTGGCATTACGCCCCTGATAGGTTTTGCCGTCCACTGCTAATGTGGCGGAGCGCGCATCGCTTTTCAGTAATAGTAACGTGGAGCCGATCATGCTGGTCAGCCGCAGCTCATCAGACTGTGGCGTGTGCAGCCAATACAGATTGGTACTGAATTTCTGCTCGGGTGTTTTTACCGCAATTTTGCCTTTTAACTCCCAAGCTTTGGCATCTTGCACACTGTTGACTTCAGTAGCTTGCCAATCGGCGGGTGGCGTGATGCCACAACCGGTGAGCCAGAGCAGCGCGAGTAATAAGCTGCTATTGCGAATGAAACTCATGTAATGATGTAAATTTGTGAGACGCTTCAAAATAATTGTGGCTGTTCCGCTTTTTGGTGACATCTATGATACGAGCCCTTTGCGTTGCGACACAACATATGTCTAAATGCCGCATCTATCAGAATTTGCTGTTATGAGTGAATTTTAAGCAAGTGCTGGTAAATAAACGAATTAAGTGGGGCTTTTGACCACTTTTTTCACCTTTATTCGGTTTTGTTAAGCGTATTCTGTTTTTAGCTTGGTCAATTAAGTAAAATAGTGCCAATAAATAGAATCACGCCAAGAGTCCAGAACGAGTCAGATGAGCCTTGTAGCAATTGGTATTAACCACAGAACTGCCACTGTTGACTTGCGCGAGAAAGTCGCCTTTTCCCCAGACACCATTCATGATGCAATGAAAAGCCTTGCTGGCGAGACTGGCAGCGGTGAAGCCGTGATTGTGTCTACCTGTAACAGAACAGAACTGTACTGCAACACCGAAGATGCTCAGAAAGTCGTTAGTTGGTTAGAGCACTACCATCAGCTTAACCATGACGATGTAGCACCTTGTTTATATCAGCATGAAGGGCAGAAGGCCGTGCAGCACTTAATGCGCGTAGCATCTGGGCTGGACTCGCTAGTATTAGGTGAACCGCAGATTTTAGGGCAGGTGAAACAGGCATTTTCCAAAGCCAAAGAGTCCGGCACGGTGGCTGCCACCATGGACCGTTTATTCCAAAATACGTTTTCTGTGGCCAAGAAAGTCCGCACCGAGACTGAAATCGGTTCAGCAGCGGTATCCGTTGCATTTGCCGCGGTGGTGATGGCAAAACAGATCTTCTCTGCGTTGAGCAATACTAAGGTATTGTTGGTTGGCGCCGGAGAAACCATTGAGCTGGTGGCTCGGCACTTAAAAGAGAACGGTGTTGCCACAATGGTGGTGGCAAACCGCACACTTTCACGTGCCGAGGCGATGTGCGAAGAGTTCAATGCCACAGCAATTACCCTCGAACAGATACCAGAGTATCTGCCAAAAGCCGATATCGTGATATCCTCTACCGCCAGCCCACTGCCAATACTTGGTAAAGGCATGGTGGAAAAAGCGCTGAAGCAGCGCCGCCATCAACCTATGTTGTTGGTTGATATTGCGGTACCTCGGGATATAGAAGCAGAAGTTGCCGACTTGGACGACGCTTATCTGTACACCGTGGATGATCTGCAAAGCATCGTGGAACAGAATATGGCTTCACGCCGTGAAGCCGCCGAACAAGCGGAACTTATCACCGAAGAGCAGTCATTCCAGTTTATGGAATGGATTCGCTCGTTACAGTCGGTCGACAGCATTCGTGAATATCGTACGCACGCTAACGAGATCAAGGACGAATTACTCGAGCGGGCGGTGCATAAATTGACTCAGGGTGGCGATGCCGAAGAAGTGCTTCGCGAACTGGCAAATCGCCTCACCAACAAACTGATCCATGCACCGACTCAAGCGTTAACTGTGGCTAGCCGCCAAGGCGATTTCAATGCTCTCGGACAACTAAGAACCGCGCTCGGCTTGGACAAAGACTAAGGTTAGCGAGCTAAATGAAGGATTCCGTGATCCGCAAGCTGGAAGGCTTGGTGGAGCGTTATGAAGAAGTGCAGGCGTTGCTGAGCGATGCCAGCGTGATCTCCGATCAAGACAAATTCCGCAATCTGTCGAAAGAATATGCACAGCTTGAAGATGTAGTGAAAGGGTTTGCCGCGTTTAAACAAGCGCAGGAAGATCTGGTCACTGCCGAAGAGATGCTGCATGAAGACGACCCAGAGCTAAAAGAGATGGCACACGAGGAGTTGAAGGCGGCGAAAGCAGCACTTGAACGCCTTGAAGGCGAATTGCAGATCCTACTATTGCCGAAAGACCCTAACGACGAAACCAACGCCTTTTTGGAAATTCGTGCTGGTGCGGGTGGCGATGAAGCGGCAATCTTTGCGGGCGATCTGTTCCGCATGTATAGCCGTTACGCCGAAGCGCGTCGCTGGCAGGTGGAAGTGGTCAGCTCCAACGAAGGTGAGCACGGTGGCTTTAAAGAAGTGATTGCTCGCGTCATTGGTGATGGCGTGTACGGTCGCTTGAAGTTTGAGTCTGGTGGTCACCGCGTACAACGTGTGCCTGAAACAGAATCTCAAGGTCGAGTACACACCTCGGCGTGTACCGTGGCGGTGATGCACGAAGTACCTGAAGCGGCCGCGGTGGAAATCAACCCTGCGGATCTGCGTATCGACACGTTCCGCTCATCCGGCGCTGGTGGTCAGCACGTTAACAAAACCGATTCTGCAATCCGCATTACCCACTTACCCACCGGTTTGGTGGTGGAATGTCAGGACGAACGTTCACAGCACAAAAACAAAGCGCGTGCGCTGAGTGTATTGGCCGCACGTTTGCAAGCGGCTGAAGATGAAAAACGTCGCAGTGCTGAAGAATCTACCCGTCGTTCATTGGTGGGCAGTGGTGACCGTTCTGAGCGTATTCGTACTTATAACTTCCCACAAGGTCGTTGTAGTGAACACCGTATCAACTTAACGCTGTATCGTCTGAATGAAATTATGGAAGGCGATTTAGATCAGTTGATCGATCCGCTCATGCAAGAATTCCAAGCGGACCAATTGGCCGCGCTGTCGGAAGAATAAGGTGTCAACCGTGACTCAACTCACGATTGCCTCAGCAGTAAAATGGGGCGTGGCTGCATTGCAGCTGTGCTCTGATTCTGCCGCCATGGATGCTGAAGTGCTGCTATTGCACAGCCTTGATAAACCGCGGAGCTACTTGTACAGCTGGCCGGAACGTCAGCTCACCGAGGCGCAGCAGCGTAAGTTCGAACAGCTGATTGCTCAGCGCGTTAGCGGCAAGCCGGTGGCGCATATTGTTGGTGTGCGCGAGTTTTGGTCGTTGCCATTTATGGTTAACGCCTCCACGCTAATACCTCGTCCTGATACCGAAATTTTGGTTGAAACCGCGTTAAATCTGCCATTGCCAACTGAGTCTGCTGCGCTCGATCTCGGTACGGGGACTGGCGCAATTGCGTTGTCTTTAGCCCATGAACGGCCGCAATGGCAGGTAACTGCGGTGGATAAAGTCGAAGATGCGGTATCCTTGGCTAAAGCTAACCGTGAACAGCTCAACCTGCCACGCGTAGAACTGCTGCAAAGTGATTGGTTTAGTGCGGTCAGTGGCCGTCAGTTTGACTTGATTGTGTCTAATCCGCCCTACATCAGTGAGCAAGATGAGCACCTAGATTTGGGCGATGTGCGCTTTGAACCGCGCAGCGCATTAACCGCAGCAAATGATGGTTTCGCCGATCTGTTCTTTATTGCTGAACATGCGCGTCAATATTTGCGTAGTGGTGGTTACATCTTGTTGGAGCACGGTTATACCCAAGGGCCAACCATGCGTCAGCAGTTGCAAACGTTAGGCTACAACAATGTTGCTACAGTGCGAGATTTTGGTTCGAACGAACGTTGCACCTTAGGCACGTGGCAATAATGTTTGCTTACACGGGCGCCCATGGTGCCCGTTACGTTATCTCAAGCCCACTAACGTTCCATCCTCGTGCTATGCACAACGACATGGTGATTGGTGTAGCACAATAAACGCTGACGACTTATTCATTGAATATTGCCTAAATTATCCCCACTTCAGTAACAGGAAGTCGTGCTTCTCTGTTATCTGGTTGGAGACGTCGTCCGCCATAGGGTACACTGTTGCCTTTAAATTTGACGGCGGAATTTCATGGACAACACCTACATGGTTTACTCAGCGGTTAAGCACTTTCATCTCACCATGATTGGCTTAAGTGTCATGCTGTTTATTGCGCGTTTTGCAATGAAGCTGAAAGGCTCAGCTCTACTGCAAAAGAAATGGCTGCGCATTGCCCCGCATGCGGTAGACACCTTGCTGTTGGTTTCCGGGATTGCCTTGTGCGTCATCATCAGCCAATACCCAATTGCTAACGGCTGGCTGACTGAAAAGTTAGTGGCGGTTATCGCTTATATCATCTTGGCAGCCATGGCGATGAAAGCTGACCGTGGCACTATGTACCGTATCTTTTGCTTTGTAGGCGCCCTGGCATGGTTGGCATTTGCTGCCAAATTGGCGGTGCTAAAACGCGTGGTATTTTTCTAAGCAATGAAACAGTTTTCCTTTAGTGACGAGTCGTTAACTCTGCCCGATAGTGCGTTCGAGTTGTTAGAGCATTTAGGTTTTAACGCTGCCGAGCAAGCAAAATGGGCATGGTTTGAATTATCCGGTGCGGTATTGAGTCGTTATCTGGCAGATGAAGAGGCACGCCTGCGAGCGTTGTTGAGCTTCTTCTATCAAGAGCGTGGCTTTCAAGCGGCGGAAGAGTATTTCTCGATTGCCGCTGCCGATCTCGGTATGTGCTTCATGCTGCACCGTGGTAATTCAACCACCTTAGCGACCGCCTTGAAATTACTCGGGAAACAGCTGGATTTACAGCTGGACTTACTGTTACTGCCCGGTTCCACCGCGCTGGTATGTGCCATTGCAGGTGAGTTTCATTATATCGACCCGTTGACGGGGCATTTCTTATCACGTCATGACCTACATTCGCTGGTGAAAGGTGAGTTAGGTAATGCGGCACCATTTAAACCGCGCTATTTGCAGCCCGCTAATAACCAGTTAATTCTGATGCGTATGATGAGTGAGCTGAAATCAGCCGCAGTATTAGCGCATGAATTTGAAGCGGCGTTAGAGTGCTGCAACTTGATGCTGGCGTGGTATCCGGACGAGTTAAATCTGCACCGCGAGCGCGCTTTTATTGCTCATCAGTTGGGGGCGATTCATGTGGCCACCGCTGACTTACAGTTTTTTATTGATAATAACCCGCACGACCCGATGGTTGAGTTAGTCAAAATGCAACTGCGTGAGCTTGGAGAAGAGTCGCAGACATTCCATTAACCGCCATAGGACGAGCTAACTTCAGGGAGACCCCTTGTTTATGACGACCGCTCTGGTTACCAACGACGCTACGGCGCTGGGCTTGCTGGCCGCCATATTAGGATTTGTATTTTACACCAACAGCAGTAGTCATCCGTTCTGGCAAAAGTTCTACCGCTTTGTTCCGGCGCTGCTGCTGTGTTACTTCATTCCTTCTTTACTTAACACCTTTGGCATTGTTGACGGCCACGAGTCGAAACTCTATTACGTGGCGTCGCGCTATCTGCTACCTGCCTGTTTGGTGTTGTTGATTCTAAGTGTTGATTTAAAAGCCATTTTGAGTCTTGGCCCTAAGGCATTGGTGATGTTTCTTACCGGTACTGTGGGGATTGTGATTGGTGGGCCAGTGGCGTTACTGATCATGTCTGCCATCGACCCAGCGTTGACTGGCAACCACGGCCCGGATGCAGTTTGGCGTGGGATGACGACATTAGCTGGCAGTTGGATTGGCGGCGGCGCTAACCAAGCGGCAATGAAAGAAGTCTATGAAGTGGGTGGCAATATCTTCTCCGTGATGGTGACCGTGGATGTCATCGTCGCCAATATCTGGATGGCGGTACTGCTGTTTCTCGCTTCCAATGCGAAGAAGATTGATACCTCAACTGGGGCTGATACTTCCGCCATTGATACGCTGCGGGACAAGGTTGAGAAATATCACGCCGAAAATGCGCGTATTCCCAACCTGCGTGATTTAATGATGATTGTCGCTGTTGGCTTTGGGGTAACTGGGCTGGCGCACTTCTGTGCGGATTGGTTGGCGCCGTTCTTCACTGAGCATTATCCGTGGACGGAAAAATACAGCCTGACCTCGTCATTCTTCTGGTTAGTGGTGATTGTTACCACTATCGGTTTGGTGATGTCATTTACTCCAGCACGGCATTTAGAAGCCGCAGGCGCTTCTAAAGTGGGTTCCGCTTATCTGTATATTCTGGTGGCTACCATCGGTTTGCATATGGATGTCACCAAGATTTTGGATACGCCAGAGTATTTCTTCCTCGGCATAATTTGGATGATCGTGCATGCGGGGCTAATGTTGTTGGTAGCGAAACTTATCCGCGCACCGCTGTTTTATATGGCTGTGGGGAGCCAAGCTAATGTGGGCGGCGCCGCATCAGCGCCAGTGGTTGCGGCAGCATTCCACCCAGCATTGGCACCAGTAGGGGTACTGTTAGCGGTATTTGGCTACGCAGTCGGCACTTACATGGCATGGATGTGTGGCCAGTTGCTGCAAGTGGTCGGAAACTAATTGTTAGGTGAATTGCCGCAATGGCGGCATGAGTAGAGAGACTAAAAGCAGGATGAAAAGCATCAAAATCGGCAATATTGAAATTGCCAACAACAAGCCATTCGTGCTGTTTGGCGGTATGAACGTGCTGGAGTCGCGCGATCTCGCGATGCAGATTGCTGAAACCTACGCTGAAGTGACCACTAAGCTGGGCATCCCTTATGTATTTAAGGCATCGTTCGATAAAGCTAACCGTTCATCAGTTAACTCATATCGTGGCCCAGGTATGGAAGAAGGTCTGAAGATCTTTCAAGAGATCAAAGATACCTTTAACTTGCCGCTGATCACTGATGTACACGAACCATATCAATGTGCGCCAGTGGCGGAAGTGGTGGATATCATCCAATTGCCCGCATTTTTAGCGCGCCAAACGGATCTCGTGGTTGCTATGGCGAAAACTGGTGCCATCATCAACGTCAAAAAACCGCAGTTTTTGGCGCCCCATGAAATGCGCCACATCATCAAGAAGTTCAACGAAGCGGGTAATGATGAGATCATCCTGTGCGAACGCGGTAGCTGCTTCGGTTACAATAACCTTGTCGTTGATATGCTGGGTATGGATGAGATGAAGCAAACCGGTTACCCAGTGATCTTTGATGCAACGCACGCGCTGCAACGTCCTGGTGGCCGTGAAGACTCAGCCGGTGGTCGCCGTGCGCAAGCTACTGAACTGGCACGCTCTGGCATGGCGCTTGGGTTAGCGGGTCTGTTTATTGAAGCACATCCAAATCCAGATGCAGCAAAATGTGATGGTCCATGTGCGCTGCCGCTGCATCAGCTGGAAGGTTATCTAACTCAAATGAAAGCAGTGGACGATTTGGTTAAATCTTTCCCTGCATTAGATACCAGTAAATAAATGCCCTGCGCCTTCAGGCGCTTGTGTTATGCTCAGCAACGCTCGGCTTTTTGCCGGGCGTTGTCGTTTATCGCTCGCTCCCCCATGGGATGGCAGTAGAGATGGATGCCGTGTAATGTGGATTGTATTGACCCTGTTTGCCGCGTTTATGCAAGCGTGGCGTAATGCCTTTCAAAGCCAATTAAGTCGGGATGTAAAAACTGCCGGGGTAACCTTAGCGCGCTTCCTCTACGCGGGGCCATTGGCATGGCTATATCTTGGTAGTTTGTACCTATGGCAGCCCACCGATTTACCTCAGCTGTGGGGCAAAGGCGGACTATTTATCATCGGCGCCGCGGTGATGCAGATCATCGCTACCGCATTGATGGTGCAGTTGTTTAAACTGAAAAACTTTGCCGTTGGTGCTGGGCTGGCAAAAAGCGAAGCATTAGTGGCCGCCATCCTCGGCGTATTGTTTTTTGGCACAGCACTTAGTTGGCTAGGTTGGCTTGGCGTGTTGCTCGGCACGATAGCGGTGTTTCTGCTTAGCGCGGGCAGTCAGTTCAAAAGCTTATCTTACAAAACCATTATTATTGGGCTAGGTAGCGGTGCCAGCTTTGCCCTGACTTCGCTGTGGGTGCGCGAAGCAAGTCTCAATCTGCAATTGCCATTTCCCCATCGCGCCGCATGGGTGTTAGCGCTAGTGATTAGTACGCAAACGCTATTGTTGCTGCTGTGGTTATGGTGCAAAGACAAGGGCACACTTCAAGCATTATGGCAGCGGCCTAAGTTGACCCTTGCTACCAGTGTCAGTAGTTTCCTTGGCTCCTTTGGCTGGTTCAGCGCCATGTCGCTGACGGCGGTACCTTATGTGAAGACGCTGGGGCAGGTAGAAGTGTTCTTTATGATGCTGATTTCTTTTTTTTGGCTCAAACAACCGGTGCAGGTGAAAGATATGAGCGGCCTTCTGCTGATCGCTTTGGCCGCTATTTTGGTGCTGTGGAGCTAGCTCGACTCACGCGCCAGTGGTTAAGGACGCGGTGAATGATTATTCGGCAGCCACTGGGTCCAGCCCTGCTGTTTTGATGCTGTTGATAACATGAGCCTGAGTCGATGACAGGTAGCGGATCAATGCCGCAGACTCGTCTGCATGAGTCGTTGTTCTGGTGATACCGCCAGAAAATGTGGTGACTTTTTGGAACTTGTCTGGAATCGGGCCAACAAATTCAATACCTTTGATGGGTAAAATCTCACTGATTTGTTGAAAGCCTATTTGCAATTCTCCATCTGCGACCAAACTTGCCACGCGTTTACTGAGCACGCGAGTACTCTTAGGTTTTATCATTTCCCATAGTCCCATTTTTGGCCACAACAGGGTGGACAAATAGGTGCCGCTAGCACTTGCTGAGTAACCGATAGATTCAGCATCGTGCAGCAATTGGATAAAAGCTTCAGGGGTGCTGATATCGGGTTTTGGTGCGCCTTGTTTTACACACATACCGATACGAGAACGCACTAAATCTTTGCGTGAGTCAGGCTGAACAAAACCTTTATTGGTGAGTTTATCCAGCGAGCTGCGAGACAGGATCAGTACGTCAAACTGTTCGCCGCGCTTCAGTCGCTCTGGAATGGAATCCACAGCACCACCTGAAGAGGAACCGTAGGAGATCTCAATATCGAGTCCAGTGTCTTTTTCAAGCTGAGGCTCCATTGCTGTTAGCGTGCCCGCGAATCCGCCAGAGGTAATCACTTTGAGTTTTACTGCGGCTTCCGCGGCATAACTCCCCAGACAGAGCATCGCTGTCAGCGACGCAACTCCTAAACGATAAAGTAGCTTTTTCATCATGTATTCCTTCACTGAATAGACGCGGCTCGCAAGCGCCAGCCGCGTCAATGGGTCATTACCGAGTTTTTAGGCTATTTCTGTAGGGCATTAGCGGCCGCGCTTTCACCGGCAATTTTGCCAAATACCACAGTGTCGGCGATGGCGTTACCACCTAGGCGGTTGTAGCCATGCACACCGCCAGTCACTTCACCCGCAGCGAACAAGCCTTTGATAGGCCAGCTTTGTAGGTCGAGAACTTCCGCTTTGGTATCGATAGCGACACCGCCCATGGTGTGGTGAATTCCCGGTGCTACTTTTACGGCGTAGTAAGGTGGTTGGGTGAGGTTGAGTGGCATATCTTCGCGGTGGAAGGCTTTATCATCACCGCTTTGTTGATATTGGTTGTAGTTTGTCACTGTGCCTTGTAATAGCTGCGTATCCATGTCGGTCAACTTGGCTAGACCGTCAATAGTGTCGGCTTTTTTCAGCATGCCAAGATGGTCATAGCCACGTACCATTTTTGCCTTTTTATACAACTGATTATCAAACACTAACCAAGCAAATTTCCCCGGTTGTTTTAGGATGGCATCTGATGCACGGTCACGGGTGGTTAACTCACTAATAAAGCGTTGGCCTTTGGCGTTGACCATAATGGCACCAACACCACGGACGGTTTCTGAGATCAAAATGCGGCTGTCCACACCGACGGTTGGGTGCGCTTGGATCCAGTCGATATCGGTCATGCTGGCACCAATCTCTTTGGCGAGTGTGATGCCGTCACCGGTAGCGGTGATGTTGTTTGAGCTGGTCATGTCTTTAAAGGTGGGACGATAGTACGCAATCATCTCCTTGTTGTAGCCGTAACCGCCGGTGGTCAACACCACGGATTTAGCGGCAACCATGTAGTAGCCACTGTATTTAGCGTGTACCACCACCCCAACAATTTGGCGGTCATCGTTCAGCACCAGTTTTTCAACACGGGAATTTAATCGTGTTTCTACGTCAAATTTTGCTGCGGCTTTGCGCAGTGTTTGAATGATAGTGGGGCCAGCACTGCGGCCATCGGCAGGGCGATGAGTACGGTCGACGCGTGCACCACCAGAACGTTTGAGATCGTCCATATTGACGCCCAAAGATTCTAACCATTTCACTCCTTCTGCGGAGCGCTGAGCGAGGATATCAACCAGTTTAGGATCGTTGGCGTAACGGCCACCTTTCATGGTGTCTTCCACGAACCATTCCACTTTATCTTCAACATGATGGGCTTTTTGCTGTGGCGTGCCCACGGCATTCATGCCGCCTGCGGCTAGCATGGAGTTACCACCGCTGAACGGTGCCTTTTCAAATAGGATGACTTTGGCACCCGCTTGTTTTGCAGCAATGGCGGCGTTGTAGCCTGCGCTGCCCGCACCGACGACCACCACTTCGGTAGTTTCTACTGGACCTTTGGCAATGGCTTGCTGAATTTTTTCTTGATCCCATTTAGCATCCCAAGCGGCTTTTTTCTTCGCATCATTAAATGGGATTTTTAGGTCAAACGAGTGGCATTCGTTGCAGTACACTTTTGATTGTTCGTGACCTTTATGGCAACTAGTACAGTTGATGTCGCCAAGGTGAGAGTTGTGCGGATCAATCTCAAGCTTGGCGTCTTTTAATTCTTCATAGCCGCCGTGGCAGCTTTTACATTGCTGATTAATATGGGTTTCACTGTCATCGCTCACTTTCCCCGGCGTGATGTGGCAGGCGGTGCAGCCACCCTGATTTTTACTGTGGAATGACGCAAGGTCGTTGGCAGCGCTAACGTTGCCAATGCTGGCAAGACATGCGATCACAAGCCCACTCAATAAAGCGAATTTCATAATGCTCCCTTTTTAGGATTATTGTTAATAACGGCCATATTTTTCCTTGTTTTTTAAAATTGTTTTTTGATATTGGTTTTAATTATTTTTCTCTATTTAAAAAACTAATTGGTGTTAAGTTTTATTTAAATCGATGTTTATGTTTTTCTTAATGTGGTTTTTGTTTTACTTAAATTGGATGGTTAAATATTTAAGTGTGATTCTGTTAAGGTTTATTCCCTGTTTATATTTTTAATATTCCGCTCGAAAAATATAACTATCTAGGGATTATCCTTCTTATGAAAAACACAATGATTGCGCTCGGCGTGTGTGCAGCGTTATTGCCTGTAACATCAAGCTTTGCAGCAAGTCCTGATTTCTATGGACGCATGTGGTTGGCAACCAGTTACTCCGACAATGGCTTGATTTCTGCTCGCAGCACCGATGGCACGGTGTTAGAAAACTATGCGTCTTTTTTAGGCATTAAAGGTAAAGAAGCATTAACTGATAAAGTTAATATCATTTATGTGATGGAAGTAGGTAATGAAGGTGGTTTTTATAACTCGTCTGAATTATTTAAACCACGTAACACTTATTTAGGAGTTGAAGGCGGTTTCGGTACATTTATGTTTGGTCGAAATGATACCGTATTTAAAAAGACCGAAGGTAAGGTGGATTTGTTTAATATTACCTCTTCGGACATGGCGGCATTAATTGATGGGAATGCGCGTATTGGTGATACGGCGACCTATTATTCGCCCAAAATAGCAGGTGTTCAGTTTGGGGCAACTTATCAATTTGCCGACAGTGCTGCTGACAGCTCTGGCGATTATGCGTTAAGTGCAATGCTTGGTGATAAGGCGTTGCAGAAAACGCCTTACTACGCAGCAATCGCTTATGCCGATGGCCTAAACCAGCTTGATGCGTATCGTGCTGTGGTGGTTGCTAAATTGGCTGGCGTTAATTGGGGGATGTTGGTTCAGCATGCTTCATCAGATAAGTACGATAATCTTAGCGGCAACAGCTATCTGTTCAGCGCCGCGATGCCATTTGGCGATTACACCGCCAAACTCCAGTATGCGCGTGATAACAGTGGCTTAGGCAAAGTGGTTAAGAAAGTCGCTAGTCTTGCGTCCGTCACCGATACTGATAGCTACATGGTTTCTGCTGGCGTTGATGTCAAATTGTCCAAGTCGACCACTGCCGGGGTAATTGTGAGCTATTTAGACGGTGATGTTACCGATGCATCAGGCTATCAAGAGTTTGATGATACTCAGCTGTCTGTGCACCTGAAATATCTGTTTTAGACACCCACCTCACACTATTTAGATAGCGGTCATGATCTAGGCCGCTATTCTCCATTTTGCTCCAAGTATGTCGATCAGCTGGTTGGTATTATCCTAGCCATCGTCAGTGGTGGAATAAGATTATGAAAGTCACCCTCAAACAGTTGTTGGTATTTAGAACCATTTATCAAGAGGGGCAGATCTCCAAAGCAGCAAAACAGTTATACATGTCGGTTCCTGCTGCAAGTATGGCATTGAAAGAACTGGAAAATGTGCTTCAATGTCGTTTGTTCGAGCGGACTGGCTACGGGCTGGTACTCAATGGTCAAGGTGAGCTATTGCTGCCTTATGCCAATGAAATGCTTGCTGCAGGCTCGCAGCTTGAGCAGTTGTTTGCCGCATCCGCTACTGGTGTGAGTGGCGCTTTGACGATCGGTGCCTGTAAAACGGCAGGAAACTATGCGCTATCACGCATATTGCCCGCGTTTCACCGCCATTATGACTCCACGCAACTGAAATTAGTGATCAAAGATTCCAACAGTATTGAGCGCATGTTGGTGGAGCGAGAGCTTGATTTGGCGTTTGTTGACGCCAAACCTAGTTTAGCTTCGGTGCAGTCCGAACCATGGTTGCGAGATCGAATCTGCATTGTTTGTGGGGCGAAAAACCCGCTAGCGACGATGCCAATGACGGCCGAATTACTGTCGCATCAGGTGTGGTATTTTGATGAATCCACCACGATTTCCAGAGTGAGAGCCATTCAATTACTGCATTCAAGTGGCATCACGCCGGTGCAAGATATCACCATGAGTACGCTTGGTGCGATTAAACGTGCCACGGCCACAGGATATGGCGTCAGCGTTTTACCTTATATGTCGATCGATGACGAGTTGGAACGGGGCGATTTGGTGGAACTCAAACTGGAAGATTGGGGCTTCGAGCGCAATTACTGGATGATCCGTCGCGCGGACGAGGAGTTATCCCCCGTGTGTTGCAACTTCCACGAATTTGCCATTAGTCAGCTCAATCAGTTGCTCAAGTCCTAATGTTAACCACCGATTTTCAGTTGTTTGGCGCAATCTGTATTGTGCTCGGGCTGATCTTTTACACCAATGGCTTGCAACACCGTTACTGTCAATGGTTCTACAAAATCATGCCTGTCATGGTGGCCTGCTATTTTCTGCCTTCGTTGCTGAATACTTTTGGTGTTATTGCCGTACCACATTCACAACTCCCTGAACTGGTGGGGCAGTACTTGATGCCCAGTTGCCTTTGTTTACTGTTGTTAGGTTTGGATGTGCGCACCATCTTTAGCCGTGGCGGTAAGTTGTTGCTGCTATTTTTTATCGGTAGTGCGGGCATATTTGTCGGTGGGCCATTCGCGTTAAAGTTGGTGGCGATGTTTAAGCCGGAGCTACTGCTAGACAGCGGTGAAAACAGCTTGTGGCGTGGTATGACTACCTTGGCGGGTAACTGGGTCGGGGGCACGGCGAATCAGCTTGCCGTGAAACAGTTATATCATGTTGGCGACAGTATTTTTGCGGTATTTGTGACGGTGAATGTGCTGATTTCGGGCATTTGGATGGCGCTGTTGCTGGCATTAGCACCGCATCAGCAGCGCTTGAATCAATGGCTAGGGTGTCGCGAGGCGCTGATGTCAGTTGCCGCGCCGGAGCAACAACCACAAGCCATGGCTGATTTGCCTAAATTGATGCTACTGATTTCGATTCCGTTAATGCTGACAGGTCTTGGCAACGCATTAGCAACAGAGATCGCCATCTGGTTTAGCCAACTATTTCCAGCCGCCAAAGCATATCAATTTGACTCGCCATTTATGTGGAAGATGATTCTCATCACCACTGGCAGTGTCATGTTATCGCTGAGTCCCGCTCGCCGGTTGGCGATTTACGGCGCCGACAAACTGGGCGCTGTCTGCCTCTATCTGATGCTGGCGATTATGGGATTAAAGATGGATATTCGCATGCTGTTGTCGCTGCCATGGTTTTTTGTCATCGGCGCGATATGGCTGCTGATCCATATCGTTATTCTGGTGGTGGCCACGCGTTGCCTGCGTTTGCCGTTTAGTTATCTTGCTATCGCGAGCCAATGCAATCTCGGTGGGGCAGCTTCAGCCCCAGTGGTGGCGAGCGCTTACAACAAGGCACTGATGCCGCTAGCGGTACTCATTGCGGTGTTTGGTTATGCGTGGGCAAATTTTATCGCTTGGGCGAGCGGTCAGTGGATGCAGACCATCCACTGAGGTGATTAACGTTATCGGGTAAGTTTAAGCGGCTGCTGGGGATAAGCGGTTAATTTGACTGACAAGTTGTTGGTTGACCGGCAACGCCAGTTTGTGGGCCGCGGCCCGTTTGACAAGATAGCCGTTGATATAGTCGATTTCAGTGCGGCGTTTGTGCAGCACATCTTGATGCATTGAGGAAAAGTTCTCGGCGGTGAGCACCATGACTTGCCTGACCGTTGACGCCAATTTATCGCTATCTAAATGAATGTTTTCCAACCATGCAACTTGCTGCAACTCTTGCAGAATCGCATCAATTTGCGGTTGATACCGTGCCGCGGTGAGGGCACCATTGGGAATATTATTCAGTGCAGTTAGCGGATTGATGACCGCATTAACCGCCAGTTTCTGCCATAACGCCGGCATGATTTTCTCAACCCAACTGCTGTTGGGAATCGCTTTCAGCAGCAATTGACGGAGTTCACTCGATAACTCTGGGCCGCAGTAATGGCCAAATTGGCTCATGCCTTCCCCCGTATGGCGGATTAAGCGTGGCCCCAGTCGCAGTGCGCCTTGGCTGGTTGTGCCGAGTGATAAACCCAAACCATCTAAATGAGGTTCTAGCTCTAAATGGCTGCCAATGCCGTTGTGCAGCAGCAAAATATGGCACTGAGCACTTAATTTTGGCAGCAGGGCGCTGACGGCAGGCACAACCTGATAGGCTTTTAATGTGACTATCAGTAATTCAATATCTGGCAGTATGGTGGCGGTGAGATAATCACCAGTATTGATCACATCAAACTGATGCTGTTGGCGTTGCTGCAGTTCTGGTTGTTCGATAACAAAAGGTGTTGCTTGGTTGTTTGACGATGTCGCCTGATCCGGTTTTACTAGTAATAGCGGGGCTACGTTGGCATTGGCTAACTGATGGGCGATTAACTGTCCAATCGCGCCAGCTCCTAATATGGCTATCGTCATCGGTTCTTCCTTTTCCATTGGCGGTGCACTAAGCGGCAAAGCACTAGCAGTACATAGAACAACAATACACCACACATGTCGGCAATAAAATCTTGTATATCGCCACTGCGGTACGGCAGCTGCAGCTGGATAATCTCGATTAGTGCGCCATAGAGAGCGGCGTTAAACACTAACCAGTACCAGCGTGGCATAAAGGCTAAATAGGCCAGCCATGACAACATAAAGAAACTACCGACATGTCCTACTTTATCCATTCCTGGAATATTCTGTGGGTATTGTGGTCGAGAAAATACAAAGTAGCTCACCACAATCAGGCCTAATACTAAAGCGAATTTGAACAACAGTGGCTGTTTTATCAAGGCAATATCACTGGTTATTGGTTGAATAGCCATAATATGCAAACCAAAGAAAGCTGTCATCAGCTAAACCAATCTTGGTTCAGCTCTGTGTCAAGTTGCGATAAAATCAACGCCAAGACTTACTGAATTTAGAAGAAAAAATTATGCCTTCATTTGATATTGTGTCGGAAGTAGATGCGGTTGAACTGCGTAATGCGGTTGACAACAGCAAGCGTGAACTGGATACGCGCTTTGATTTTCGCGGTAAAGAGTTCTCGGTGGAATACAGCGATATGGTGGTGACACTGGCGTCTGAGTCTGATTTTCAGTGTAAACAGATGGTCGACATTCTGCGCGGACAACTCAGTAAACGTAACGTTGATGCTAAAGCGATGGCGCTGGACGACAAAATTGTACACACAGGTAAAACCTTTGCGCAAAAAGTACGTTTTAAGCAGGGGATTGAATCTGATACGGCCAAGAAGCTGGTGAAGATGATCAAAGACAGCAAGATTAAAGTGCAGACCCAAATCCAAGGTGACTCACTGCGGGTGACGGGCAAGAAGCGTGACGATCTGCAGGCGGTGATGGCATTGGTACGTAATGCTGAGCTGGAGCAAGCGTTTCAGTTTAATAACTTCCGCGATTAACTAAGCTGTTCAACGCGGCTGTATTGCTAGCCGCTATTGTTGCTCTGGCTCCGACTCTGTCGATGATGCGGGCGTATGCTCAACCGATTGACGATGAGCCAGTTTGACTAACAGCAATACCGGTAACCCAATGATACTGGCGCCAATGAAAAAGTTAACGTAACCATAAGCGTTAACCCATTCACCGGAAAAACCTGCCACAAACTTGGGAAACAGCAACATGATTGACGACAGCAATGCGTATTGTGTGGCGCTGTAGCCTGTGCTGGTGAGGCTCGATAGATAAGCAATAAATGCCGCAGTGGCCACACCGCCACTGAAGTTATCGATGGAAATTGCTAAGGTTAATAGTGGCACGTTGTAACCAACATAGGCTTGCAGCGCAAACAGTAGGTTAGTTGTCGCCACTAAAAATGCGCCTAAGTACAGAATCTTCATCGTGCCGTAACGGCTGATCATAATGCCGCCCGCGCCGGAGCCCACCAAGGTCATTATTAAACCAAAGACCTTGCTAAGTGTGGCAATCTCCTCTTTAGAAAAGCCCATATCCACGTAGAACACGTTCGCCATAATCCCCATGACGATATCAGAGATGCGGTAGCACGAAATCAGCAGCAGAATGATGATGGCGTGTTTGCCGAAACGGCGGAAGAAGTCGATAAATGGCATCGCGACGGCAGAGTATACCCATGCGCAAAATGCGGCTGGCAGGCTTGGCATACGGCTAGAGAGTTGCACTCGTAGGGCTTTTTCGGCTTCAGTCAGGCTACGGTTATCAATTTGTGGCTCTTTGGCAAATAGGGTGGTGACAAGGCCAATGCCCATCAACCCCGCCATGATGTGATAGGCAATTTGCCAACTGCGCAGATCATATGCCTCTGGCGTAGGCGATACCCACGCGGCCACCGTCAACGCGCCAGCGGTAGAGATAATCATCGCACTGCGATAGCCCACCTGTCCGGCAGCCGCTAATGCTGCTTGCATGTTTTCGGGGGCTGATTCGATACGGTAGGCATCAATCACAATGTCTTGGGTAGCGGAGGCAAATGCCACTAGCAGGGAGCAGATGACTAAATGATGCAAATTTTGTGTTGGGTCGCTGTTTGCCATACCGATGATAGCGCCAATCAGCACCACTTGTGATACCAGCATCCAACTGCGACGGCGGCCAAATAGGCGACTTAACAGCGGCAGTTTTAGCCTATCAACCAAGGGTGCCCATGCCCATTTGAACGCATAAGTGAGTGCGACCCAGCTGAAATACCCGATAGCCGCACGATCAATCCCCGCCTCGCGCAGCCAAAATGACAGTGTGGAAAATACCAGCATTAATGGCAGACCTGAGGAAAATCCAAACAGCAGCATCAGCAATACCCGTTTGTGGGCATAAACACCGAGCGCGTTTTTAATGCTAGAAACAGCGGACATGGGCATGGGGCATCTTTTGTGGCAGTGGCGTTAGCGTAAAAAGTTGAGCACTGATGTGCAAGCGCCGGTCCGAGAGCTGCATAGTCGATAACATTGTTATTACAACAACGAGTGTGTTCGTGGTCATCGACACAAATATCCTCTAACGCCTAATCAGCGTCGCTTTTTTCAAAATAATCGGCGTTAGTGGCACATCTTGCCAACGCAACTCTTTGTTTTCACCGGTGGGTACTTGTGACATCTTTTGCAGTACATCCATGCCTTCGGTGACTTCGCCAAATACGGCATAGCCCCAACGGCGGGGTGATGGGTCGAGCTTTTTGTTATCGGCGACATTGAAATAGAACTGACGAACCGCCGAATGTGGATCATTTTCGCGCGCCATGGCAATGGTGCCAGTGGTATTTGATAAACCGTTACCCGATTCGTTAACTATCGGTTTGCCTTCGGTGCGCTCTTTATAGTCCTGATCAAGGCCGCCACCTTGCACGACAAAGTCAGCAATCACTCGGTGAAAAATGGTGTTGTCGTATTCGCCCTCAACTACGTAAGTGAGAAAGTTGTTGACCGTAATCGGCGCCCGAGTGCGATCCAGTTCGACCACAATCTTGCCCATACTGGTTTCCAGCACCACGGTGGGATAGAGATTATCTTCTTGAATATCTACCTTTGCTTGCGCCACTTGGCAGCATAACAGCATGGTGAGGGCGAAAAGCCATTTGCTCATGGTGATGTTCAAGCCGCAGCAAATGGCGGCTACTCCTAGTCTGATTATTGCAGGAACTGATTGAGTTCAGGGTCGTTAATAATTCTGCTACTGAGCTCGGTCATCAGTTTGTTGATGTCCAACTCTAAGCTGGCAAAGTCAGCCGACATTGGCCCTTTAAGGGTGCTGGTGGCTGAATAGCTTTTGCTAAAGGTACGGTTTTCGTTCTCAGCCTTGATGGTGACCGCGAGCTTGGTCTTTGCTTCATATCCCATGCCGAGCATTGATTCGTCAACATCGGTCACGGCTTGGTTGACCACAATGGCCAGTGCGCGGTTACTGGCAGGGTCAATTTGATAACCCGCCTGAGTCAATGCTTGGTTAAACACCCGCTCTAGCGTCAAGTTAGGCGTTTCAGCAGGGCTGACATAACGACTGACTTCGTCACCATCAAGATAACGCGCGATGTAATTAGCACTGCGTTGATCTTGGCTCGACAGCGCGATAGGCGTCATGGCGTTGGCCGTTTGGGTTGTGACGTGCGGAATATCCGGGCTTAATACGATCGTTTTTGGTGAGTTGGCGGCGCATCCCATTAGCAGATAGGATACTGTTGCGAGGGTAACAAACAGTCTCATAAATACAGCCTAATCAGGGTTTGAACTGGCCCCAGCATAACAGATTTCATGGCGGGCAACAGTCCTTCTATCGCCGTTTGTTGCCGTTTACGGCATGGAACTGACTTTTGTCCGCGCAGGGATCGCGTTACAGTAACTACCTGATGTGATGAGGAGTGTCAAAAGTGGCAACAGGTGAATCTGGCATGGAACACAGTACCGTAGTAACACGTAATGCTCCCTCGACGCTGCTGCGCAATCATCAGCAGCCAAACTTCGGTTATTTTGATGGTGCAGTGCCATCGCTAGCGGCAATATCCGACAGTAAAGGTCGTGTGCTACCTACATCATTGAGTGCATTGACGAGTCCGGCGCATCGCCAACTTGAGATGGTGATGTTACAACATGCTGACTATCAACTCTTGCTACGACAATCCTCGCAGACGCTGGCCTCACAAGTGCTGGTGTTTGACTTAGTTCGGCAACAGGCGCGCCGTATTATGCCAAATCCGTTGGCACTGCGTTCCCACCAATTATCCCCCAGCGGCTACCATGGCGAGAGCCAGTGCGGCGTGATGAATTTTATTAAGTCGCAGGGCGATTGGCAGATCATGCTCAATATGCAGCGGCAGAAATTGCAGTTAATCGGCGAGGTGGCACTGCAACCCAATCCACTCAGTCTACCTGTGGTGAGTTGTGGTGCTATTGCTGGTGGTTGGAGTTACCAACAGCAGCATCATGGCCTCGCGGCAAGTGGTAAGTTGCAGCTCAATCATGAGCCGCAGGTGTTGAGCCGTATGAGCGCCGGATACAGCTTTTTTGCTACTGAGCAACGCGAGCGAACACCTTGGCATTGGTTGATGTTAAATACTGATCAGCAAGCGCATCGTATTGGTATGACGCTGGTTGATGGGCTTTCAGCCGCTTTCCCTGGTAACGCACTGTGGCTTGATGGTGCTCGTCATATCTTGCCATATTGCCAGATGGTGGCTAGCAGCGACATTGCTGGCGATTGGCAGTTAATTTCTGCGACCGAACAAGTCATTGGCCGTTTTGTCCCTAAAATCGACGTCAGTGTGCAACGCCCAGTGGGTAAACACCGTTCGCGCGTGATGTCAGGGGGGCTGGATATTGATATTCGCTTGCCTGATAACCAGTTGCTCAGTCTTCGTGGTATCCACGCCCTTGGCGGCATTGAATACTAAGGGAAAAATGACACCGCAGGTGCATTCAGCGGTTAAATATGCTTAGCTGTAGGGCTTAGCCAAACCACTGCAAGGAGTATACAGTGAAGCTGTTTATATTTGACCATTGCCCATATTGCGTGCGGGCGATGATGATGACCGGCTGGAAAGGCCTCAATGTGGATTGGGTCTACCTGCAAAACCACGATGTTGATGCCCGTATTGCGATGGTTGGTGCCAACATGGTGCCGATTCTCGAGAAGGATGATGGCAGTTTTATGGGGGAGAGCTTGGATATCGTGGCCTATCTCGATAAACAAACCGACACCCATAAATTGCAGCCGGCGCAATGGAGCGAACAGATCCAGCACTTTCAGCAGGAATCATCCTATTATGCGAGTCGCCTGCTGTTTCCTCGTAACTTAATGGTACAACTGCCAGAGTTTGAACGACCAGAAGCGGTGGCTTGGTATACCAAAAACAAGTCGGCGATGATCGGTATGTCTTTTGATGAAGCTTTCGCTAAATCAACGACCTATATCGGTGGCTTGGGGCATTGTTGGCCATTGCTCGCAGCAATAACTTTGCCATCTGAGCGTGATAACCAATTGAGCTACGACGATATTTTGCTGTTTCCCGGCTTACGTAATCTGACATTAGTAAAAGGCTTGGTGTTTCCTGAGCGGATCCGCACCTATATCGACGAGGTGGCCGCGCTGACCAAAATCCGTTTATACGATGATATTGCCGTGTAAACAGCTCGTTAGGGGCTGTTTATCTTTGCTGATTGTTTTTGCAGCAGGCAGCGCGTGATTTAGGCAAGGCAGGTGATGTGCCGTGTAGTTATTCTCCACCAACAGCGCCTAACGCTGAATAAATTGCGCGCTGTCGCTGCCCGAAGGGTTCATTTAAACGCACTCTGAACTTTGTTGCGCTCAGCTTGCTTAGTTGACTAAGCGTCGCAGATCTCGCCTCGTTCATAATGCGTTTAACTTGAACAAAAATGAAACACTAAAGATAAGCAGCCCCTAGGGAGTAGCCCGAATGACACAGACATCTACCGCTTACCATCAAGCGATTTGGCTATCGGATCTGCATTTAGGTGAGCCACATTGCCGTGCAGAGTATCTACTTGCATTTCTTGAAAAACATCAGGCCGAGCATCTGTTTTTGGTGGGGGATGTGGTGGATATGCAGGCGCTGACTCGGCGGCAATATTGGCCAGAAAGCCATCAAAAAGTGTTAGCGCTGCTATGCCAACGGGCGCGCAGTGGTTGTCATGTGGTGTATATCCCAGGCAACCATGATATGCCAATGCGGCAATATGCGGGTGGGCTGTTTGACTGTATTGAAATCCACCAGCAGTACCTCTATCACAGCCCTTATCACGGACGATTACTATTGCTGCATGGCGATGAGTTTGATCGCCAGTTGTGCTCCAGCAAATTAGAAAACTGGTTTGGCGATAAAGCCTATGATCTGGTGCTGTGGCTGAATCAACTGTGGAATCTCGGCCGCCGTTTGTTAGGCTTACCGTATCAGTCGGTGGCGCGCATGTTGAAGCGTTGCTCTAGCAAAGCAGAACGCGCCATGGGACGTTTTCGCCAAGCGGCGCTGGCGCGGGTGTTGGCCGAACAAGTCGATGGCATTGTTTGTGGTCATATTCATCTGCCGGAACTGCTTAATCTCCAAGGCAAACTCTATATCAATACTGGCGACTGGGTGGAAAACTGTACCGCAGTGATTGAACACAGTGATGGCCGTTTAGAGCTGAGCCATTTCAGTGAAGCTAAAAAACCGCTGTCACGTTTGGTGCCACAACGGGCCGTCGCGATGGCGAAATGTTCATGACGCTTAATTGCTATTAAAAACATAGCAATTCGACTTTCGTTAGCGCTATACTGCACGCTATTAAATCCATAGCGGAGCTGTTTATGGTGCACATTCCTCTGCCCGGTCAGCCGGTACGCGGCTCGCAGTCGGGCAAGCCTCTGATGGCGTTATTTGATTTGCTTGGCCGTCGCTGGGCAATGGGCGTGCTTTGGCAGCTTTGTGTTGGCGGCGCCTGTACCTTTCGTGAGTTACAAGCGCGCTGTGAAACTATCTCGCCAGCGGTACTCAATGCTCGCTTAAATGAATTACGTCAAGCACAGCTAATTGAACGTGGTGAAAGTGGTTATCAGACTACGGCACTTGGGGCGCAAGTGATTACGGCGCTGCATCCGCTCAAAGATCTGGCGGAGTTGTGGACGCAACAATTGCGTCAAACAAGCTCGAATGAAGCCGGTTCAGCGGAGAACCCCACTGCCTAGTGGCCGTCGCGCCGCTGTGTAATACCTACAACCCAAGGATGATTATGTTTATTGTGTCGTTGACCTATCGCTGTGATTTAAGCGAAATCGAGCGTCATCTGCCTGCCCATATTGCTTATCTTGATAAATATTATGCCGCTGGTGTATTCCTCGCTTCTGGGCGGAAAGTACCACGCGATGGTGGGGTCATTTTGGCAACCGCGCCAAATCGTGCTGCATTGCTGACAATACTGGCTGAAGACCCATTTCAGCGCCACCTATTAGCCGATTACCAAATTACCGAATTTGTACCTAGGGGCTGTTGATCTTTGCTGATTGTTTTTGCAGCAGGCAGCGCGTGATTTAGGCAAGGCAGGTGATGTGCCGTGTAGTTATTCTCCACCAACAGCGCCTAACGCTGAATAAATTGCGCGCTGTCGCTGCCCGAAGGGTTCATTTAAACGCACTCTGAACTTTGTTGCGCCCAGCTTGCTTAGTTAACTAAGCGTCGCAGATCTCGCCTCGTTCATAATGCGTTTAATTTGAACAAAAATTAAACACTAAAGATAAACAGCCCCTCGCAAAGCCGCACCTGAGCTGTCGGCTTTACTAATGTAAGCTTGGCTGCAGATTACCCAATATAAGGATATGGATTTGTTACGGTTTCATCGTTATTACTTTGCTGCCAGCCTCCTATTGCTGGCACTGCTGGTGTTGATTGCAGTTTATGTCCATGACAGTTTTATTCGGCCATTTATGGGCGATGTGCTGGTGGTCGTGTGGCTTTACTGGTCGGCCGCGGCATTTATCAAAAGCAGGCCATTATGGTTGGCGATCGCCACTTGGCTGTTTGCGTGTGCCATTGAAGTCGGACAGTACTTCCAACTAGTCCGAGTGCTCGGATTGGAGCAATATCGCGCCGCGCGCATAATTATCGGCGCCACATTTGATTGGCTCGATCTGCTGGCATACAGCTGTGGCTTGCTGCTAATTCTATTGATTGAAGCCGCCACTCGCCGTGTTAATAAGGGAGCATCTGGTGATTTACCCGTTAACCCGTGAGCTATTTAGTCAGTTTTGGCCAACCTTTAAAGCGATTGCACAAGCGCAGCAAACTTATGCGTATGCGGCGGATATTACTGAAGCCGAGGCGTATCACTTGTGGTGTGAAATTCCACAGCTGAGTTTTGCGTGGGTGGAACATGGTGAGGTGCTTGGTTGCTACTATCTAAAGGCTAATGCGATGGGGCCGGGCGACCATGTGTGTAACTGTGGTTATATGGTCAGTGCTGCAGCGCGGGGCAAAGGCATCGCGCGGCAGTTGTGCCTGCATTCGCAGCAGCAAGCGTTAGCCGCAGGTTTTAGCGCCATGCAGTTTAATTGCGTGGTGTCTACCAACGAGGTTGCGGTTACGTTGTGGCAGAAACTCGGTTTTGCGATAGTCGGTACTTTGCCTAAAGCCTATCGGCATAGTGATTTGGGATTACTGGATTGCTACGTAATGTTTAAGACGCTGCATCAAGATTAAAAAAGAACCCTCACCAGCAGAGGTTGGCGAAGGCTCAATGGAGAACGAAAACGTTTGAAGCGCGAATCTAGTTAGCTGCTTAATGACTCATATGCTGGCTAAGTTGTAGTTGTTGCTCGCGTTGATGTTGTGCTTCTTTACGACCATGCAAAATGTAGTAAGCCACCAGACATAGCAGCATCACCAAGGCTAATAGTTCGTACATGCCAGAGAATTGCAGTGATGGCACGATAGTCCCCAAAATCAATGGGCCAAGGCCGACACCTAAATCCATAAAGATAAAGAAGGTTGAGTTGGCTTTACCCATCTGTCCGGCGGGCGCAAGTTTGATCACAATCGCTTGTGAACACGACATAAAGGTGCCAAAGCCCAAGCCAATCAAAGCGCCTGCCGCCAATATGGCAAAATTACTCTGAGCCATTCCCAATACCGCTAACCCGATAGCAAATAAGACGAAAGCGGGCATCATCACAATGTTGGCGCCTTTGCGGTCAAACAGTTTGCCAGTCATTGGTCGGCTGATAAAAGTGAAAATGGCGTACATGATGAAGAAAAACTTGCCGCCCGTTGTTAACCCTTGCTCTGACGTGTACGGCGAGATAAATCCCAGTAACGAGGCAAAGCCAATAGACACAAAAAAGGTGATCAGCGATAGCGGCAGCGCTTTGACGGTGAAGAAAGCATCCAGCGAAAATCCCGTTTCTTTGTGGGCAGATTTAGGCAGGACCACAGATTTTGGCGCCACCAGAATGCACGCCAAGCCCACGCCAATCAGCAGTAAAATGCAGGAGGCGACTAAGTTAACGGTTAAGTCACCATTGCTATAGGCAAATAATCCGGCAAAAGGGCCAATAGCTGTCGCCAGCGTAACAAACAGTGAGAAGTAGCTAGTACCTTCGCCACGGCGTTCTTCGGGAACGATTTCCGCCATGATGGTCGCGGTTGCGGTGGACGCCGCGCCAAACCCGATACCTTGAATAAAGCGTACGAGACACAGACTGTAAATATCGGCCACCCACAGGTTAGCCAGCGCGCCAACGAGGAACACGGCTAAGCCGATGTAGAGACAAAACTTGGTGCCGATGCGTTCGATAGAACGACCGACAAACAGCCGCGCCGCCAACACACCTAGAATGATAATGCCGCAGGATAACCCCGCTACCCCAAGTGATACATGCATGCTTTTCATGGCGTAATCGGTTACGACCACCATGGTGAGGTAATAAGCAAAGTTGATAAGAAAGCAGATAACGCTATTGATGATGTAATCTTTGGTCCATAGGACATTTTTTACTGCACTCATAAGATTTCCGTTAAAACTGAAGCACGAAATGGGGACTATTTGACGATCAGCACTGGCACCAGCGAATGCTGCACCACCGCATGACTGACACTGCCGAGAAACTCGCGAATGCCGGTAAGACCGCGACTGCCGACAATGATCAAATCGTTGTTATGTTCTTCGGCAAAACGCAGCAGTACGTATGAGGTATTTTGACCACTTAAACGGTGCAGATGTACCCGCGCAGAGCTGTCTTGTACTTTATGCTGTAGCTGCGTAAATAAACTATCGTTATGTTGTTGTACGTTGTCATCCAGCACTTCAACGCCATTGCTTAACTTGGCGACTTCTTCCACGTACAGCACATCAACGGTGATTTGTGGATGATCACGTAACTGCGTTAAGGCGGTTTGCAGGGCGCGATTAGACAGTTCGGCACCGTCATAGCCCACGAGTATTTTAGAACCCAACATGATGTCTATTCCTTCGATAACGGCAAGATGCCGGACGAATATCGAGCCTCGCGCTAGCGGATGCTAGCGTGGAGAGTGAGCGGGAAATTGAGCGCAACTTGCACAAAAGAGTTAAATCAACTGTGAGGCATAGGTATATCATTGATTTTAGATAATTAAAAATATATATTTTCTGATAACTTAATATAAAAAAAGATATATATGAATTTCTCCCATCTGCAAGCCTTTCAACTGGTGGCCGAACTGGGCAATATGACCCGCGCCGCTGAGCAGCTTAATGTGGCGCAGCCCGCCCTAAGTAAAATCATTGCCAATCTGGAGCGGCAATTTGGTGTGCCGTTGTTCGATCGTCGTGGGCGACGTTTAGAACTCAATCCCTGCGGAGAAGTGTTACTGAAGCGGGTTAAAGCGATTTTTAACGAGCTGGAACAAGCCAAACAGGAACTTGCCGACTTGGCTGGGGATGATACTGGTCATGTCACCGTGGGGGTGACCACCTCGCAGATTTTACCCAACCTGTTTGCCACTTATCTGTCGCAGCACCCTGAGATTAAATTCCGCCTATTTCAGGTGGCTGGGCGTTATGAAATCGCTAATCAACTGCGTGATGGTGTGGTGGATTTGTGTATCACTTCGCTGCCGCTGGAATATCCCGGTGAGGCCAATAGCGTGGCAGTCCAAACCTTAATGAGCGAGAAAATCTGCTTAGCAGTGGCGAGTGATCATCCGTTGGCGGAGCAAACATCGGTGACCCTAGATGACATCGCCCATGAAAAATTTATCAGCTATCCGCAAGAGGATGGTATCCGCGAGATCACGGATCGCGTGTGTCAGCAGGCGGGATTTCGTCCCAATGTGGTGTTTGAAAGCTTTGATAGTAGCGTGATTGCTCACCTCGTGCGCGATGGCGTGGGCGTAGCCTTGATGTCAGAAAGCTGGTGGCAAGGTGCCACGCGCGAACATCTTGTTAAACTGCCGATCGCCCACGACGCTATGCAGCGCAGCATTCTGCTGTCGTGGATGGATAACCGTTATTTGTCACCAGCGGCGCGTAACTTTTGTGAGTTTATTGGCGAATACGCCAAGCTGATGGAACGTGACGCATTGCTGGGGGAATTTTCGTAGCTAACGTTAAGCGTCTGAAATCAATAGAGGATTAAGCAATATGGATATTGAAGTCACTACCACGCCCGCACGCGACGATCTGGCACTATTGAGTCTTGGTATTCAGGCATATAACCAAGGCTTTTTACCCGCAGAGGTTGCACTAGAAGCGGATACCCATTTTGCAGTGTTGGCCCGCGACGAACAGGGACAGGTATGTGGCGGCATCCGCGCCAATGCTTTTTGGAATTACTGCATTATTGAGTTGTTGTGGTTATCTGATACAGTGCGTGGCCAAGGTGTGGGCACGCGGCTCATTACTGCCGCCGAAGCATTCGCGTTAGCCAACGGTTTTACTGCTGTTCGCGTAGAAACGTTAGATTTTCAGGCGAAGCCGTTTTACGAGAAGCAGGGCTACCGCGTTTATGGTGAGCTGGCAAATCACCCGCAGGGGCACACCACCTATTGCTTAGTGAAAGATTTACGATAAGGATATCAACAAGGTATGAGTCAGCGATTTACTGACAAGTTAGCACAGCTCGCCACCTATGGGCTGGACAGCATCGATGCCACCGAACAGGTAACGGTGAACCTTAAAGACTTGATGTATGTTTATGCCACCTTGGAAGAATTTCAGCGTTTCTTTCACCAACCGCAACATTATCAAACGCTAGCGGATATCGAACGCTTTCTCGGCTCGGTCAATGATCCACGTGCTTATAAGTTGTTGCACACCGCCATTCACCATAAAATGCGGCCGATGTTGCCAGCGCATATCAATGACAAATATAACGACGGCGATTTTGATGCGCCGCAGTTACCCTTCTATTACGATGCCGATAGATAATGTCGCTGACTTCATATTGGTTTTGCTTTAGAAAAATAGCGCTTTAAGGTCATAGTCTTGTATTGGTGGGTTACAATAATCTGCTTTTATTCAACTGGTTATGTACAACCTCTTATTCACAAGGAGTATGTGTGAAAGAACGTCCAACATCGGTAACCATTATTGGTTGGTATCTTGTCGTAGTCAGTTTGTTGTCTTTAATGACAGGCATGCTGACACTAAATAACCCGATCGCGCAGCAAATGATGCAATCGAATGCATTACCTGTCGCTTTTCAATATCTATTTTCTGCCACGGCGTTGTTTGTCCTCGTGATTAATGGATTTTTGCTGCTCAAAGGTAACAATGTCGGTCGCTGGCTATACATAGGTTGGCATCTATTTTCTTTTGCACTGTCAATGTTCAATCTGTCGTCTAAAGCGGTACTCATTCCCGGACTGATTATTTTTCTGCTTATTACCTTCTTGTTATTTCGTCCCAACGCCAATGCGTATTTTGCCAAGCAACCAGAGGAGCCTATGACTCATGCGTAATGTTTTTGGCGTGTTGTTTTTCATCGCCGCGGGCTTTTTGGTATACATGTTGGGCTTATTTGCGTTTATCTCTATGCCAGAGGTGGGGAACGTTAAATGGATCTTGCTATCGCTGTGTTGTATTCCGTTGGTTATTTTTCATCTATTGGGGCTGGCGCTGTTTAGAAAGGCCAATTGGCAAACTAGCACGGGGATAACTCTGCTCTCAGGCGTAGGCATGACGCTCATGGTGGTGGTGTCTGTGGCTTCAATGAGGTCATCACCTGAGGTGATGATGATGGAAAACGCGTATGCTCTGGAGTTGATGAGTGATTATGTGGCTGGCAGTGTGGTGTCTACATTGCTGGCTTGCCTAGGTGGATTGCTACTATTTATCGGGAACACCACCAAGAAAAAGCGCCAGCAGCAACCGAGTAGTAACGTTTAAGATAGCAGGGCGGCGGAAACTTCGACTGATAACGTCTTATGGGGAGCTGAACATTGGCCACTATCTATTTGTTTGATTGGGGCAATACGCTGATGGTCGATTTCCCTGAACAGTCAGGCAAAATGTGTGACTGGCCAGAAGTGCGCGCCATTGAGGGGGCTCAAGCAACCTTGGCACAATTAGCAACCCAACATGCTATCTACATCGCAACTAATGCGGCCGATTCAGCGGAGGCGGATATTCACGCGGCGTTTATGCGCGTTGGCTTAGCGCCTTTTATTGCGGGTTACTTCTGCAAAGCCAACCTCGGTATTGGCAAAGGTTCTGCGGCATTTTTTCAGCAAATAGCGGCGACGCTGGACGTACCTGCCAGTGCACTGCTGATGGTGGGGGATAGCTACCAGCACGACATTGCCCCTGCTTTGGCATTTGGTGCGCGAGCTATCTGGTTTAATCCTACAGGCGCCAACACCCAGCAAGCATTGGCGCAACCCCTGCGGCAAATTCGCCAGTTAACAGAATTGTGCCAACCAGATTTTAAAGATAATTAAGGCGGAAACTATGGAAGCTCCTTGGCATGGCGAACCCGTTTCTCGCGTCATCCGCGTTCTTGCTTGGGTATTGTTGTTCTATTTTTTGATCGCCGCTGTTGCCGTAGGTTTTGAGACGGCCCAGCAGGGCGTGCGCTTTTTGTTGGGCAGCGACTGGAATGACTACCGAGAGCTATCTGTTTCCTGCTGTTTAGGGGCTTATTTTGTGGCGCTGGTGGTAAAAGTCGCGTTCACCGGCCATGCGCCGAAAACGTGGTTACCGTGGCGCTAAGCCAAGAGTGACGACGTTGAACAACATTTTCATCAGCTACGAGCATGACCATGACCATGACAGATAACCCCTCAATCAAGCGCTGCGCCGAATGCGGCAGCAACTTTATCATGAGCGCGTCACCGATGACCGGCCTGTGTCCAGAGTGTGCCCATCAACTCTATGGCTATGATAACTGCAATCATCAAATGCAGGCGGGACGCTGCGTCCACTGTGGTTGGGATGGCGCTGTCTCGCCTTATATCAAAGCGCAACAACTCAAGTCTCGCTAAGCTTCACACGTTAGTCGGCCAACACTGTCGAAATTGTCATCAAATGCCGTTAAGCTGGGGGTTTGAAAGGATTCACTAATTAACGAGTTGTCTATGCAGCAGTTAGCAGGATGGTTAGCGGTACTAAGTTTTATCGGCATGGCGGGCTGCGCTACCACGTCTGCGGACATGCCCGTGACAGCCAGCCAGCAACAGGCGTTAGCCCAAGTGGGGGTTAGGCCATTTTATCTGGTTGATGATATGGATGACGGCGCGCTCAAAGACAAACTCCAACAATGTGCCGCCGGGCCGTTCTATCGTAGTGAGTTTGTGATTTCTCATCGCGGCGCACCGCTGCAATTTCCCGAACATACCAAAGAAGGCTATCTAGCGGGCGCGCGCATGGGGGCAGGCACTTTGGAGTGTGATGTTACCTTCACCCAAGACAAGCAACTCGTCTGCCGCCACAGTCAGTGTGATTTAGCGGAAACCACCGATATTCTGCTGCATGATGACATCGCCAAACAGTGTCGCCAGCCATTTTCGCCAGCCGATCTCGGCAGCGGCAAACCCGCCGCGGTGCAATGCTGTACCTCCGATATCTCGCTGGGGCAGTTTAAGCAGCTCAAGGGCAAAATGGAGGGTGCTAATCCACACGCCACAACGCCAGCGGCATATCTCGCGGGCACACCGGCATGGCGCACTGAGTTGTATCAGCAAACCGGCACCTTGATGAGTTTGGACGAATCCATCGCACTGTTTAAACAACTCGGCGTCAAACAAACCCCAGAGTTAAAGGCACCGATGGTGCCGATGCCTTTTAACGACATGAGCCAGCAGCAGTACGCGCAGAAACTGATAGATAGTTACCGTGCTGCGGGCATTAGTGCCGCAGAGGTGTTGCCACAGTCATTTTCTCTCGCTGATGTGCAGTACTGGATTGAACATGAGCCAGCGTTTGGCCAACAGGCGCTGTTCCTTGATGAGGGCAGTAATAGCGATAATTTTGACCCGATGCAGCCGAGCAGTTGGCGTTGGAGTATGGCAGAGTTAAAGCAGCAGGGAGTTACCACCATTGCGCCAGCCATGTGGATGTTGCTGACGCTCGATGCCAACGGCGAGATCGTACCATCGCGTTACGCCATCGAAGCCAAAAAGGCCGGATTAAAGATAGTGGCTTGGAGTTTTGAACGCTCTGGTCCACTCGCCAACGGCGGCGGTTGGTACTATCAATCAATAAGCAACGCCATTGATAACGATGGCGATATGCTTAAGGTATTGGATGTATTAGCGAAACAGGTGGGCGTTAGCGCTATCTTTAGTGATTGGCCCGGCACGGTCACTTACTACGCCAACTGCATGGATTTGTAAGACGCCACAATTCCATGCACAAAGTTGAATAACTGCTACAATAGCGCGGTTTTTCACGCTTTCCTTTCTGTTTCAGCACATCAGGATCTATTTTGACTTCATCAACTGCAACTGACTTTAGCGCACTGCCGCTAAAAAAATCCCTTATTGCGACCATGGCGGATTTAGGCTTCGCGCATATGACGCCTATTCAAGCGCAAAGCTTACCGGCCATTCTTGAGGGCCGCGATGTGCTGGCACAAGCCAAAACCGGCTCTGGTAAAACTTGTGCTTTTGGTTTGGGCATTTTGCAGCAGTTGGAAGTGAAAAAATTCCGCGTGCAATCTTTGGTGTTGTGCCCAACGCGCGAGTTGGCCGACCAAGTAGCTAGCGAACTGCGTAAATTTGCTCGTGGCATTCACAACATCAAGATTTTAACCTTATGCGGCGGTACGCCGAACGGCCCACAAATTGGCTCATTGGAACATGGCGCGCACATCATTGTTGGTACGCCTGGCCGAGTATTAGAGCACTTAGAACAGCGCCGCTTGTTTTTGGATGATGTGCAGCAGTTTGTGCTTGATGAAGCTGACCGCATGTTAGAGATGGGTTTTACCGAAGCACTGGATCAAATTCGCACCTTTCTGCCGCGGCAACGGCAAAACTTACTGTTTAGCGCCACGTTCCCTGATGCGATTTTAGCGTTGGCGAAAAAGACGTTGCAGCAGCCAGTAGAAGTAAAAGTGGCCGACAATGCGGCCAATGCCAATATTCAGCAAACCTTTTATCGCATCAGCAATATGGAAGGTCGTCGCCAAGGTGTGTATCAACTGCTGTTAAAACATCGTCCCGAAAGCGCAGTGGTGTTTTGTAACACCAAGCAAGAAACCCAAGATGTGGCCGATTTCTTAGCTGACCAAGGCTTTGATGTTGTGGCGTTGCATGGCGATCTGGAACAGCGTGACCGTGACCGCGCACTGGTGGCATTTGCGCTCAAAAGTGCAGTCGTGCTGGTGGCGACTGATGTGGCGGCGCGTGGCTTAGATATTGATGCGCTCGACTTAGTCATCAACTATCAACTGGCATTTGAGCAAGAAGCACACGTACACCGCATTGGCCGTACTGGCCGTGCTGGCGCAAAAGGCATGGCCTTGAGTTTGGTGGCACCAAATGATGATATGCGTTTAGCCTTGTTGGAAGACCGTTACGGCACATTGCAATTTGATGAACTGCCAGCGGTCGTCAACACCGCGCCGTTATTGGCGAACATGAGCTGTATTCGTATCGAAGGCGGTAAAAAGCACAAACTGCGTCCGGGCGATATTTTGGGGGCGCTGACCGCAGGCACCGATATTCACGGCAGCGATGTGGGCAAAATTCAAGTCAACGATATCTGGGCTTACGTGGCCGTACGCTGTGAAATCGCCAAGCTGGCCGCCAAGAAACTCAGCAACGGTAAGCTCAAAGGCAAATCGTTCCGCGCGTGGGTGATGGGGCGTTAATTCCTGATAACCGCAATACGCGTTTAAGCGATTTTAGAGGAGTGCATTAGGCGCTCCTTTTTTATGGCCGTTAGCCGAATGTCACGCGATGTAACATTTTGGCTTTTGCTGCTAGCGGATGAAGCGGGTAAGTTAGCAGGTGCGTTGTAAAACGATGAATCAACAATAACTACCAATAAAAACTAACTAACCCAATTGAATTGAGGCCGGTCATGAAACTCTCCCCTCTGATGCTCGCATTAGCGGCCAGCAGCCTGTTGCCTGCAGCATATGCCGCGGCAGATAAAGTTACTCCAATGACGCCAGATGGCGTGGCAAGTTATAACAATATTCGCCCCGAAGCGGATTACATCAAGCGGGTAGCAATGGTGCCGATGCGTGATGGCACCAAACTCTACACGGTGATCTTGATGAAAAAGGGCACTAAAAATGCGCCGATTTTGTTGAGTCGCACGCCGTACGATGCCAAAGGCAGCACCGCTCGCACCTCCAGCCAACATATTGAAGAGTTGGTGGATGCGATGGACATTGAATATGTGCAAGACAACTACATTCGCGTGTACCAAGATATTCGCGGCCTGCACAACTCCGAAGGGGATTACGTCACTAACCGTCCGATGGTTGGCCCGCTGAATAACACGGGCATTGATGAGTCTACCGATGCCTATGACACCATTGATTGGTTAGTAAAAAATGTGGCCGAAACCAATGGTAAGGTCGGCATTGTCGGCTCATCCTACCTTGGTTTTACCAGCTTGATGGCGGAGATTAATCCGCATCCAGCGTTAAAAGCCGCCGCGCCACAAAGCCCGATGGTTGATGGCTGGATGGGCGATGATTGGTTCCATAATGGCGCGTTTCGTAACGTGAACCTCGGTTATACCATCAGCCAAAGTACTGCTAATGGTACGGGGTGGGGCATTGCTAAAGAGCCAATGGATGATTACAGCCGCTTTTTAGCCGCGGGTTCCACTGGTGATTTCATCAAAAAATGGGGTTATGAAAACTATCCGTTTATTCGAAAATTGACTGAAAACCCGGCGTACACTGAGTTTTGGTCATTGCAGGCAGTCGACAAAATCCTCGCCAAAGAGCCGCTGAAAGTACCGACCATGTTGATTGTTGGGCAATGGGACCAAGAGGATTCTTACGGCGCACCAGCGGTATATAAAGCGATTGAGCCGAAAGATAAAAACAACGACAAAGTCTCGTTGGTGATTGGCCCATGGCGTCACTCTGGCGTGAATCACTACGGTTATAAACTCGGGGCGCTCACCTTTACCGGTGACACTGCGAAAGAGTTCCGCGTGAAATACATGAAGCCGTTTTTCGATCACTATCTGAAAGGGGCGCCGGATCCCAAAACACCACCCGTGCTGACCTATGCTACAGGGGTGAATCAATGGAATGAATCCAGCCAATGGCCAATGGGCGAGGGCAAGAAAATCTACCTGAGCGATAACTTTGGCCTGTCGTTCGATGCCCCTAAAGCTAAGCAAGCGTTCGATGATTATGTCTCCGACCCAGCCAAACCAGTACCGTTTATTCCACGGCCAATCAGTATGGACGATTCCAGTCAATGGAAACCTTGGTTAGTGCATGATCAGCGCTTTGTCTCAAGCCGCCCAGATGTGTTGGTGTACAGCACCGATGTGCTTGATAAACCGGTGCATATTATGGGCGCGCCATTGGTGAACCTGTTTGCATCGACCTCGGGCAGCGATGGTGACTGGGTGGTGAAGCTGGTGGATGTGTATCCAAACACGACCTCTGAGGGCCACTCACAAGGTTATGTTGGACAAGAGATGACCGGCTTTGAGCTGCCGGTAGGGATTGAGATCTTCCGTGGCCGCTATGTACATGGTTTTGATAAGCCCGCGGCGTTAACGCCAGATAAAGTGGAGCATTACCAGTTTGAACTGCCGAATGTAGATCATGTGTTCTTGCCGGGGCATAAGATTATGGTGCAGGTACAATCAAGCTTGTTCCCATTGTACGACCGTAACCCGCAAACCTATGTGGATAATATCTTCTGGGCGAAACCACAGGATTACAAGAAGGCGACCATCAAGGTGCATCACGATGCCAAAGCGCCATCAAATATCGTACTGCCCATTGCGGAGTAAGGTACTGGCGTCAGTGTTAGCGTGTTGAACGCGTTTGTTGAGACGGTGTGGTTAACTAAGACAAGGTCGAGTGAGTATCATACTTACTCGACCTTTTGCTTTATTGCCCGAGAGTTAAATTGAGCGATAAACTGCATAAGGCGAGGCATTAATAGTAAGGATAATGTGGTTTACGCCAAGCAAACGAGTGGCTATTCGAGCGGCTATGTTTACAGTACTGGCGAGTGCTTTAGTGGCCTGTAGCTCGGTTACCAGCGTAGCGCCTACAGCGTCAGTGGCTGAATCATTTCAACTGACGGCCAATATTGATAGCTTTCCCGTGTCCGATACCAGTGAACAGCTGGAGCTTGCGTTAGCAAATGACGTCCATTTTGGTAGCGTTGATATAGATTTTCCCAGTGTTTATGCCGGATATGGGGGGCCAGTTATGTGTGGTTATCGCCTGCAAGTGCTTGAGATAAATAACGTCATCACCTACCAATTCATCAAAACCGGCATTCGCTTTGTGCCACTCACTGGGGAAACAGTGCGCTTAGGCTATTGGCAAGCAGAACGTATTTTGCCGTGGCCACACCCACTAGAGTAACGAGGCATTACTGCTATTAGTAGTTTGTGCGGCTTTATGACGTTTCTTGGCTGAATACATGTCGGTATCGGCATGTTTCAGCAGGTCTTTGATAGAGACATCGGCGTCATGGTATAGCGCAAAACCAATACTCAGCGAGGGCTCGATTCGATGCCCATTCCAGTGCAGCGGTTGCTCTTCCACCTTACGTTTTAGCTTGTCGACAAGTGCGGCAATATCGGTTGTCGGGCGTACGTTGTGCAACACGACAATGAACTCATCGCCCCCCATACGCGCTACGGTGTCGTCGGCGCGAACCTGAAGGCGTAATTGCTGGGCGATGTGTTTTAGCAGTTCATCACCTACATGATGTCCCAACTCATCATTCACTTTTTTAAAGCCATTTAAATCAATGTTTAATATCGCAAAAGTACGTTTATTGATGGTGACGTCATGAACGAGCCGCTCCAATAGCTGCATGACCATGCGGCGGTTCGGTAATTGGGTGAGTTCATCTTGCATCGAGGCAGTATGGACGTAGCGATAGTGGCGATATAGCAGCATTAACACAATATAGGTTAACACTGCAGCCACACCACCCATGATGCGAATAGTGGCGTGTGTCATAAGCACATGTTCGGCTTTATCTATCTCGTAGATGGCATTTATCAGCCATTCACCATTTGGCAATTTGACTGTCATAGAAACATTAGCGTTTTGATGCGTTGCTTCATCGCCATAGATAATATCGCCGGTAGGATTAGCCGCGTCATGTTTAATGATGGCAATACGAGCACCATCAATATCTAGTACGCCGGTGGCTTTAAGCAGTTTTGGAAAATCCATCACCACACTGACACAACCCCAATACTGTTTATTCAGCGGGTAATCGGCAAAGATTGGATAGCGCGCAATAATGGCTTGGCCGCCTTGAACCAACTCCAATGGGCCAGCAATGTAAACGGTTTGGAGTTTACGCGCTAACTCGACGGTGCGGAATTGGTCGGGATTGGTGCGAAAGTCAAAGCCAATGGCTTTTTCATTACCTTTGAGCGGATAGGTGTGAGAAATCACGTTGTTGGGCGCAATCCCTACGTTACGCACAAACATCGCTTTATTTAGCAGTTTGCTTCCAATCGCTTCCCAATTGTTCATGGCGAAATTGGGGTCAATAGTTACTACGGTGGCTAGGCTGTCGGCTAGATAGGTATCCATAAAAATGGCGGACTCTAACCTAGAACGTACCAGTGATAGGCGATCATAAACGGTGGATTTTTCCGCTGCTATTTGGCGCTCTGCATAGGTCTGCGTGACAAACTCAATAGTGATAAATGCTGCCATGACATACAGCACAGAGAGCAACCAAAGTAGTGTTTTTTGTCGATTAGTCAGGCTCAAAAAAGATGTCCTATGGCAATTTATGCCAACTTCTAATAGCTTACATCTTAGTCGTTAACGCGGTTTGTCGCTTAACTCCCTCACTGCAACTCTTACTGATTGATCTGTAAAAATTGCCGCATCTATGGTTAAGCAGCATAACGACAATTCCTTCGAAATAAAAATTTTTTATTTAAAATCATAAAATTAATTTAAATGTTAAAAGTTGGCATCACCCTAGCATTAGATAAATCACCGCAATGATAAAAGGAAGCAAGGAGGTTGCTATGTTGGGTTGGACATTAGTTTTTCTGGTCATCGCCCTAGTTGCAGGTCTGCTGGGCTTTGGTGGTATCGCTGGTGCTGCAGCCGGTATCGCGAAGATCATTTTCTTTATTTTTATTGTGTTATTGCTGATCTCGCTGATCGCAGGCGTCTTACGAGGCCGTCCGCCAAAACTTTAATGTAGTGAGTGAGTCTGCAACTGAAATCATGACAGTCACAAGGAGTCGAACATGAGAAACATTATTCTATTAATTATTGCTGCCGTCGTCGTCATCCTGCTGAGTGCCACTCTGATTGGTGGTGAGGACAATACTTCAGCAGAGGATATCGGTGAAAAAATTGATAGCACCATGACCGATGCAGGTAATGCTGTTGAAGATAAATGCGAAGCGCTGAAAGAGAAAGCGGGTGCTGAAGAAACCAACTGCTAATCTACAAGCGATTCAGAAAGAGCGACCGAGAGGTCGCTTTTTTATGGCTAAATACCACGGCATTCATCTCATCACGCGGTTGTTTGAACTACCTAAAGAGGTTAGCTCGTAGAATATTGCGGCTGGTCTACACTTCATAAAGGTTGAACTCAATAATAGAGGTTGTGCTATGCCGCTGTATGAGATGCGTAAGTTTGTCGCACCAGAATTTATTTTTGGTGCCGGAGCTAGGCATCGAGTGGGCGTTTACGCCCGCAATATGCTGGCTCGACGGGTACTTATCGTCACGGACGCAGGGGTAATTGCAGCAGGATGGCTAAAAGAGGTGGAGCAGGACTTAGCAGAGCAGGGCATCGAGTCGGTGGTGTTTAGCCAACTGACGCCGAATCCAAAAGATTATGAGGTGATGGCTGGCGCTAAGTTTTATCAAGACCAGTTGTGTGATGTGATTGTCGCGCTCGGCGGCGGTAGCGTGATCGATTGCGCCAAAGCTATCGGTATTGTTTACGCCAATGGCTGCGAGGTACACGCCTTTGAAGGGGTAGACAATGTGGATATTCCTGGACCACCGCTGATCTGTATTCCTACTACTGCGGGCACCTCGGCCGATATATCGCAGTTCAGTATTATTGTTAACTCACCTGAACGCTACAAGATGGCCATTATCAGTAAAACTGTGGTGCCAGATGTGGCGTTGATCGATCCTGAAACCACCTTGACGTTGGATCGTCATCTTACCGCCTGTACTGGCATGGACGCGTTGACCCACGCCATTGAGGCGTTTGTGTCTACCGCTAATTCTCCGATTGTGGATGTGCATGCGCTCGCCGCCATCGAACTGTTATGGAATAACCTCGAAGCGGCTGTGACGCGGCCAACCGAGTTAGCGGCGCGCGAAAACATGTTGCTGGGCAGCTTACAAGCGGGACTGGCATTTTCCAATGCCAGCCTAGGTGCGGTGCATGCGATGGCGCATTCTCTGGGCGGTTATTTAGATCTGCCCCATGGTGAATGTAACGCGCTGCTGCTTGACCATGTGATCCGTTTTAATATTCGAGCTGAACCTGATCGTTATCAGCGCATTGGCACGGTGATGGGCTTAAATATCCGTGGCCTAAATGAGCAACAACGCGCCACGCTCATTACCTCTGCACTGGCAGATAAGCGCAGAGTGCTCGGGCTTAGCGACAAGATGAGTAGCTGTGGGGTCAAATATGGTGATCTTGCTGACCTTGCGCACCACGCTGTGAATGATGCCTGTTTAGTGACGAATCCGCGACATGCCAATATTGATGATCTAAAGGTGATCTATGGCGAAGCCCTCTGACGATGAAATCGCAAAGTGGGAGCAACGTAAAGTCAGTATCATTGGGTTAGGGGAGCGGTCAGCTCGCAAGAGCTACTATCCGCAGTTACGGCAAAACATGGAACGTTTACAACGCTTCCATACATTACTGAATCACACCTCAGACTTTGTGGTGTTAATTGATATGCCCGCGGGTGTGATCACCGATGCCAATTTAGCGTTGGCGCAATGGTTAAATTGCTCGGTGGAGCAGTTAGTCGGGCAGCATTTCAGCAAGCTTGAGTTTTGTAATGATTGTCAGCATATTTTTGCCGTATTACATCGGGACATGGTGGTTGGGCGCAATATGCCGAAGACACCGCATCATTTTTTAATCTCCCAAGGCGGTAAATTGCATCCCGATGCTTGGCTGGAGTTGAGCTTTAATATTGCGCGGGTTGATCGTCACAGCTATGGCGTGCTGGTGGGGCGCGATATTACCGAGCGTAAGCGCAATGAAGCATTAATGAATAAACTGCTGTCAGAGAAAGCGGCGTTATTGGATACCGCCTTAGTGGGTATTGCCAGTGTTCGCGACCGAATTTTTGAGTCCTGTAACCGTAAATTTGAGCAGATGTTAGGTTACGAACCCAATGCGCTAAACGGGCAAAGTACCCGAATAATTTATCAACAAGACGATACCTTTCGTGCATTAGGGCGCAATGCCTACCGCGCGATGAAAGATGGTCAACGCTACAGCGCGCAGGTGATGTTAACCCGTGCTGATGGCAGTGAATTTCTATGTGAACTGACGGGAAAAGCCAACAACCCACAGCGCCCAGAAGACGGCAGCATTTGGATGTTTAGTGATGTGCATGATCTTAAGTTGGCGGAAGAAAAAGCGCTGTTTCTCACCTTGCATGATTCTCTGACCAAACTGCCCAACTACCAACTGCTGAAAGACCGTTTACTGCAAGCCATCTCGTTGGCTGAGCATGAACATCACAAAGTGGCTTTGCTACTAATCGATATTGACCGATTTAAAACTATCAATGATTCCTTAGGCTACGGCGTAGGCAATGAGTTGCTGGTGCAAGCTGCCGAACGAATCAAAGCAGTAGCCAGCCACGTTGATACGGTCAGTCGCCAAGGTGGTGATGAATTTATCTTACTGCTGCCGAGTATTAACCATCCTGATGTGTGTGTACGGGTGGTCAATCAATTGATGGCGCAACTCGCTGCGCCCTACGTTATCGCCGAGACCGAGTTGCGCTTGTCTGTGTCTATCGGCATTGCGTTATGCCCTGATGATGGCAGTGACTTTGATACTTTGTTGAAAAAAGTGGATATGGCGATGTACCGCGCTAAATCGGAAGGCCGTGACACTTATCGCTTCTTTAATGAGGAGATGAACTATGAGGCGTTAGAGCAACTCAATCTTGCCACTGGATTGCGTAAGGCGCTAGAGCAGCAAGAGTTTCAGCTATATTACCAGCCGCAGATTGAGATAAGCACCGGACGAGTCATTGGCGCGGAAGCGTTGATTCGCTGGTGTCATCCCGAAGCGGGGATGATTTCGCCCGCCAGTTTTATTCCCGTGGCGGAGGAGTCTGGCTTAATTGTTTCGATAGGTGATTGGGTATTGCAAGAGGCTTGCTACGAAGTGGCACGCTGGCGAGATTTAGGCATGTTGGCGCCGGTGGTGGCGGTAAATCTATCGGCGTTGCAATTTGCCCGTGGCAACATCGAGCAAGCGGTTATTAAGGCGGTGCAGCAAGCGGCCATTCAACCGCAGATGCTGGAACTGGAACTGACTGAGTCAATTATGCTCCACGACACCGATAGTGTGTTGACTACGGTAAAACGGCTGAAGCAGCAAGGTTTTTACTTCACCATTGATGACTTTGGTACGGGCTATTCCAGCTTGCAGTATTTGAAGAGTTTTGACGTGGACAAACTGAAAATCGACCAGTCATTTGTGCGTGACATTATCAACAATGAAGATGACGCGGCAATTGTGCGCGCCATTATTCAAATGGCTAAAGGGCTGGGTTTGAAGACCATAGCCGAAGGGGTAGAAACCGCTGAAGCATTAGCCGTATTGGCACAATATCAGTGCGATGAGGTACAAGGGTACTATCTTGCGCGGCCGATGCCCGCAGCGCAATTTCGTGAATTTCTGCTGCAACATCATTAGCCTCCGGCAGGGAAGGCGGCTAATTAATATTAAATTAGCACTGTATGAAATGTGACTAGAGCAGTATGTCTGCTCGTGTTAGCATCAGCCTTCTCCTCGTTTTTAATATTCATTTAATCTATGAGTGCAATTTCTGAGGTGGCGGCAGCATCGGCGTCACTCAAAGCTTATCCCGCATTTTGGCGCTATTGGATCACCCGCTTGAGCTCGGCGTTTGGTTTTCAGGTGTTGTCGGTGGCCGTGGGTTGGCAGGTCTACGATTTGTCGGGCGATCCCCTCAGTTTAGGCTTAATCGGCTTAGCGCAATTTATTCCCTCGGTATTGTTAGCCTTACCTGCGGGCCATGTGGCCGACCAGGTACATCGACGTAATATCGTGATGGTGACGCAAACCTGCCAATGGGTTGCGCTGCTATTGCTGGTGGGCGGCAGTTGGTTTGGTTTGTTGAGTGAATACTGGATTTTGCTGCTGGTGTTTATCATCGGGGTGTTTAAGGCGTTTGAATTTCCAGCGTTAAAGTCGATGTTACCCGCATTGGTGCCAGATGAAGTGTTACCGCGCGCGTTGGCGGTGGACTCTTCGGGGATTCAGATGGCAAGCATTGCTGGCCCAGCGCTGGGTGGTTTGCTGTATATCGGTGGGCCGGTGGTGGCCTATGGTTTGGCGGCGGCACTGTATCTGATGTCTATCATTGCTTTGAGCGGTCTGCATTATCGCCATCAAATCCATAAAAAGCAGCCAATGAATATTGAGAATTTATTTGCGGGCGTGCGGTTTATTCGCGCGCGGCCAGTGATCCTCGGGGTGATTTCACTCGACTTGTTTGCGGTGCTGCTTGGTGGCGCCACCGCGCTATTGCCTATCTTTGCCAAAGATATTCTGCACACGGGGCCGTGGGGCTTAGGTCTATTGCGTGCCGCGCCCGCGGTGGGAGCGTTGTTGATGTCATTCTGGTTAGCGCGGTATACGCTGGAACGGAAAGTCGGCAAGATCATGTTTGGCGCGGTAGCGGGGTTTGGTGCAGCCACCTTAGTGTTTGCGCTATCCACCAACCTGTATCTATCGCTGATCGCTCTATTTGCGCTTGGGGCGTTTGATATGGTCAGTATGGTGATCCGTGGTGCGCTAGTGCAGCTGGAAACTCCAGATGAGATGCGTGGCCGAGTGACAGCGGTTAACTCGATTTTTATCAATACCTCTAACCAATTGGGTGAGTTTGAATCGGGTATGTTAGCGGCTGCCTTAGGGGCGGTTGGTGCCACGGTGATTGGTGGCGTGGGCACGTTAGTGGTGGTTGCCGCGTGGATGTGGATGTTTCCAGTGATCCGTCATCGCGAAAAACTGAAAGAGTGATGGGCGCTTGGCGGGGATTAGGCGCGAGCTGGTCTTGCATGACTCTCAGTAGTCGTGTGAGGAAAAAGAAGGCCCTCATTGAGAGCGAAGAGAGCCTCCTTTGTATCAAACCTCATTAATGCTTGATGCCTAATGCATCCAAAATGGTAAAGTGCAGATCGGTCTGGTCAGTGAGGCCGACCACGTTCGCCGCATGTGGTCCATAAGCCGCAATGCGTAACTGGGTGCCAGTGTGGCCCATACTGCCTGCTTCAGAGTTACCATAACTAATACTCATCTTGGCGCCGTCATGGGTCAGTAAGCCTTGGGTTAGCCCAGGCGCTTTGGCATCAGGATAGATGATTTGTGACGAGTGGGCATGGTCGGCAGTAACAATCACTAAGGTGTTGCCTTGCGCTTTAGCAAACTTCAGCGCCACTTGTACGGCTTCATCTAAATCAACGGTTTCGCCAATCTGGCCGCATGGATTGGCGGCATGATCTTGCTTATCAATAGATGCGCCTTCCACCTGCAAGAAAAAGCCATTTTTATTCGGCTGTAGCAGTTGAATCGCTTTGTCGGTCATCTGGGCTAACGTGGGAATGTCGCTAGTGCGGGCAGGGTTAGGCTTACATATCACCGGATTTTTGTCTAAGTTGCCGTGATAACTCGCTTTTGGCCCTAGCCAACGTACTGGCATATTACCGGGGGCAAACAGCCCCAGCAGCGGTGCTTTTTGGTTGGCGACTTCAACCTCGGCTAACTCATCAGCGGTAGAGATAAAGTGAAAGCCGCGATCGTACGCTTGTTCCATCAATGTCTTATCTTGCCAATCTCCCGCGAGCGCTTTCTCATCAAAGGTTTCACGACCACCACCTAGGGTTACGTCGGGGCGAGCGTTGAGCAACTGCTCGCTGATAGAGCCTAACCCGCCATTTTTCAGCGAGGCTTCGGGACACTTTAAGGTGGTGGCGCTTGGGCCATAACATTTACGTTGTGAGATATGGGCGTATTCGGCCGCCGGCGTGGCATCTTGGATTTCTGCGGTAGATACGTTACCCGTGGCTTTGCCTGCCTTTTTGGCAAGTTCTAATAAGCTCGCCTTAGCATTACCGTAAACATCTACGCCAATTGCACCATTGTAGGATTTAGTGCCAGTAGTCCACGCCGTGGCTGAGGCGGCTGAGTCGGTAACATAGTTGGGTAGATGTGTGTCTTTATCGAGTGAATAATGGGTGTACTGGCCAGTCAACGGCAAGGCATCAATGCCTGCAAAAAAGCCGCCGGCACCACGCGCATAGTTGCGTGCAATGGTGATTTCGGAGTCGCCCATGCCATCGCCAATCAAGAGAATCACGTTCTTCGCCTGTTTGTTATTCAGCGAGGCTTTTAAATCGTTGGTGATATCTTGTTGTAGACGGCGCGCGCCACCTGTTTGGCTCAGGTCGCCGCTGGCGTGTCTATCGGTCCAATCGGCAGCAACCACAGGGGTAACCAGCAGCGGCAGTAAATAAGCAAGCAGGGTGCGTTTCAAAATGAGTCCTATCAATCAATTGGGCATTGGGACGCATGTTAGAAAAGCAATATGACAGTAAAGTGACTAGCGTGAGATTGTGTGAGCGGATCTGACTCCTTTCGCGCAAGGCGCAAGGAGTCAGATAAGGCGTGTTTATGTTTATGAGGCGATCTGTTGTTCGTTACTTGGCACGTTGCTTTGCAGCGCTGTGGTGCTATCTGCGTTAGGCAGTTTGTGCAGGTGTAAGATCTCACTGGTGTAGTTGAATTTATCACAGCTGGCTTGCAGATCATTACTCAACGGCATGCCATAGGATGGAATGATAGTTTTTAAGCTGTCGCGCCATTCACCTTGTACTAACGCAGGGAACATTTTGCTCAGCACATCCATGATAATCGGCGCGGCGGTTGATGCGCCAGGCGATGCGCCTAACAGCGCGGCTAGGGTGCCATCGGCCGCAGCGACCACTTCGGTACCAAACTGCAATTGACCACCACGACGTTGGTCTTTTTTGATGATCTGTACCCGTTGTCCCGCAGTCCACAGCGTCCAATCAGCCTTATTAGCGTTTGGGTAGTATTTGCGTAGTTCATTAAAGCGGTCGTTATCGTTTTGGCGAACTTGGCTGATCAAATATTTCACCAGATTGAGGTTATCTAACCCCACGCGCGTCATCGGCAAAAAGTTCTTGGTGGTGGTGGAACGGATCAAATCAAACAGCGAGCCGTTTTTGAGAAATTTGGTCGAGAAGGTGGCAAACGGACCAAACAGCAACACATCTTTACCATCGAGATGGCGGGTATCAAGGTGCGGTACTGACATCGGCGGTGCGCCGACTTCAGCCTTGCCATAAGCTTTGGCATTATGCAGTTTGACAACCTCAGGGTTGTCACAGATCAGGAACTGACCACCAACAGGGAAACCACCATAGCCATTGGCTTCTGGAATGCCCGAGGCTTGCAGCAATGGCAATGCCGCGCCACCCGCACCAATAAACACCTGCTTGGCAATCACGGTGCGTTGTTGGTGTGTGACGAGGTCATACATTTTCACCGTCCAGCTCTTGTCCGCATTTTGCTGCAGTTTGCGGACTTCGTTATTCACCCGCAGCATGAAGTTGGGGTGTTTTTGTAAGCTGTGCACCAGTTGACGGTTAATTGCGCCGTAGTCGACATCGGTACCCATGCCAGAGCGAGTTGCCGCCACTTTTTGATCCGCTGGGCGACCTTCCATCAAGAGTGGTGACCATTGGCTGAGCTGTTCTTTGTCTTCGGTATATTCCATGTTCTGGAATAACGGATGGTTTTTCAGTTTTTCATGACGGGCTTTGAGAAATGCGACGTTGTCATCACCCCAAACAAAGCTCATATGGTCAACGGTATGGATGAAGGTTTCAGGATTGCCGAGCACTTTTCTTTCGACTTGATGTGCCCAGAATTGACGGCTGATTTGAAAGGATTCGTTAACCTTAATCGCTTTATCAATGTTGATGCTGCCATCAGGCATTTGTGGGGTGTAGTTTAGCTCTGCGAGGGCGGCGTGGCCTGTGCCAGCGTTGTTCCAACCGTTAGAACTCTCTTTGGCTACATCATCTAACCGTTCCACCATCAGAATGGTCCAGTCGGGCGCCAGTTCCTGCAGGTAGGTGCCCATAGTGGCACTCATAATACCGCCACCAATCAGCAACACATCAACCTGCTCGGGCGCTTGTTGATGGGCAGAATTAAAAAATGATGAAACACTTGCAGGCAGAGGGAGCCTTATACGTTTTGCTTTTCTCATTTTGATATCGCTCTGTGATTGTTGCACGGCATTTAGTCACTGAGTATCAAAAGTAGGGGTACGCACTCGCTGTCCGTTAGTGAGCGGGAGCATCCTCTGCTTGGCTACATAATTTGGGTTATGTGGCATAAGATCCGGTGAGACATGCTTGCTAAACTGCCGTTAACTTAAGTGACGGTATATGTTTGAAACACACGTTGTCTGCTGAGCTGTTAAGTTAACTTAAGCAACTAAAACTGTGATGTTGGTCAATTTTATGGTTTTTTAGCGCCTTGTAAAGAGGGGGGTATAGGTGACCAATGGCAGTATTTTACTACTGAGTAAATGCTCTATGTGTATTTAAAATCAAATAGTTACGTAATTATTTTGTAGGCAGGTGTTCATTCTTCTATACGACTAACGTCGAGTAATTTTTTTACAGAATTAATAATTGTTGCAACTTTTTTACATACGCTCGATAGCAAGCGATTTTTCTAAGCGGAATTTATGGTGACAACGTATGGTAATTAACACTAATTCAGTGGTCTTTGACGTGCTACATGTGGGGTTGTTAGAAAATAACAAGCCCCACTCAATTGAGTAGGGCTTGTTTGAATCAGACCAGATTTGGCTGATTACAGTTCGATGTTAGCAACATCTTCTTTCTTTGGCATAGTCACTGCTTCGTCACCCGCTGGTGCTGCAGTTTTTGGCGCTTGTGGCAGCTGCAGGTGCAGAGTTTCACTGGTGTAAGTCAGTTCACGCTCAGTGGCTGCTACGTTGCCGTTCAGCTTGGTACCGTAAGAAGGAATGATCTCTTTCAGCTTGGCATTCCACTCTCCGGCTACTTTGTCGCCAAATACTTTTTCCATCACGCCCAGCATGATAGGAGCAGCAGTTGACGCGCCTGGTGATGCACCTAGCAGCGCAGCTAAGGTTGAATCTTTAGCGGCAACCACTTCGGTACCAAATTGCAGACGACCGCCTTTTTCAGGATCGTTCTTAATGATCTGTACCCGTTGACCAGCAGTCCACAGTTTCCAATCTGCTTTCTTCGCTTTTGGATAATACTTTTGCAGTTCAGCGAAACGGTCATCATCGTCCAGCATGACTTGCTGGATCAGGTACTGAACCAAGTTGAAGTTGTCCAGACCTACATTCATCATCGGAATGATGTTATCAGTAGTGGTTGAACCCAACAGATCCCAAATTGAACCGTTTTTTAGGAACTTAGTAGAGAAGGTTGCAAATGGGCCAAACAGCAACACTTCTTTACCGTCGATACGACGAGCATCTAAGTGTGGCACTGACATTGGTGGTGCACCTACTTCAGCTTGACCGTAAGCTTTGTTGACGTGCTGTTTAACCACTTCTGGGTTTTCAGTGATCAGGAATTGACCGCCAACAGGGAAGCCGCCATAAGCATCGCCTTCTGGGATGCCAGAAGCTTGCAGCAATGGCAGTGACGCGCCGCCAGCACCGATGAACACAAACTTAGCGTTGATAGTGTGCTCTTCTTCATCGTTAGCTAAGTCAGCCACGGTGATCGTCCAACTCTTATCCGCGTTTTGGTGCAGATCACGCACTTCAGTTTGCAGTTGCAGATCGAAGTTAGCTTTGGTTTTCAGGTTGGCCACTAATTGGCGAGTGATTTCACCGTAGTTCACATCAGTACCAATCACTGAGTGAGTCGCAGCAACCAATTGGTTAGGGTCGCGGCCATCCATCAACAGTGGCGCCCATTCGGCGATCTGTTTTGGATCTTCGCTGTAATCCATGCTTTGGAACAGGGTGTTCTTTTGCAGTTCAGCGTAACGTTTACGCAGGAAGTTAACGTTCTTGTCACCCCATACAAAGCTCATGTGGTTAACAGTACGGATGAATGACTCAGGATCGTGCATCACGTTGTTGTTAACTTGATATGACCAGAATTGGCGGCTGATTTGGAACGCTTCGTTCACTTTCACCGCTTTTTCAACGTTGATGCTGCCATCTGGCATTTCTGGGGTGTAGTTCAATTCCATCAACGCAGAGTGACCAGTACCCGCGTTGTTCCAGCCGTTAGAGCTCTCTTGGGCTACGCCGTCAAGACGCTCAACCATGGTCATAGACCAGCCTGGCTCTAATTCTTGTAAATAGGTACCTAAAGTAGCACTCATGATGCCACCGCCGATGAGCAGGACATCAACTTGCTGTTCATCTGCTTGTGCTGGGTTCAGCACGGCAGCAGCACTTACCAAGGCGGTAAGTAGTGTCAGTTTGACTTTTTTCATAGTGATTAGCTCTGATAGTTATTCAGCGGAGGACACTGCTGTGAGAAAAGCGCGCATCCAGCGCAAACAGGTAGTGGGCTGGGCCCTGATGAACTCCTATCAGTCTGTGCTGCTTTTGGAGTTCGCTGTTTTAAAACGGCGCTAAACTAACACTCTGGTAACTTACTGGAAATCTTTAGGAAATTAGGAAAGGTTAAGTTGGATAAGCTAACTTATGTAAGTTATTTTGTGATTTAAGTCACCTTTTGCGGTGTTTTGTGAGGTCAGCCAAAAACGACTGGCCGACCTCAGTAACGGATTAGGGATGCTGTTGCAAGTAATCTAGGGTGAGATTGGTCAGCAATTCCACACCAAGCGGCATGCCGGCATCATCGACACTGAACTCTGGCGTGTGATGCGCTGGCGCTTGATTGGCGGGCAAATCTAACGGTTTACCGCCCACAAACAGGTATAGCCCCGGGACTTGTTCTTGAAAAAATGAGAAATCTTCTGCGCCAGTCACCGCGACCGCTTGTTGTACATGCTCACTACCTGCGGTACGGACTAACGTGGGTAACATCTCCTCCATTAATTCTGGTTGGTTGTAGGTAATGGGATAGCTATCACCGTATGGCAGCGTCAGCTCGACCGAGGCACGCATACTGGCCGCAATGGTACTTACTTTGCGTTGCATCGCCTCATATACCTGTGCACGCGCGGTAGGATTCAAGGTACGGATGGTGCCTTCCATGGTGACTTCACTCGGGATGATATTGCTGCGGTTACCGCCTTGGATCATGCCTACAGTGACTACCGCCGCATTATCGATCAGCACCAACTCGCGGCTCACAATGGTTTGCAACGCCATCACAATTTGCGATGCAGTAACGATAGGGTCAACACTGGTCCACGGATAAGCTCCATGAGATTGCTGGCCTTTCACCACAATTTTAAACGGATCAACCGCCGCCATAATGCCGCCTTGGCGATATTTGACGGTGCCAACATCGGTGGCCGAATTGATATGTAGACCAAAAATAACATCCACATCCGGTTGTTTCAGTACGCCTTGTTGCACCATCAATTTTGCGCCACCTTGCTCACCCACGGGCGCGCCTTCTTCTGCTGGTTGAAAGATAAATTTCACTTGGCCATGCAGTTGTTCTTTCATCTGCACTAACACGGTGGCAGCCCCCATCAGCATGGCCATGTGCGTGTCATGGCCGCAAGCGTGCATTACCGGAACTTGCTGGCCTTTATATTCTGCCATTTCGGTGGAGCGATAGGGCAGGTTGCCCAGCTCTTTAACTGGCAAGGCGTCCATATCGGCACGTAGCGCTACCACTGGGCCTGGTTTACCGCTGTCTAAAATTGCCACAACCCCTGTATGCGCCACACCAGTTTGTACCTTAAGCCCTAAGCTTTTGAGATAGTCGGCGACATATTTGGCTGTGTTAACTTCGCGGTTAGATAACTCGGGATATTGATGAAAATGGTGACGCCATTGCACAACATCTGGCTGCACTTGCTGGACGAGCGTCTTAACTTCAGCGGCGTGTGCTGACAAAGCAGTACTGCAAATAAGTACGCTGCTTGCCAGCATAGTTTTGATTTTCATGATGTTCCCATTGTTATCTTGGCTTGTGGCTAAGGCTAACCGAAGCATGAGGCGGATGTATAGCGAAACGCTAATTAAATGTTGCCAAAATATTACGTGGCTCGTCGGCGGAAATGATGTGAGTGCTGAGTGGATAAGGTAGCCCTAGGGAAAGCGCGAACAAGTCTTCGCGCCGCTCTGGATTGGTAAGCCATAGCAGTTCAAGGCCGCTAACAGCGGGCATGCTGGAGCATGGATAAGTTGGCTAACGAAGAAATACATGAGCTTACCAATCCCCGTAGGGCGTGGCCTACAGCTTCATTGCAATTTTTGCAAAGGGCTCACCATTCGCGGCAAACAGCGCCTTGCATCTGCAAGCTGTATGCTCACGCCGAGCACGCACGGGGCTTATTCACACCTTCGCTAACTTGCATTGCCAGTCTAAGGCGGAGTTAATAGTGTCCCAAGCGAAACTCGGTAGTTATTTCAACGTATCGACAGGACAGTCCATCATCAGCAACAATTTATCCGGATATTGCTGACTCGTTCTCATGCCTTGGGCAATCGCTTCTGCGCCAATATCTGGACTCAACAAAATGACATCATCATCGTGTGCCAGTGGTTTATAGTCCGCACAATCGACCGAATTGTGAATAGAGATACTGCCTAGATGTAACTGCTTCAGTCGTTGCCAGTCATCGGATTGTATGTGGCTCAGCACTAAGTTCAATTTGGGTTGTGTAAGTGTGCCAAAGTTCGGAACGCTGGACTTATTAAACATCAGCATCTCCAGCTTTTTGGCGTCGGTTAGCGCATCAATATCATGTATCTCGCCACCGCTGATGATCAACGAATTCAGTTTTGGTAATTGTCCCAACCCTTTCAATGAAATAGGGCCTTGTACACTACATTGCACAAACTCGAGTTTTTCGACCTCGGTAGTACCGTAAATGGCGGCGGCATCGTTAATACATTTCTCCATGCCAGCATCGCTAAACTTGAGTTGCGAAATCTGGGTAGCATTAACCGCTGTTGCATATAGGCAAACAAGTAAACTGGCGCTAATCATCCAGCCTTTCATAATCAGTTCCTCTTGTTGTAGTGACAGCCTTGTCTAATCGCTTCAATGTAACTCTACAGCCTGCAAAGCTTAATCACACCTTACTGAATAGTGCTTGAATTGACTTGAATGGTGGTGATAGACCGCTCGCTGTCCACTTGTTCTTGAGTGATAGTGAATTTGAAGTCGTCAATATCTACTGGCGTACCAATGACACCGCTGACTCGAAATGGCAGTTCACCGACGATATTGGCTTGACCAACGTTATTATTGAACTCTTCTTCTTCAATGGTAGGCAGTCGGCCGCGACTGGGATTAAAAGGAAAGTCATCAAGTTCATCAGGGACGCCATCGCCGTCTTCATCAGGGTTTTCCCAAGTGCCAACCTTGGTATTGTTTTGGCTGTTCCTGTTGATATCGGTTCGTGCTAATGCGCTATCACAACTCGTG
>NZ_JBLXAT010000001.1:0-280259 GCF_048265805.1 Shewanella sp. | reverse complement strand
TAAGCGTTGTGACGCGTTTAGCTAACCTGTACTAATGACTCGTGCGGCTTAACCATACAACCCCGATGGGTTTTATGACCTTGATAGAATAGAGAAATACTTGATTAGAAGTATGAGAACACAGCTTAACATAATTTGAAAAGGGGTCGCTTAGCTCAGCTGGGAGAGCACCTCCCTTACAAGGAGGGGGTCACTGGTTCGAACCCAGTAGCGACCACCATTTCAAACAAACTACAAGCAACAGCTTTCCGAATTATTGTTTTTGCCAGAAGGCGAGAACAAAAAAGAATTTGTCTGGTGACAATAGCATTGTGGTCCCACCTGATCCCATCCCGAACTCAGAAGTGAAACACAATCGCGCCGATGGTAGTGTGGGGCTTCCCCATGTGAGAGTAGGTCATCGCCAAGCGCCTAATTAGTCAAAGAGGCCACCCAAGCGGGTGGCCTTTTTGCTTTTTAATATTTGTTGATTTGGCTCGAAGATGGATATTAGTTTGCAAAGCCGTAAGCCGTAAGCCGTAAGCCGTAAGCCGTAAGCCGTAAGCCGTAAGCCGTAAGCCGTAAGCCGTAAGCCGTAAGCCTAAATCCTAACCTGTTTCCACCATCTCTGTAGTGCTAGTACCTTCAATGAAGGTATTCTAGGCATCGGGATGCTTGGTCAACAATTTGCTCGTAGCAATAGAATACTCGAGATTGAAAAAAAGCATTGCTGTATCCATAGCCATCAACGATGATCACTGCATGCTGGTCGCTCTCGGTGGCCAATGATATCAATTCAAGGTGAAGCATCATGGCATCTTTGTTTACCAACAGCGTAATCAATGTTTCCGTTTTACCACGACTTGGGCACACCGCCCCAAGCAGATACCCATAATCAAATGGCTGCTGTTTGACGACACGGGGACGACAGCCCGGCTTTGCCCAAAGTCTTGTCGTTGGTCTCGTTGATCAAATCTCGCTTCGGCTTGAAACCACCCATCAACGCGCTCAAGTGGAAGATGACTAGGGATGTGAAGTATCGTTCCCTCAGGAAGTTTGTTAAAAGCCTCTTGAGCTTCATCAGATTGCCATAGGTATTTTGAACGCCTGATTATCCAACTAAAATTAAGCGCATGGAGTAAGCGGTACACATTGGCCAAACGATAGCTCACATGCAGGTCGTTACAGATATAAACTCTGATATCTTCAGCAATTAAGCATCCACCATCCTGCTTGATAGCATTCTTTTCAATAAACTTTTTAAGTTGCTCTATTTAGGCTTACTAACTAATGCAGACTATATAAAAATAGTTTCGATTAGAACGCCGTATTGCGGTTTACATTCGCAGTTGCCTTTGGTCAAATGCTACCGCAACCCGCAACCCGCAACCCGCAACCCGCAACCCGCAACCCGCAACCCGCAACCCGCAACCCGCAACCCGCAACCCTAAATCCTAAACTGTCTCACTGATGCTTGTAGTGCTTCAGCCAGTTGTGCCACTTCGTTACTTGAGTCAGCAGTTTTACTCGCCCCAGCGGTGGTTTCATCGGACAGTTGGCTTATATCGCTAAGCATAGTGGAGATCTGGTTGCTGACTCGGCGTTGTTCTTGCGCGGCTGCCGCAATCTGTGAACCTGCTTGATGCGCCTGCTGCACAGCTTCGGTGATGGCACGTAGAGCGTCTTGTGTGGTCGCCGTGGTCTCAACACATGCTTGCGCTTGCTGCTGTCCTTGCGACATGACTTTCACGGCCTGTAGGGCGCCTTGTTGCAGCATCTCAATCATTTGGCGGATCTCGTTAGTGGACTCTTGTGTGCGTGAGGCAAGATTACGTACTTCATCGGCGACCACGGCAAAACCTCGTCCTTGCTCGCCAGCACGTGCCGCTTCAATGGCGGCATTGAGTGCCAGCAAATTGGTTTGCTCGGCTACCCCTCGAATTACCTCGAGAATTGAGTCGATGGCGTTGGTATTTTGGTGTAGCGAATCAATTACTTCGGTCGCTTTGATAACCTCTTGGGCTAAGACCAAAATGGTTTGTTGGTTCTGCTCCATGACATTGGTCATGCTTTGCGTTTGTTCACTGGCGAGTTGGATTTGCATCAGTGCGCTATCAGCACTGTCTGATACTTGGGTTGCGCTAGATTCCAGTTGGTCGGTTGCTGCCGCAGCTTGTACGATCTGTTGCTTTTGCTGCTGGATATGGCCTACCGCATTGTCGGTGACTTGCGAGGTTTGCTCTGCTGTACGGGTGAGCAGGCTTGAGCGATCAATGATGCTACTGATGACATCCCGTAGGCTGTTAATGAGCGTGTTGCAGTTTTTGGCAACGTCGGCAAGCTCATCTTCTCCGATGTCGTTGAGCTTATGCGTGAGATCACCGCCGGCAATGACAGTTAGGGCCGAGTTGATGTTATTCAGCGAACGTTTTAACGGCACGATAACGGCCACTGCGACACCGATGGCAACGATAATAGCAATTAGAACGACGATTAACGTGTTTAAGGCTGAGTTATCTATCTTAGCCATGGCTTGGGCGTTAAGCTGTTCCGACAGCTGTTTAAGCTCCTCAGAGAGCTGCTTCATTTTCGCCACCATGGTCTTTTTAAGCTCGGCGGTTTCGCTGAGTATGTTAGCCGCATTTTGTGTGAGTTTTAGTTGCGCGGCTTTTTGGGCTTGTATCGATTGTTCACCATTAATTTGCAAGGTGAATGTCTGAATCGCTTGCTTGAATTTGGTGAGGTTAGGCGCGCTTGCAGGTCCGTTGGTTGTTGCTTGTTGCTGCAGTCGGTTGACGGTTTCTATAACGTTATTGGCGATGTAGCTAAGCTCGTTGATCAGCAGTTCAAATTTGCCTTGTTCCGTGACCAGTACCATATCGTAGACACTGGTCATCATCTTGCTGAGATTATTGTCGATGACACTGGCTGTTTTTGCGGCTTGTTGTTCGGCAAGATCATCACTAAGTTCTAGGTCCGTGAGAGTCATGATTGTGGTGCCAAGCTCTTCATCTAGCTCACGTTCTAACTGGCGCTGCTGTTTAACAAGCGACTCTTGCGTATCAAGTATCTGTTTGCGGTCGTTCAGCAGTCGGTTGCTTATCTCACTGAATTGCTGGTATTGCTGCTTGAGGCTTTGCAGATTCTCCATCACCTTAGGCTGTTGCTGTACTAAGGTTGTTAGCGTTTGGATTTCTTGATTAAAGAGGGCTTGCTCTTCGGCATACTGCTTGAGGATGTCCGGCATGAGTGAAACACTATCGTTATAGTAACCCACTAGCAGTATGCGTTGTGCCTCGCCAAGGGTGGCGCTCAGGCGAGTTGTGCTAGTTAAGGTGGGAATAGTGAGTTGCTGGGTAATAGCGGTAGTAGTTTTGAGTGATTGGTTACTCAGCCAATTAACAATGCCTAATAACAATAGCAAAATGGTCAGTGTGGCAAATCCAGCGATTATGCGGGTGGAAACGTTGAGCTTCATAAGCGACTCCGTAATAGTTGTCAGTCGAGCACGGCTTGGCAAATACGGAGCGGCTTATGAGCTACATGCTATTTGATCGCATTCTGGGTGATAAACTGATCAGCTTCCAGATGCCACATGGTCATAAATTCTCCCCAACAGCACCCGGTATCTAGCGGCATAAACTCTCGCTTGGTCGACTGTCCCATCAGCGCCGCCCAGTGACCAAACACTTTGGTGGTGCCTTGACTGTTGGAAGGAAAGTTATACCAAGGTTTGAGGTCTGCACGGGTGCTCTGGGCCGGTGGTAACTTACATGAAAAATCCAGCCGTCCGTCAGAATAAAGATAGCGCATTCTGGTTAAAGCGTTGATGCAATATCGCAATCTGCTAAAGCCACTCAGTTGCTCATTCCAGCCTTCTGGCTCGTTGGTATACATTTTTTGCAGCACTTCTGGTACATAGTCCGGCCGTTGCAGCGCGATGGAGACTATATCTGCTTCTTGCTGCGCTGTTGCTACGTCCCATTGTGGTGGTACACCTGCATGGGTCATCACAATGTTATGCTCTGGGAGTTGTTGCAGTAGCGGTTGTTGTCTTAACCAATCGATCAATGGGTTGATGTCTTTTGCCGCCAATAGCTTGGTGAGCTTATCGGAGTTTTTTACGCGGCGAACACCTGCATGAATTGCTAGCAAGTTGAGGTCATGGTTGCCCAGCACCACGCGGCCGGCATTATCTAACTTTTTAAAAAAGCGCAGCGTAGCCAATGAATCAGGGCCTCGTGCAACTAAGTCCCCCACGGCCCACAATACATCTTTGGCTGGGTTAAATGCAACGCTATCAAGCAGTAGCTGTAGCTCGGTGAAGCAACCTTGAATATCGCCAACAAAATAATTAGCCAAAACAACTCCTAGTGAATAATACCGGGTACAGCGAGACGAAAAGGGGCGATCTGTACATCAAATGGTTCGCCATTATCGTCGACCATCTGATACTTACCATGCATGACGCCCACCGCGGTGTCCAGCACGGTACCACTTGAGTAACGGTAAGCTTCGTTCGGTTTTATACGCGGCGTTTCGCCGACCACACCTTCACCTTGTACTTCACTGATTTTGCCGTTGGCGTCGGTAATGACCCAGTGGCGAGTCTTAAGTGTTACCGCTTGGTCACTCAAGTTGACGATAGTGATAGTGTAGCTAAAGAGGTAGCGATGCTGTTGTGGTGATGATTGATCATCCAGATACTTGGTTTCAACTTGGACTTTAATGGCGCTATCTTCGTTGCTCATATCTCTCCCATGATCAAAATGGCCGCAATGATTGCGGCCAATGCTGTTAAGCGTTTTTACTGGTTAGCAGGTTGGCCAGTGCGACATATTGTGCCACGCTGATCTGCTCTGGCCTCTGGCTGGCGTCGATATCCAGTTGGGTAAACTCTTCATCACTGAATAAGCCCTTGAGGTTATTACGCAGTGTTTTACGACGCATGTTAAAGGCGGTGCTGGTGACATGCTGCAACTGCTTAATGTCATCCGCTGGATATGGCGGTTTGGCATAGGGCACTAAACGTACCACAGCTGAGTCCACTTTAGGCGGTGGTGTAAAGCTTTCTGGCGGTACTTCCAGCACTGGAATCACTTGGCAGTAGTACTGTGCCATCACGGTTAAGCGGCCATAGGCTTTGCTTCCCGGCGTTGCAGACAGACGTAACACCACCTCTTTTTGCAGCATAAAATGCATGCTAGCAATATGTTCAGCATATTCAAACAGGTGGAACATCAGAGGTGTAGAGATGTTATACGGCAGGTTACCGAACACCTTTAACTTTTTGCCAGGTTGTATTAGCTGACGAAAATCAAATTGCAGTGCATCGCCTTGGTGAATTTCCAGTTTGTCTTTCAATACGGGATGTTGCTTTAGACGCTCAACCAGATCGCGGTCCAGCTCTACTACCGTCAACTTGTCGATAGACTCGGCCACCGGTTCTGTCAATGCGGCCAAACCGGGGCCTATCTCTACCATGACATGATCATTATCTGGCGAAATCGCACCCACAATACGGCTGATGATATTGTCGTCAGTTAGGAAGTTCTGACCGAAGCGTTTTCTGGCCGTGTGGCCAAGATGGACTTTATTGCTCATTAACTCTCAATCTAAATCAGTTCTTAGTCGCTAGCTCAATGGCTTTATTCAATGCACAAGTAAAGCTGCCCAGATCTGCTGTGCCTGTGCCAGCGAGGTCTAGTGCGGTACCGTGATCGACCGACGTTCTTATGTAAGGAAGACCGAGGGTAATGTTTACCGCTTGGCCAAAACCCATGGATTTTAGCACGGGTAGCCCCTGATCGTGATACATAGATAGCACCACGTCAGCATCTTCAAGATATTTTGGCTGGAATAAGGTGTCGGCAGGTAGTGGGCCAATCAAACTCAGACCTTCTGCACGGAGTTCATCTAACGCAGGGATCATGACATCGAGTTCTTCGCGACCAAGATGGCCATTTTCACCCGCGTGAGGATTAAGGCCGCACACGTAAATCTTAGGTTGCTCAATGGCGAAACGCGACACCAAATCATGGTGCAGAATACGAATCACTTGATGCAAACGCTCACGGGTGATGGCTTTAGACACATAAGCCAGCGGAATATGAGTGGTAACTAACGCGACTTGCAATTTAGGGCAAGACAGCAACATCACCACATCTTTGCAGCCAGCTTGATGAGCAAAAAACTCGGTATGACCAGAGAAGGGAATACCCGCTTGGTTGATAATCCCTTTGTGGACTGGCCCCGTAACTACAGCGTCAAATTCACCACTGATATTCTTTTCACCCGCATATGCCAGCGTGTCGACAACATAGTTGCTGTTCTGCTCGTCTAACACTCCGCAGCGCGATTCCACCGCCATACTAAATGGCACGATGGTAAGAGAACCTGCTTCTTGTGGCTTAGGCGGCATGGACGGCTGATACGGGCGCAGTTGCAGCGTCAGGCCAAGCATTCTGGCGCGGGCTTGCAGTAGCGACGGATCGGCGCAGACAACTAACTCTACGGGCCAGTCGTGTTGAGCTAGCTGTACCACTAGCTCTGGTCCAATACCGGCAGGCTCACCGGCGGTAATCGCGATACGTTTGGTAGTCAAACTGATTAACCTCTGATAGGCGCAGGCTCAAAGACTTCAATGTAGGCACTTGCGCGCATTTCGTCGAGCCAGGCTTGCAACTCTTCGTTGAACTTTCTTCTGAAAATCAACTGATGAGCGCGGTTAGTATTAAATTGTTCGGTAGCATCTGTCATACGAGTATCTTCCAACTCAATGATGTGCCAACCAAAAGTAGAGCGGAATGGTTCACTGATTTCGCCTACTTTCATATTGTCTAAGGTGTCTTTAAAAGCCGGTACATACACATCAGTTTGTGACCAACCCAGTTCTCCACCTTTGGCAGCTGAACCTTCGTCTTCTGAATATTGGCGTGCAAGGTCTTCAAATTTAGCATCACCGCTGCGGATTTTTTTCAAGAACTCTTGCAGCATGGCTTTAGCACGTTCTTCTGACAGAATTGGTGATGGTTTCAGGAGAATATGGCGCGCTTTAACTTCTTTGATTTCTTGTGTTTCAAGACCGCGAGCATCCATCACTTTAATGATGTGGAAGCCTGCACCACTCTTGATGGGGCCAATGATGTCACCTTTTTTGGCACCATTGACCACTTCAGCAAACAGGGTTGGCATTTCGTTGATGTTCATGTAGTCCCAAATACCACCTTCAAGTGCTTTCGGGCCCGAGGACGCTGCAATCGCTGTTGTGCGGAAATCTGCACCGTCATTCAGACGCTTCAGCACAGTTTCGGCGCGATTACGCGCTGAGTCCAGTTGTTCTGTGGTGGCGTTTTCAGGCACATCGATAAGGATGTGGCCGATTTGGAATTCAACATCTTTCAAGCCCTGCTCTTGGATCAGTTTAACTAAGTGGCTGATCTCTTGTGGCGAAACTTGGATACGACGTTGTACTTGAATACGTTGGATTTCACCGAGGGTGACATCTTGGCGTAACTGCTCACGATAATGGCTAAAGCTTTCGCCATCAGCTTCCACTTGCGCTTGCAGCTGTTGTACGGTCATATTTTGCTGTTTAGCAATGTTAGCGATGGTTTCATCCAGTTGCAGATCGCCGACATGCAGACCAATACGATCAGCAGTTTGCATCTGCAAACGGGTCAAAATTAGGCGTTCAATGACTTGGCGACGCAACGCTTCCGAAGACGGTAGCTCTTGCTTATTTTTCAGCGCATCGCTTTGTACTTGCTGGAGCATGTTCTGAATTTCACTTTCCAGAATCACCCCATCATTCACCTGTACCGCAATCCGGTCCAAAGGCTGTGGGTCTGCTAGAACGGCATGGCTCAACGCCAGTGCAAACAATCCGAATATCAGTTTTTTACCAGGTACCATTAAAAAAATCCTTGCCACATTTTTTATCTAGCCGCAGACGCTCTGCTGCCATGTCGTTCAGTTTTGACTACGAGTTCATTTCGAGGTTCAGCAATCTAACACAAAAGTTATCTAATTCCTTAGATAAAGTGGTTTGCGGTAGCTGAACACCCCGTCATCCATCATATCGGATACCCCAAGCGGACCAGTGCCACCAAGGCCTTTGATCACAAAGTTTAGGGTGAACGATGTCTCGAATAACTCGCGGTTATCTAACACTGGGTTGTAGTTATCTTCGTAGTTAGTTTTGATGCGATAGTGGTACGCAAATCGTACAGCCCAACAACAGGATTCATACTGTAAGCCGGTATAGTTTTCTACTGAGCGCTCCTCGTTGAGGTCGTAGTAGTAGTTGCCGACAAAATAGAGATTATCGGTCAATGGCCATGCGGTACGGATCCCCGCCTGTGAGATATCGACTTGGTCATTAGTATTACGGTTCGTTAAATCAGGTACATAACGATAACTCAACTGCACTAGCTTGTTAGGGCCAGGACGGTAGTCGAGGGTTGCTTCGCTTTTCTTGTTATCGTGATGGCGCGTGTCATATTGGATAGCGGTACTAAAGAACCAGTCATCATACAGATGCAAATCCATCTCCGCTGCAAGTACAGAGGTTGAGGTGTCATCTCTCAAAGCTTCATCGTACATGTTCACATTGCTATTTTCGAAGTACGCAATCTGACCCAGACTAAAACGGAATTGCTCCACGTTGTGTTCATCGAACAAACGGGTGGTTAAACCGAGGGTTAACTGGTTAGCATCGGCAATACGGTCAAGGCCAGAAAAACGGCGGTCTCGGAATAGACCAATATAGTCTTGCTGTAGCTCAGCGGTATCGTAAATGCCGATGTTTGACTGGTCGCGATGCCCCACATACAAGTATTGGAACTGCGGTTCTAACGTCTGGCGGTAATTTTGATCGAAGTAGTCGGTGAAGCGTTCGAAGTTGATTTGGCCATGTACTCGTACTTCTGGAATGGTACGGTTAACATTTTCGTCGAGGTAGTCCGTATCGGCGAAATCCACATCGACGTTACGCTGCACATAATTGGTTTGGAACAGTTTAACTTCACTGGTTAATGAGCCAGCTGGGCCTTGAATCGGCAGTGACAAACTAGGTTCAACGTGCAGACGGGTAGCAGTGTTGTATCCATTGCCGCGGTGTTCAAAGTTAGTTAACTCTGAGTACAGATTGAAATCGACTTTGTTCCAGAACGACGGTGCACGGTAAGCAAAGCTTAACTGCGGCATGACTTGGTACGGGCTGACTACTTCGCCCAATACTTTAATGTCTTGTACTCGGGCGCTGAAATCCCAGTTATCAGTCAAATAACTGATGTCACCAATACGTGACAGTTGGTTTTCGGTGGCACGACTGACGTCGGAATCTAAATCGGTAAAGTAGTTGTTGTCGGAGATATCGACATAATTGGCCATCACACGCCAGTTTTTGTCGATCGCCCCTTGGTGGTTAAAGTTTACTAACCAGCGGTCGGCATGATTCGACAGCATGTCATCTTTGCCGAGGTATTCTAAGTTGACTTGTCCAGCTTGACGTTCCCCCGCTAAATAACGGAATTCGGTCTTGGTATAGATACCACGAGAGGTCATGTAATCTGGGGTAAAGGTCAGGTCGTATTCTGGGCTGATGTTCCAATAGAACGGTGCCGCAAACTCAACACCGTTGGTGGTACTGGAACTGAACTTAGGAAACAGAAAACCCGTTTTGCGCTTGTCAGAAATTGGAATGGTCATGTAAGGCATGTAGAACACCGGTACATTACCAATTTTGAGTTTGGCATCCCAGATCTCGCCCCATTCCTCATCAGGATCGATCTTGATGCGCTTGGCCTGCAGCGCCCACGACTCATCACCGATAGGACAGGTCGTAAAGCTCGTGTTGTTTAGCACCAGCTTACTGTCTTTAGTGATCTCAAGTTTTTCAGCGCTACCGTGCAACTGTTGGCCGTTGAGCCAGTACTGAGCACTATCCAAGGTCGCGACCTTAGAACTCATCTGCGCGTTAAGCGAATCAGCGGTAACTGTTACTACACCGTCTTGAAATACCAATTGCCCATTGGCTTCAAAAAGCTGTTGTTTTTGGTCAACAATGGCTTGATCGGCTTTAATTTGGCGGCCATTTTGTTGGAAAGTCACCTCACCATCGAAGGTCGCCTTATCACCTAAAGTACCTTCAGATTGATTCGACTGGATATGGATGACTTGGTTGGCCACCTTGCCCAAGTTATTTGACTTGGCTAATGGTGATACCGGCGGAGTAATGATGCATTGGTCATCACTACTGGCGTCATTCTGCGGTGCCTCTGCTGCGAGTGTGGTCGCAGTAGGCAAAAGGCATAGCGTCACTAAAGTTCGTTTCAGCATCGTTGGTCTTATTGCTGGATTCTCATCTGGACAAGTTTAGGTGGGGAAAAGTTGCTTCGCTGCATGCAGCGCAGTCAGCGAAAAATCATCCGCAAACTCGACTGTTTCCTAGTGTTTTCCGCCGCTATAATAATGCAATTTTACGCCAAGAGCCACGAGGTTGCCTTGTCTGATCCTAGATTTCTACACCTACAGCAATGGCTTGCTGAATTTTTTGGCAGTCCTGCGCAACTTACGCTGATTTCCGGTGATGCCAGTTTTCGACGTTACTTTCGCGTCGAACAAGGGCTGCAACACTATATCGTCGCCGACTCGCCACCAGAAAAAGTCGATAATCAGCCATTTATCGCGTTAGCAAATGCTTACTTAGCGGCGGGTATTAAGGTGCCAAAAATTGTGGCGATAAATCAACAACAAGGATTTATTTTGCAACAAGATTGTGGCGATACGCAGCTATTGTCACTACTTGATGAACATAATGTAAGCCATTGGTATCAGCAAGCGTTGGCTATTTTGCCAAAGATTGCGGCGGTGACCAGTTCAGCTTTGGGCCCTTTGCCAGAATATGATGCCGCGTTCGTTGAACGCGAACTGGCGATTTTCCCCGAGTGGCTATTGGTTGAACATTGGCAAATTAGCTTGTCTAGTGCTGAGCAACAACTGCTACAACAGAGCTTTAAGTTGCTCGTCAATAACGCCTTAGTACAACCTAAAGTGGGGATGCATCGCGATTATCATAGTCGTAACCTCATGGTGATGGGCGATGAATTGGCAGTGATCGATTTTCAAGACGCGGTACATGGCCCCATCACCTACGATGCCGTGTCGTTATTACGTGACTGCTATGTGCGCTGGCCAGATTATATTGTTGATGCGTTATTAGCGCGGTTTTACCAACAGTGTATGGCGCAGCAGCAACTAAATGCAGACGTCAGTTTGGCACAGTTTCGCCGTTGGTTTGATTTGATGGGATTGCAACGTCATATCAAAGCTGCGGGGATTTTTGCACGCCTGCTACATCGCGATGGCAAGTCAGGTTATATCAAGGATATTCCGCTAACACTGCAGTATATTGTCGACATTTGTCGCCGCTATCCTGAGCTACAAGCGCTAGGTGATTGGGTGGATGAGACGTTGTTACCACGAGCATTAAAGGGATAGCTGATTGTGAAAGTGATGATTTTAGCCGCTGGTCGAGGGGAACGGTTGCGGCCACTGACCGATGCTTTACCTAAACCTTTGGTAGCAGTAGCGGGTAAGCCTTTGATTGAATATCATATTGAGCGTTTGGCGGCCGCAGGTTTCACTGACATAGTGATTAACTGCGCTTGGCTGGCCGATGTGTTACAGCAGCAGCTCGGTGATGGTTCACGTTTCGGCGTGGCGCTGCATTTTAGCGTGGAGACAGAGGCGCTCGAAACCGGTGGTGGCATTAAAAAAGCGCTGCCGCTATTAGGAGATGAGCCGTTTCTAGTCATTAATGGCGATATTTTTATCGCCCATTTGCCCGCATTGCCGCAGCAGTTAGCCCCTGATTGCCTTGCACATCTATGGTTGGTCGCTAATCCGCCGCATCATCCGGCAGGGGATTTTGCTCTACAGTCCGGCAAAGTTCACAGCGATGGTACGGATAAGTTCACTTTTTCCGGTATTGGCATTTATCATCCGGCGTTGTTCGCCGAATGTCAGCAGGCACGATTTGCTTTAGGGCCCGTACTGCGTAATGCCATGGCACATGGCCAAGTCTCAGGTGAGATGATGTCCGATTACTGGTGTGATGTGGGCACCATTACACGCTTGGCCGAGGCCGAGGCCTTTGCCAAGCAACAGATAATTTCTTAGCAATAATACAATTATGATCCGCAGCAACCCGCTGTAACACAGGAATAACCATGCAGATTTGGGGTAAGTTTTTTGGTGGTGTGATAGGCTTTATGTTTGGCCGTTTCTTTGGCGCTGTCTTAGGTATTTGGCTCGGCCACCAGTTTGATAAACGTTTATCCGGTGCACCACAAGGGATGCAGGAACGACAAGCGTTGTTCTTCAATACCACATTTGCGGTGATGGGCCATATGGCTAAAGCTTCTGGCCGAGTGACCGAAAATGATATCCGCATGGCAACCGCGTTGATGGATAATCTGCGTTTAGACGGCGATGCCCGCCGTGAAGCTCAGGCCGCATTTCGTCGCGGTAAAGCCAGCGATTTTGACCTTGAAGCCCATCTGCGCAGTTTCCGTGATCTCACCTTTGGCCGCCGCGAAGTGCAGTTGATGTTTTTGGAGATCCAGATCCAAACTGCGTTATCCGATGGTGACCTGCACCCACGCGAATACAGCATCCTGCAAATCATTGCTAACCGTCTTGGGCTTGGTCAAGTGCAGCTTGATGCGATGTTACAGCGCTGGCAAGCAGAAAGCCGTTTCCAAGGTGGTGCCGCGAATAACTCTGGCCCATCCATTAAAGATGCTTACAGCGTGTTAGGCGTCAATGAAGATATCTCCGACCAAGAATTGAAACGTAAATACCGTAAGCTGATGGCTGAGAATCACCCCGACAAATTGGTGGCTAAAGGTCTGCCACAAGAGATGATGGAAATCGCCAAACGCAAAGCGCAGGATATCCAAGTTGCCTACGACAAGATCAAAAATACTCGAGGCATGCGTTAACGCCCTGTTCATTCTGAGGAGCAGCAGATGAAGGCACAACTTAGCAGTTTGTTAATGGGTTTATCTGTGTGTAGCTCCGCTTGGGCCGATGCGTTTGTTGCCCCATTTACTGGCTACAGCCTCGGTTCGGACGGTGTCAATCTCGCTCGCTACGATAACGGTGATGCGAAACAGCAAGATTCATTTCACGGTGGCGTTATGCTTGGGCTGGCACAGCGTGGCTACGGTGATGTTTATCTCTTTTATAGTCGCCAGCAAAGTGACCTGCTGCTACACCGTGATGCCACAGCGCCGCTTGACCAGATGACTATCGAATACTGGCATCTCGCAGGGACTTTATATTTTAGCGACAGCGCATTGCGTCCCTATGTTTCATCCAGTATCGGCTTAAGCCGCTTTTCTCCCGACTCTGCCCGCGACACCACCAACAAGTTTTCGTTAGGTTTAGCTACCGGGCTGAACTATCAATTCACCACTAATTTGGCGTTATTTGCTGAGTTTCGCGGTTTTGCGACCTTCTTTGGTGACGATAGTAGTATTGCATGTCGTAGCGATGAACGGTGTACTTGGTACATTTCTCGCGACACCTTCTGGCAGGGGCAAGCCAATCTCGGTTTGCAATTTCATTTTTAACTAAGCTTTTCATTAAGTAATGGAGTAACACCCATGACCAACAAAACCAAAATTGTGGTGTTAGATGGATTTACCTTAAACCCTGGCGATTTATCTTGGGCGCCGTTACAACAACTGGGTGAATTGACCGTCTATGATCGCACTAGCGCCGCAGATACCGTAGCGCGCGCGCAGGACGCTGAGATTGTACTGGCCAATAAGACGCTGATGGGGGCCGATGTGTTGGCGCAACTACCAAAGCTACGCTATGTCGGTGTATTAGCGACGGGCTATAACGTGGTTGATCTGGCTGCAGCTAAAGCACGCGACATTGTGGTGACCAACGTACCTGGTTATGGGCCGGATGCGGTCGCGCAAATGGTATTTGCCCACTTATTGCATCACACTCAACAAGTGGCTGCACATCACCAAGCGGTCGTCAATGGTATGTGGCAGAACAGCATCGATTTCTGTTTTACGCTATCGCCTTTAACCTCTTTGGCGGGCAAAACCATGGGGGTGGTGGGCTACGGTGATATCGGTTCCCGTGTCGTGAATATCGCCTTGGCGCTCGGCATGAAGGTACTGCTGAATACTCGCACCGAGCGTAAAAACTTACCGACTGGCGTGACTTGGGCGCCGCTCGACCAGTTGTATCGCGAGTCTCACGCTATCTCGTTGCATTGCCCACTGACTGATGCCAACGCAGGCATGATCAATCGTGATACGCTGGCGCTGATGCGTGACGGCTGTATCATCATTAATACTGCGCGTGGTGGTTTGGTGGATGAAGCGGCGCTGGCTGAGGCGTTAAATGCGGGCAAAGTACGCGCTGGGGTGGATGTGTTATCGACAGAACCACCTAAAGCGGATAACCCGTTGCTGACCGCAGCGAATATCAGTATTACGCCACACAGTGCTTGGGCGACGACTGAAGCGCGGCAGAATCTGCTCAATATTGCCATCAACAACGTACAAGCCTTTATGGATGGTAAAGTGGTGAACTGCGTGAATCGCTAATAAGCTATAAGCTATAAGCTATAAGCTATAAGCTATAAGCTATAAGCTATAAGCTATAAGCTATAAGCTATAAGCTACGAGCCAAGAGCTACGAGCTTGAACAGATATGAAAAGCCCAACGCTGAACGGTTGGGCTTTTTACTGTTTAATCACTTAGTCTCAGCGACTAATCATCTGCTTGCTTAGAACGTCACCGTCACTTTAGCGGCAGCGGCTAGCGCCTTTTCTACGGCGGCATCAATGTTTTCATCCCGCGCTAATGCGACACCTAAGCGGCGACGGCCATTAATTTCAGGCTTACCAAATAAGCGCAGTTGCGTGTTAGCTTGCGCCAATGCGTCCGCCAGACCGTCATAGTGAATATTCGTTGAGCTACCTTCACGCAGGATCACCGCCGATGCGCTTGGGCCATGCTGGTGGATATTGCTGATTGGCAGGCCAAGAATCGCGCGCACATGCAGCGCAAACTCTGACAAATCTTGGCTAATCAAGGTCACCATGCCCGTATCGTGTGGGCGCGGTGACACTTCAGAGAAGTACACTTCGTCACCTTGAATAAACAGCTCAACCCCAAACAAACCATAGCCGCCTAACGCATCCACAATCTTACGGCCAATGGCTTGCGCTCGTTCTAATGCCAGCGCGCTCATCGCTTGAGGTTGCCATGACTCACGGTAGTCACCGTCTTCTTGGCGATGGCCGATTGGCGCGCAGAAGTGAACGCCGTTGACGGCGCTGATAGTCAGTAGAGTGATCTCATAATCAAACGCCACAAAGCCTTCGACGATGACACGGCCTTGCCCAGCACGCCCACCTTCTTGCGCGTATTGCCAAGCTTTAGCGATTTGCGAAGCTTCACGAATGACACTCTGGCCTTTACCGCTAGAGCTCATCACTGGCTTCACCACACATGGCATACCGATGCGGTTAACCGCGTCAGTGAACTCAGCTTCGGTGTCGCAGAATTGGTAAGGTGACGTTGGCAGGCCGAGTTCTTCCGCAGCTAAGCGGCGAATACCTTCACGGTCCATGGTCAGGCGAGTGGCACGCGCCGTTGGCACTACGTGCAAGCCTTCCGCTTCCAATTCCAGCAAGGTTTGAGTGGCGATGGCTTCGATTTCAGGAATGATCAGGTGTGGCTGTTCGGTTGCAATCACTTGGCGCAGCGCAGCACCATCGAGCATATTGATCACGTGCGAACGGTGAGCCACTTGCATCGCTGGCGCGTTCGGGTAGCGGTCAACACCAATTACCTCAACACCAAGGCGTTGCAACTCAATGGCGACTTCTTTGCCGAGTTCACCACAGCCCAGCAACATAGCGCGTTTTGCGCCTTCACACAGTGGAGTGCCTAACATCATTCGGGTACCTTTATTTCATTTTTAGTAGCGCAGTGCGCGCGATGCCCGCTAGTGTACTGATTTCGCCGTTACGCTGCAGCTAAAGCGGCGTATCTCATGTCAAACTCTCTGTGCGGATTTCGAAATAATCCCGCATGAGTGTTGAAAAAATCGCCTTTTAGCTAGCAAAGTGCTATACGTTAGCGTTCGATAATATGTCGTTGGCATCATGATATTCGGCAACACATCACAGGTGAGGTATGGAACAGTTAGCGTTTTTTGAAATTCCAAGTCCCTGTATTGGCATCTGCCAAACCGACGAACGCGGTTACTGTAAGGGCTGTATGCGCAGTCGTGATGAACGTTTTGGTTGGCTTAATCTTACCAATGCACAAAAAGAAGAGGTGGTGCGACTGTGCAAAGACCGCAAGCGGCGTCGCGCTTATGCTGCTTTCAAGCAAAAACAGCAAGCCCAACAAGCGGCGAGTGCCGAGCTGAGTCAGCAAAATCAGCAGTTGAACTTTGAAGATAAGCCTGCGGATGACGTGGATCTCAGTGATTTTTCACTCGATTAATCCCATGTTTTGCCATGGCATTGATCAGGGACTGCTGGCCTTTCATATTTGATTTTTGTGCAAATAAAACGCGTGATGAATGAGGCGCAGCCAATGGCGCGTAGTCAACTGAGCAAGTTGGATCCTAGTTGAGCAATGGAAAGTTCAGACAATAAAAAAGCGGCTTACCTAGCCGCTTTTCTGCATTTTCAACCAGCTTACGCTTCTAGCTTCGCCAATTCCGCTTTCTGTTCAGTCAGCTTGTCTTGGTCGCGTTGGTAGTCGGCCAATTTTGCGCGTTCTTTTTCGATAACGTCCGCTGGGGCTTTGGCAACAAAGCCTTCGTTCGAGAGTTTTTTCTCGATACGGCCAGCTTCTTGCGCCAGTTTTTCCAGCTGTTTGTCGATACGGGCCATTTCGGCGGCAACGTCAATCAAACCAGCCATTGGGATCAGCAGTTCCATTTCGCCCACCAACTGGGTAGTCGACATTGGCGCGACTTCACCATCAGCCAATACGGTAATGCTTTCCAGCTTCGCCAGTGCCATCAAGAAGGTGCGGTTCGCGTTCAAACGGGCGGCATCTTTTTCGCTCACGTATTTCAGCAATACGTTCAGTGGTTTTGATGGCGCAATGTTCAGCTCGGCACGGATGTTACGTACCGCCACAATCACTTGTTTAACCCATTCCAGATCTGCCTGCGCAGCCGTGTCGGCTTTGTCAGCTTGATACTCAGGAAACGGCATCAACATCAGTGTTTCACCTTCCACACCTGCCAGCGGTTTTACGCGATGCCAGATAGTTTCAGTGATATATGGTGTCAGCGGGTGCATCAGGCGCAGCAGTTGTTCCAGTACTGTCACCAGTGTGTGGCGTGTACCGCGCAGCTCAGCGTCAGTGCCACTATTCAATACTGGTTTAGTCAGCTCCAAGTACCAGTCACAGAATTGGTTCCAAGTGAACTCGTACAGGGTGTTGGCGGCCAAGTCGAAACGGAAGGCGTTGATGTGGTCATCAAAGGTTTTCGCGGTTTCGTTGAATAGGCTGATGATCCAGCGATCGGCCAGTGACAAGGTCATTTCGCCACCCGCTTGACCGCAATCTTGCTCTTCAGTGTTCATCAACACGTAGCGCGATGCGTTCCACAACTTGTTGCAGAAGCTGCGGTAGCCATCAAGACGTTTCATATCCCAGTTGATGTCGCGGCCAGTAGATGCCATGGCGGCCAACGTAAAGCGCAGCGCGTCAGTGCCGTGGGCTTCAATGCCGTCGGCAAACTCTTTGCGGGTGCTCTTTTCGATCTTGGCGGCCAGTTGTGGCTGCATCATGTTGCCGGTACGTTTTTGTACCAGTGATTCCAAGTCGATACCGTCGATCATATCTAATGGGTCAAGCACGTTGCCCTTAGATTTCGACATCTTGTTGCCTTGTTCGTCACGGATAAGACCGGTGACGTACACGGTTTTGAACGGCACTTGTGGTTTGCCATCGTCATCTTTAACGAAGTGCATGGTCATCATGATCATGCGTGCGACCCAGAAGAAGATGATGTCGAAACCGGTGACCAACACATCAGATGGGTGGAACAGTTTCAGTTCTTCGGTGTCTTCTGGCCAGCCCAGCGTAGAGAAAGTCCACAGCGCCGAGCTGAACCAAGTATCTAGTACGTCGTTGTCTTGGCGCAGGGCGATGTCGACGCTTAGATTGTTTTCGCTGCGCACTTCATCTTCGCTGCGGCCAACGTAAACATTACCGGCATCGTCGTACCATGCAGGGATGCGATGCCCCCACCACAGCTGGCGTGAAATACACCAGTCTTGAATGTCGCGCATCCACGAGAAGTACATGTTTTCGTACTGTTGTGGCACAAACTTGATGTCGCCATCTTCAACCGCTTTGATCGCTGGCTCGGCCAGAGATTTTACTGCCACGTACCATTGGTCGGTCAACAGCGGTTCGATCACTACGCCTGAACGGTCGCCATAAGGCACTTTCAAGCTGTGTGGCTCGATTTTTTCGAGTAAACCTAGGGCATCAAACGCTTCAACTACCGCTTTACGGGCAGCAAAACGTTCCATGCCTGCGTATTCGCTCGGCAGGCTGTTATCGAGTTCGGTGTTTTGGCTGCCGTCAGTGTTCAACACTTCAGCGGTGGCACGGATGTCAGCGTTCAAGGTCATGATGTTGAACATTGGCAGGCTGTGGCGCTTGCCCACTTCATAGTCGTTGAAGTCGTGCGCTGGAGTGATTTTCACACAGCCCGTACCAAATTCGCGGTCAACATATTCGTCGGCTACGATGGGAATACGGCGGTTCACCAACGGCAGAATGATCTCTTTGCCAATTAATGACGCGTAGCGTTCATCTTCAGGATGCACGGCTACCGCGCTATCGCCCAGCATGGTTTCTGGACGAGTTGTTGCTACCACCAAGTAATCTTTGCCATCAGCAGTCAGCGCATCGCCCGCCAGCGGATAGCGGAAGTGCCACATGGAACCTTGTTTTTCTTGGTTTTCAACTTCCAGATCGGAAATCGCGGTGTGCAGTTTTGGATCCCAGTTCACCAAACGTTTGCCGCGATAGATCAGGTTGTCTTTGTACAAACGGACAAACACTTCTTGTACCGCTTTGGATAAACCTTCATCCATGGTGAAACGTTCGCGATCCCAATCTACAGACGCACCCATACGGCGCAGCTGTTTAGTGATGGTGCCACCGGATTGGTTTTTCCATTCCCATACTTTTTCCATGAACGCGTCACGGCCTAAGTCGTGGCGGCTTTTGCCTTCTTCGGCTTCCAGTTTGCGCTCAACCAGCATTTGGGTGGCGATACCCGCGTGGTCAGTACCCACTTGCCACAGGGTGTTTTTGCCCTTCATGCGTTGGTAGCGGATCAGCGTGTCCATGATGGTGTCTTGGAACGCATGGCCCATGTGCAGGCTGCCAGTGACGTTTGGCGGCGGGATCATGATGCTGTAGTTGCCGTTGCTGCTGTCACCACTTGGTTTGAAGTAGCCTTTCTCTTCCCAGGCTTTATACAGTGCCTGTTCAATCGACTGCGGGTTGTATGTTTTATCCATGGAACCAGTTTTCTCAAACAAAATTAATGGGTTGTGTTGCCAAGTCTTGCGTGCTCAAGGCAATGCCTTGGTCGCGATACTGGCGGTAACGGTTGCGCGCAATCGCCTTTCGGGCGTCATCACCGGCAACAAAATCGATGATCTGGCTAAAATTCGCCGCAAATGGCGGGATCTCATTGGCCAGATTAATCAGTATTGGCCGCCGTAAATTGGGGCCAACACGGTCAAATCCTATCTCTACCGGCGCACCTTTGGCGGGGCCTTCACCTTTAAGGTTGTGCGGCACAAAGGCGCTCGGTTCAAACTGCCATAGCAGTTCATCTACTTGATAAGCCTGCGCTTGGTCTTCGCAGTGCAGGTAGATCCACTGGCCGCTGCGATAATGTAACTGCGCGAGTTGGCAGGCAAGCAACTGTGGCTGTTCCTGGAGATTAACCGTGGAGGGCAGCAAGTAAAACAGTGCTTGGGTCATTGTCGTGGCATGCCTTATTGGGGATCGAGTCGCGAAGGATGGATTCTACACTAAAGCCGTAGGTAGGTTAAATAGATAGCGCTAATTGCTGCTGGTTTGGACGGAGTTTTGCCCGCTACTGAGCATCACTGGCTAACATCGGCGGGAAAGCATCGTTTGGCGCAGCAGATTTTAGCGGTTAGTCATGACTCAACTGCAGTTTATGGCCGCCATTATCACTTGGGACGAAATCTGCGAAATGATGAATCGCATCAAGCGAGTCTTCGTGATGGTGGGTCACATACAACAACTGGGTGATATTACTGCTGGCAATACGGTTAAGCGCATGAAACACCAACTTGCGGTTGAGGTAATCTAGCCCTTGATAAGGCTCGTCCAAAATCAGCAACGCCGGTTGTTTGATGAGTGCACGCGCCACTAACAGTAAGCGTTGCTGGCCGTAATCGAGCGAACGAAAACCCGTTTTCTCAAACGCTTGCATCTCCAACATGGTGAGCCACGTTTTGGCTTGTTCGATTTGCGCTAATGATGGCTTTTGATACAGGCCAATTGAGTCAAAGAAGCCCGATAACAGCACTTCTAGCGCGCTGCAGTTCACTCGATATTGCAGATGCAGTGACGACGAGACCACACCAATATTTTTCTTGATGTCCCAAATGCTTTCGCCGCTGCCGCGTTTCACGCCAAGAATGGTGATGTTGTTGCTGTAGCACTGCGGATGATCGCCCAGAATCAAGCCGAGTAGGGTACTTTTACCCGCGCCATTGGGGCCGCGCAGTTGCCAATGCTCGCCAGCGCGAATGGTCCAATTCACATCCTCAAAAATGAGGGTGTCAGTGTAGGCCACCCGCACGTTGTGTAGTTCCACCCGCGGATCGGGATAGTCGCTATCGTTTTGCTGTTTGAGTAGCGCCAGTATTTGCTCGCTTTTCTCGGCGGATAATGCCTGCATCTGTGCCAGCAGCGGGTGGCTATGCCACTCATCACGCTGCATGGTTTGCGTCAGCTTTTGCTCGTCAAACAGCGCGATGTGACTGATAAATTCCGGCAGTTCATCTTCACGTGAGGTGAGAATGATGATTTGTGTGGTTGGCAGCAGCGATTGTAGCAACTCGGTCAGCGCGGCGCGGTGGGCCACATCTAAGCCAGCATAGGGCTCATCCAAAATCAGTAACTGCGGTTTACGAGCCAGCGCCCGTGCTAACATCAAGCGACGAGTTTCACCGGTGGACAACATGCGAAAACCGCGCTGTTGCAGACGCACTAAGTCGGTTTTTTCCAGTAAGTCATTGAGCGTTGTGTCATCAATGCCTTCGGCACGCAGCAGCGCAACGACGCTATCGCCCGCTTGAGCATCACTTTCATCATCTTCGATCTGCTCATCCAACAGTTGCTGCTGTTGATGCAGAGATACGCAGGCGACCTTATTCGGTAGCCCCTCTATATGTCCTTTGCGGGCAGTCAGTTCGCCGGTAAGAATGCCGACTAATAGCTCAGCCGCTTGGCCATGGCTGGCAAATACGCCCCAATGTTCATTAGGCTGGATATGCCAATCATCAATAAATAGGGCGGTAGAGGCGGTTTGGTATTTGAGGTTTTCAATATGCATTTGACGAACAACGGCTTACAACAAGGCAGGCGGTTAATACTGCAACAAACTATGTGCAATTGCTAGCAATGGATAACATGAGTCGGCCGCTTGTGGTTGGTTAATTTAATGTCTGTTGGCGATGCATGATTGGCCAAAATACTGACACGGTATCAAGACAATAAACGCTAGTGCTTGCTGTTAAGGTACTTATCGCCGCCGTTACCTATCCGCATAGTGATGACTTACCGACTATGCGTGCTCAGTGGCTAAGCGATTGCTCAGCTAACGACCGTAGCTGAGCAAGTTAGAGAATTAGTACTGTGGGCCTTTGATGGGGTGTAGGTCGTCATCGGTGCTAGCAATGCCATCGTTACCAACTCCAAGTAGTTGATAGCCATCTGTGTTGCGCTGATAAATGAAGTCACTTGTGGTATCGCTGTTTGAGCTATCAACATAAGATACCTGCGCTAGCGGAAAGGCGGCTTTAACGTCGTCCAGCGACTCAGGATATTGGCCTTGGCGATAATGGTATAACTCAATGAGTCGGGCTATTTCATCAATATCACCAGCGGGTGCTGCTGCGGGCGTTGGCTCCATCTTCACCACGGTTGGCTCATCGACTATGTCGGCATCGGCATCCTTCAATTGGTGGTACTGGATAAATACCATCACACACAGCAATACAAAATAGACAATGCCTAGTCCACCTACCAACGCTAACGTTTTACCATCTTTACGCTTGGTGGTTAGCCCCCACACTAATGCGATAATCGATAATGGCAGACCTAAGAATGGGAAAAAGCCGAGCCCGCCAATAACGTATTCGCCAACACCAATCGGACGTAACTGCCTCACATTGGCGGCTAGCGGTGCGGCCGCTTCTGCTGCGGCTTGTTGGCGTTGGGCTATTTCAGCGCAGAGGGTTTGATAGCGCTCAGGGTAGGCCTCTTTATCAATCGCATATTTTACCTGCTGCAATTCTTGGTCTGAGTAGCTGCTGTAATCTGGTGTCATGAGTTCACATAATTTAACGACTTAGCGCTTTATAGTTACTCATTGATATTAAAAGGTAAAGCCCCAGTCGTTGGGCTGGGGCTTTATCAAGGCGTTAATGCGGACGGCGCTGTTACTTCACCGTAAAGGTGTTGTTCGCGCGATTGGCATCAGGCAGCTTGTGAGCAGGGTCTAACGTTATCGATTGCAACGGTTTTGTTAGAGGCAAGACGATGCTTGGCGCGTTTTTGTTCATCCACACTTCAATTGGCAGGCGCATATCTTCGCTGGTGCCATCTTTGAACTGCAAACGTAACGTCGCTGGCATCACCAGTTTTTGCTCACTGGCGAAATGGATTTCAGTGCCTTTGATGCGCTTGTTATCCACATCGTTTACGCCAGTAATCGCCATATCTAACTGCCAGTTGTTGAGATACCAGCCGCGCCACCACCAACTGAGGTCTTCACCAGCAGCGCTTTCCATAAAGCGGAAAAAGTCCGATGGGGTAGGGTGTTTGTACGCCCAAGTTTTGATGTACGCCTTAAACGCAGGGTCAAAACGGTCTGGCCCTAAAATCTGTTCACGTAGCAGAATCAACCCCAGCGCGCCTTTAAAGTAACTGACGGAATGGCGGTACTTCTCTGCAACCGCTTCTGCGGGGGCCATCAAGCTTGGTGCTTCAGCATCGGCCAGCAGCGGTAGGATCTCATCGACGGGATTGCCACCCTTAGGCGCATATTCACTATCGCGCTTAGGTGCAAATTCACCCTGGTTAAATGCATCGGAGGCATACACATCGATAAAGGTGTTAAAACCTTCATCCATAAAGGCATGGCGTCGCTCATCAGAGCCGACAATCATTGGGAACCAGGTATGACCTAGTTCATGAGCGGTAATCCAAAAGAGCAGGTCGTCTTTGTCGTTCATGCCATCAAACACAATGCCGGGGTATTCCATACCTGCACCGTGACCACCTAAGTTAACCGCGGCAGGCCAAGGATAGGGATACCATTGGCTGAAGTGTTCAATCGAGCCTTTGACGTATTCAGTCGAACGATCCCATTTATTGCTACCCATAGACTCTGGCGGATACGCTGACATTGCCAGTGAGCTTTTGCCATCGGGCAGATTGATTCGCGCTGCGTCAATGATGAAATCCGGTGAGGCGGCAAACGCTACGTCGCGGGTATGCTCCATGCGGAAATGCCAGTCTTGAGTGCCTCGGCTGCCTTTAGCTACCGCGGCTTGTGCATCGGCAGCGGTGCGAATGTACACAGTTTTATCGCTTTCTTTCGCTTTGGCTAGGCGTTGCTGTTCGGTCTTGCTCAACACCGCTTTCGGGTTGATCAACTCACCAGAGCCGACCACGTAATAGTTGTCAGGTACGGTAACGGTGTAATCGATAGTGCCGTATTCCAAATAGAATTCTGAGCCAACATACGGGTTGTTGTGCCAGCCGTGTTGGTCGTCATACACCGCCATGCGTGGGTAGAACTGAGCCATCTCAAAAATCTTGCTATTTTGCGTTGGTGTTACTGCGGTACGACCACCCCAAGTGCCTGGAATTTGGTAGCTATAGCTGATTTTTAGCTGCAACTTGCCGCCTTTTGCCGCTAATGGCTGAGGCAGTGACACCCGCATACGAGTGTCATCAATCAAAATATCGGCAGGATAAGTTTTGCCGCGATAAAGCACTTCAACTGAGGCAATTTCATAGCCGTCAGTATATTTGCTGCGGTGCCATTCAGACGCAATGCTGGCACGGGAGTCTTTTTTGTAAATGTTTTGGTCAAGCTGCAACCAAAGTTGGTCCAGTTGATCTGGGCTGTTATTGGTGTAAGTGATGACTTCATTACCATGCAGCTGCTGCGTGTCGGTATCGATACGCGCTTGCAGGTTGTAATCCACTTTATTTTGCCAATACAGTTCACCCGGCTTGCCAGCACCATTGCGATATGCCGATACCGAGGTGGGCAAGCTTAATGGCGCGAACAATTCACGCGCATCGTAAGAAGAGGGGGCGGCGATGGTGCTAGCACTCATCAAGATGGTTGAGCTCACAGCCACAACGTGAACCACAGTTTTCGGCCAGTTGAATGACATATCACTTCCTTTTATTGTTTTTTTAGTTACTCGCGCTGAGGGCTAGTTTACTCGGGCGAGGTGACACAGCACCATACGATAACAATTGCTGTTTGACCAGACGAGTGTCATCAACGCTGACGTGGAATTTAGCCAAGGCTTAATTGTTACAAATGGTGTGATGGCCAATTAAAAAGGGCGTGTAGTGACTATCACACGCCCTTAATGGCTGCTGTTGGCACGAACAGGTTTGCCGCCCGTTGGCCTTAGCTCGCGCGAGTGCTGACTAATGGCGCGCTTTGGTTACTGCTATTCACCTTCACTAAAATCGATTTAGAGGTGGGTGTAAAGCTGCGATCACCATAGCTATCCAACGGAATGAGCGCGTTAGCTTCTGGGAAGTAAGCCGCTAAGTTGCCTTGGGCAATCTCGTGCGGTACGGCTTTAAAGCCGGTGATTTTACGTTCAACGCCATCGTGCCACAGTGAGGTAATATCCACTAAGTCACCAGTGTTAAGCCCCAATCGCTGCATGTCAGCTTCGTTGAAAAACACCACATTACGCTCGCCAAACACGCTGCGGTAACGGTCATCATAACCGTAGATGGTGGTGTTGTACTGATCGTGAGAACGCATGGTTTGCATTAGGAACGTGTGCTCATCAGCATTGGCGGTCACCGGCACAATCTGTGCTGGCAGCGCGTGACCAAAGAAACGTGCTTTGCCGTTGCTCGTGTTCCAAGAGCGCTCACCAGCGGAGTTACCCAAATAGAAGCCACCAGGGAGATCGAGGCGTTGGTTAAAATCTTCAAAACCTGGAATGGTCTGCTCGATAAGATCGCGAATACGATCGTAATTATCGACCATCGCTTGCCAATCTACCGGGTTACGCGCGCCTAATGTGGCAGCGGCAATACCCGCGATAATGGCAACTTCAGAACGCATCTGCTCTTCACGCATATCAACGCGGCCTGAAGATGCATGCACCATAGAGAAAGAATCTTCCACGGTAATTTTTTGTTCGCCAGCCGCTTGAATATCAATATCGGTACGGCCAAGACACGGCAGAATGATAGCGTCTTTCCCCGGATTGACGTGAGTGCGGTTCAGTTTAGTGGCGATATTCACGGTCAACTCAGCATTGCGCATGGTTGCCGCCACTTTGGCGGTATCCGGCGCTGCTGCGACCAAGTTACCACCAAGGCCGATAAATACTTTACTGTTACCCGCAGCTAATGCTTGCAGTGCTTCTACCACGTTGTGGCCCCGCTCTGCGGGTGGTGCAAAGCCAAACACTTTTTCAAAACGGCTGAGAAACGCAGCATTCGGTTTTTCGTTAATACCAACGGTACGGTCGCCTTGTACGTTGGAGTGACCGCGCACCGGACACAAACCAGCACCTTCTTTACCGATTTGCCCAAACAACAGTTGCAGGTTAACCAACTCTTGAATGGTGTTTACGGAGTGTTTGTGCTGGGTAATGCCCATTGCCCAAGTAACGATCACGCGCTCAGCGTTTTGGTAGATATCGGCAATGTTCTCGATACCGGCGCGAGACAGACCAGATTGCTCAGTGATGTCATCCCACTGCGTAGCATCTACTTGCGCTAAGTAGTCATCCATACCATCGGTATGTTCGGCGATAAACGCCATATCGAACACTGATTTGCCTTGTTGCTGCGCTATTTGGTGACGTTGGTACAAGGTTTTTACCACACCGCGGACCAAGGCCATATCACCGCCCAATTTAGGCAGGTAGTAATCGCTGGTGGTGGGGGTCGAATCGTTCTTTAACATCTCAAGTGGATGCTGTGGGTTGGTAAAACGTTCCAAACCACGCTCTTTTAAGTTGTTAAAGGCCACAATGCGTGCACCACGTTTGTAGGCCGAAGCGAGCGTTTCCAGCATACGTGGGTGGTTGGTGCCAGGGTTTTGTCCAAACAGGAAAATCGCGTCCGCTTTTTCAAAGTCTTCAATACGGACGGTACCTTTACCAATGCCGATGGCTTCAATCAATGCCACGCCACTTGCTTCATGGCACATGTTTGAACAATCTGGGAAGTTATTGGTACCAAAACGGCGCACAAACAGCTGATACATGAATGCAGCTTCGTTACTGGCGCGGCCAGAGGTGTAGAACTCGGCTTGGTTTGGATTTTCCAGCGCGTTCAAATGCTTGGCAATCTCGCTAAATGCATCGTCCCAACTGATCGGTTGGTAGTGGTCGCTGGCGGCGTCGTATTTCATCGGTTCGCTTAAGCGCCCCTGAAACTCCAACCAGTAGTCAGTTTGCTGATTGAGATAGCTCACGCTGTGTTCAGCAAAGAAATGGCGGTCAACACGTTTGCTGGTGGCTTCCCAGTTAACAGCTTTGGCGCCATTTTCACAAAAACGGAAGCGGCCAGGCACACCTTTTTCTCCCCATGCGCAACCGGGGCAATCAAAGCCATGGTCTTGGTTGGTGCGCAGCAAGTTGAGGATATTCTTGGCAACGTTGTTACTTTTCAGCAGATGTTCGGTGGTCGCTTTCAATGCGCCCCAGCCGCCTGCTGAACCATCATATTGTTTGATACTCATTACAGTTCTCCTGACGTGACCACGCCTCGGACTGTGAAGTCTAGCAATGATTACGCATAAAATGAGATTTGTGTCACATTGGGCGGTAATCTACGCCTTTGGTCACAAAATGGCAAGGATGCTGCAATAAATAAGCCTTTAAATACAATGGTTAACAAAATATCATTTAATGTTAACTGGATGTTTAACGATGGCTAATGGAAAGGCTGGGCGGTTGTAATACGGTATAAATAGTCATAGTGCACCCGTGTTTGGCTGAGTGATGCCTCAGCCAAACACGATGGGAATCACAGATTTAGAGGTTGCGAAATCCCTCAGCGGTGCGCTCAAAGGTCATGGCGATGCGTTCACACATGCCTTCAATGACATTGCGTTGCTGTTGCGGTAGCTCGGTTTGCTTAAGCGCTATCATCAAGGCATTACTGGCATTGGTAAATTGGCTAGAGATTTCACCGCGGCTGGCAGCAAAGTAGGCATTCGCGAGGGCATTTTGCCACTCGGTTAGCATTGGCAAAATCTCGGGTTCATTTAGCCCACGCAACAGCCGTTGTAGCCGCGCGGAAATATGCCCCAGATTGAGGCCAGTTAAACCGAGGTCGGTTAGGCGATGATCGTTAGCTGGCGTGGCTTGGTCGGCGTTGGTGAGTCGCAGTAAGCGATCACCCATGCGCGCGTTAAACCAATCTTCGGGATTATGATGTTTATGCAGTTGCCGTAAATCTTTGACGGTCGACTTAATCAAATAGGCTTGCATCATTGAGTTGCTCGGTCCGGTAATCATCCTAAATAGGCAGATAAGGATGGTCACCCCGACCACAATGGCCAGTGCGTTGCTGAGGGTATAATCAACAGAAAAGGCACGCGACATGTCGTTACCCGGTTGCACTAAAATCACAAACGGAATACATATCCCAAGGCCATAAGGCAGTGTCACTTGGTTGGCTAACGCAATAAGGCCGATGAAAAACGGTCCGGCCAGAATCATGACCAGCAACTCAAAATCACCGCTGCTTTGTGCCAGTAAATTAAGCGCAAAAAATATCGCGAGCGGCGTCGAAATCGCCACGCCGATCAGCAATCGTTTCAGCACAAACATCAAGATGGCCAGCGGTAACCGCGCCATCATCACCGAAAAAATTACCGGTAATAGCATGATCATCAGTGCCGATGACGAGCCAGTGCCAATCCAAATGCCGGCCCCAGCAAGAAACATCAAGGCGGTACGCAAGCCGGTGGTTAAGCCAACTAACGGATCACGATGCGGTTTCAATGCGGGGGCGTTCAACCGCGCGTTGTTGCTATTGAGCAACGCGTCGTAGGCTTTTAGCACCACCATCAGGTCTGAAATCAGCTCCGACGCGACGCGCAACAGACGCGATTCCAATGGACTTTGGCTAATAGTGTCGCTGCGCTGCTGCAAGAACTGGCTGCGCTGTGCTTTGGCGATTTGATAGCATTCATCAAAATGCTGCGATGCGGACATGCGGGAAAAATCACGGCTGAGCGATTCGAACATGCCATTGAGCGCCGAAGGAATTTGCTCGGGGTGGTTACGCTGCATACGGCCAAAGATTTGGATGACCGCCAGCAGGGACATTACCTTGTTACACAGCAAGTTTGCCGCACGGCTTTTGCCTGGCCCCAATGGGCCTTCGTAGACCACGGCGCTGGAGTCATCAGTGAGTGATGTCAGCGACGTCATGATGGTATCAATATGCTTATGACGTTGCTCATGTGAGCTGTTTTTGTCTAACTCGGCGGCAAGGTAATCTAAGGTTTGGTTAACCACACTACGCGCTTGTTGTTGCAGCACTTGCGCCACGCTTACTGGCCACAATAATTGGCTTACTAGCGCCGCACAGATTGAGCCCACCACGATTTCACTGATGCGAGCTTGTGCCACATTGAAGATAGTTTGGGAGCTGGCGTTGGCCGGACTCACCATCACCAATAATACAATGATCCCAGCGGTCAGCCCCGCCATGGCAAAGGCATAGATAAAGTTACTGGAACGCATCATGGCGGATGCGGTGGAGGTAATACCAAGCCACAACGCCAGCAAACCGATAGCAACCGCTGGATAACCGACAAAGAATTCGAGGATGCAGATGCCGACAGCGCCACCGACTAAGGTACCGAAGATCTGGCACAGCGATTTTTCGAGCACTAAACCACTTTCCGGACGGATCTGCAGAAACACCGCCGAAATCAGCGCCCAATAGGGACGATCAAGATTGAGGTACATCGCCACAAATAAACTCATCGCCATCGCAATAACGCCTTTAGTGGCAAAGATCACGCTGCGCTTATTCGGTGTTAGAAATACCGCTTGGACTGGAGACAGCTGCATTAGATGTTACTCTTGCAGGTGGATGGAGGCTGTCATCCCCGCACTGATGCTGACATTCTCCGGCAACGGATCAAGCGCAATATCTACCGGAATACGCTGAGCCAAACGCACCCAGTTGAAGGTTTGCTGTACTTGCGGCAATAACTGACCATTGCTTGAGGTATTAGTATCGGCAATGGCTTTGCCAATGCTAACGACATGACCACTCAAGGTTGGTTCATCGCTCATCAACGTGATTTTGGCTTGTTGCCCTATGTGGATCATCGGCAACTTGGTTTCTTCAAAGTAACCGGTGACATAAAACGAGCCTTGCTGTACCAGTGATAATACCGCAGTACCTTGATGGACGTAGTTACCTTGGCGCAATGTCAGATTGATAATGTTGCCACTTTCTGGAGCCACCACTTTAGCGCGTTCAAGGTTGATTTTGGCGGTGTTTAGTTCTGCTTCGATTTGCGCGACATCCGCCTTGGCTGATTCGGTATTAATGCGAGCAGTTTCTAAATCTTCATCACTAATTAACTCAGTTTTGGTGAGCTTCTTACGGCGTTCGTAGCGATGTTTGGCTAGCTCTAGGGCGATTTCGCGACTACGAAGCTGGGCTTGCAGTTCTGCTAGCGCCGCTTGGTAGCGCGTGTCGTCTACCGCAAACAGTAACTGCCCTTTCTCAACGTTAGCATTGTCTGCCACATTCAGTTGATTCACCCAGCCGGAAACGTCTGGTGCAATGGTGATAATGTTTGCGCGGACACGCCCATCGCGTGTCCACGGTGAATAGAGGTAATGATCCCATATCCAGCGACCACACAGTACGGCGACAACAACCACCATGAGGGTAATAGCAATGCGCGTAATTTGTCCTGTCATGAAATTATTTTCCTAAAAAATAAACGACTAAAGCTAAGTAACTAACGAATAGGCCAATTTCAAACCACGCGGGTTTCCAAATCTTCTGATAAAGGCCGCTGCGGTACAGCACTGAGCGGGTAGCAAATGACAACAGCAGTGCAATCGGGGCAAATAGCACCAACGGGCTAAACAGTAGTCCCCCAAAAGATATTTCTTCAAGCATAGGATGACTCACCCCTTTAGGGCGTGAAAAGTAGATGAATTTTAGCGTATTTTTGCCGGAGTGCCGCATTTGAGCAATCCTCGACAGCTACTGTCTCGGGAGCTAGAGAACTCAAAAACGAAATTGCCGCTACACGGTTGAAAGTGTGACGGGGCTCATGATCGACGGTCATAAGTGAAATCGCAAGTCGCTAAAAATCGTTAATAAATTGTGGCTGTCAATATCAGCTTACATTCGCAACTTAACAAGCCACGATTAAAGTGGCCAAGAATGACGTGACATGGATTGAAAAATTGCACCACATCGGGAGCACAATCATGCTACACTGCGCCGCTGAAATTAATCATAAAACCGAGAGTAAACCGATTATGTCTGAGAAGTTCACAACTGTTGAACAACAAGCCAGCTACGGTGTTGGTCGTCAACTCGGCGAACAACTGGCCGCGAATTCATTTGAAGGCTTGGATATTCCAGCTGTACAAGCGGGCTTAGCCGATGCATTTGCCGGCAATGAAAGCGCAGTATCTACGGAAGATTTGCACGTTGCATTTACTGAGATCAGCACTCGTATCAAGAAAGCACAAGAAGAAGCGGCTGAAGCTGCTGCTGCTGAAGGTACTGCATTCTTAGCTGAAAACGCTAAACGTGACGGCGTAGTTGTGACTGAGTCAGGCCTGCAATACGAAGTGATTAATGAAGGTTCAGGTGAAAAACCTACCTACAACTCTACAGTACGTACGCATTATCACGGTACTTTCATCGACGGTAACGTATTTGACAGCTCAGTGTCTCGTGGTGAACCTGTTGAGTTCCCAGTGTCTGGCGTTATCGCCGGTTGGACTGAAGCGCTGCAATTGATGCCAGTGGGAGCTAAATATCGTCTGTACGTGCCACATGAGTTGGCCTACGGTGAGCGAGGCGCTGGTGCAGCGATTCCTCCATACTCAGCGTTAGTATTTGAAGTTGAGTTGTTGGACATCATCTAATGACAAAATCGCTTGAGATTATCTCAGGCGATTTTTTTGCCTTGGAGGATAGTGAATATGAGTTCAAGCATTAGAGTTGCCGTTGCTGGCAGTGGCGGACGTATGGGCCGTACGCTGATCGAAGCAACCACTCAATTTGAGCATATCGCACTTGGTGCTGCTATTGAGCGCAGTGGTTCATCATTGGTGGGCGTTGACGCCGGTGAGCTGGCTGGCGTGGGTAAGTTGGACATCATAGTGACAGATAGCCTTGATGCTATTGTTGATGATTTCGACGTGCTTATTGATTTCACCAGCCCCGAAGGCACCTTACTCAATCTTGAATGGTGTCGCCGCCATGAAAAACCTATGGTGATTGGTACTACCGGCTTTAATTCATCACAGAAAGCGCAATTAGAAGCTTTTGCCGAAGAGCTGCCACTAGTGTTTGCGCCTAACATGTCAGTGGGCGTTAACTTAATGTGGAAACTGCTGGAAGTGGCTGCCGAAGTGATGGGTGATTACACCGATATCGAAATTATCGAAGGCCATCACCGCTTTAAGAAAGATGCACCGTCGGGCACCGCGCTTAAAATGGGCGAGGTAATTGCTGAGACTTTAGGTCGCGATCTTGAGCAAGTCGCCGTATATGGCCGTGAAGGCATTACTGGCGAACGTGATCGCAACACGATTGGTTTTGCCACGATTCGTGCTGGCGATTTGGTCGGTGAACACACCGCCATGTTTGCCGATATTGGTGAGCGTTTAGAGATAACCCATAAAGCATCGAGTCGTATGACCTTTGCCAATGGGGCGATGCGAGCCGCCAGTTGGTTGTACGATCAGAAACCCGGTATTTACGATATGCAGCAAGTACTTGGGTTAAAACCTTTATAGTTATTTAAAAACCGCCGTTGGCGGTTTTTTTATGAATGTTAGTCGCAAGGGCTAGACGAGGTGGGTTTGTGCTTGTATAATCCCATGAATTTGTCAAAATTTCGTAAATTGCGGAAAATAACTGTACAAATACTTTAAAAATATATAATTTCAATGACTTGGCTCTTTACGGAGGTCGCGTTGACTAAGTCTGCCTTACTTGTACTCGAAGATGGAACTGTCTTTAAAGGAACAGCAATTGGTGCTGATGGCATAGCTGTTGGGGAAGTCGTTTTTAATACTTCCATGACTGGCTATCAAGAAATTCTCACTGATCCTTCCTATTCTCGACAAATCGTTACCCTCACATACCCTCATATTGGCAACACTGGCACTAACAGTGAAGACACCGAATCTAGCGCAGTTCATGCTTGCGGCCTGATTATTCGTGACCTGCCTCTTGTCGCTAGCAACTTCCGCTCTGAGCAAACCCTAAGTGAATACCTCACTGCCAATAACGTTGTCGGCATCGCTGACATCGACACCCGTAAATTGACGCGTATTCTGCGCGAAAAAGGTGCGCAGGCAGGTTGTATTCTGGTGGGGGAAGACAATGTCGAGAAAGCCCTTGCGGAAGCCAAAGCTTTCCCTGGCTTAAAAGGCATGGACTTAGCGAAAGAAGTCACCACGGATAAAGCCTACCAATGGCGCTACGGCACTTGGAAATTAGTCGGTGGTTTGCCAGCTGAGACACCTGCTGAAGCATTAAAATACAAAGTCGTTGCCTACGACTACGGCGTGAAACGCAATATTCTGCGTATGCTGGTGGATCGCGGTTGTGATGTCACTGTGGTTCCCGCCCAAACGCCAGCGAGCGAAGTCTTGGCAATGAATCCTGATGGCATTTTCTTGTCAAATGGCCCAGGCGACCCAGAGCCATGTGACTATGCTATTGCGGCTATCCAACAATTTCTGACCACAGATATTCCGGTATTCGGTATCTGCTTGGGCCACCAATTGCTGGCACTGGCGACTGGCGCTAAAACGCTGAAAATGAAGTTTGGCCACCACGGTGCAAACCATCCAGTGAGTGATATCGCCAAAGGCAACGTGATGATTACCAGCCAAAACCACGGTTTTGCGGCGGATGAAGCAAGCTTGCCAGCCAACGTTAAAGTGACCCACAAATCGCTGTTTGACGGCTCGTTACAGGGCATTCACTTGACTGATAAGGCAGCGTTTAGCTTCCAAGGTCACCCAGAAGCCAGCCCAGGCCCGCACGATTGTGCACCACTGTTCGACCATTTTATCGAACTGATTGAAGCCAATCGTCAAAAGCAGTAATCGTCGGGAGAAATTTTAGCAATGCCAAAACGTACTGATTTAAAAAGTATTCTTATCCTCGGCGCCGGCCCGATTGTTATCGGTCAAGCGTGTGAATTTGACTACTCTGGCGCCCAAGCATGTAAGGCGCTGCGTGAAGAGGGTTACCGCGTCATTCTGGTGAACTCTAACCCTGCCACCATTATGACAGACCCTGAAATGGCTGATGCGACCTACATCGAGCCGATTCACTGGGAAGTGGTACGCAACATCATCGCCAAAGAGCGTCCTGATGCCATCCTGCCAACGATGGGCGGCCAAACGGCACTGAACTGTGCGTTGGAACTGGAAGAGCGCGGCGTGCTACAGGAGTTTGATGTTGAGATGATTGGTGCGACTGCCGACGCCATCGACAAAGCTGAAGACCGTGCGCGTTTCGATGAAGCGATGAAAGCTATTGGCTTGGAATGTCCTCGTGCTGGTATTGCGCACAGCATGGAAGACGCGCACCGCGTACTCGACCAAGTTGGTTTCCCATGTATCATCCGTCCATCATTCACTATGGGTGGTTCAGGCGGTGGTATCGCGTACAACATCGAAGAGTTTGAAGAGATTTGTGCCAGTGGTCTGGACCTATCACCAACCAACGAGCTGCTGATTGATGAAAGCCTGATCGGTTGGAAAGAGTACGAGATGGAAGTGGTGCGTGACCGCAACGACAACTGCATCATCGTCTGCTCTATCGAAAACTTTGACGCCATGGGCGTGCATACCGGTGACTCAATCACTGTTGCACCTGCGCAAACGCTGACCGATAAAGAATACCAACTGATGCGTAACGCTTCGATGGCGGTACTGCGCGAAATCGGCGTAGAAACTGGCGGCTCAAACGTACAGTTTGGTATCAACCCGAAAGATGGCCGGATGGTTATTATCGAGATGAACCCGCGCGTATCGCGCTCATCAGCGTTGGCATCAAAAGCTACGGGGTTCCCAATTGCCAAGGTTGCAGCGAAGCTGGCTGTCGGTTTCACACTTGATGAATTGATGAACGACATCACTGGCGGCTTGACGCCAGCATCGTTTGAGCCATCAATCGACTACGTTGTGACTAAAGTGCCACGCTTTAACTTTGAGAAGTTTGCTGGTGCTAATGACCGTCTGACTACACAGATGAAATCTGTGGGTGAAGTGATGGCTATCGGCCGTACTTTCCAAGAATCGGTGCAAAAAGCATTGCGCGGTTTGGAAACTGGTAAAAACGGTTTTGACCCAATCATCGACTTAAGTGATACCGATGCCCAACAACGTATTCGTCGAGAGTTGAAAGAGCCAGGTGCCGAGCGTATCTGGTACATCGCTGATGCCTTCCGCGCAGGTATGAGCATCGACGATATTTTTGCGCTGACCAATATCGACCATTGGTTCTTGGTGCAGATCGAAGATTTGATCAAGCTGGAACAGCAAGTTGAGTCGGTTGGCCTAGCCGGTATTGATGCTGACTTTCTGTTCAAACTGAAACGTAAAGGTTTCTCCGATGCACGTTTAGCCGATGTGCTTGGCATCAGCGAAACAGAGATGCGTAAACTGCGTCATCGCTTAGAAATTCACCCAGTTTACAAGCGGGTAGATACCTGTGCGGCGGAATTCTCCACCGATACTGCGTACATGTACTCTACTTATGAAGAAGAGTGCGAAGCCAACCCAAGTGACCGTGAAAAAATCATGGTACTCGGCGGTGGCCCTAACCGTATCGGCCAAGGTATCGAATTTGACTACTGCTGTGTTCACGCAGCATTGGCGATGAAAGAAGACGGTTACGAAACCATTATGGTTAACTGTAACCCTGAAACCGTATCGACTGACTACGATACGTCAGACCGTCTATACTTCGAACCCGTAACACTGGAAGACGTGCTGGAAATTGCCCGTCTGGAAAAACCTAAAGGCGTTATTGTACAGTACGGTGGTCAAACACCACTGAAACTGGCGCGTGCGCTAGAAGCCGCCGGTGTACCCATCATTGGGACTAGCCCAGATGCGATTGACCGCGCTGAAGACCGTGAACGTTTCCAACAAGCGATCCGTCGCTTAGAGATGAAACAGCCAGAAAACGATACGGTAACTACCGTTGAAGGTGCAGTAGCCGCGGCAGAAAAAATCGGTTATCCACTGGTGGTTCGTCCATCTTACGTGCTGGGTGGCCGCGCGATGGAAATCGTTTATGAAGAGCAAGACTTGCGTCGCTACTTCAACGAAGCGGTTAAGGTGTCAAACGAGTCTCCAGTATTGCTGGATCACTTCCTCGATGATGCGATTGAAGTGGATATTGATGCCGTATCTGATGGCAAAACTGTGGTGGTTGGCGCCATTATGGAGCATATCGAACAAGCTGGTGTTCACTCAGGTGACTCAGGTTGTTCATTGCCACCATACTCGCTAAGCAAACAGATCCAAGATGAGATGCGTGAGCAAGTGCGTAAACTGGCATTTGAGCTGGGTGTTATTGGCTTGATGAACGTACAGTTTGCCGTGAAAGACAACACCATCTTTATGATTGAGGTGAACCCACGTGCCGCGCGTACCGTACCGTTCGTATCTAAAGCTACCGGTGTACCGCTAGCGAAAATCGCGGCGCGGGTGATGGCTGGTCAATCACTGGAACAGCAAGGATTTACGGCAGAAGTGATTCCACCATACTACTCCGTAAAAGAAGTGGTACTGCCATTTAACAAGTTCCCAGGTGTTGACCCATTGCTCGGCCCAGAAATGCGTTCAACTGGTGAAGTGATGGGCACGGGCGAAACCTTTGCCGAAGCCTATGCTAAAGCACAACTGGGTGCGGCACCGAAAGATTCTCCTCGCTCAGGTCGCGCATTGCTGTCAGTGCGTAACAGCGATAAAAAACGTGTGGTGGACTTGGCCACTAAGCTGATTGAGCTGGGCTTTGAAATCGATGCGACACACGGTACCGCCGTTGTGCTTGGTGAAGCGGGTATCAACCCACGTTTGGTGAATAAAGTACACGAAGGTCGTCCACACATTCTTGACCGAATGAAGAACGGCGAATATACCTACATCGTCAACACTACTGAAGGTCGTCAAGCGATTGAAGACTCGAAGCAACTGCGTCGTGGCGCGTTGCGCTACAAAGTGAACTACACCACCACGTTGAACGGTGCGTTTGCTACTTGTACCTCGCTACGTGCTGATGACCGTAACCATGTTGAGTCTGTGCAAGAGTTGCATGCTCGCATCGGTAAATAACGGTTAAATAGGTTGAAAAGGCCGCGAACACATCGCGGCCTTTTTTATTTATCCGGCGTATGTAACATAAATTTATCGAGCAGCACTAGCATGCCGTCATGAGCTTAGGTAAGCTGTTAGCAAGATGACTTTATGTCGATAGCTGTCGCTTAAGACACTCATAAGTACTTCTTGGCGCCGTTTTAATTGGTTGCGCGCCTAATTTACTCTTATTCCATCTGTGCTGACCAATGTGTCTGCACGGGACGCTTTTGCTTTACAGGAGGCGAAAAATTCATGAACAAAGTACCAATGACGCTTACGGGTGCTGAACAGTTACGTAAAGAACTGGACTATCTCAAATTTGAGCATCGCCCAGAATTGAGTGAAGCAATTGCTAGTGCACGTGAACTCGGCGACCTGAAAGAGAATGCTGAATACCACGCAGCGCGTGAAGAGCAGGGTATCTGTGAAGCCCGTATTCGTGATATCGAAGGCAAGCTTTCAAATGCTCAAGTAATTGATGTGACTAAGATGGCTAATACTGGCCGTGTGATTTTTGGTGCTACGGTGACCATTCTGAATCTCGATACTGATGCAGAAGTGACTTACCGTATTGTCGGCGATGATGAAGCCGATATTAAAGCGAATCTGATCTCAGTTAACTCGCCAATCGCTCGCGGTTTGGTCGGTAAAAACGTTGGTGATGAAGTGAGCATTCAAACCCCAGGTGGGGTTGCTGACTATGAAATCACTGAAGTGGAATACATCTAAGCAGCAAAATCGTCGATTGATTAAGGCTGTGTTAATGCATGTTGCTGAGAATATTGCTTAAAACAAAAAGGAAGCCAATTGGCTTCCTTTCGTTTTAGGTCTTTAGCGCTTATTTTGCTTTTGGTAAAGCAATTTTCTTTTCTTCCGACTGACGGAAGATAACCAGCACGTGACCGATTAACTGGACTTTGACGGACTGAGTTTCCCGGACAATGGCATCAACGATAGCTGCTTTCAATTCTCTGTCTTCTGAAGCCACTTTAACTTTAATCAGTTCGTGGTGTGACAGGGCATTATCAATTTCAGCCAGTACTCCCTCAGTCAGGCCATTGGCACCAAGCAGTACTACTGGCTTTAAAGGGTGAGCCAGTCCTTTGAGGTACTGTTTTTGTTTGGTTGTTAAGTTCATTTTTACCAACTTTCGACGAGTTACTGTTGAAAACGCGCTATTCTACCCTTATATAGCCTTCGTGTAACTCAGATTTGTTGCGGAATTTAAATGTCAGGAAAAAAGCGAACAGCTAGCTCCACACGCTGGATGCAAGAACACTTTGATGATCACTATGTCAAATTGGCACAAAAGCGAGGATTACGGTCTCGCGCAGCGTTTAAGTTAGAAGAGTTACAGCAAAAAGATCAGTTGATAAAACCGGGAATGACCGTCGTTGACCTTGGCGCCGCGCCGGGCGGTTGGTCACAAGTGGCGGTTAAATTGGTCGGCGACCATGGCAAAGTGGTCGCTTGTGATATTTTGCCGATGGACCCAATCGTTGGCGTCGATTTTCTTCAAGGTGACTTTCGTGAAGAGAAAGTGCTTGAAGCACTGTTAACGCGAGTTGGTGACGAAAAGGTCGATATAGTCCTGTCTGATATGGCGCCTAATATGAGTGGTGCCGATGTTGTTGATCAGCCTAGAGCAATGTATCTTGTTGAATTAGCGTTAGATATGTGTCACCAAGTATTGGCGCCGAATGGTAGCTTCGCCGTTAAGGTGTTCCAAGGGGAAGGCTTTGACGAATACATGAAAGCGGTGCGTGATGCATTTAAAGTAGTAAAAACCCGCAAACCGGAGTCATCCAGAGCACGTTCAAGGGAAGTGTATCTGGTAGCGACAGGGTATAAGTTGTAGTACCCTGAATGATGTAGGTCTCAATACTGAGAGGTTCAATAATTGAGTGACATGGCAAAAAATATAATCCTGTGGGTCGTCATCGCCGTAGTGTTGATGTCGGTCTTTCAAGGCTTTTCTCCGTCGTCTTCTTCATCTAAGTCGATAGAATATTCAACGTTTCTGGATGACGTTCGCTCCGGGCAAATCGCTTCTGTGGAAGTGAAAAGTGACCAACGCACCATTGAAGGTATGCGTAAAACGGGCGAGAAGTTTGTCACCATTATGCCGGTATACGATCGTGATTTGCTGAATGACTTAGATCGTAAAGGTGTTGCCATGAAAGGGCAGGAAGCCGAGGAATCAGGGTTTTTAACCCAGATTTTCATCTCTTGGTTCCCGATGCTGCTGTTGATTGGTGTGTGGATTTTCTTCATGCGTCAGATGCAAGGCGGTGGCGGTAAGGGCGCAATGTCGTTTGGTAAGAGTAAAGCCAAACTGATGAGCGAAGACCAAATCAAAACCACTTTCTCTGATGTGGCGGGCTGTGATGAAGCCAAAGAGGAAGTGAAAGAGCTGGTGGATTACTTGCGTGACCCAACTAAATTCCAAAAATTGGGTGGCCGTATTCCAACAGGTGTGCTGATGGTTGGCCCACCAGGCACGGGTAAAACCTTGCTGGCAAAAGCCATTGCGGGTGAAGCTAAAGTACCGTTCTTTACCATTTCAGGTTCTGACTTCGTAGAAATGTTCGTGGGTGTCGGTGCGTCTCGTGTGCGTGACATGTTTGAGCAAGCGAAAAAGTCAGCACCATGTATTATCTTCATCGACGAAATTGATGCTGTAGGTCGTCAACGTGGCGCAGGTTTAGGTGGTGGTCACGATGAACGTGAGCAGACCTTGAACCAAATGCTGGTGGAAATGGACGGCTTTGAAGGTAACGAAGGTGTTATCGTGATCGCTGCGACCAACCGTCCAGACGTGCTTGACCAAGCGTTGTTGCGTCCAGGTCGTTTTGACCGTCAAGTTGTGGTTGGCTTACCGGATGTGCGTGGTCGTGAACAGATCCTTAAAGTGCATATGCGCAAGATCCCGTTGAGCGATGATGTTAAGGCCAGTGTGATTGCCCGAGGTACACCCGGGTTCTCGGGTGCTGACTTGGCAAACTTAGTCAACGAAGCCGCGCTGTTTGCTGCACGTGGTAATCGCCGTGTTGTTAACATGGAAGAGTTTGAACGTGCTAAAGACAAGATCATGATGGGCGCAGAACGCCGCTCTATGGTGATGTCTGAGCCAGAAAAAGAGTCAACCGCATATCACGAAGCTGGTCACGCGATTGTTGGCTGCTTAGTGCCTGAGCACGATCCGGTACATAAGGTCACCATTATTCCGCGTGGCCGCGCATTGGGCGTGACGTTCTTCTTGCCTGAAGGTGACTCTATCAGCGAAAACCGCCGTAAACTGGAGAGTCGTATTTCGGTGGCTTACGGTGGTCGTTTGGCCGAAGAGATCATTTATGGTCCAGAAAGAGTATCGACTGGTGCATCGCAAGATATCAAACAAGCAACAGCTATTGCTCGTAACATGGTGACGCAATGGGGCTTCTCCGAAAAATTGGGCCCATTGCTTTATGCTGAAGAGGAAGGGGAAGTATTCCTCGGCCGCTCAATGGCAAAAGCTAAGCATATGTCTGATGAAACCGCAGCCATTATCGATGCTGAAGTGAAAGCGATTATCGAGCTTAACTATCAACGGGCAGAAAAATTGCTGCGTGACAACATGGACATCCTGCATGCCATGAAAGACGCATTGATCAAATACGAGACCATCGACTCTCGTCAAATTGAAGATTTGATGGCTCGTCGTGAAGTGCGTCCACCTGTTGATTGGCAAATGGATGACAAAGGTTCAGACGATGGCAGCCATGGTGGTAATAAAACGTCACCTTTGGATGAAACGACTAAACCTGACTCAGATTTGACCAATCCTGGTGAATCTCGTCACTAACCGTTTAGCGATATTAGTGAAAACCCCTTTTTAGGGGTTTTCCTTTTTATTCTGGTTAATTTTATGGCACGAGATGGTTCGTGCGTGTTGGAGGTTATGTGTTTACGCTGAAATCAGGTAGCAAGCAGTTAACTCTGGATTCGCCCAAAGTGATGGGTATTTTGAATGTCACTCCGGATTCATTTTCTGATGGCGGGCGCTATTCTCAGTTTGATTTGGCACGTAAGCATGCTGATGAAATGATTGCCGCTGGTGTCGACTTTATCGATATTGGCGGAGAGTCTACTCGCCCAGGAGCGGCAGAAGTCTCGGTAGATGAAGAGTTAAGTCGCGTGTTACCTATGGTGGAGTACATTGCTAATAATTCGAATGTATGGATTTCAGTGGATACCAGCAAAGCTGCGGTAATGACAGCATCGGTCGCGCTCGGCGCGCATCTTATCAATGACGTAAGGTCACTGACTGAACCAGGGGCATTACAAGCTGCGGTTGCTGCGCAGGTGCCAGTATGTATTATGCACATGCAGGGGCAGCCAAAAACGATGCAACAGGCGCCAGCGTACGACAACGTGTTAGATGAAGTTTTTAATTTTTGTAAAACGCGTACCGATGAATGTGTTGCCGCAGGATTGAGCAAAGAACAGATATTACTGGATCCAGGGTTTGGATTTGGTAAGACTCTGGCGCATAATTATCGCCTATTGGCCGAGCTTAATCGGTTTCATGAATTGAGTCAGCCACTGCTTATTGGGCTGTCACGCAAGAGTATGATTGGCAATTTGCTGAATCGTCCTGTCACCGAACGTCTGGCGGGAAGTCTAGCTGGAGCAATGATTGCGGCACAACAAGGTGCGCATATTATTCGAGTACACGACGTTAATGAAACGTTTGATGTACTGAAAGTGCTCGCAGCGACTGCAGCAGCGAACTAATAACAGATACTATTATAAAGGTTATATCTCGTGGGAAAACGGAAGTTTTTTGGTACCGACGGTATTCGCGGTAAAGTTGGCGCAGGGAAAATGACGCCTGAACTAGCACTTAAACTTGGCTGGGCCTCCGGCCGAGTGCTATCTCGTCTAGGCACCCGAAAGGTGCTTATCGGTAAAGATACCCGTATATCCGGCTATATGTTTGAGTCTGCATTAGAAGCTGGGCTATGCTCAGCTGGGCTGGATGTTATGCTGATGGGGCCAATGCCTACTCCTGCTGTCGCTTATTTGACCCGCACATTCCGTGCTGAAGCAGGGATTGTGATTAGCGCGTCACATAATCCTTACTACGATAACGGTATCAAGTTCTTCTCCTCACGCGGGACTAAGTTAGATGACGCGTTGGAGTTAGAGATTGAAGCGGAATTAGAACGACCTCTGGAGTGTGTCGAGTCTCAACAGCTAGGTAAAGTATCGCGTATTACTGATGCAGCTGGTCGTTATATTGAATACTGCAAAGGTAATTTCCCTACCGACCAAACTCTCGAAGGTATGAAAATTGTGGTCGATTGCGCACACGGTGCGACATACCACATTGCGCCTAATGTGTTTCGCGAACTGGGTGCTGAAGTGATCGTTATTGGTGACAAGCCCAACGGCACCAACATTAACGACAAAGTCGGTGCTACCGCAATGCAAGCCATCTGCGACAAAGTCGTTGCTGAGCAAGCTGACCTCGGTATCGCGTTAGATGGCGATGGTGACCGTATCATGATGGTTACTCGCGATGGCGAAGTGATTGATGGCGACCAAATCCTCTACATCTTAGCGGCTGATACGCAATATCGCGGTCAGTTACGCGGCGGTGTCGTTGGCACACAAATGTCTAATCTTGGCCTTGAATTGGCATTAAAAGCACTGAATATTCCATTTGCTCGCTCTAAAGTGGGTGATCGTTATGTGATGGAAATGCTAGCGGCTAACGATTGGCGTATTGGTGGTGAAAACTCTGGCCACATTGTCCATTTGGACCACAGCACAACCGGTGATGGTATCGTTGCAGGCATTCAAGTCTTGGCCGCTATGTGTCGTCGAGGCATGCGTTTGGAACAACTCATTGCGCCGTTGACCTTGTTGCCTCAAGTCTTACTCAACGTGCGCTTTGAAGGAGCTAATAACCCGGTCGAGTCAGCCGATGTGCAGCAGGCGGTTGCTACCGTGGAGCAGGCTCTTGGTGATACTGGCCGAGTGTTACTGCGTAAGTCAGGTACTGAGCCTCTGATCCGTGTGATGGTGGAAGGTACTGACAAAGCGGTAGTTACAGCGCATGCTGAGTTTATCGCTGCAGCCGTAAAGGCAGCGGTGTAAGCTAAGCTAATAAAATAATTCATAAAATCTGTTGTTTAATCGCGACATACGACCATGTTTTACGCGCTAAGAGTAAAAAGTGTGCGAACGTGGTCCAAAACTTAAAATTTGTCGGGCTGGGTATTGTAAGTTGATAATTGGTCCGCTATTATTCACGCCGCTTTCTAAGGAGATGGTCAATGGCTCTTAGACGCCCGATGGTCGCCGGCAACTGGAAAATGAACGGTAGTGCGCAGTTAGCACAAGAGTTATTTAAAAAGTTTGCCTCTAAACTCAACAACGATGCTGTTGAAGTTGTATTGTGTCCACCAACTGTTTATCTAGAAAGCGTTCGGCAGCAGCTCGAACTCCATAAAGATGCGTTAAACGGCTCCATCGTCAGGATGGGCGCGCAAAACCTGAGTCAGCACGATTTTGGTGCGTACACAGGGGAAATCTCTGGCGGAATGCTTCATGACGCAGGTTGTAAATACGTCATTATCGGACATTCTGAGCGTCGTAGGATGTACGGCGAAACCAGTGATGTAGTCGCAGAAAAGTTCGCTGCAGCACAAAAGCACGGCCTAACCCCCATCCTATGTGTGGGTGAATCTGGTCCAGCTCGTGAAGCTAGACGCACGTTTGAGGTGCTGGCTGAAGAGCTTGATGTGGTCATTGAAAAGAATGGCACCATGGCTTTTGATAACGCAATTATCGCTTACGAGCCATTATGGGCAGTAGGAACAGGTAAGAGCGCAACGCCTGAGCAGGCGCAGGAAGTGCATGCGTTTATTCGTAAACGACTTTCTGAAGTTTCACCGTTTATCGGTGAAAGCATAAGAATTCTGTACGGTGGCAGTGTGACACCGAGTAACGCGGCTGATTTATTTGCCCAGCCCGATGTGGATGGTGGATTAATTGGTGGCGCAAGTTTGAACTCTACCGAGTTCTTGAGTTTGTGTGCCATAGCAACGAGCGCGTAATTATGTACCAAGTACTGATTGTAGTTTATCTGTTGGTCGCTTTAGCTCTTATCGGGCTAATTCTTATCCAGCAAGGTAAAGGTGCTGATATGGGAGCCTCTTTTGGCGCCGGTGCATCAGCAACTTTATTCGGTTCATCAGGTTCAGGTAACTTCCTGACTCGAACCACAGCAATATTAGCGATTTTATTCTTTGTGTTGAGCTTGACCATTGGTAACTTGAGTGCCAACCATGCTCAGCAACAAGAAAGCTGGAATGACTTAAGTTCTGGTGCTGCAGTTGAAACTCAACCTTCTGCGCCAAGTGCACCTGCTCAACAAGAGAAAGTTCCAGAGTAAGACCTTTTAGCCGAGGTGGTGAAATTGGTAGACGCGCAGCCTTGAGGTGGCTGTGACCTAACGGTCGTGCGGGTTCAAGTCCCGCTCTCGGCACCATAATTAGCTCTGTTTAAATTGGTTAGTTTACACAGAGTTATTGCAAATTTTACTGAGGATAAGTAGAATTGCAGCAGTTGACGCGGGGTGGAGCAGCATGGTAGCTCGTCGGGCTCATAACCCGAAGGTCGTCGGTTCAAATCCGGCCCCCGCAACCAGCTCCAAGTGTAAGCAAGTAATTGATTACACTAATACAGGTTCTCGGAACAGCAACAGCCTCGTATTAAACGGGGTTTTTTGTTATCTGAGCCTAAATGCTTTACAGCATTGTTCGGCAGTGTGATATCGGGGCTTTATGCCCTTTTTTAGTTTCAGGAGTAGTCATTTGGCAACATTAGAATCAAGACTCGAAGAGATGCTGACTCCCACCGTTGAAGCGTTGGGCTATCAGCTCTGGGGAATTGAATTCGTCAAAGCGGGTAAGCATTCAACTCTACGCATCTATATTGACGGTGAAAACGGTGTCAATGTGGAAGATTGCGCGACTACTAGTCGGCAGGTAGGGGCTCTTCTTGACGTTGAAGATCCCATCCCAGCCGAATACACCCTGGAAGTATCCTCTCCCGGATTAGATAGACCTCTATTTAACGCCACTCAATATCAACGCTATCTTGGCGAAGATGCTAAAGTACAGCTCACAATGCCGGTTGCCGGCAGCCGCAACCTGAAAGGGGTGATTACTCAGGTTGAAGGGCAGATGTTGACGCTTAAAGTAGATGGAAAAGATCTGACGATTGCCTTGGATAATATCCGCAAAGGCAACTTGATAGCTAAATTTTGATGGATTCAAGGTGAACGAGGCAAGACATGAATAAAGAAATTTTGCTGGTCGCTGAAGCGGTCTCTAACGAGAAAGCCGTACCCCGTGAGAAGATTTTTGAAGCCTTGGAAATCGCACTGGCCACCGCGACTAAGAAAAAATACGAAGGCGACATTGACGTACGTGTAGCAATTGACCGTAAAAGCGGTGATTACGAAACCTTTAGACGTTGGTTAGTGGTCGATGATCAAGGCCAAATATTGGAAAATCCCTATCGTGAAATCACGTTAGAAGCTGCTCGCGTAGATGAACCTGAAATCCAACCCGGCGAATATGTAGAAGACGAGATCGAGTCAGTACAGTTCGACCGTATCACTACCCAAACAGCTAAACAGGTTATCGTACAAAAAGTACGTGAAGCTGAGCGTGCTCAAGTGGTTGAGCAGTTCATCGACAAAGAAGGTGAGCTGGTTACCGGTATTGTTAAAAAAGCCAACCGTGACAGCATCGTAGTGGATTTGGGCAACAACGCTGATGGTGTGTTGTACAAAGAAGATATCATTCAACGTGAATCTTTCCGTCCTGGTGACCGTGTTCGCGCACTGCTGTACGCAGTACGCCCAGAAGCACGTGGTGCGCAGCTATTCTTGAGCCGTACCAAACCAGACGTATTGATTGAATTGTTCCGCATTGAAGTACCAGAAATCGCGGACGAAATGATCGAAGTGATTGGTGCTGCGCGTGACCCAGGTAGCCGCGCGAAAATCGCGGTGAAATCAAATGACCGTCGTATCGATCCTATTGGTGCTTGTGTGGGTATGCGTGGCGCACGTGTACAAGCCGTTACCAATGAGCTGAGTGGTGAGCGTATTGATATCGTATTGTGGGACGACAATCCTGCACAGTTCGTTATCAACGCTATGGCGCCAGCTGATGTGGCTTCTATCGTTGTTGATGAAGATAACCACTCAATGGATATTGCGGTTGAAGCAGATAGCTTAGCGCAAGCAATTGGCCGTAACGGTCAAAACATCCGTTTAGCAACGCAACTGACAGGTTGGGAACTGAACGTGATGACAGTGGATGAACTGAACGCTAAGCACCAAGCTGAGAGCGCGAAAGTCACCTCACTGTTTGTGAATACGCTCGACATCGATGAAGAGTTTGCTCAAGTTCTGGCAGACGAAGGTTTCACCTCTTTAGAAGAGATTGCCTACGTTCCAGCATCTGAGCTGCTGTCTATCGATGGTTTGGACGAAGACATCGTCGCAGCGCTACGTGAACGTGCTAAAGAAGCTCTTGCGACTCGTGCGCTAGCTTCAGAAGAAGCGCTGGACGGAGCCCAGCCAAGTGAAGATTTGCTCACATTGCCAGGATTAGAACGCCATCTTGCTTTTGTATTAGCAAGTAAAGGTGTGAAGACATTGGAAGATCTGGCTGAGCAAGGTATTGACGACTTGATCGATATTGAAGAACTAACAGAAGAGAAAGCAGGCGAGCTGATCATGGCTGCCCGTAATATCTGTTGGTTCGGTGAAGATGAGTAAGTCGGTCAACAGATAGGGGAGTGGAAACGGATGGCAGATACAACCGTAGAACAGTTGGCCACAGAAGTAGGCAAAGACGTTGACCGTCTTATCGAACAGTTTGCTAAAGCTGGCATCAAAAAGAGCCGTAATGACGCAGTAGCTGAAGATGAAAAACAACGCCTGCTTGACTATTTAACCAAGCAGCATGGTGGAGAAAACGTGCCTTCAAAAATGACGTTGCAGCGTAAAACTGTGTCGACTTTAAGTGTTTCAGGTGCCGGTGGCCAGTCTAAAGACGTGAAGGTTGAAGTTCGCAAGAAGAAAACCTTTGTTAAACGTGACGTAGCCGAATTGGAACGTCAGGCTGAAGCTGAAGAAAAAGCGAAAGCCGAAGCAGAAGCTCAGGCAAAAGCCGCAGCAGAAGCAAAAGCGGCGGCAGAAGCCAAAGCTAAAGCCGACGCTGAAGCAGCAAAAGCCAAGGCGAAAGCTGAAGCCGATGCTAAAGCCAAAGCATCAAAAACTAATGCGGATGATAACCAAGCGCAACCTGCAGCTGCAAAACCTGAATCAGAAGAAGATCAAGTGAGCAAAGCAGAAGCTGCCCGCATCAAAGCAGCACAAGAAGAAGCTGTGAAACGCAAAGCGGATGAAGAAGCGGCTCGCGCCGCTGAAGAAGCGCGCAAAATGGCTGAGCAAAACGCTAAGCGTTGGGAGCTGGAAGAGAAAGAACGTGTCGAAGCTGAAAAGCGTAACGACCACCACATCACTACCTCTAAAGTAGCTCGCGCTGCAGAAGATACCAGTGACATGGAAGAAGAGAAGCAAGGTCGTCGTAGTCGTCATAAGAGCGCTGGTAAAAAACGTTCTAAAGACGCACGTCAAAGTAACGAAGGCGGCAGAGAGCGCGATATTCGCAACAAGAAGGCAGCTAAAGCCAACAAGCATGGCTTTAACAAACCTGTTGCTGCGGTAAACCGTGACGTACGTATTGGTGAAACCATCACTGTTGCTGACTTGGCTCAACGTATGGCAGTTAAAGCCACTGAAATCATCAAAGCGATGATGAAGATGGGCTCTATGGTTACCATCAACCAAGTACTGGACCAAGAAACTGCGCAATTAGTTGCGGAAGAACTGGGCCACAAAGTGATTCTGGTGCGTGAAAACGAACTGGAGCACGAAGTACTGGCTGACCGTGACGGCGAAGATGTGAAAGTAGAACCACGCGCACCGGTTGTTACCATCATGGGTCACGTTGACCACGGTAAAACCTCGCTGCTTGACTACATCCGTCGTACTAAAGTGGCTTCAGGCGAAGCTGGTGGTATTACTCAGCACATCGGTGCATACCACGTTGAAACCGACAACGGCATGATCACCTTCCTGGATACTCCAGGCCACGCGGCGTTTACCGCTATGCGTGCTCGTGGTGCACAAGCTACTGATATCGTGGTACTGGTTGTTGCGGCTGACGACGGCGTAATGCCACAAACTATCGAAGCTATCCAACACGCAAAAGCCGGTGGCGCGCCACTGATTGTTGCTGTGAACAAAATGGATAAGCCAGAAGCTGACGTAGACCGCGTGAAGAGCGAGCTGTCGCAACACGGTGTGATGTCAGAAGACTGGGGCGGCGAAAACATGTTTGTTTATGTTTCTGCTAAGACTGGTCAAGGCGTTGATGAATTGCTGGAAGGCATTCTGCTGGAAGCTGAAGTGCTCGAACTTAAAGCGGTTCGTGACGGTATGGCTGCCGGTGTTGTGGTTGAATCTAAACTGGATAAAGGCCGTGGCCCTGTTGCAACGGTACTGGTTCAAGAAGGCACACTGCATCAAGGTGACATCGTACTGTGCGGTCTCGAATACGGTAAAGTTCGTGCAATGCGCGACGAAGACGGTAACGAAGTTAAATCAGCTGGCCCTTCTATTCCGGTAGAAATTTTAGGTCTGTCTGGTGTGCCATCAGCGGGCGACGAAGCAACTGTTGTTAAAGATGAGCGTAAAGCGCGTGAAGTTGCCCTGTATCGTCAAGGCAAGTTCCGTGAAGTGAAACTCGCACGTCAGCAGAAAGCGAAACTGGAAAACATGTTCGCGAACATGACTGAAGGTGAAGTTCAAGAACTGAACATCATCATGAAGGCAGACGTACAAGGTTCTCTGGAAGCAATTTCAGACTCACTGACTAAACTGTCTACCGATGAAGTGAAAGTGAACATCATTGCTAGCGGTGTGGGTGCACTGACAGAGAACGATGCCACCTTGGCAGCAGCGTCTAACGCTATCATGGTTGGCTTTAACGTTCGTGCGGATGCACAAGCACGTAAAGTGATTGATGCTGAAAGTGTTGACCTGCGCTACTACAGCGTGATCTATGACCTGATTGATGAAGTGAAATCAGCGATGAGCGGTATGCTGTCGCCTGAATTCAAACAACAGATCATCGGTCTGGCTGAAGTACGTGATGTGTTCAAATCACCTAAGATCGGTTCTATCGCTGGTTGTATGGTTACCGAAGGTCTGGTTAAACGTAGTGCGCCAATCCGTGTACTACGTGACAACGTGGTAATCTACGAAGGTGAACTTGAGTCACTGCGTCGCTTTAAAGATGACGTTAACGAAGTTCGTAACGGTACTGAATGTGGTATCGGCGTTAAGAACTATAATGACGTTCGTGTTGGTGACCAAATCGAAGTGTTTGAAACCGTTGAAGTGGCACGTAGCCTCTAAGCGGTAACAACAGATTTTGGGCGGCTACGGCCGCCCTTGTTGGTTTAAGAGGGTAAAAACATGGCGAAAGAATTTAGCCGTACCCGGCGTATCGCCCAGCAGCTGCAGCAAGAGCTTGCGCTGGTGCTGCAACGCGATATGAAAGATCCACGTATTGGCATGGTGACGGTGAATGACGTTGATGTCTCACGCGATTTGAGCTTTGCCAAAGTGTACGTAACGTTGTTCGAAGAAGATCCAGAAGTGATCAACGACAAAATGGCAGCCTTGATGAAGGCAGCGCCTTATGTACGTACTCTGGTGGCTGGTCGCATGAAACTGCGCGTAATGCCTGAACTGAAGTTCGTGTATGACGCTTCTCTGGTTGAAGGTATGCGCATGTCTAACCTAGTTAGCCAAGTGATCAGCACCGATAAAGCCAAACAGGAACAGTTTGGCTCAGATGATGAGCAGACTGAGGAAAAAGATTAATGGCAAGACGACCGAAAGGCCGTTTTATCGATGGTATTGTGTTGTTGGATAAGCCTACAGGCGTTAGCTCCAATCACGCGTTGCAACAAGTAAAGCGTTTTTATCAAGCGGCGAAAGCGGGCCATACTGGCGCACTTGACCCGCTAGCAACAGGCATGTTGCCTATCTGTCTTGGCGAAGCGACCAAGTTCTCTCAGCACCTGCTGGAGTCTGATAAGCGTTATTTGGTGACCGCCAAATTGGGTGAGCGTACCGATACCAGCGATTCAGACGGTGAAGTGGTACAGACGCGTGCCATAAACTTCAGCCAAGAAGTACTGGATGCCGCATTGAACAGTTTTCGTGGTGAAACCATGCAAACGCCATCGATGTTTTCCGCGCTGAAATATCAAGGCCAACCGCTGTACAAGTATGCCCGAGAAGGCGTGGAAGTGCCGCGTGAGGCGCGTCCAATCACCGTGTATGAGCTGAAGTTTATTGCGCTTGAAGGTAACGAGCTGACGCTGGATATTCGCTGCTCAAAAGGCACGTATATTCGTACCATCATTGATGACCTCGGTGAAAAGCTAGGTTGTGGTGCCCATGTGATTATGCTGCGCCGTACTGAAGTTGCTGATTATCCGACAAACAAAATGGTGACCATTGAGCAGTTGGCCGCATTAGTTGAGCAAGAGAAAAGTTCAGACTGTGCGCCTTTTAGCTTGCTTGATAGCCAGTTATTACCCATGGATACCGCCGTTGCCGATTTGCCTGAATGCCATTTAGAGGAAGCCGTAGCAGGTTACGTACTGCACGGTAATCCCGTGCGGGTTAATGGCCCAACCGCAGGTACTATGGTGCGGTTAACATGCGGCGCGGAACGTCGATTTATCGGTGTGGGTACCATGAATGATGATGGTTACGTTGCACCGAAACGGTTAGTGGTTTTTCAAGAAAAAAGCGCTAACTAATCTTGCGGTACTACTGTTAGCACGGTATTATGCGCAACCTTCGGCTGAGTTAGTGATCGGCTGAAGTTATATTAAAATTTTATTTTGGAGATACTCATGTCACTAAGTACTGAGCAAAAAGCAGAAATTCTGGCTAAATTCGGCCGTGGCGAAAACGATACTGGTTCACCAGAAGTTCAAGTTGCATTGTTGACTGCACAGATCAACCACCTGCAAGGCCACTTCAAAGAGCACAAGAAAGATCACCACTCACGTCGTGGTCTGCTGCGCATGGTTAGCTCACGTCGTAAACTGTTGGCTTATCTGAGCAAGAAAGACAACACTCGTTACGCTGCTCTGATTCAAGAACTGGGTCTGCGTCGCTAATCCGGTTGTTGAAACAAGAAAAGGAGGCTTTTTAGCCTCCTTTTTTGTTTGCCCAGCGAAGCTGGCAAACCCGTCAGGTTGAAAGAAACCTGAATCGCCCGACTAAGGGGAAGACAAGCCGAATGGCAAGGGCGTCATTGGCTAACGATGGGGTCTGAAGGAAGCCATAGGAAGTTAGATGTACACAACTAACCGTAACCTGTTTCGGCAGCATTGGTGGGTAAGCGTGCGAAATAACGCAAAGCCCAATACTTAATCAGGCCAATGCTGTGCTTGAGGGTGGCGTTTCTTACAGGGAGCCAGTGCAGTAACTGGGGAAGCCTGACACCACATCCGGGCAAATGCCGGAAGTGTCCATCAAGAGGAGACTCAAGATGCACGTTGGTGCGAGGTGGCAGATGGATCCGTAGTAGTGAGTAAGGCACGGCCGTTGAAGCCCAGTAATGGTGTGGAGGAGAAAACCGAGCTGACCATCAGCACCGCGTTTGGTGGGACACTGACTAGCCAAAAGCTTATCAGTGTTGCGAAGGGAGGAAGCATACTTTAAGTCTGTGATGAGCAGATGTTTTTTTAGTGGTACACAAACCAATTCGCTATTGGGGTATTCCGAATTGGTACGCTGTGGAAACAGAGTACTGAAACGAGAAACCGTACATGGGAGTAACTTAGTCTCACTGTAGTAGATTGCCATTGAGCTAGAAGACTACAGAGCTGAGTGAAACAGACCGACACGAGAAGAAAACATCTTGCCCCCACGCAGCGCACAACCCGAGGAGACAGGGTATGTGTTCAGCAATTACGCTGAATGGAAGTGTGCATGAGCCGTATACGAGGTCCGTACGTACAGTTCTGTAAGAGGGAAGAGGCGGAAACGCCTCACCCTACTTGTTGTTACCTAACTAACACCTTTTAGCTTGATTTTTTTTGTGCTGTTGGCACCAAATAACGCTGTTCGAACTTCTCAAGCGACAGCGGTTTGCTGTAGTAAAAGCCTTGGCCAATCACACACCCATGCTGCTGTAACCACTTAACTTGCGCCTCGTTTTCAATCCCTTCTGCCACAATATTTAATTTCAGTTGCTGCCCTAACATCAGAATCGTCGACGCAATCGCACTGTCTTCTGGCAAATCTGAGATAAAGGCTCGGTCAATTTTTAGCGTAGTAATCGGCAGATGACGTAGGTAAGACAGCGATGAATAGCCCGTACCAAAATCATCCACGGCGATACCAAATCCCGCTGATTTTAACTGGCGTAGTTTATCAATCGCTGGTTCAATATCATTCATCAATGAAGTTTCAGTAATTTCAATCTCTAACAGTTTAGGATCGATTTGATAGCGCATTGCTAAGCGTTTGATATCTGGCACTAAGCTACTGCTACTAAATTGCTTACACGACACGTTGCAAGCAATGATGGTGGTCTTGCCATACAGCTTTTGCCATTTGCTGAGTATCTTGCAACTCTGCTCCAGCACCCAGCGACCAATCGGAATGATAATGCCAGTTTCTTCGGCGACAGGAATGAAGGTCATCGGGCTGATGAGCCGCCCATCACGCTGCCAGCGGATCAACGCTTCACAACCTAGCAGTTCACCGGTGCGGATATCGAGTTTAGGCTGTAGGTGTAACAGAAACTCATCATTGATAATAGCGTCGTGCAGTGAAGCTTCTGTACGTAACATGACGGCGGCTTTCTCTGTCATCTGCTGCTTGAAGAAGGCCCACTGATTAGATCCCGCCGCTTTAGCACTATACATTGCCATATCGGCGTGACGGATCAGATCTTCCGCCGTCGTGCCATCGTCAGGAAAAATCGAAATACCCACCGACGCGGCAGGATGCACTGCATGTTCTTCTAACTTAATCGGGCTTTGTAGTTGCCTTAATAATTGGCCGACAAACTCGGCCGCCTCGTTCGCTGAGCGAATATGCTCCTGCATAATGACGAACTCATCACCACCAAGGCGGGCGACGGTGCCTTTGTTGCCCACAAAGCGGCGTAGCAGCCCGGCTACCTTCACTAAAAACTGATCGCCCAGCGCGTGGCCGAGTGAGTCGTTGATGTTTTTAAAGCGGTCTAGGTCGATAAAGAACAAGGCCATTTGCTGTTGATTATGTTTAGCGCGTTGAATGGCTAGAGCGATAGTTTCTAGCAGCAATGTGCGGTTGGGCAGGCCGGTGAGATTGTCGCGAGTGGCCATCTTGCGCAGCTTGTTTTGGGTTTGGCTAAACTGCACCAAAATCTGGTTAAGTTTAGTAGTCACCAGCCCCAGTTCGTCATCTTTATGATTACTGAAGGTGGGCAGCAGGGCATTGTCAGGCTGCTCTGGGTCGATCTGATCAATCGCTTCGCCAATCTTAGCAATCGGCTGGGTGAGAAAACGGTGAAAGATGTAGGACAGCACTAGCGTGATAAATAGTGCGCGTGCCAAGGTCGCAAAGAAGCTTAACTTGAGTTGGTCAAACAGTGACTGGGCTAATTCACGGGTGTTATAACTAATGTAGAGATGGCCGATAAGTTCCGGCGCTCGACTATCAAAACCGCTAGGGCTCATCAATGGTCGGCTAACCTGCTCATACGGACCAAACAGTTGATTGCCAATCACAGCTAAAAAGTCACCTTTATTGCTCATGCTTTCGCCCGCTTGCACGAACAACACATTGTCATCTTGCAGTACTTCTGCACTGGCAACGTGGTCGACTTTCATAATGCCTTCGAGTGTTTGGCTGCCAAGTTCAACGTTGATGCCCCAAAGCGCGTTCTCAAGCGGTTGTTCAACGGAGTCCAGCAGTTCTTGTTGATCTTGTTTTAGCTCTGCTGTACCGGCTTTTACGACCAGAAACACTTCTAAGATAAAAATGGCTATGGCGAAGAATAGCGCTGTTAACACTACCAAGATTGTCTGTTTAAACGTCAGAGACTTAAAGCGCGTTTTCGTCATTGGCGGATTCCTACTCAGCTCGCCGCATCTAATTAATACTTAAGCCTAGCCTATAATGGGTTGTTTCATAGTGAAGCTACATTGATTTTTTAAAAAATTCTATCGCTGCAAAGTTGCCCAAGTGCTTTATTCGCGTAGAAGCAATGCTGTATACTTACGCCCGAAAATTAAGGTTATTAATTAAGGAATGGGTCACGTGAATCCAATAGTTAAGAGTTTTGAGTATGGTCAGCATACTGTCACCCTGGAAACAGGTGTTATCGCACGTCAAGCCGATGCAGCCGTTATGGCAAGCATGGGTGACACCACAGTTTTGGTCACTGTGGTCGGTAAAAAACAGGCAGATCCTGGCCGTGACTTCTTCCCTCTTACAGTGAATTATCAGGAAAAAACTTACGCAGCTGGTAAGATTCCGGGTGGTTTCTTTAAGCGAGAAGGACGTCCATCAGAAGATGAAACTTTGATCGCCCGCCTTATCGACCGTCCTATCCGTCCACTTTTCCCTGATGGTTTCACCAACGAAGTTCAGGTTATCGTGACTGTAGTATCGGTTGATCCACAGATCGAGCCAGACATTGTTGCAATGATTGGTACTTCTGCTGCGTTGGCAATTTCTGGTATTCCATTTAACGGTCCTCTGGGCGCTGCCCGAGTAGGTTACGTGAATGGCGAATACATTCTGAACCCAGGTTCTGAAGCATTAGTCGACAGCCAACTAGACTTAGTTGTTGCTGGTACTAAAGCGGCGGTACTGATGGTTGAATCTGAAGCTAAAGTACTGGCAGAAGAAGTGATGCTCGGTGCGGTAGTTTATGGTCATGACCAACAGCAAGTCGTTATCAATGCCATCAATGAGTTTGCTGCTGAAGCAGCTAAACCAGCATGGGATTGGACCGCACCAGTTAAAAACGAAACTCTGGCAGACAAAGTAAAAACTTTGGCTGAAGAAGGTTTGACTAACGCTTACCAAATCACTGCTAAACAAGAGCGTTACGCTAAAGTGGCTGACGTGAAAAAAGCAGCGATTGAGCAACTGCTGAGTGAAGATCCAGAACTGGATACTCAAGAAGCTGATAACTTGCTGGGTAGCTTGGAAAAACGCGTTGTACGTAGCCGTATCCTTAAAGGTATGCCACGTATTGATGGCCGTGAACCAGACATGATCCGTGCATTGAACGTGATGGCGGGCGTATTGCCACGTACTCACGGTAGTGCATTGTTCACCCGTGGTGAAACTCAAGCACTGGTGACTTGTACGCTGGGTACAGAACGTGATGCGCAAAAAATCGACTCTATCATGGGCGAGCGCACCAACCGCTTTATGCTGCACTACAACTTCCCTCCTTATTCAGTGGGTGAGACCGGCATGGTTGGTTCACCAAAACGTCGTGAAATCGGTCACGGCAAACTGGCATGGCGTGGCGTTAATGCAGTAATGCCTACTGCTGAAGAGTTCCCATACTCAGTACGTGTAGTATCAGAAATCACTGAATCTAACGGTTCAAGCTCTATGGCTTCAGTGTGTGGTACTTCTCTGGCGCTGATGGATGCTGGTGTACCAATCAAGACTTCTGTTGCGGGTATCGCAATGGGCTTGGTAAAAGAAGGCGACGACTTTGTAGTGCTGTCTGACATTCTGGGTGATGAAGATCACTTGGGCGATATGGACTTCAAAGTAGCTGGTACTCGTGATGGTGTGACTGCACTGCAGATGGACATCAAGATCGAAGGTATCACCAAAGAGATCATGGAAATTGCACTGCGCCAAGCTTATGGCGCCCGTGTACATATCCTGAACGTGATGGACCAAGCAATTAACACTGCGCGTTCTGATATCTCTGAGCATGCCCCACGTATCACTACAATCAAAATCAATCCAGAAAAAATCCGAGATGTTATCGGTAAAGGCGGCGCAACTATTCGTGCACTGACTGAAGAAACCGGTACCACCATTGAACTGGAAGACGACGGTACTGTGAAGATTGCGTCAAGCAATGGCGAAGCGACTAAAGAAGCTATCCGCCGCATTGAAGAGATCACTGCAGAAGTTGAAGTGGGCCGCATCTACAAAGGTAAAGTTATCCGTATCGTTGATTTCGGTGCGTTCGTTAACATCCTGCCAGGCAAAGATGGTCTGGTACACATCTCGCAAATCTCTGAAGAGCGTGTAGCTAACGTATCTGATCACTTGGAAATCAACCAAGAAGTTGATGTCAAAGTGATGGAAGTTGACCGTCAAGGTCGCGTACGTTTGTCTATCAAAGAAGCGAAACCTGCGGCAGCAGAACAAGCTGAATAAGTAGCGTTCTAGTTGATATGAAAAGGAGATCCGCGGATCTCCTTTTTTATTGCCGAGATAAAGTTTATCCCGTAGGGTGATGGACTATAGTTAGCCCAAGCGGTAGTTGATAAGATAGCTGCCCTAACGTGAAAAATAAGGAAGAGTTAATGCGCGGGAAAGTGCGTGCCGTCACTATGGCACTGATCGCTGGTTCAGGTTTGCTGTTGTCAGGCTGTGCGGCGACAACCGGACAGAATACTCAAGGTGAACTATTAGTCGCGCCAGCGCCCAATGATTACAAACTTGAAGTCACCTTAGCTAAACTGAGTGAAATTATTGACTCTGCCAAGCTCACTAGCGAACAACGGGCGCGTTTCTTATATGAGCGTGGCGTGATTTATGACCGTCTAGGTTTGCGTTTAATGGCACGTATTCAGTTCCATGAAGCGCTAAAACTCATGCCGAACCTGGCTGATGCTTATAACTTCATGGGCATCTATCTCACCCAAGAAGGTGACTACGAAGCGGCGTTTGAAGCGTTTGATTCCGTATTGGAACTGATGCCGGATTATGACTACGCCTATCTTAACCGTGGGATTGCGCAATATTACGCCGATCTGAAAACGTTAGCAGTTAAAGACCTGAACACATTCTTTGAGGCTGACAAGCAAGATGGTTACCGCGTGCTGTGGCTGTATCTCGCCCAATACGAAGTCAATGCTGAACAAGCTAAAGCACAACTGCTACTTAACCGAACGCTGTTGAGCAACGACGATTGGGCAACCACCATTGTCGATTACGTGGCAGGCAAATACAGTGATGCCGAGTTACTGGAGCTAGCCAAGAAAAATCTGAAACATCCACGGGTATATCTGGAACGTCTATGCGAAGCGTATTTCTATATGGCGAAGATTGCTGAGCACCAGCAACAGCCTGAAAAAGCGATTCAATACCTGCGCTTGGCATTGGCAACCAATATTTATGACTTTGTGGAGTACCGCTATTCTCGTGTTGAAATGGCACGATTAGTTCAGCCAGAGCCACAAGCCGCCGCGCAGCCAGCCCCACAAACGGAAGACTAATCAAAACGCGCACTCAGGTGCGCTTTTTTTTGAATGCAATATGATGCGGTTACGCGACTTACATGGTCGAGGGGCTGTGGATCTTTGTTGCACGGTTTCGCTGCTGGCAGAGCGGGATTTAGGCAAAGCAGCCTCAATGCGTTTGCTGCTCTGCAATATCCGCCAACATTTTGAATTCTGATGCCGTTTAGCCGCCGAGTGAGCGCTATTTGCCACGGATAGATGGCTTATTCTGACTGTGTTGATTGTTTCTGCGGCGCAGATCAGCGAAAATACCGCACTTTAAATTTTACGCGTTTGAAGCTCGGCCACTTTCGCAGTGTTTGACGAGCTTCCAGTCCAATAGAAGATAGTTAATTCATGTCGAACTCAGCCATCACCACAGAAATCGGTAAACGCCGAACTTTCGCGATTATCTCGCACCCCGATGCCGGTAAAACTACCATCACTGAGAAAGTGTTGCTGCACGGTCATATGATCCAACAAGCCGGTACGGTGAAAGGTCGCGGCTCAAGCCACCATGCTAAATCTGACTGGATGGAGATGGAAAAAGAGCGTGGTATTTCGGTAACCACCTCGGTGATGCAGTTTCCATATAACGATTGTTTGGTCAACCTACTCGATACCCCAGGGCACGAAGACTTCTCCGAAGATACTTACCGTACGCTGACCGCTGTGGATTCGTGCTTGATGGTGATCGACGCCGCTAAAGGTGTGGAAGACCGTACCCGCAAACTGATGGAAGTTACCCGTCTGCGTGATACACCGATTGTGACCTTCATGAACAAATTGGACCGTGATATTCGCGACCCAATGGAGCTGCTCGACGAAGTGGAAGGCGAGCTCAACATGATGTGTGCGCCGATTAGCTGGCCAATCGGTTGTGGTAAGTCATTCAAGGGCGTATACCATTTGCACCGTGATGAGACCATTTTGTATCAAACGGGTCACGGTCACACCATTCAAGACGTCCGCATCATTAAAGGATTGGACAACCCAGAGTTAGATACTGCGGTTGGTAGCGATCTGGCCGCGCAACTGCGTGATGAACTGGAGCTGGTGCAAGGCGCGTCAAACGAGTTTGATTTGGAACTGTTCCTCAGTGGTGAATTAACCCCCGTATTCTTTGGTACGGCACTGGGTAACTTTGGTGTTGACCACATGCTTGATGGTTTGACGGCATGGGCGCCAGCACCGCAACCGCGTGAAACTGACGTGCGCACTATTGAAGCTTCAGAAGAGAAATTCACAGGCTTCGTGTTTAAGATCCAAGCCAACATGGACCCTAAACACCGTGACCGTATCGCCTTTATGCGTGTGGTATCGGGTAAATACACGCAAGGCATGAAGATGAAGCATGTACGTACTGGCAAAACCGTCAGTATCTCCGATGCGGTAACCTTTATGGCGGGCGATCGTGAACGCGCTGAAGAGGCGTATGCTGGTGATATTATCGGTCTGCATAACCACGGCACCATTCAGATTGGTGATACCTTCACCCAAAACGAAGAGCTGAAATTCACCGGTATTCCAAACTTTGCGCCAGAGATGTTCCGTCGCATCCGCTTGAAAGACCCGTTGAAGCAAAAGCAACTGCTCAAAGGTCTAGTGCAGCTGTCTGAAGAGGGCGCTGTGCAGGTGTTCCGTCCATTGGATAGCAACGACTTGATCGTAGGCGCGGTGGGTGTGCTGCAGTTTGAAGTGGTTGTGGCGCGTCTAAAATCGGAATACAACGTTGAAGCGATTTACGAAGCTATCAACGTGGCAACCGCGCGTTGGGTATATTGTAACGATGCGAAGAAGATGGATGAGTTCCAACGTAAGTGCTCACCAAACTTGGCATTGGATGGTGGTGATAACCTGACCTATATCGCCCCCACCATGGTGAACTTGAGCTTGTCGGTGGAACGTTATCCCGACGTTGAGTTCGCCAAAACACGCGAACATTAATACTAAAAAGACAGCGGCGATTAAGCCGCTTTCTTTTTGCCTGCTTGGCGAGTGCACCATTGGATTGAGTGCCACCCAATGCCAGAATTACCATCGCTGACCACGCAGTACCGCCGTTAGTCGTTGTGGTTGACCTTTAGTGCTTTATTTTTATTCCGATCAAAAGCGCTATGAACAAGGCGTGGCTAGTGACGCTTATGTAACTAAGTCAACTTGAGGCAACAAGGTTTAGCGGCCGCTAGTAATACACGGTGCGGTCGATGCCTTGCTCAAGCTTTACTGCGGTTCCCGCCGGATAAAAACTATCCATTTTGGGTAAGGTCGCTAGCGGTAATGATAGCGTTTTTTTCAGTGCTTTCTGCGGCATGCCCATATCGGGGCCACAATCCCCTTGGTTGTATTCGCTGCCTTGCTCGTAAATGGCTTTGCCACTCAACAGGTTGTAGTCAAAGCTCATAAACGTATCGCATGGAGCACCTTGGTAAATAGTCGCGCCAATTAGATACCAGTCGTTGTCTTGGTAGCGATATCTATGGGTGTAATTCCACTTGTCGCGACTGCCGCCAAAATGGCTGATAACAATTGCCCCACGCACAATGCTGAGGCTTTCGAACGGATCGCCCATCATGCCGCCAGCATCGCTCTCCATAACTTGGCCGTGGCTGGTATGCCATAGGTGCCAAATTTCATCGTTATCCATTTTATAGATCAGCAGATCGCGGCCAGTGCCCATGCCGCCGTTAACACCTGAGTCCAGCACCACCACCTTTTCTGGCAAGTTGTCTTCATCTAAATCGCCGTAGGCTTCCGCTAAAATGCGTGCTGGTTGCGCATAATTTTGCGGGTCACTGTAAGTATCAGAGGCTGTTTTCTCTGCGGCGTTGACCAGCAATGGCACGCTGAGTAATAGGGTGGCGAGGGGCAAACCTTGCATCATCATGTTTCCTTTTATCTTGCTCATCCATGGCGCGTATCTGCGCGAAAGCTGCTGCAATACGGCTAACATCGGTTGCGGCGATTATAACAATTGCGTGCCAACATACCATAACGTGTTGTTTTTACTGCGTAGCATTGCTACTTTTCAGCAATCTTTGCCTGAAGCCTAGCGTATTAATCCAGCAGTCGGTGGGTGAATGGCAGCGATTAAGGCATGGTTCATTGAAGCGGTAGATGAAAAAAGCTTAATATTCGTGGCGCATTCAGGTAAGCACTCACTTAACAGGTAACGGGTTGTATGAAACTATTTAAATTGTCATCGATATTGGCGTTGCTATGGCTATTAACGGCGTGTGGTGGCCACGATTACGAAGGTACTTACCAAGTAGAGCTTGGTGGTAACAATGATAATCCGTTGGGCGCTCTGCTTAAAATGGCTGGCGATATGGTCGAAAAGCCCACGTTGGTAATTGGTGATGACTATATTGAGAGCGATGGTAAGCGTAGTCAGTTTGACGACATCTTTGTGCGTGACAGCCACGGCAAAAAATTCCTCGTGTTCAAAAACGAGGGGGACGAAGAGGCTTGGCAAATCATTGATGACAACACCTTGTTGATGAAAAACGGCATGGTCAGCTACAAGCTGGTACGCATAGAATAATGCTACCCGTTTGCTAAACGGCTGGAAGCTTGTTACAAAAGCGGAGTGATGACTCCGCTTTTTCTATTGGGCAAGGCTATGAACATATTTGAACTGATCAAAAGAGGTTGGCACGGTTATACTGCTTGGTGTGACCGCATGGGGCTAACCGAAGACTGTCGCCGCTGTTGTATGCCGCGTCTAAGCGACCCACCACTTGAGCGTAACTCCAACGCCAAGCCGGACAATACGACCAACAATTTTGCCGAATAACCCCATGTCGACGACTCATAGGTTGCTCGACAGCCACGCCCACCTCGATTTTGCCGATTTTGACCATGACCGTGATGCCTTACTAACGCAGATGCAGCAGCACTGCATTGGCGGCTGCGTTCTGCCTGGGGTTAGCCCTGAGCAATGGCCAAAAATGCGCGCGATTGCTGAGCAGTATCAACTGCCGTACGCCTTAGGTATCCATCCGTGGTATCTGCCGAATGAACTTGAACCTGCTATCTCGGCGCTGACTCAGGCGCTTGATGATGCCGTGTCATCAAGCGCGGCAAAGCTGGTGGCGCTAGGCGAGTGTGGCCTTGATAAGTTGCGCGCTAAGCGTATGGCAGAGCAGGGCGATGCGGACAATTGGATGCGGCAACTGGCGCTGTTTGAGCGGCAGTTACAGTTGGCCGAACACTACCAACTGCCACTGATTATCCATGCGGTGCAGTGCCATGGTGCCATGCTGGAACTGCTGGCAAAATATCGGTTGCCGCGCGCTGGGGTGATCCACGGATTTAGCGGCAGTGTAGAAATTGCACAGCAATACTGGCACAGTGGTTGGCGGTTAGGGATTGGTGGTTTGCTACTCAACCCACAAGCGAAGAAGTTACGCGCGGTGGTTGAGCAGTTGCCATTAGCTGCGTTGTTGGTAGAAACCGACGCGCCCGACATGACGCCCGTAACTAGCGATAGCCCGCGTAACACACCGTTGACAATCTTAGCGGTGATCGCGGAAATTGCGCGTTTACGAAAATTATCAGTTGTTCAGGTAACAGAACAGCTTAGTAATAATGCCATTCAATTGTTTGACTACTAAATAATTTTCGGTAAACGCCATAAATAGGTTGGCTAAGTCGTTGTTGCGCAAAGGCAGACAACTGTAAAAAGTCATGTTAACGAGGCGATTTCACCCCCACTGTCCGTTATAATGCGCGCGGTTCGAGGCGGGAACGCCATAAAAATAAATAATAAAGGTGCTGATTAATGAGCGTCGTCATGAGTTTGGTAGGCATTGTGGTCCTACTGGCGATAGCATATCTGCTATCCGCAAATAAGAAAGCGATCAACTTCCGTACCGTAGGCGGCGCATTTGCCATTCAGGCCATTTTTGGCGGCTTTGTCCTCTACGTTCCTATTGGTAAAGATATCCTCAAAGGGGTATCTGATGGTGTTTACAGCGTAATCCAAAAAGCCAACGTGGGCATTGAGTTCCTGTTTGGTGGTTTAGCACAGTTTAAGCTGGGCTTTATCTTTGTGATCCATGTACTGCCCGTCATTATCTTCTTCTCTTCACTGATCGCCGTATTGTATTACCTCGGCATCATGCAGTGGGTTATCCGCATTATTGGGGGCGGCTTGCAAAAGGCGCTTGGCACCAGCCGTACCGAATCAATGTCGGCCACCGCGAATATCTTTGTGGGGCAAACTGAAGCCCCGATGGTGGTACGTCCGTTTATTCCTAAGATGAGTGAGTCTGAACTGTTTGCCATTATGGTCGGCGGTATGGCGTCGATTGCAGGTTCAGTGATGGCCGGTTACGCACAGATGGGCGTACCGATGGAATATCTGGTGGCCGCATCATTTATGGCCGCACCGGGCGGTTTGCTGATGGCCAAGATCTTCCATCCAGAAACCGAAACCCCGCACGACGACGTCGCAGAGATTGGTGATGATCCTGATAAGCCATCTAACGTATTAGATGCCGCCGCTTCAGGCGCGTCTTCTGGTATGCATCTAGCGTTGAACGTCGGTGCGATGTTGCTAGCATTTATTGCCCTGATTGCGTTGATTAACTCCATCATTGGCGGCATCGGTTCAATGTTTGGCTATGGTGATAGCGGTCTGCAGCAAGCGTTTGTGGCACTGCAAAGTGTGGTCGCCAGTGCGCCAGATATGAAAGTCGCCTTTGATGGCACGCTGGCTGAAATAGCGAAGCAAGCGGGCGTAACTGTGGCGAATTTGTCGATCACTGATATTGACCGTGACTTAGTTATTAGCCAATTCACTGAGCTGGCCAAACAGGCACCATTGCATGATGCCGCCACTGCCGTTGCTGCGGCAGCAAGCGATAAAATTTCGCTGGAACTAATCCTTGGCTACATCTTTATGCCGCTGGCATGGCTCATCGGTGTACCGTGGAACGAGTCGATGCTGGCAGGTTCATTTATTGGCCAGAAGATCATCGTCAACGAATTTGTGGCGTACTCTAACTTTGCCCCATACCTCAAAGATGTGGTTGATGGCGGTAAGCTGGTGGCTGAAACTGGTCTAGTGATGACCGACAAAACCAAAGCGATTGTGTCATTCGCCCTATGTGGTTTTGCCAACTTGTCCTCTATTGCCATTATGCTCGGTGGTCTTGGTGCTATGGCGCCTAGCCGTCGTCACGACATCGCCCGTTTGGGCATGCGTGCTGTGATTGCAGGCTCATTGGCTAACCTGATGAGCGCGACGATTGCAGGTCTGTTTGTAGCGTTGTCATAACGGCGTTACGCAGCAGCGCTAGCATGTAACAACAAAACCCGGCTTCCTCGCCGGGTTTTGTTTTTATGGAAACCCTAGCTTCCGTTAATTGTTCACGATATTTGAACGGCGGTTCTGGATTTGAGGTAAATGCGGGTATATTATTAGCGCCGCATATTGAGAGTGTTTAGTCCCATAAAAACCGGTTTATTGGACTGGATATTACCTATATAGCAAGGTGCAGCCGTTGAGCTGATACCGAATGCGGAGAACATTGCATGACAGATCTTAAATTAGCAGCACGTCAGGCTATTAGCTTGATGGATTTGACCACGCTGAACGATGACGACACTGACCAACGCGTCATCGACCTGTGCCACAAAGCCAAAACCGCCGCAGGTAACACTGCTGCCGTATGTGTTTACCCACGCTTTGTGCCTATTGCGCGTAAAACCTTAGCTGCTATCGGCGCAGACAGCGTGCGTATCGCGACAGTGACCAACTTCCCGCACGGTAATGACGATATTGATATCGCCGTACTAGAAACCCGTGCCGCAGTGGCTTACGGTGCCGATGAAGTGGATGTCGTGTTCCCTTACAAAGCGTTTATGGCTGGCGATGAAACCGTAGGTTTTGAACTGGTTAAAGCGTGTAAAGCAGCCTGTGGCGATAGAGCATTGCTCAAAGTGATCATCGAATCGGGTGAGTTGAAAGATGCTGCATTGATCCGCAAGGCATCGGAAATCGCTATCGACGCCGGTGCTGATTTTATTAAAACCTCTACCGGTAAAGTGCCAGTGAACGCCACCATTGAAGCGGCTGAAATCATGCTGACGGTCATCAGTGAGAAAAACCGCAATGTGGGTTTTAAACCTGCGGGTGGCGTACGTGATGCAGCCCAAGCGGCCGAATTCTTAGGTGCAGCAGCCCGTATCCTCGGTGAAGACTGGATCAGTGCGCGTCATTTCCGTTTTGGTGCTTCTAGCTTGCTCAACAACTTGTTGCACACTTTGGAACTGGCCGATGCGCCAGCCGCCAGCAAAGGCTATTAAGCCGTGTTGCTAGCGCAAGAGATTATTCGCCAAAAACGTAATGGTGCGGCACTGAGCGAGCAAGAGATTGCTTTCTTTGTGCAGGGCATTACCGACGGCAGCATCAGCGATGGACAGATCGCTGCCTTTGCCATGGCGACCTATTTCCAAGGCATGAATATGGATGAACGTGTGGCGCTGACGCGCGCCATGCGCGATTCAGGCGATGTGCTCAGTTGGCAAGATTGCGCCTTTGATGGCCCAGTGTTAGATAAACACAGCACCGGTGGCGTTGGCGATGTGACCAGTTTGATGTTAGGGCCGCTTATCGCGGCCTGCGGTGGTTATGTGCCAATGATCTCCGGCCGTGGTCTCGGCCACACTGGCGGTACGCTCGATAAACTCGATGCCATTCCCGGTTATCAAACCAGTGTCAGCAGTAAGCTGTTCCGCCACACCGTGCGTGAAGCGGGTGTAGCAATTGTTGGGCAGACCGCAGCATTAGTACCTGCCGATAAACGCTTTTACGCCATTCGTGACAACACCGCCACGGTTGAGTCGATGGGGCTGATCACCGCCTCTATTTTGTCGAAGAAGCTCGCCTGTAGCCTCGACGCGTTGGTGATGGATGTCAAAGTCGGCTCAGGGGCATTTATGCCAACCTACCAAGACGCTAAAGCCTTAGCCGAATCGATCGTGACCGTAGCCAATGGTGCAGGCACGCGCACCTCGGCATTACTGACCGACATGAACCAACTGCTGGCATCGTCAGCGGGTAACGCCGTTGAAGTATTGGAAGCGGTACGGTTTCTGAAAGGCGAGAACACCAATTCGCGTTTATATGAGGTCACTATGGCCTTGAGCGCCGAACTGTTACTGCAAGGCAAGCTGGCGAACTCACAAACCGAGGCAATGACGCAGTTAACACGCGCCTTGCAATCGGGGGCTGCGGCAGAGCGGTTTGGTCGCATGGTGCGGTTACTTGGTGGCCCTGCCGACTTTGTTGAGCGTGCCGAACACTATCTGCCAACCGCTAATGTCATTAAGCCGGTATATGCGGATAAGTCAGGCATTGTCAGCAGCATGGATACCCGCGCGCTTGGCATGGCAGTGGTCACGTTAGGCGGCGGTCGTCGACAGAGCGGCGATACATTGGATTATGCCGTGGGCCTGAGCCAAGTATGCGCCTTGGGCGATGCCATCGATGCTGCGCAGCCTTTGGCGCTGATCCACGCCAACTCAGAAAATGATTTTTTACAGGCAGCCGCCGCCGTGAAAGCCGCGGTGCAAGTGAATGATAGCGCGCCTGCCACTCAGCAAGTTTACCAAGTGATTCGGGCTGATTAATCGAGGGATGAACCGTTAGTGAAGCGTTGTATTATTTTGATGCTCGATTCGTTCGGCATTGGCGCCAGCGCCGATGCTGCTAAATTTGGTGATGCGGGAGCTGATACCTTCGGTCACATTGCTGAGCAATGTGCGCAGGGGCTGGCGGATAACGCCGAGCGTAGTGGCGCACTGCAACTGCCGAATCTTGCCAAGCTTGGTTTAGCGCACGCGGCCAAAGAAAGCACTGGTCAATTTCCCGCAGGATTTAGTGACCAGGTTGAAATTGTCGGCGCTTATGGTCATGCGGCCGAGCTGAGTTCTGGCAAAGATACCCCAAGCGGTCACTGGGAAATGGCGGGCGTGCCCGTGTTGTATGACTGGGGCTACTTTGCCGATAAAACCCACTCGTTCCCAGCTGAGCTGACCGATGAGATTTTGCGCCGCGCCAATTTGCCGGGCTTTTTAGGCAATTGTCACGCCTCCGGCACGGTGATTTTGGATGAGTTAGGTGAGCAGCATATGCAAACTGGCTTGCCTATCTTCTACACTTCTGCTGACTCGGTATTTCAGATCGCCTGTCACGAACAGACATTTGGCCTAGAAAAACTGTATGAATTATGTGAAATCGCCCGTGAAGTGCTGGAACCGTACAACATTGGCCGCGTGATTGCGCGTCCATTTGTTGGCAGTGGCAAAGGCCAGTTTGAGCGCACCGGTAACCGCCATGATTACGCGGTGGAGCCGCCAGCAAAAACCGTGCTGGATAAACTCAAAGCCGCAGGTGGTCAGGTGGTGAGTGTGGGCAAGATTGCCGATATTTACGCCGATTGTGGCATCACCGCTAAGGTCAAAGCCACAGGCTTACCTGCGTTGTTTGATGCGACATTAGCGCAACTGAACCAAGCGACAGACAACAGCATAGTGTTTACCAACTTTGTCGATTTTGATTCGCAATTTGGTCACCGCCGCGACGTAGCAGGTTATGCTGCGGCGTTAGAGTATTTCGATGCGCGCTTGCCTGAGCTATTGGCTAAGCTACAACCAAATGATTTAGTCATTTTAACTGCCGACCATGGTTGTGACCCAACATGGCGCGGCACCGACCATACCCGCGAACATGTGCCTGTGCTCGCTTATGGGGCGGGTTTACCGGCGGGTTCGCTGGGTTTACGCAATACCTTTGCTGATATCGGTCAAACGATAGCAGCCTACTTTGAGCTGGAGCCGATGCAATACGGTTCCTCATTTTTACCGCGCTAGCACCCGTTAGTTAGGTAACGACGAATTTAACGTTAAGGGGTTAATTTTAATGGCTACACCACACATCAACGCCGCTGATGGCGCATTCGCCGAAACTGTTCTGTTTCCTGGTGATCCGCTGCGTGCTAAATACATTGCAGAGACGTTTTTGGAAGACGTGGTACAAGTGACCGACGTACGCAACATGCTGGGTTTCACTGGCACGTACAAAGGCAAAAAAGTGTCGGTAATGGGTTCAGGCATGGGCATTCCATCTTGCTCAATCTACGCTACTGAATTGATCAAAGATTACGGCGTGAAAAACCTGATCCGTGTTGGTTCATGCGGCGCTATCAGCCAAGACGTCAAAGTGCGCGATGTGATCATCGGCATGGGCGCTTGTACTGATTCACAAGTTAACCGCACTCGCTTTAAAGGCCACGACTTTGCCGCAGTAGCAGATTACACCCTGTTGAGCACCGTCGTTGATGCGGCTAAAGCGCACAACATCCCAGTACGCGTCGGTAACGTTTACTCTGCCGATCTGTTCTACACACCAGACGGCGAAATGTTCGACGTGATGGAAAAAATGGGTGTACTCGGCGTAGAAATGGAAGCCGCTGGCTTGTACGGCGTTGCCCATGAATTCGGCGCCCGCGCCTTGTGTGTGGTGACCGTATCTGATCACATCCGCACTGGTGAACAAACCACTTCTGAAGAGCGTCAAACCACCTTTAACGACATGATCGTGATGACCTTGGAAGCGACCCTGAAGCTGTAATCGTTATGGCAGTGACGGATTAAAAAAGAGGCTTTCGAGCCTCTTTTTTGTTAGTTGTCTCTTTAACAGACCTGCGATAGTGATTTTCTACCACGTATCGAAAATAGCCAATTGCGCTGACTTCGAGAAAATCCTCCCTAATTACAGTCTTAAAAGCATCATTATTTGGCGGGCACAAATACCGAGTAGAATTACTACCTCCCTCAATATGCCCACTAAAAAGCACATAATATGCAGTAAAAACCGCCAGTTAACGGTTGTTTGACTGAAAAAGCTGCATTTGGTGAGTTTATCCTGAAAAAGTCCTTTACCTTTAACGGGGGTTTTTGCATAATGCGTCCCGTTCGAAGGGGTGTAGTTCCAATTGGTAGAACAGCGGTCTCCAAAACCGACGGTTGCGAGTTCGAGTCTTGCCACCCCTGCCATATTCTAACGGCTCGCATAGCAATATGCGGGCCGTTTCCTTTTTCAGGCATCAGTAACATGAGCGCCCAAGCACTCGCCAAACTATCTATGGCGAGTGCTCAGTATGACAGCCTATTACGGTTTGACTGCCTTGACGAAGTAACGATCGGTGTGACCCATAATCTGCTCATCAAATACTGAGAGTTGATGGTTGTCTTGCGGGTTGTGGTAGATGTCAGAGGTGGTTTGCTCAATAAAGCCTGCTTGCTCTAACAACTCGGTGATGACGTGCGGTTCAATGCGATGCAGTTTGTCGTTGTTGTTACCGGCACTGCCAACGTGGTCAACAACGGCAAAGGTGGCACCGGGCTTAAGTGCTTGATAGACGTTTTTAAGGATCTTCAGCGTTTCTGCTTCGCCCAAGCTGTTGTAATAATCGTGAATATTATTGCCCCAGAACACCATATCCAGCTGATTATGCAGCGGAATGGCATCCATCTCCCAAATGACGGCTTGCACATTCGTCAGCTTGGCACCGTCGATGCGGTCATGTAGCTGTTTAAGATACTTGCCATCGGCCATGGTTTCCATGTGGTGATTGTTTTGGGCGTACACCATGCCTTTACTCCCCACGGCGGCGGATAAAATCTCCGTGCTGTATCCCGAACCTGCGCCCATATCCATGATGGTCATGCCCGGCGTGATACCCAAAAATTCCACCATTTTCAGCGGTAACCGGCTTTTATCTTGCTCTAGCTCGGTTTGATGGAACGGTGTTTTTAATTGGGCTTGCACGTTGGCGATGGCTTGGCTGTTATCGGCGGCAATAACGGCGAGGGAAGGCGTTAATAGTAAGGCTGCGAGTAGCGGTAAAGTGCGATGAAGATGCGTCATAGTCATATTCCATTATTAACAGCTAATTTGTGAGCTTTCATACTAGCAGAGATCTCGCCAGCGGTTAGTTGAATAAAATGGGTGGAATCTATCGGCGTAACTGAACGAAGTGTGGGCGCATGCTCGGATAGAGTGTTGCAGCATGACGTATGCATTGGCGTTTTGGACTGCTCAAAAAAAGGGCCACATTGCGTGGCCCAAAACATAACTCAGATAATGATAGATAGATGAATATGCAGAGAAAACTGATTAGCGCTGTAGCAGCGAACGCAGCATCCAAGCGGTTTTCTCATGCAGCTGGATACGCTGGGTTAGCAAATCGGCGGTCGCTTCGTCATTGGCTTGGTTAACCAACGGATAGAGGCTACGGGCGTTGCGAATAATCACTTCTTGGCCTTCCAGCAATTCTTGAATCATCTGGTTAGCATCAGTCACACCGTTATCTTCTTTAATGCCGGTTACTGCGGCAAAGGCACTGTAGGAGCCTGGCACACGTTCGCCCAAGGCACGCACACGCTCCGCGAGTACATCGACTGCGGTTGCCAGTTCGAGGTATTGATCCTCAAACATCTGGTGCAAGCTGTTAAACATTGGCCCGGTCACGTTCCAATGGAAGCTGTGGGTCTTCAGGTACAGGCCGTAGGTGTCGGCCAACACTTTATATAGACCCTTGGCAATCTCTTGACGATTCGCTTGATCGATTCCGATATTAATCTGACTCATATTGACCTCCTGTTAAGTTGATGTGATTAGTCTAACGCTCACGCTGAGAGTTTAAAGTGGATAGAATCGATGTTACTAATCGGATTTTTAGTGGAACTTGCTTGAATAACGGCTAAGCCCCATTGTGCTGGGGATTCTGGTAAACTGTCGCCAATTGGATGTTAACGGGTGTTAAATGAACAGTTATCTTCACGCCATGGGCATTACCCAATGGCAGCCAAAATCTGAGCAAATAAGCGATGGCTTATGGTTGTTGGCCGACAGCGGCAATGATGTCAGCCTTGAGCATCCGCTGGTGCAAGAAGTATTAAAGCTGCTGCAAGTGGACAGCCGCGACTGCCAGATTGCCAGCAGTGAGACCGCCGACAAGATCGCCCCAAGCCAAGTGTTATGGGACATGCGCGCCCAGCCACAAACCGGCCGCCTGCGCAGCCAACCGTTGCCGATGCTGTGCCAAAGCGCCCCCGCCAAACGTGAGCTATGGCAACAGATCTGGCAGCAACAGCAATGATCAAACCGCTGACGATTGATAACCTCGGCAGCATGCTGCCGATTGAACAAGCCGCCCATGCTTATCCGTGGAGTGAAGCCGTACTTGCCAGTTGTTTTGGCGAACGCTATCGCGTATTCGGGCTGTTTATTGAAGAGGAAACTGGGCAGCCGCAGTTGGTCGGTTACGCCATCTACCAATATCTGTTTGAAGAGGCGACGCTGATGAATATTTGCATCAATCCCAACGCACAGGGCAGGGGCTTAGGTAACACACTCCTCAGCCAAAGTATGCAAATGCTGGTGGATGATGCCGCCATTGAAGTGGTGTTCTTAGAAGTGCGCCAAAGCAACCAAGCCGCCATCGCGCTGTATCACAAACTCGGCTTCACCATCGACGGTGAACGCAAAAACTACTACGAAACCGCCACTGGCCGCGAAACGGCCGTGCTGATGTCAAAGCGGTTTAGCGCATAATTGAGTTGCGGATGATCAGCGGCTGGTGATTCATTCTTCGATCTCAGGCTCATGGTAGTGCTCTCTCAGTGCTACCAGTTCGCCTTTTTCAGCGAGCAGTAGCACTTCATTGGCGGCAATGTTGATCTGCGTTAGCGCAAAGTAGCGCAGCTCATACTCCGCTTGATTAAGCTCGTGAGTTAACACCAGCAAAAAGTCATTACCTTGGTAAGCCGCACCGAAGCTCTGCAATTCCTGCTTGAATTCAGCTACCGTCTTTTCCCGAAGATAGGGTTCTCGTTCACCAATCGCCGCACCGGGCGAGTCACTTTTCACCTGCCCAACCATATCGATGCGCGATCTCACCCCCGCACTGGAAATGGCGCAGCTGATGGCCAATTTATCATCGGCCGACTGCAACGCCGTTAGTATTGCTTCTATGTTCATTAGCTAATCTTTTTCATGTTGTTGAATCTAGTTACATCGCTAGGGGCTGTTTATCTTTTTTGGCGTAATACAGGCGAGTAGCAATGCACGTGACGGTGGTAAACATGTTACCTGTCTGCGTTAACCGATAACCATTAGTGTGCCAAAGTGACACTTAAATTGATCATTTTTGAGTTTGATACCATAATGCTTGCTGTGCCACTTTGACACATTGGAGAACACAATGGCCTCAACATTACCGCGTATTACCGCCAGAGTAGACCTTGATACCCAAGATTTACTGACCAAAGCCGCCGCTATTGCTGGTATGTCTAGCATTAACTCTTTTGTGCTAAACGCCGCCATTGAAAAAGCTAAGCAGGTGATTGAGCGTGAAGAAACCCTCAAACTCAGCCGAATTGACGCTATGGCACTGATGGATGCGCTCGACCAACCCGCCAAAGCCAATGCCAAACTGCAAGCCGCCGCCAAGCGCTATGACGGTAAAAGCCAGCAATGAATACCGTGCTGCTCGACAAAGATAAACACGATAGAAACCGATTCAATTGTGGTATCGACGCGCTAAATAACTACTTCAAAGTGATGGCCAGTCAGCAAGCCAAAAAAGACAACACCCGAACCTTTGTGTTGGAAGATGACACCGACAACTCGGCCGTGATTGGGTTTTATACGCTAACCATGACTCCGATTGACCTGAACACCTTGCCCAGCAAACTACAGAAAAAACACCAGGCATCGATGTCTGGTGGACTCATCGCCCGCTTAGCCGTAGATAATCGTTACCAAGGCCGAGGATTCGGTGAATGGTTACTGATCGACGCCCTGCGTAAATTACTCGCCGCCAGCGACACCGTCGCCTTTCCCATCGTAATCGTTGATGCCAAAGATGGCGCCGCGCACTTTTACGAAAAATATGGCTTCACCGCATTTCAAGACACTGAAAACAAACTCTTCATCACCATCGCAGACGTCCGCGCCAGCCTAAGCTAAAGGAACGATTACCGCAGACTAACGCCCAGCTAAAGTGAAAGTAACGTATTACTCGTGTTTCTTATTTTTCCAAAGCGAAAACGCCGCCGACGAGAGCAAAAGGCTGTACTGATACCAAAGCGATTTAGCTAGTAGTTAGTGGATAGATTCATCAGTGATAATGCCCTGTTAAGGTGTGTACAACGCAATACGGAAGCTCCAGATACCACGTTAATATAAATCGCAACGCACAACGCATAGCGAAAATTCCACACGTTGCGCATCACTCTTAAACATTTTTGAGGCATTGTTTTTGTGTAGATTGTTGTTTAAAAAGAGAAATTATTGGCTTTGGGAGATTTGCTTCTGTAGAAAGCCTAAAAGCATGCTCTCTCCAGAAAGGCCATACATTGTGAATAACATTATATTTCATAAACTCCTCAATAGCCTCTTCACATATTTGTTTGCTTTGATGATACTTAGCTATGAAACACGCTTCCAACTCAGATAAAACTTTCTCTCCCTCCTCTTCTTCCACAATATATCGATACCCTAGAACTACCTTGGCATTTATAACTCTTTGCTCATCTTTATCATTTTCTGCTTCCAAGAATTCCGCACTAATAGAGAGTTTATTCTGTTGTTTCATTTCTTTAGGAAATGAGTCTGATGTAATATCTTGGAATCTAGATATAGAGGTGGAATATAAATACACATCTAATAACTCAAGCGCATCAATCGCTTCAGATATAAGTATTTTATCCATATGATACCTCTTGCATTTTTACACATTTAACAGGAGTAGACCTTTTCTGATAGGCTGCTTTAAATGACGAATATGAAACTATATTATTTTCATAAGAAATACTTCTTCGAGAATTACTTATTCCAGCAGACTCTAGTAAGTCTCGATATACAATAGGATGTTTTAGTGCTTGTTTAATCAATTTGTCCATAGCTACACTTTGAGAAACTTCGCCTCTTTCATATTTTGAAAATGCATTTCTCCCACCACCAAAAACAACTGAAGCTTGCTCTTGGGTTAAGCCTAACTTAATGCGAGCATGAGCAATTTCTTTTGAACTAAACAAACCGTCATGAACTTTTTTCGCATCTCTAAGAATACGATCATTTTTCATAATTTGTTCTTTAGATAAAAACTCTCGCCCACAGGTGTTACACAAAGAATATTCAACTTTTATTCTTAAAGTGCTACCTTTGTAGCCGATATTTTCGTAATCAGTTAAAGCCTCAACCGCATTACCTTTACAAACTTTACACTCACTCATTCTTTAATCCTCCTCAATTAATATTGAGGTAGATGAAACGATGCTAGATCAACAACTAAACAGTTTTCAATCAGGCAAAACTTAACATACAGCTCATCTACTCGCTCTTCATCGTCAACGGCTTTGGTATAGCGACAAATATACTCGTCATCAGGAGGACCTACTTCTCTATAATGGGTCTTTCTGAAGTCACACTCTGTCAATCTACACAAACAATCTGCGACATCTTGAATCTCATAGCCTAAATTTGCTGCATCTCGATATACCTTTCTGCCTCTATATTCAATATTTAATTGGTGAGCTGCCTTTTTTACATCTTCAAGACTGTATTCAGCCACAACCACTCCCATGTAACCATAATGGTTAGTTTAGTGCATGCTACCACAATGTGTAGCAATTGGAACCCAAAATGCCTCTTTCTTAGACACTCTTTGAGAAACGAAGCTAGTAATTTTCGTTGGCAACTCCCATATACCTAACAGATTTTTAGTACACATGCGTGTTTACCAAATCTATTACCTAATCAAATGTGTTTTTATGTGTTTGATTATAATGTGTTTTTATACTTAAATGTAAAGGCTTGCAAAAAGTCGGGATAAGAGTTGCCATGTTATTGAATATGACCGCATGCCTGTCCAGCTTTTAGTTATCACAGCTAGCTTTCAACTTGGTAGTGACAGGATAACGCCGAGAATCCCCAGCACATGCAGACTTGTGGCCGTCGCCAGCATGGATGCTGGCGTCGAGCTTACACGGATGTACTTGCAGCGTGCCACAAGGATGCGTGTGCATTGCACACCGCAGGTGATTTAGTACATCAAGACTATCAAACGACACAAAATCTAAAATAAACAAACGGAACAAAAAGGCACCTATGTGTCATTCCACCTTTGGAATGACACAAAAAAACCGCGCATTGCGCGGTTTTTCAGAACCAACCTGTAACGCTAAAACAAGAGCGTTACTTCACTTCCTTCCCTTGTGCTTGCAAATCCGCATGGTAGCTAGAGCGTACCAGCGGGCCGCAGGCGGCGTGAGTGAAGCCAAGTTCCGTTGCCAGTTCGTGCATTTTGTCGAACTCAGCTGGGGTCACATAACGTTCTACCGGCAGGTGGAATTTTGATGGTTGCAGGTATTGCCCCAAGGTCAGCATGTTGACGTCGTGAGCGCGCAGGTCACGCAGCACGTCGGCAATCTCTTCATTGGTTTCGCCGAGGCCCATCATCAAACCTGATTTGGTTGGAATGTTCGGGTGACGTTCTTTAAAGCGTTTCAACAGATTGAGCGACCATTGATAGTTCGCCCCTGGGCGCGCTTTGCGGTAGTGCATTGGCGCGGTTTCCAGATTGTGGTTGAACACATCGGGTGGCTCAGTAGCCAGAATATCCAATGCTTGGTCGATACGGCCACGGAAGTCTGGCACCAGAATCTCAATTTTGATTGCTGGGTTCAGTTTGCGGATTTCACGAATACAGTCAGCAAAGTGCTGGGCGCCGCCATCACGTAGGTCGTCACGGTCAACCGAGGTGATTACCACGTATTTGAGCTTCATATCGCGAATGGTTTCAGCGAGTTTGACTGGCTCGTTTTCATCAGGCTTGAGTGGGCGGCCGTGGGCCACGTCGCAGAACGGGCAGCGGCGGGTACAAATAGCGCCCAAAATCATAAAGGTGGCGGTGCCGTGGTTAAAACATTCCGCTAGGTTTGGGCAAGAGGCTTCTTCACACACCGAGTGCAAACCGTGGCTACGCAGTGCAGATTTGATATCTAAAATGCGTTGGTTCGACGCGGGCAGTTTCACGCGCAACCAGTCCGGCTTACGCAACATAGTGTCGCGTTCCGATGGCACCACTTTCACGGGAATACGGGCAACCTTGTCAGCATCACGTAGCTTGACGCCGGGTTGTAAACGTTCTGGCCTGTTCATAATGATTTCGGTAATCCTTGGTGATGAATCAGCTGCGTGTAACCTAGGCGCTGACTGAAAATTTCGGCAAATTCGTTGGCAGCTTGCTCAACGGTTTGCGGCCCGCCAAGTTGTTTGGCTTGGGTCATCTCTAACCCAGCATAACCACAGGGGTTGATGCGGTGAAACGGCTCTAAATCCATATTGATATTGAACGCCACACCGTGGAAAGAGCAGCCGCGACGGATGCGCAGCCCCAGTGAAGCGATTTTGTCACCGTTGACGTATACGCCCGGCGCATCAGCTTTGGGATAGGCTTCAATGTCATATTTGGCGAGCACAGACACGACCGTTTGCTCAATGTCGGTCACCAGTTGGCGCACGCCGATTTTGAGTCTTTTCACATTTAACAGCGGGTAAGCCACCATCTGGCCGGGGCCGTGATAGGTTACTTGGCCGCCACGGTCAACTTGGATCACCGGAATATCGCCGGTGTTGAGCAAGTGTTCCGCTTTGCCTGCCTGTCCTTGGGTGAACACCGGTGGGTGCTCGACTAACCACAACTGATCTTCAACAGTTTCGTCGCGGTCATCCGTTAGCTGCTGCATGGCATGCCAAACGGTTTCATAATCCATCATGCCCAGATGGCAAATGTGTAAGGTTTTGTCTGACAAGAGAAAATTGTCTCCAGTTTCACCGTGGCGCTATTATACGCGCTCAAGGCAAAAATGTAATATAGATCACACTTTTGCCTGTAAAGATTACAGCACGCGGCGCACGCCTTCGATGGCGGCAAACTCGGTGTAGAGTGTTTCGATGTGCTCTTTGCTTTCTACAATCACGCGGATGGTGACTGAGAGGTAGCTGCCTTTGCTCGATGCTTTGGTGCTAGGCGTGTAATCGCCCGGTGCATGACGTTGAGCCACCAATACCACTTTTTCCGCCAAAGTATCGCTGGCATCGCCAACCACTTTAAATGGGAAATCGGTAGGGAACTCTAGGTACTTATCGAACTCGGTATTCAACATAAAACGCTATTCCAAAAATACAGGGATATGGGCAAATATGGCGGCGATTATAACCGAATTCAAGGCGCGGATCAGGTAAGAAAAAGCCGGTATTGCTACCGGCTTGATTTATCAGCATTAAAGCGCGCTGGTGGCCTGTTTTAGCCATGCCAAATCGTCACCTTCGAGGGTGGTTGATAAGGCATCGAACACCCGTTGATGGTAGTGATTGACCCAGTCAATCTCGGCGGCTGTCAGCAAGGACTTATCGAATAGACGCTTATCCATTGGGATCAAGGTAATCGCTTCAAACTGGTAGGTTTCGCGTTCGGCACCTGCTAAGGCGGCGCAAGGTTTGACGGTGACCAAGTTTTCTAAGCGGATACCAAAGCCATTTTCACGGTAATAGCCTGGCTCGTTAGAGATCACCATGCCCACTTGCAATGGAATGGCGTTGTGGTTCTTACCAATGCGTTGCGGGCCTTCGTGCACGCTGAGGTAATGGCCCACGCCGTGACCGGTGCCATGGTCGTAATCAAAGCCGTGTTGCCACAGATATTGGCGCGCCAAAATATCCAGCTGTTGGCCGGTGGTGCCTTTTGGAAAGCGTGCTTGGTCAAGCGCGATATGGCCTTTGAGTACCAAGGTCACCATCTTACGTTGCTCGTCAGTCACCTCACCGATAGCGATGGTGCGCGTTACGTCGGTGGTGCCATCAAGATATTGTGCGCCAGAATCGACCAAGTAGATGCTGTTCATCTCGACCTGTGCTGGGGTGCCGTTCAAGTGATTGTAGTGGCACATGGCCGCGTTTGAGCCAGCCGCAGAAATGGTGTCAAAGCTGGGTTCTTGATACAGCGGGTCGGCTTTGCGGAAGCTTTCCAGCTTATCGGACAAAGTCGCTTCATCGTACAAACGATTGGCGGCAGTTTCGCGATCTAACCACGCGAGGAAGCGGCTCACTGCGGCACCATCACGTACGTGACAGGCTTTCATGCCTGCCAGTTCGACTGGATTTTTACAGGCTTTTGGCAAAGCGACAGGGTCAAGGCCCGCAAGCAGTTTTACGCCAGCTTCACGTGCTTGCAGTTGGCATTCGGCGTTGGCGCTGCTTGGGTCAGCCAATAGCTTCTTGCCTTTGAGGGCGCTAATGGCATCGGCCAGCTCGGCTTCATCGGCAAAGCTTACGCCTGTGCCAACATGGGCGGCGACATTGGCAGGCAGTTTACGTTGGTCGCAGTACAAGGTCATGTCGCCATTGGTGTTGAGTAAGGCATAGCCCAATACCACCGGAATGCGCGGAATATCTTGGCCGCGAATGTTCAGCAACCAGCAGAAAGAATCGAGCGCGTTAATGAGCGCGACATCGGCACCTTCTTTCTTAACGAGTTCGCCAATGAATTGGCGTTTTTCAAGGCTGGTTTTGCCAGCGACATCATCGCTAAACAATGATGCAGGATCGACGGCCGCCGCTGGGCGGTCATGCCAGCAAACATCGACCAAGTTTTCTGGCAAGCGCACCAGCTCGATATCGGCTTTGGTGAGGCGGGTTTGTGCCGCTTCAAACCAAGCCAGCGTGACGCAGCGTGCATCAATACCGACGCGACTGCCAGCGGGTAGTTTATCGGCCAGCCACTCGTATTGCGGCATTTCGGTCAGGCTTTCGTAGCTATACAGTTTGCCATTCACTTGTTGGCGTACTTGCACCACATAACGGCCATCAACAAATACCGCTGCGCTTTGTTGCATCACAATCGCCATGCCAGCGGAACCGGTAAAGCCGGTCAGCCACCACAAGCGTTCGTTGTGGGCGGGCACATATTCGCCGAGGTATTCGTCGGCACGTGGTTGCATAAAGGCATCAAGCTTGAGCTTGGCCATTTCGGTGCGAATGGCGTCCAGCCGAGCAGCGATAGAATTGGACATATGAACTCCGTTACTGGTGGCACGTAGCCGAACGGCCGCGCGCGATAAGATGAGCATTTAAGTGCGTGGATTATGGCAACTGTGTGATGGGCTTCGCAAGATAAGCCGTAAGAAAAAGCGTTGCTGAATGTAAAGCTGAGCAGGCATTAGCTAGATCAGCGATGTTCGCTGCGTCTGCGCTTGCGCATGATGTTGAGTTGCTAACGTGCCATGGTCTTGTAATGGCGCTGCTGATGCCGAGACATTGACTTGTTCGCACCATGGTTAGTGTTTTGGATGCCGTGTTTATATACTTCAGCCTGAGACTCATGAGCCATTTGCTGAGTTAATCAACTGTTTTATCGATAATTAATATATGCTTACATCGCCGCTGTAACGGGATTATGCTAATATGTGCCGCAGTTATAGCTCGCTGACAGAGCACGATGGAGGGGCAATGGCTGAATTAACCATTGAGATTGGTGCTGATACCGCACTGTTGCAATTTATCGACAACGGCGTGACCGAACAGTACAAAGTGCCAACGGGGGAGGGGTTCTCTCTGGCAGATCTCAATCAATTTATTGCTGATTGTGAAAGTGATTACCAGTTAAGTGATTATCAATTGGCGCTGGCCGTGCCGGGCATGGTGCGTCATCAAAGCTTATTTTCCTGCCGCCATCTTCCTGCATTGATGGGCTTGAGCCCAGATAAAATTCACTGCAAAGCTAGCCGTGTACTGCTCAGTAACGACGTACAAGCGGCACTGCATGCGGTTGCCAGCAACAAATATCGCTGCGAGATCTTAGTCGGCTGTTCGGCTGGCATGGGCATGGCTGTGGCGTTTGACGGCCAAGTGTTTATTGGGGCTGAGGGCATTGCTGGCGATTTAGGTAACTGCCGAGTAATGACAGAATCGGGCGAATTCAGCTTAGATCAAATGGCGAGTGGGGAGTCGATTCGTCAACGTCGTTTCCGCAACCCGGTGGAGCTGTATCGTTCTGGCGCCTATCTGGGAATGGGAATTGCGTGGGCAGTCAATCTGCTTAACCCGCAGCGGATCTGGTTGGCGGGCAGTACCTTAAATCAGGCGGATTATTACAAAGGCTGTGTGGCGAGCATTAAAGAGATGGCGATGCCAGCAGCGTTGAGCCATTGCCAAATAAGCCGCGTTGATGATTCAGAAACCATTGTGTGCCGTGGGTTACACACTATGTTGCTGCAGTGCTGAGGAAGGCGCGGGTGTGTCCGCGCCTATCTTGGTTACTTAGCCGCAGGCGGTTCTGCCGTCGGGTTAATCTTTAACAGCTCAACATCAAATATCAAGGTCGAACCTGCTGGGATAGGGCCCGCAGCGCGGTTACCGTAGCCAAGCTCGGCAGGAATAAACAGGCGCATAGTGTCGCCTTCAACCATCAGCTGTACCCCTTCGCTCCAACCTTTCACCACTTTGTTGAGTGGAAATTCAATCGGCTCGTTTCGGGCGTATGAACTATCAAAAACGCGGCCGTTAATCAGGCGGCCTTCGTAATGCACTTTAACGGTGTCGGTGGCTTGTGGATGCACGGTGCCATTACCATGACGCAGGTACTGATATTGCAGGCCAGAATCGGTAGTGATGACGCCGTCTTGCGTCTTATTGGCTTGCAAGAATGCTTGGCTTGCTTCAATCGTCTCTTGCATTCCTACGCGCTGCTGCCGATCAATAAAAAAGTAAAAAATAACCGAAGCGATAATGATAACGGCCAGCACAATTCTCATAGCAAGTTCCTGCAACATAAAAAGAGCGGATATGTTACCAGCGTCGTCGAATTGCGCCAAATGGCATTGATTAAACCGCGTTAATATAACTACGCGGGTAGCCAACTGCGGTAGTGATACAAGGCGAACAATGCCGCCAGATTGAGCAATACGCATAGCCAAAACACCCGCCGAAAAGCCGCTTTAACAGACTTATGCCGCAAACGTTGTTGGGCGAATAGTGCGCCAGGCCAGCCACCTAACAGAGCTTGCAGTTGCAAGGTGCTTTCGGCAATGCGCCAACGGTCTTGCTTGGCGGCGCGTTTATCAACGGCATAGGTGATGTAGCACACCAGACTGAGCAGCAAATACCAAACTGGCGCGTATATCGGCAACCAATGCTGCCAACTGGCCAGCGCCAACAGACTGAAAAACAGCAGTAAATATTGACTCTTGCCGCGTTGCTTTTGCTGGTGACGGCGGCGGTTACTTGGCTGTTGCCGTTGTTGTTTGTCGCTAATGGTCATGACGTTGAGTGCTTGCCAGCGGCCTTGTTTATCTTGCGCTAAATCGTAACTGAGTAATTCGCCCGCTGTCGGGCGGCGACTGCGATTTGCCATCGCGTTAATATGCAGGAATACCTGCTGCTCACCGTTCACTGGGGTGATAAAACCAAAGCCACGTTCATCATTCCATTGGCTTAAATGGCCTTTGCCTTTCATCTTAATCCTTATCTATGGGGTTGATAGCTGGCGCCAAATGCTAAGCGGCGCCAGAGCCATTCCAATGGCCCTTGGGCAAAGTAACGTAACCATAACGGTGCCAGCCAGAGTTGCAGCAAACAACCGCACAGGGCGATGCCAATATAGCCAAACCAATTGAGGCTCAAATTGAGCTGTGGTGCTAGGTCGCGCAGTAGCCAAGTGCCCAGCAGCGATTGCAGCAGATATAAGCTCAGCGGAATTTTCCCTACCGCCTGCAGCCGTTGCGCTAACTGGCCTTGCGCTTGGCTGTGAGCAATGCAATGAATTAACCACAGTGACATCGGCATGGCGGCTAGGCTGAGCAAGGCTTCTGACAGTGCTTGCAGGTGAGCGTTGTGCTGTAGCCCAATGGGGTAGGCGATGCCAGAAAGCAGCAGTGACAAAGGCAACAGCCAAGCTCGTTGTTGCGCTAGCCCCTCGGTAAACCAGTGCTGACGGAAGCCGTAGCAGCCCAGCAGCATAAGCCCCAATAACAACCACATGTAAGTGAGTGGAAAGATTAATGCATCCGCCAGCGCCAGCGTCCACTGCATTTGCAGTTGCCCTTGATAGCTCCCCGTCCAAGCCGCAAAGCTGTCGAGATACTCGGCTGATTCACGTGATACTGGGGTGAAGTCATACAGCAGTAACGAGGAGGCTATCGTCAGTAAGATACCCATGGCGATAAACCTCAGCGCCATTGATAGCTGCTGTTGGGGCGACAGCGACAGATAACGCAATAGGATTAAGCCGCAAATCGCGTAGTTAAATAGAATATCGCCCGGCCAGACAAAAATACGATGCAGTAATCCAAATAGTAGCAACCAGTAAAGTCGCCGTTTGAGTAGGGCGGTTTGGCCGTCAAAACTGCGCCATTGCAGGTACAGCCCCGCCCCAAACAGCATGGCAAATAGTGTGATAAAACGATCGCGCAGCACAAAGTAGTACAGCACTTGGCCGAGTTTATCGCTCCAACTTGGTTGGTTAAATGGCACGTAGTCATAGTAGCTCACGCCCATGGCAAAGATGTTCAGCAGCAGAATACCCAACACGGCGACACCGCGGGTTATATCGAGGGTGTGAATGCGACTAGAGCTAGGCAATTGATAACTCGGCTAAATAAACATGTGAGTCACTATCATAGCCGAGCGTTACCTGCGGTGCGAACAAATCCCGCGCCATGTTATTGGAAGGTTCAGCTTGGGGATTTTATCTGTGTTTAACGGCGGCGATGTTGCGAGCGACCAGCCTGCTGTGACGTTGGCAAAATATCGCGCGATAGTTACACAAACAAGGTGGTAAAACCTGTGGTAGATCGCATTAATTGTGGGCGCAAGCCACTAACTTGTACATCCGCTTAGCTGCACCATTTGCGGCTAAAGGACATCGACTAGACATCTCGGAACGTCTTGCTAGCACGGAGTGTTGACGCTTTAGCGGGCGCAGTCAACACATGAGAGGGACCCATGAATTACGTTGAAATCTATATCACGCTGTCCAGTGTACTGGTGGCGGTTATTTTAGGATTACGTCAATTTAGGCGACAGCAACTGGTGCAGTATGTGCAGCAGTATTATGGCCACACTGCGCAGTTGTTATACCAGCAACAACCGCAAGATGAGTTACATCGGGTGCTGGTGGACGCCATTCAACATGGTGAGTTAGCTCATTGTGACGACCAGCATCTTGGGCAACTGGTTTGGCAACTACGTTGTTTAAGCTGCTTGCCAATTATGGTGCTAGTGATCGGCTTTGCCGTTGCCGCGACGCTGCAAGCGTAGGGCTTACTGCCACGCAATTATCTGAGAACCCCGAATATGTTGCAGGTGAAACCGTTATTGCCGCAAGACTACGCCTCGGTGCAAGCCATTTATCAGCAGGGCATCGATTTCGGTTTTGCCACTTTTCAAACCTCTGTGTTGAGCTGGGCCGAGTGGGACAAATACATGCTGCCCCGATGTCGATTGCTGGCGGTATTGGATGGGCAAGTGGTTGGCTGGGCAGCGTTATCGGCAATAAGTTCGTGGCCTGTGTATCGCGGTGTGGCCGACGTCAGTATTTACATTGCCAAGAACGCACGTGGTAAAGGCGTTGGGCATCAGCTGTTACAGCGTTTGGTCGCGGACTCGGAACAGCAGGGCTTTTGGACATTACAAGCGGGCATTTTTCCTGAAAACCAAGCCAGCGTGGCGTTGCACCGCCGCAACGGTTTTCAACTACTGGGTGTGCATAAAAAATTCGGCCAGCTCAATGGTGAATGGCGCGATGTGGTGCTGATGGAGCGCCGCAGTGATGTGGTGGGTGTGTAACCCCATCATTGCAGCGTTATTCCAACACTGCGTCTTTATCGATGCCGAGGCGCTTCATCCGTGACAGCAAGGTGGTACGTTTCAGCCCTAGCTTATGGGCGGCCCCGCGTGGGCCAGCAACAATGCCGTTGGTCTCCTGCAACACATTGATGATGCGGTGATATTCATCGTCCTCTTCATTGTTGCGTTTCGGTGTGGCTAACGGTGAGGGCGTAACCCGCAAAAAGTTAGCGTCGTTATCGTTAGCGCTTTCAATCTCTGGTGGCAACTGCAATGTATGCCCGCTGCTCAGTAGCACCGCCCGTTCAATCACGTTTTGTAATTCACGGATATTTCCCGGCCACTCTAACTCTTGCAGACGGCGTAGCACGCGGGTGGGAATACTATCGATATTACGGCCCATGTGTTGGCACGCGCGGCTGACAAAAAACTTGGTCAGTAGCGGAATATCGTCACGGCGCTCGTTGAGCGATGGCAAACGGATAGGAAATACATTGAGGCGGTAGAACAGGTCACTACGGAACTCTTTATCCACCACCATCTTTTGCAGATTGCGGTTAGTGGCGGCAATCAAACGGACATCGACATTGATTAAGCGGTTGCCGCCGACTCGTTCAAATTCTTGCTCTTGCAGTACCCGTAGCAATTTGGGTTGCAGTTCCAGTGGCATATCGCCCACTTCATCAAGAAATAAGCTGCTGTGGTGCGCCATTTCAAAACGGCCTTGGCGATCTTTACTGGCCCCAGTAAAGGCCCCTTTTTCATGACCGAACAGGTCACTTTCCAGCAACCCCGCAGGCATGGCGGCACAGTTCATTTTAACCATGCGTTTGTGCGACCGTGGGCTGAGACGATGGATCGCTCGGGCGAACACCTCTTTGCCGGTGCCGGTTTCGCCAAGCAGCAATACCGAACAGTCGGTGCTGGCCACAATTTCTACCTGCTTGAGCACCGCTTGAATGCTGTGACTGCTACCGATGATCTCATCAAACTGCTGATGACTGAGGCTTTCAACTTGCTCACTGAGGTAGTGATTTTCCCGCATCAGATTATCTTTGAGGCGGTTGATCTCTTGATAGGCGCGGGCGTTATCTACCGCGATGGCGGTGCGTTCGGCAATTTGTGCCAGCAGTTGCAGTCGTGAGCCTTGAAAACAGTGCATATCGGCCTGCGCCAATTTGAGTACGCCGAGCATTTGGCCGGCAAACTTAATCGGCACGAGGCACAGCTCATGGCTATCGGCGGGCCAATATTGAAACAGTAGGTTTTCGTTTCGCGCTAGCGGATCGTCGGCCTCCAGCTCGCACAACTCAATCTCGCCATGTTCCAGCACCCGCTGACAGATACTGTTGGCGGCGGTAATGCGCAGATGAGAGCGCTGTGGCCGCCCAGGTTCGGTAAAGAAGGCGTTATATAGATTCAGCAGTGATGGGTCGGTATCGGGTAAGCACACACTCACCGCACAAATGCCAAAGTAAACATGGATTTCGTGGGCAATTTTCTCCACTAAAGATTCCACTGAACGCTCGGTAATCACCGCGTTGGTTACGTTGACCAGTACATGAAAATCGTCGCGCTCTTCACAGAGCTGGTGTTGCTCTAGCCCCAGCGATAAACGCGCTTGTAGATGTTCCAGCGCGACCCCGAGTGATTCACTCAGCAATTCGGCGCAGGCGACATCTTCGCTATCAAAACGGCGGCCGTCAGCGCGGCGTAGTTCGCAATATCCCAGTAGGCGGCGATGGTTCAAAATCGGCAGCAGCAGGGCATCACAAAAAGCTGGAGTATTGGTTAGACGATACAGGGCGGGATAGCGTTGTTGATATTCATCCGCACACAAATGCAGCGGTGCGCGGGTGGCGGCTATCAGTCGCAGTGGGCCGTTCGCTAGCATCTCATCGCTAAAACATTGCACGTCATCTTGCGTTTGGCGGTAGAGCAGCGGGCCATTTAGCGGATCGTCCACCAGCACGCTGCATTGATAAGGCGCAGGGGATTCATGCAGATAGGCATTCATCGATTGCAGTAACTGAGCAACACTCGACTGATCCAGTAATTGATGGGTCAGGCGTAAACAGTTTTTTTGTTCATGCAGATACTCAAGTCGTTGCGTCATAGTCGACGTCGTCCCCTTTTTGTCGGCCTACTCACTAAGGAAGTATGGCTAGCCCTTGATGTGAATTAACGTTGACCTATCGCTGCAGGACTCAAGTTAACGGTATCTCACTCCAAATGTTCCCCCACTCAGAGTGTCACTATGGCTTATTCGTGCCTTCCTTAAATGTCGCTGCGGTCATAAACGCTTGCTCACTGGTCGTACCGCAACGGCGAGACATTATTTAAGCATAAGCGCAAGCGACAAAATGCGACCCGCTGCCAACTTTAATTGATAATTGTTCGCTAATTAATCTCACCATGAATCAATAACACGCTACATGACGACGAGGCCAGTTACCCTTGCGGTTGCTGACGACGGCTGTTGCACAACGTTTTGCCATTGGTTTGTGTTCAATTGTATGTTTTTATTGAATATTTTGTTTATTTTCTTACTTGGCGCAGAAAATGCTCCCTATGGACATTGGCTTAATCAGCATGACTAAGCCGCATGTCCGACAAACCCGCTTTCTCGCGAGCGCTTACTTAGCGTAAACCCGCAACAGAGCAGTGTTCTTTGTCGGTGTTATGGGAAGTTATCTCGATGTTTTTGCAGTCAATCACTGCTGTCGACAGCTTCGTCACTGATGGCGTTGTCGTCAAAAGTGACGAAGTGACTCACGCCTCGGGATGAAGTGCTTAGAGAGAGTATATGAACCGTTTTGTCATTGCCGATCCCAACTTGTGTTTCGGCTGCAATACCTGCATGGCGGCGTGTTCAGAGGCCCACAAGCAACAAGGGTTACAGGCTGCACCTCGGTTAGTGATCATGCGCAGTGTCGATGAGTCGGCGCCGCATATGTGCCACCAATGTGAGGATGCGCCGTGTGCCACTGTGTGCCCGGTAAACGCAATTCGCCATGAGGGCGAAGCCATCGTACTCAACGAGAGCCGCTGCATCGGCTGCAAGCTGTGCGCCATTGCCTGTCCGTTTGGGGCAATCACTTTGAGTGGCTCCAAACCAATCAACATCGCTGATGATGTCGCCACACCGTTAGCGGCATTACCACCACGGCCGGCACCTAGCGTCAGTCCGCTATTGGATTGGCGCCCAGGCATCCGTTCCGTGGCGGTGAAGTGTGACCTCTGCAGTTTCCGTGCTGAGGGACCAGCCTGCGTCGAAACCTGTCCAACCAAAGCCATCATGGTGGTATGCGATGAAGCATTAGCGCTGGCGAGCGATCGCAAGCGTCAGCTCACTGCGGTGAGCAACTTGGTGGAATGGCCAGTGACATCGGCGCCAAAAACTGCGGCGGGAGGAAACAAATAATGACAGCTATCTGTTGGTTAGGCACAGCCTTGCTGCTGTTTTTGATAGGCTCGCTGCTGTCATTGCTACTGAATCGCAATGAAGGCTTGGCGATTAAACTCAGTGGCGCGTTTTCGCTGCTGGGTGGCGTGGCGGGAGTGCTTTGCGCGCTGCCAGTGCTGCTTAGCGGTCAAACCGTCACCGCGGAATATGCGGGGCCGTTTGCGGCATTTGCGCACTTGACCTTGCGTTTAGATCTACTGGCCGCCTTTATGGTGCTGGTGATCTCCATTCTCACCGTGGTGTGCGCCATCTACTCCTTTGCTTATTTGGAAGAGTATCGCGGCAAAGGCGCGTGGGCGATGGGCTTCTTTATGAACCTGTTTATCGCATCAATGGTCGCGCTGGTGGCGGTGGATAACGCCTTCTACTTTATTGTGCTGTTTGAAGCGATGTCGCTGAGTTCTTACTTCTTGGTCATTTCAGAGCAAGACGATGAGGCGGTTAGCGCGGGTTTGCTGTACTTCCTGATTGCGCATGCGGGCTCAGTGCTGATTATGCTGGCGTTCTTCTTAATGTATCGCCACGCGGGCAGCCTCGACTTTGCCGCGTTTCGTGCGGCAGATATGCCAGTGGGTGAAGCTTCGGCGGTGTTCCTGTTGGCGTTCTTTGGTTTTGGTGCCAAAGCGGGGATGTTACCGCTACATGGCTGGTTACCACGGGCGCACCCCGCAGCACCCTCTCATGCGTCCGCGATGATGTCTGGCGTGATGGTCAAAATCGGCGTGTTCGGCATTATCAAAGTGGGTATCGACCTGCTCGGCGCGACCGAAGCGTGGTGGGGCATTGTGGTGTTGGCCTTTGGTGCCGTGTCATCAGTGCTTGGGGTGTTGTATGCCTTGGCTGAGCACGATATCAAACGCTTGCTGGCGTACCACACTGTGGAAAACATCGGCATTATTTTGATGGGCGTAGGCGCTGGCATGATTGGCATGGCAACCAACCATCCATTATTGGCGTTGCTCGGGTTGCTCGGTGGTTTGTACCACCTCATCAACCATGCGCTGTTTAAAGGATTGCTGTTCTTGGGCGCGGGAGCGGTGATCTATCGCACTCACACTAAAAACATGGAGATCATGGGCGGCCTTGGCAAGTTAATGCCTCGCACCGCGATGGCATTCCTGATGGGTTGTATGGCGATTTCGGCACTGCCACCACTCAATGGCTTTGTCAGCGAATGGTTTACCTATCAATCACTGTTCACCATGAGTAAAGCGGGTGGCATCGGTCTGCAACTGGCGGGGCCTATCGCCATTGTGATGTTGGCGATTACTGGGGCGTTGGCGGCAATGTGTTTCGTTAAGGTTTACGGTATCTGCTTCTGCGGTGCGCCACGTAGTGAACAAGTGGAGCGTGCCACTGAGGTGCCTGCGTCGATGACGATTGCCATGTGGCTGCTCGCGCTGCTGTGTATTGTGCTCGGCATCGGGGCGGCGCAAGTGGCCCCCATGATCACCCAGATTGCGGCTGAGCTAAGTGGCCAAACCGCTACCAGTGTGGCCACCGCGGCTACGGTATTCCCTGGTGATGTAAACCAAACCAGCCTCAATACGCCACTGCTGTTCATCATGCTGTTGGCACTGCCATTACTGCCGCTGCTGCTGTTTAGCTTCACCGGCAAAAACAATCGGCTCAACTTTATCCAACGTGGCACCCCTTGGGCTTGCGGTTACGGTTATGAACAACGTATGTCACTGACAGCGGGCAGCTTTGCTCAGCCGCTGAAAGTGTTGTTTGCCCCACTGTATCGCATGCGTAAAACCCTCGACCCCGCACCGATGTTCCATCGCTCATTAGATGCAACTACCGACGCGGCGGCCAGAGTGGAACCTGTATGGGATGACCACATTGTGATGCCAGTGGTTGGTGCTGTACAGCGGTTGAGTCGCGTAGTGCAGCTCATTCAGTACGGTGATTTCCGCGTGTATTGCTTGTACGTGGTCGCTGCATTGGTGGCGCTGTTACTGGTCACCATGGCGTAGGAGGAGATGATGATGACTCAAAGTTCCTTTGTGGTAACGCTGCTGGCCGGATTGCTGCAAGCGGTACTGCTGATGGCGGTATCACCGCTGTTCTCCGGTGTCTCTCGCGTCATTCGCGCCAAAATGCATTCGCGTCAAGGACCGGGTGTGTTGCAGGAGTACCGCGATATTTTCAAATTGCTGACGCGCCAAGAAGTCGCACCAAGCTGCAGCGGTAACATCTACCGAGTGATGCCGTTTGTGCTGATTGGCACCATGTTAGCCGTTGGGGCAACACTGCCATTAGTTAGCCAAACAGCGCCGATTGCGGCCGGGGCAGACTTAATCACTGTGGTGTACATGTTCGCTATTTTTCGCTTCTTTTTTTCACTTGCTGGGTTGGATTCCGGCAGCACCTTTGCAGGTATTGGTGCTAGCCGCGAGTTAACGCTTGGGGTGTTGGTGGAACCGATTTTGATGCTGAGTTTGCTGGTGGTCGCACTGATTGTGGGTTCAACCAATATCGGCAATATCAGCAGCAGCTTTGCGGCAGAACATTGGCATGCACCCACCGCCACCGCTATGGCGCTGATTGCTTGTGCCTTCGCGGCCTTTATTGAGATGGGCAAAATCCCATTTGATGTAGCCGAAGCGGAGCAGGAGCTGCAAGAAGGCCCGTTGGCTGAATACTCAGGCTCAGGTTTAGCCCTAGTGAAATGGGGCCTTAGCCTCAAGCAGGTGGTGGTTGCTGGCTTGTTTTTAGCGATCTTCGTGCCCTTTGGCAAAGCCGCAGATATCGGCGTCGTCAGCGTGGTTGTGGGCACTGTGGCGTTTTTACTCAAACTGCTGCTGATGTTTGTGATTGCGTCGGTGATTGAAAACACCTTAGCGCGTGGCCGGTTCTTGCTAACAGGGCGCGTTACTTGGCTGGGCTTCGGCATCGCGGTGCTGGCGTTCGTGTTCTATCTCACTGGGTTGTAAGGAGACCAGCATTCTATGGAAACTATTGCGCTTGCGACCATGCTACTGCCCTTTATCGGGGCGCTGCTGATCGCCTTATCGCCGCAACGTTATGCCAAAGTGCTTTGTACGGCATTTGCGTTGTTGGCCACCCTTGGCATGGGTTGGTTAGCACTGAGTTATTTGGGCAGTGGTAAAACCGATGTCACTATTCCGCTGTATAGCTTTGGTCATACCCAAATCTTCGGGTTTGTGATTGACCGCGTCAGTACCTTGATTGGCTTTGCGGTGGTATCGCTCGGCTTTTTAATCAGCTTGTACTCTTGCGGTTATTTGACTGCGCTAAACCGCGAGCATCCCCACGATGGTAATAACCGTTACTACGCGCTGCTGTTGATCTTTATCGGCGCGATGGCGGGCTTAACTTTGTCATCTACTATCCTTGGCCAACTGCTGTTTTTCGAAATCACTGGTGGTTGTTCTTGGGGCTTGATTGGTTATTACCAAAGTCCGAAATCACTGCGCTCGGCGCTGAAAGCCTTGATTGTGACGCACATCGCCTCAGTCGGTTTGTATCTGGCGGCGGCATGGTTATTTGCCAGAACCGGCACCTTTGAGTTAACCGCCATCGCGCAGTTGACCGATGCCGATAAGCTGGTGGTGTTCGGAGGTATTCTGTTTGCCGCTTGGGGTAAATCCGCGCAACTGCCACTGCATATGTGGCTGCCAGATGCGATGGAAGCGCCCACTCCTGTGAGTGCTTACTTACATGCTGCATCTATGGTGAAAGTGGGTGTGTACATCTTTGCCCGCGCCATTATGTCATCTGACTCGGTACCGCATGAAATCGGCGTGGTTGGGGTGGTGATGGCGACGATCACTATGGTGTATGGCTTCCTGATGTATCTGCCCCAAAAGGATATGAAACGCCTGTTGGCTTACTCCACCATCGCGCAGCTGTCTTACATCTTCCTCGCGTTATCCATGTCCACTTTCAATTCGAAGATGGCGTTTGATGCGGGCGTTGCCTACATCTTCAACCACGCTTACGCCAAGAGCTTGTTCTTCTTGGTGGCCGGGGCGCTCAGCTATGCCTGCGGTACTCGCATGCTGCCAAAACTGTGCGGCATGTTGAAGTGCACGCCACTGCTGGGGATTGGCTTCTGCGTGGCGGCGATGGCGATTGCTGGGGTGCCACCGTTTAACGGCTTCTTCAGCAAATTCCCACTGTTTGCTGCGGGCTTTAGTTTGACTGGTGAACATTGGTGGCTGATGCCGCTGTTGATTGTGGCATTGATTGAATCAGTGGCTAGCTTCGCCTGGTTATTGATGTGGTTTGGTCGCACCGTGCCCGGAGAGCCTTCGCCTGAGCTGGCAAGTGCGCAACCGGTACCGCTGTCGATGAAACTGGTGTTGTTAGTGCTGATTGTGATGTCGCTGGTATCCAGCGTTATTGCAGCCAACTGGCTAAATTGAGGAATCACCATGACTGGAACACTTCTTGTCAACAATCTGGCCGGGCTGATGATCGTCACTTCGATGATGGTAATAGCCGCCAAAAAACCTACGGTGTCGGCGGGGCTTTATGCACTGCAGTCACTGGTGCTGGTGGGCATTTTCCTGAGCCTTGCCTCGTTGTTTGATGCTCACGAGCTGTATATGTGGTCAATCAGCGCCTTTATTACCAAGGTGGTGCTGGTGCCGCTGATTATGTATCGCGCCTTTCGCAAGATGGCCGACCCTAACGCTGACGGTGGCGTTATCAGCACGGCGTTGCTGATGATGATTGCCGCCGCCATCGTGTTGGTGAGCTACTTTGCCACCGCACCGGTTGAGTTGCCGATGTTGGCTGACCTCAAACCTGTGCTGGCAGTGTCACTGGGGCATTTCTTGATTGGGCTGCTGTGCATTGTTAGCCAACGCAACATTCTCAAGCAGGTATTTGGTTACTGCCTGATGGAAAACGGCGCGCATTTAACGCTGGCGCTGCTGGCCTATAAAGCGCCGGAGTTGGTGGAAATTGGTATCGCCACTGACGCCATCTTTGCAGTGATCATCATGGCGCTGATGGCGCGGCGCATCTACCGCACAATGAACACCCTTGATGTACAAAAACTGATTTCGTTGAAAGGGTGATGACTATGGATACTTTTATGTTGTTTCTCATCCTACTGGCGATTCCATTGCTCACAGCGTTAGTGGCCTTTGGCTGCCGCTTGGTGGGCGCCGCTCGACCAGTATTGACGGCGGTACACACGATTGGCTCCAGTTTGTTGCTGCTGATCTCGCTGTACGCCGTGTGGACGGTATACCAGCAAGGCGAACTACTGGCTGGGCATAACTGGCTGCATCTGGATAGCTTGAGTTCGCTGTTTCTCGCCATTCTTGGGGTGATTGGTTTTATCACCGGGATTTACTCTATCGGTTATATGAACCATGAGTTGGAAGAGGGTGAAGTGAGCCTAAAATCTTTAGGCACTTACTACGGCTTCTTCCACCTGTTTCTGTTCACCATGCTGTTGGTGATCACCAGTAACAACCTGATCTTGATGTGGGCGGCCATTGAAGCCACTACCTTAAGTTCGGCGTTTTTGGTGGGCTTATACGGTCAGCAATCCTCGCTGGAAGCGGCGTGGAAATACATCATCATCTGTACGGTCGGGGTGGCCTTTGGCCTGTACGGTACGGTGCTGGTGTACGCCAATGCCGCCAACGTGATGCCCAATCCGGGCGATGCCATCTTTTGGAGTGAAGTGCTGCAACATGCCAATCTGCTTGATAGCAGCCTGATGCACCTTGCCTTTATCTTCATTCTGATCGGCTTTGGTACCAAAACGGGTCTGTTCCCGATGCATGCTTGGTTGCCCGATGCGCACTCTGAAGCGCCAAGTCCAACCTCGGCGTTACTGTCCGCCGTGCTGCTCAACTGCGCGCTGTTAGTGATCATTCGTTACGCCATGTTGATCAGCGCCGCTATCGGCCCTGAATTCCCACAACGTTTGCTGTTGGTGTTCGGCCTATTGTCGGTTGCTGTGGCGGCCTTCTTGATTTTGGTACAGCGCGATATGAAACGGCTGCTGGCTTACTCCAGTGTGGAAAACATGGGCTTGATTGCCGTTGCACTGGGGATTGGTGGGCCACTGGGCATCTTTGCTGCCATGCTGCACACCCTCAACCATAGCTTGGGCAAAACCTTGCTGTTTTGCGGTTCAGGTAACGTACTGCTGAAATATGGCACCCGTGATATGAACGCTGTTAAAGGCTTGCTGCGGGTCGCGCCGCTGTCTGGTGCGCTGCTGGCGGGGGGCGCGTTGGCGCTCGGTGGTATGCCGCCGTTTAACCTGTTCCTCAGTGAGTTTATGACGGTAACTGCCGGTATTCGCGGTGGCTACTTGTGGCTGGTGATTTTGCTGTTGCTACTGCTGACTATCGTACTGGCGGGGCTGGTGCGCATGATTGTGATGTCCGTACTCGGTAAACAACCTGATAACGTCAGCAAGGGCGAACTGGGATGGTTAACCACTGCGCCACTGGCCGTGCTGATGGTGTTAATGGTGCTGATGGGCACGCATATTCCACAACCTGTACAACAACTACTGAAACAAGCCACCACCATTGTGCTAAATGGCGATCAGGCGGGCATTGATGAGCTGCGTGCGCTCGAACTGCCAGGCGCTGCCACTGACGACAGCACCACGGCATCCGCCACTTCTTCCCATTCTTCCGCGCAGGAGATGTATCGTGACTAATCTAACCACTGTTGCTAATGCCCAAAATCGCGGCGGCGCTTATATCGCGCAGCTACGGGCGCAGTTTCCAACAGCCATCCTCGAAGAAGAACGACAAACCGAGGATCAGCTAACTATCACCGTCAAAACCAATATGTTGCCGGAGGTGGTTGAGAGCTTGTACTACCAACACGGTGGTTGGCTCAGCGTGCTGTTTGGTAACGATGAACGCACACTCAACGGCCACTATGCGGTGTATTACGTGTTGTCGATGGAAGCCCATGAGAAATGCTGGATCACCGTCAAAGTGCTGGTGGACGCCAACACCTTGGAATATCCGGCCGTCACTCCACGGGTGCCTGCAGCGGTGTGGGGCGAACGCGAAGTGCGCGATATGTACGGCTTGCGTCCTGTCGGACTAGCCGATGAACGCCGCTTAGTATTACCTGACGATTGGCCTGAAAATCTCTATCCGCTGCGTAAAGACAGCATGGATTATCGCCAACGTCCAGCGCCTACTACTGATGATGAAACTTACCCATTCTTGAATGAACTGGGCAGCGACAAAGACCGTATCGTGCCGATTGGCCCGTTGCACGTGACGTCGGACGAGCCGGGTCACTTCCGCTTATTCGTCGATGGTGAACGGATTGTCGATGCCGATTATCGCTTGTTCTATGTGCACCGTGGCATGGAAAAACTGGCTGAATCACGCATGGGCTACAACGAAGTCACCTTCCTGTCTGACCGCGTTTGTGGCATCTGCGGTTTTGCCCATAGCACCGCTTACTCCACCTCGGTGGAAAACTCGCTCGGCATCAACGTGCCCGAGCGAGCGCAGATGATCCGCTCAATTCTATTGGAAGTGGAACGGCTGCACAGCCATCTGTTGAACCTGGGCTTGTCATGCCACTTTACCGGTTTTGACTCCGGCTTTATGCAGTTCTTCCGCGTGCGTGAAGTGTCGATGAAGATGGCCGAAGTACTCACTGGCTCACGTAAAACCTATGGGTTGAACCTGATTGGTGGCGTGCGCCGCGATCTGCTGAAAGACGACATGATCACCACTCGTAAGCTGGCGCAAGAGATGCGCCGTGAAGTGAACGATTTAGTCGATGTGCTGCTGAGCACACCCAACATGGAACAACGTACCGTTGGGGTGGGGCGGCTTGACCCACAAATCGCCCGCGACTTCAGTAACGTTGGGCCGATGGTGCGCGCCAGTGGTCACGCCCGTGATGCCCGTTTTGACCACGCATTTGTGGGTTACGGTTTGCTGCCGATGGAAGTACACAGTGAACAGGGCTGCGATGTGCTGTCACGGGTGAAAGTACGTATCAATGAGGTGTTTACCAGCCTCAATATGATCGACTACGGCCTAGATAACTTGCCCGGTGGCCCACTGCAAAGCGATGGCTTTACCTACAAACCGCATAAGTTTGCCCTTGGCTTTACCGAAGCGCCACGCGGCGATGATGTGCATTGGAGCATGACGGGCGATAACCAGAAACTGTTCCGCTGGCGTTGTCGCGCCGCCACCTATGCCAACTGGACCACGTTGCGTTACATGTTGCGTGGCAACACGGTATCCGATGCGCCGTTGATCATCGGTAGTCTCGACCCTTGTTACTCCTGCACCGACCGCGTCACTTTCGTCGATGTGAATAAGCGCACCAGTAAAACCGTGCCTTATAAAGAGGTGGAACGTTATGGCATCGAGCGCACTAATTCACCGCTAAAGTAGCGCGCCAAGGAGTCAAAACATGCTGAAATTCTTAAAAAAAGCACTGAGCGTTGGCGTAGTAACTGGCACCGACCCGCTGACCGCGCCGGATTTTGATAAAAACTTTCGTGGTAAGCCAGAGCACAATCCGGCGCAGTGTATCGCCTGTGCTGCGTGCATGAATGCCTGTCCAGCCAATGCGCTGACAGTGCAAACTAATCTTGATACGGGCATGCAGGAGTGGTCGCTGTTTCTTGGCCGCTGCATCTTCTGCGCTCGCTGCGAAGAGGTGTGCCCAACGGGGGCGATTGAGCTGAGCCAAGAGGTACAACTGGCGGTATGGCGCAAGGAAGATATGTATCAGAAATCGGCCTTCCCGCTGGCACATTGTGTTGCGTGCGATAAGCCGTTTGCGGTGGAAAAAGAGCTGCAATACGCCGAACAGTTGTTACTGGCGACTGGACAATATCCCGATAGTGCCGAGCTGCACGCGCAGCTACATACCTGCCCGCACTGCAAACGCCAGCACAATATTACCCAAGGGCAGCGGATTGCCCTCAGTCGTATGTTACGGGAGCAAGCATCATGAGTCTGACTATTCAAAACACCCGTGACGCCAATGGCATGCCAGTGCCACTGACCGTGGATGAAAGCATTGCCAAAATGAAAGCGGCATTGCTGAAAAATATCGGCCGTTCTGCTTATGTTTATCGGGTGGACTGCGGCGGTTGTAACGGCTGCGAAATCGAGATTTTTGCCAGTATTACGCCGCTGTTTGACGCTGAACGTTTTGGTATCAAAGTGGTGCCATCACCACGCCACGCCGACATTCTGCTGTATACGGGTGCTGTGACTCGTTCGATGCGTGTGCCTGCACTGCGGGCGTATGAATCGGCACCTGATCCAAAAATCGTGGTGTCGTACGGCGCCTGTGGCAACAGTGGCGGTATCTTCCACGATCTGTACTGCGTATGGGGCGGCACTGACCAAATTGTGCCAGTCGATGTGTACATTCCCGGTTGTCCACCCACACCGCAAGCGACGTTATACGGCTTTGCCATGGCGCTCGGATTATTGGAGCAGAAAATTCATGCCCGCGAACCTTCGGCTATTGATAGTGAGCCCGCGCAACTGCTGCACCCTCAAGTGGCACCACAGCTGCGCGTAGCCGTTGAACGCAAAGCGCGCGAACTAGCGGGTTATCGCTACGGCCGCCAGATCGCTAATCAATATCTGGATCTGCTAGTGACACCCAATCCATTTGAGGCGTTTAAGCAGTATCTCGGCGAGCAAGCCGACCCACGGTTGAGCGAGATTTTCGGCTATCTGCAACAAGTGACCGAGGAGCTACGCGCATGAGTGAAACAGTCACCTTTTTCATCCTGAATCAGAAGTTTGTTGACGACAAGGATGCCAAACCGGAAACCCAACAACTGGTGTATTACGGTTTGGCGATCGGTCATCACCTAGGGGTGATCGACTGTTTCAAACCCGCCATGAGCTGCCCGCTGCCACGTTATTTAGAGTGGCTAACGCTTATCCCTAATGACGATGCGCGGCGCAAGTTAGACGGCATTCCCAAGTATGGCGAGATCGTTATCGACAGTAGCCATGTGGTGATGCTGGCTAAAGGGCTGGCGGCCATGGCGAACGATGTCGAGCCAGACTTTTTGCACTGGCGTGATCAGCTCATGACCATGCTGGAGATGATACAGAACGAACCAGCGATCCAACTGATTGTGCGGAGGCTGAATGACTAACACCAGCAACAACGCCACTGCGCGCCAGATCATATTATGTGTTGGCAACAGCATGATGGGGGATGACGGCGCGGGGCCGTTATTGGCGCAAAAGCTGGCCGCCCAACCGCTGTCCGATTGGTTAGTGCTTGATGGTGGCAGTGCGCCAGAAACTGAAACCGTGCGCATTCGCGAACTTAAGCCACATACCTTGATTGTTATCGACGCCACCGAAATGGGGCTTAACCCCGGCGAGATCCGCACGGTCGACCCGGACTGCATCAGCGAAATGATGCTGATGAGCACGCACTCGATGCCGCTGAATTATCTGATTGATGACTTAAAAGAGGCGGTGGACGAGGTGGTGATGCTCGGCATTCAGCCAGACATCGTTGGATTTTGCTATCCCATGTCACCGGCGGTGATTGACGCGGTAGCGCAACTGGAGCAACTGCTGCGACAAAACCGCTGGCGTGAGATAGCGGAACTGGTCGACACATCGGAGCAGTGGTGACGTCACTTTCGTCAGTTTTGTCGAATCGACATCAAAGTTGTGCCCGTTAAAAGATGCTAATGTCGACACTCTTTTGTAACTATATGAATTTTAATAATAAAAATGTTGGCTTGGATTATGCCTTACTAAGCCGGAAGTAATGTGTAGCAAAGTGCTTTGAAACTGCAGGAACCAAAGCAGTAACTGCTTGTTAAACGGAGAAGATCAATGAATCGATTTATTCTCGCAGATGCCAATAAGTGCATCGGCTGCCGCACTTGTGAGGTCGCCTGCGCTGTGGCGCATCGTTCTGATGGGGATGTTAGCGCGTTGAATGAAGTTAACTTCACACCGCGTATTCACGTTATCAAAGGAGCTTATATCTCCACCGCGGCGACGTGTCGTCAGTGTGAAGATGCTCCTTGTGCCAATGTTTGTCCAAACCACGCGATCCGCCTTGAAAATGGCTTTGTGCATGTGTTGCAAGAACATTGCATCGGTTGCAAAACCTGTGTGGTCGCTTGTCCTTACGGGGCGATGGAGGTGAAAACCTACCAAACCGTACGTGACACTGGCGCCGCCGTGAATGTGCAAGTCACTAAGGCACAAGCCCACAAGTGCGATTTGTGCCATACCCGCGCCGAAGGGCCTGCCTGTGTTGAGGTCTGCCCAACTGAAGCGCTGCATTGTGTTGATCGCGCTGAATTGGAAAAACTGACAGCTGAAAAACGTCGCCGTACCGCGCTTGAAGCCGGTGCCCACAACGTTTACGCGTAAAAGGTAGGAACTTATGGAAAAAGCAACCGTAGTGTGTCCGTATTGCGGTGCGGGCTGCAAAATGCAGATGGTGGTAGATGATGGCAAAATCATCAAAGTTGAAGCCGCCAATGGTAAAACTAACCAAGGAGAGCTGTGCCTCAAAGGTTACTATGGCTGGGACTTTTTGAACGACACCAAGTTGCTCACCCCACGTCTGCGTGAACCTATGATCCGTCGCGAAAAAGGCGCACCGTTTGAAACTGTGAGCTGGGACGAAGCGATCAAATTTGTGGCGCATCGTCTGTCAGATATCAAAGCTAAATATGGTCCTCGTTCAATTATGACCACCGGCTCATCACGCGGTACCGGTAACGAAACCAACTTTGTGATGCAGAAATTCGCCCGTGCAGTGCTCGGCTCTAACAACGTCGACTGCTGTGCTCGTGTGTGTCATGGCCCATCAGTCGCGGGTTTGCGTACCACTTTAGGTAACGGCGCGATGAGCGTATCAGTGGGGGATTTGGAAAAGTCTAAATGCTTGCTGATCTTCGGTTACAACAGTGCTGACTCGCACCCCATTGTGGCGCGCCGTGTGGTTAAAGCTAAACAAAACGGTGCCAAAATCATCGTTTGTGACCCACGCCGTATTGAAGCTGCCCGCATTGCCGACCAACACTTGCAACTGAACAACGGTTGCAACGTGGCGATGGTGAACTCCTTCATTTACACCATTCTGGAAGAAAATCTTTATAACAAAGATTACGTCGCTAACTACACCGAAGGCTTTGATGCTTTGTGGGAAGTCGTAAAAGACTACGCGCCAGAAAAAATCGAACCTATTACCGGTGTGCCTGCTGCTGAGGTGCGTCAAGCAATGCGCACTTATGCCAAGGCCGAAACGGCGATTATCTGCTGGGGTATGGGGGTAACCCAATTTGGTCAAGGTACTGAAACCGTTAAAAGTTTGTCTACGCTGGCCTTGCTAACGGGTCAACTCGGTCGTCCAGGCGCGGGTGTGGCTCCGGTACGTGGTCAAAACAACGTACAAGGTGGCTGCGACATGGGCGTGCTGCCCGATCTGTTCCCAGGCTATCAAAAAGTAACCGATGCTGCTGTACGTGAGAAATTTGCTAAACGTTGGGGTGTCGATGCTGACAAGATGGATAAAGAACCCGGCGTGAAAATTACTGAAGTGCCACATCTGGCACTGGAAGGTAAGGTCAAAGCTTATTACATCATGGGTGAAGATCCACTACAAACCGAAGCGGACTTGAGCATGGTGCGTAAAGGTATTGAAGCGCTGGATCTGCTGGTGGTGCAAGATATCTTTATGACTAAAACCGCCGAAGTCGCTGACGTGATTTTGCCATCGACCTCTTGGGGTGAACATAGCGGTGTTTACACTTGCTGTGACCGTGGTTTCCAACGCTTCTTCAAAGCCGTTGAACCTAAGTACAACGTTAAACGTGACTGGGACATCATCTCCTTAATTGCGACCGAGATGGGTTACCCGATGCACTATAACGATGAGCAGGAAATTTGGGACGAACTGCGTGAACTGTGCCCAATTTACTACGGTGTTACCTACGACAAAATGGGTGAAATGGGGCACGTACAATGGCCATGTCCAACCCTAGAACATCCGGGCACACCCATCCTGTACACTGACAATAAATTTGCCACACCTACCGGTAAAGGTCAGTTGTTTGCAACGCAATGGCGTAAACCGGGTGAAGTGATTGATGAAGACTTCCCAATGGTGCTGTGTACCGTGCGAGAAGTCGGCCATTACTCTTGCCGCTCCATGACAGGTAACTGTGCTGCGTTGCGTACCTTAGCCGATGAACCAGGATATGTGCAGATCAACCCAACGGATGCGCAAGTGTTGGGGATTAAAGATCAGCAACTGGTGTGGGTGGAATCTCGCCGCGGTAAAGTGATCAGTCGTGCCAGTGTGAGTGAGCGTATTAACCGCAATGCGGTGTACATGACCTATCAATGGTGGATTGGCGCGTGTAACGAGTTAACCCAAGATAACGTCGACTCAGTTACCGCAACACCAGAAACCAAATATTGCGCGGTGAAAGTTGTTGCTATTGAAGATCAACATTGGGCTGAAAACCATGCAGCTCAGATCTATAGCGAAATGAAAGCGCGCTTACGCAATGCCGTAGAGGAGGCCAAGCCGGCGACCGCCTCTATCGCATGATTTGCAATTATTGCAAAACTACATAACCGTCAAAGTGAAAGGGACAGCTGCCGCTGTCCCTTTTTTGTTGGCACCACCGGGGAAATTACCACTTTATATGAAGACAGTAACTTCCAACTATCGCTGGCAACGCTTAGGACGACTTAAGCTGTTGATATATCACTTTGTGATAAATATCGAATAACACCGCAGCTGTTGAGTGTTAGGGTTAGAGGTGATGTCGCTTATCAGCACCTAGGTTATGCAGTGAACAAGCGTTTTGGCGGTGAATTGCCAACATATTACAGCCTATCAAGCATAGCTACCTTTCTGTTTTACATGACTTACTTCCGCGGTGAGGCATCATCTTTACTGCAACGATAAACAGTCGCTTGCTGCGAGTCAGTTTGCTAATGCAATGTGCGGCATCACGGCGCTTTCAAGGGTTGAATGCTTGTGGAACCGTGACACACAAAAGGAGTTAGTGTGTTAAAACTACTACTTATAACTGTCTTTGCACTGGCTGTGCTGGTGATGGCGTATCTGGGCGCACCCTTTATCATTTTCCCTCACTATTTCGGCGCGGAACATCCCCTTAGTAGTGTATGGACGACGGTGTGGAATAACGCTTATGCCCCGCTTATTGTCAGCTTGCCGGATGATAATCTCTATAAATTGCAGTTTGAACAGATGATGGCTGACCATTGTGACAATTCGACGGAAAATTAACGTCGTCAGCGCTGTGATGCTATGCCTCTAGTGGACTGGAACCGTTATGGCTGGGCCTAAGCGGTAACGACGGCCGGACAATAGCGTGTATGTGAGCAGTGGCTGATGAGCCATGCATAATGCGCTGTGGTGGCACACCACCGAATGGTGAGAGCGGCTTTTGGCGCAACGCAGCAGCATCGTTTTTGCCATCAACAGCCAAAGTGTGATCAAAAACGGTGCAGTATGTTGAAATAACGTTATGCTAGCAAAATCGCTGCAAGGTTTGTCGTTGTTACCTTGTGTTACAGGCAGTTGAACATCATCCATGGATAGCTCATGTATTCAACAACGACACTCTCACCTCTGTTCCGTATTGCGCTGTTACTGCTGCTTATGCCGCTGCTCAACAGTTGCTCCTCGCTTCCTGAACATGTAGACAAGCCATCGTCATTTGCCACTAATGATTACCAACACTCTGCGGTTGGGCGTGTGCTGGCGGATGTGTCAGTGCAACATGCGCCGCAATCCGGCTTTTTTCTGGTGGATAACGGTGCAGATGCATTCACCGCCAGAGTGGCGATGACGGGCTTAGCGGAGAAGACGCTAGACCTGCAGTATTACATCTGGGAGGCGGATGCGACTGGCAGGCTGCTGGCGGATAACGTGATTCGAGCGGCGGCGCGCGGAGTCAGAGTGCGCGTGTTACTCGATGACAATAATCTGCATGAGCGTGATGAGCTGCTCGTCGCATTAGATGCGCTACCCAATGTGTCGATTCGCATTTTTAATCCGTTCGCGAATCGTGATTTCCATGTGGCAGATTTTCTCGGTGATTTAGAGAGAGTGAATCACCGCATGCACAATAAAACGATGATCATTGATAACGCACTTGCAGTGGTAGGGGGACGTAATATTGGTGACCATTATTTTAGTGTGTCACCGGAATCCAATTTTAGAGACTTAGACGTATTGGCTGCGGGCCCCGTGGTACGCAAAGTCTCTGAACAGTTTGACTATTTTTGGAACGGTACATGGTCTGTGCCTATCTCCGCACTGGTGGAGTTTCCCGCGGTTGATGAGCAAAAACAAAGGTTGCTGCAGATGCGTCAGCGAATAAGCCAAGATCACTATCCCTATCCACTTTCGAGCAACTACACCGAGTTGTTCAATCAGTTACAGCAGATTGTTGGTCAGTTACGTTGGGGCGATTGTCAGTTTATTTGGGACGATCCGGCACAGCTGGATGAGGCAAAAATCGTCAACGCGCTATACCAAGAGCTACAGCAAGTTAAGCATTCCTTATTGATTGAATCAGCCTATTTTGTGTTGGGTGAACGGGCAATGGCAATGGTAAAGCAGCTGAGTAGCGCTGGCGTTAGTGTGCGGGTGTTGACCAATTCGTTAGCCTCTAATGATGTGCTCGCGGCACATGCAGGCCACGCTAAACATCGTGAACAGTTACTCGAAAATGGCGCCAATTTGTATGAGTTACGGCCGGATGCCTTGGCGCGCCGAACGGAAATTGTTTCGTTAAAATCCCGCGCCGCACTGCACACTAAAGCGATGGTGTTTGATAACCGTACTGTCTATATCGGCAGTTTTAACCTCGACCCCCGCTCTAGCTTTATCAACACTGAAACGGTGTTAGCCATCAACAGTGATGCACTCGCACAGCAGTTGACCGAGTTTATGGAAGACGGTGTCAAACCGGAAAATAGCTACCACGTTGAACGCAATGCCGATGGCAACCTGCACTGGACCACCATCGAACAAGGACAAGTTGTCAGCTACGATAGCGATCCGCACAGCTCGGCGTGGCAGCGGTTTATGGTGGGGCTACTGCAGGTGTTACCGATTGAAAGCCAACTTTAGGCTCTGCTCGCGGAGTATAACCACCACGGTACTTAGGTGTTTACATTGTGCTAGCGCTGTACTTGCTCTGAAAAACTGATCGATTTTCCCTTCACATTCGTTTCTATAAGGCCAACCCAAAGTTTCATTGGGCGGCGTTAATGCGTGTTTATCACTCGCCCAAATGGCTACTAAGACTATTCATTACATTGAGGCGCTCGTTGATGAAAGGCCTGTTACTGACATCGCTATGGTTCCAAAGTTTATGGTTTCTGGCGGTGCTGGGACGTGAATCTTGGCAATGGTGGACGTTGATACTGGTGTTGTTGACGAGTGTGCTCACTCTGCGATGGCGGTGGCAACCTTGGTTGTGGTGTTTAGGCATCGCGTTACTCGGCATCGTGTTAGATAGCGTGAATTTATTGGCTGGTCTGATGGTATTTACTAGCCCGAAGTTGCCTATCTGGCTGATGGCGTTGTGGCTGGCGTTTGCTTGGTACAGCTGGTGGTTACTGCCGGTGCTGCAAGGCCACTCAAAGCTGCTGAGCGTGCCGGTAGCCGCGCTGGCTGGCGCACTAAGCTATCTTGCTGGGGCACAACTCGACGCCGTGATGCTGCCGTTTGGTAAAAGTTTAACCGCCATGGTATTGCTGTGTGAGTGGGGCATCTTGCTGGCCTTTATGTTGTGGTTACGAGGGAAATGTTGATGAAGCTGCAGGTTAAGTTTTTTGGGTTCTCGGTGGGCTTATTATCATTGTTGATGAGCTTAGCGGTGTCGGCACAAGCGTCGTCGACTTGGTCGCAATGGCCGAGTGTGGGGCAGGCGAGTCTTAGCTGGCTATGGTTTGATATTTATCATTCAACGCTACGCACCCCATCTGGGCAATATGCGGGGTTGCAAGCGCCGTTGGCGTTACAGATCCGCTATCAACGTGAAATCTCCGCCCAAGAGCTGCTGGATGCTACTCGCGAACAATGGCAAAAATTGGGCTATACCACTGAGCAAATTGAGCCGTGGCTAAGGCAACTTGCCACGATCTTTCCTAATGTTACTGAGGGGGATCAACTGGTATATGTGTCGGCTGGCAACAGTGGCCACTTCTATTATCAAGCTAAGCGGCAACACCAGTTCGAGCGGGTAGGGCAGATTACCGAGGCGGCATTGAATCAGGCTTTTATTGCCATCTGGTTATCTCCGCAGACTGAATATCCCAAATTACGACAACAACTCATAGGAGCAAGCTAATGCGTATTCGTTTCAGGGACTGGTGGAAAATAGGGGGGATCGCGGCCGCAGTGATGTTGCTGAGCAGTTGCAGTACCGACCTGACCGACTATCGTGCTAGTACACCGCAATTTGCGCTGTTTGATTATTTTCAAGGGAATATAACCGCGTGGGGTATGGTGCAGGATTACACCAATAAACAAACTCGGCGTTTTGACGTAAAGATCCGCGGCGAGGTTAATGGCGATACGCTCACCCTACATGAGGATTTTCGTTATCACGATGGTGAAACTTCTACCCGCGTGTGGATTATCACCCGTCAGCCAGATGGCCGTTATCTTGGTACCGCAGACGATATTATCGGCACTGCCGCAGGTGAAGAGGTCGGCAATGCGTTGCGCTGGCGCTATGACTTTTTGCTAAAAACTGATGAGCATGAACTGGAAGTCCATTTTGACGATTGGATGTATCGCCAAGATGATAAGCATGTGTTTAATATTTCAAAAATCACAAAGTGGGGCGTCACCCTTGGCCAAGTCACGCTGTTCTTTAGTAAAGCGGAGTAATTTGAGTTAACTGCTCTTGCGGGCTGTTGACCTCGGTCTCAGCCCGACACGTTCATCCCTCTCCACGCTGACCTTTGTGTATCTAGCTTGCTGTGTTGCCTAAGTGTCACTAGCAGCACCAAATTATTGCACCTATATCAAATGGCAACGGTCAACAGCCGTTAGCTAGCCAATGACATGTTGATTTATCGCTAATTTTTGCAGAATGCCTGCACACTCCTGGCGGCGTTGCAAGTATATTGAACTGAATTATCATCAATACCGCATCAGCGATGTCGCCAGCTACTTACGTCAGGGAGGACGGACACCTGTTATGCAGCATTTTTATTGGGTTAAACATCAAACGCCGCAAGGCGCGTATTTAAACGATACCCAGATTGACCGATTAGTGATTGAGGCGCGTTTGAGTATGCTGTGGCACTTACGAATTCTGACCTTGTTAATTTGTGTATTTATGTTTGTCGCACCGCTGTGGGCACGACCAGACATTGTCGAGATGTTTTGTCAGCAAAATACCTCCGTGAATATTGGCTTACTGTGGTTGGGCGCCGCGTTAATCGGCTGCGCATTGACGGCGTTAAGGTCGGTACACAATCTGTTGGAGGTGTTGCTGTTGCGCCCGAAAATCAAACGGATCTTACGACAAGGTTTCAACTGATGGACATCACCCTTGTGCGTTATTCGGCGAGTGCTGACGCATCAGCCAGTTTAAGTTCGGCAACGTCTGCTGTGATTCAAGCTGAGGTTATTGCCGTGGCCGAACTATTTTATGCGGCAGTGCATAGCATTGATGATGTCGTCTATTCAACTGCTCAGCGGCACGCTTGGGCGCCATATCCCATCGACTATGCCAAGTGGCAACGACGCCTAACTCGAAAGCGACCTTGGCTTGCCTTGGCAGAAGGGCAAGTGGTGGGCTTTGCTGAGTTAGACGATGATGGTCATATCGACTGCATGTACACGGCTCCTAATTACCAGCGTTATGGTATTGCTAGTGCGCTTTATGCTGTGCTTGAACAACATGCTATCGCGCTCGCTTTACCACGTTTGTACGTGGAGGCGTCCTATCTCGCACGGCCGTTTTTCTTCAAGCAGGGCTTTCGTCAGCGGCAGCAGAATGTGGTTGAACGCAACGGTGAACAGTTGGTCAATTTCACCATGGAAAAATGGCTTAGCTCCTCGCCAAGTTAAACAAATTTTAACGAAAAGCTAGTACTTCTCGGTGGCTTGTTGGCTAGCTTTGTCTAGCGAATTTCGGCACTATTAAATTCGATGTTTTTTAAAGGAATTTTAACAAGATGAAACGGCAGTTATTGGCGCTAGCTACGGTGGTACTGGCGTGGTTGGCCAGCGTTAACTTGGCGCAAGCTGAGACCTATGAATTTAAAGCGGATGTGGATTACACCGTTCTTAAAGCGCCGATCAAAGCCCCCGAAGCTAAAGGGCCATTTTTGATGGAATATTTCTGGTTGGGCTGTCCGCATTGTCGGGCTATGAACCCTATGGTGCAGCAGTTTGAAAGCGCTCATCCAAAGGTGAGCGTTGTCCGTCGCCCCGGTTTAGGTAATGATCGCTGGGTGTTTGATGCCCACGTGTATTACGCCTTGCAAGCTATGGGGGAGGGTAAGTTAGTCTATGATTTAATGGAATATTATCATCAGATTGCCAGTGAGGAACGGCGTTTGCCCGATCTTACTGAAATTAAAGCGTATGTGGCTAAACAGGGCATCGATGCGAAAAAATTTGAGCAGGCGATGGATGATGATGCCACATTGAATAAGCTGTCGGTCTCTTATCGTGATCAGCAGGCGCTAGGCTTGAAAAGTGTGCCAGTATTCATTGTTAATGGTAAATATCAGCTCCGCTTTGATGGCTTTGCCGGTGTAACCGAGCCCGAAGCTCGATTCGTGGCGTTGGTGGATTACCTACTCAAGCTAAAATAATCCTGCATGTGGAAGTTTGTCGGTGCGGCAAACTTCCTATTTCCCCGTTGTTTACCGCGTCAAATTCAGCGCTTCTGCTATCTTAGCATCGCTGTTACCTTACCACTCTCTTTACAAGTCTACCGTTATCATCGCGATGAGTTTCGCCCAAGTTAGGCTTGATAAGTCAGTTCGACCAAAGCTATCGCTCACACCTTAAGTATTTGCTAAGGTGTGGCCCGCAAAGTGCTTTAACGACAGGCAACTCGCCATAATTTTCAACTTAGGAATAGTGAAATGATAAACGGAGTTACCCGCGGATTAATGGGGTCTACAGTACTATTGGCTGCGGCTTTGACGACTACTGCGGCTCAGGCCAACGATAATTGGGATACCTTCAGCGATGTGACCGCTTATGGATTAGTAGCGGCCTCGTTAGCCATTCCCGCTTATAAGGACGATTGGCAAGGGGTTAAACAAGCTGGGCTCAGCGTGGGTGTTGCAACCGGCACCAGCATGTTGGCCAAATCAGTGATCCATGAGCAACGGCCAGATCACAGCGATAACGATAGCTTTCCTTCCAATCATGCCGCGATGGCATTTGCTGCGGCGACTACTCTGCAAAAACGCTATGGTTGGCAATATGGCTTCCCTGCGTACGGTATGGCGGCGTTAACTGCTTATGGTCGAGTGGAGGCAGACAAGCACCATTGGGGCGATGTCGCTGCCAGCGCGGTGATTGGCTCTATTTCAGGCTGGTTCTTCACTGATGCGTTTGATAACAATGTCCAAATAACACCTTGGGTCGACCGCGATGCGGCTGGGATTGCGGTATCGTTTAACTGGTAATTGCTCATCGCTTTAGCACTGCGCTGGTCTCATCGCAGTGCTGCTTTCTCCTTATTAGTCATCTCTACACTGACGCTGCTATCTTTTATTATCATTTTTTTTACAAATGTCGCAGTTTGTTGGCTGTTTCTGTGCGCATCATCGATTTAACTCGTTAATGGCATCATGTCTAAGTGATATATAGCCCATTTGGCTTAGTTCCAATGGCTAACTTAGTACAAAAATGTAGAAAAAAGGTTAATATTTCGTCAGACTTATGCCCCTTCAGGTTTCCTTAAGCATATGGAAGGCGAAACCTGAGATTTAGGGATAATTAGCTAGATAAAACTCGGGGTAATCATGGAAGAGTTTAAGAAATTAATCGTAGTAGCAGAAAGTGCTACCGTTGGGCAGTTACCATTTCTGGCACAATCCATGGGATTTATCACAGAGGTGATACGGGATGATCAGCAGTTGGCGCTTTTAGATACCGAGGGCGCTTTGGTAGCCATTTCAATTCAAGGCATGCGACTTGATAAGTACACTATGCCAATAGTCGTCAAACACGCATTACAGTTTGCTCCCGTCTTTCTCTACCGGGTCGACGAACATATTGTTGATCAACAAGTGGCGTTAATCTCTGGTATCCGTGGCGTTATTGGTGCCGACAAGCAACTCGACCAAGTGCTGCATGCGCTAAAAATCTTAATGCAGGGTGAGCTCTATTATGGCCGAGAGCAGTTGTCTAAACTGTTAGATAAAATGCTGAAGTTTAAACGCCAAGCCAATGAGGACGTACCATCATCTTGCTTGATGCAGTTAACGCGGCAAGAAAAACGCATCATCGAGTTAGTGGGTGAGGGAGCGCGCAACAAGGAGATTGCGACGCACTTAAATATCAGTGCCCATACGGTGAAGGCGCATCTCTCTTCAATATTCAGAAAGACGCAATCACGCAACCGCGTGGAGCTGCTGCGCTGGGCGCAGCAGTTCCAATTTGCTTCGCAAGCAGTGATTTAACCTTTGACCTCTGCGGCTACATTCGCTTGCCAATAGCCACGTTCAATGCCTTGATGGATAACGCCAGTGATGGCGGCTTCCATCGCTTGGCGTACGCAAAGTTGTACCGGTTCATTAGTGGTGTAGCCAGCTTCTGCTTCTGCCAGCCGACTGAGGCTGACGTAGCGGAAGAAACTGGCGTCAACTTGTTGCGACAGTACCTTTTTAGATGCAGACACTGACAGCAGTACTCGTCCGGTATACACATCAACGGCGCGTAAATAGACCGATACTTGATCTTCGCGGTACAACTCCGAGGCGGTAATACCGTAATACCCTAAGCCAATTCCCCCCGTGTTAACGTTGGTTTCATAGCTGATGATGCCCCCTTCAAAGATGATGCGAGACTCCATCAAATTGGGCAGGTCGTTACCTTTTTCACGACTGGCACCAATGATTTTCCGTTCAGTCAGTAAATTTTGTAAGCCTTCGCGCTCTACCGGGGTAAACCAACCTGACTCGAGTAACAATTGCGTCAGCATTGAGGTGCCACCTTGGGTGACAGCAGTAGAGAATGAACTGACGTTTTGCTGTGGTTTATATTGGCCAGTCTGATCGCGAAACGCGTAAACCGACACGGGAATGGCGTGCAGCGGTTTAGGCTCTTTTTGTAGTTCAATCATTGCGCGTGATGGCGGGTCGATCTCCGCATCGGCAATGTTAAGTTGAGGGTTGTTAAATGCGGCACAGCCACCTAATAATGCTGTGCAACAAAGTAAAAATAAGGTACGCATAGTACTTATCCCATAGATGGCATGGTAATGACGGTGACTTCACCTGTGGCGAGATTGGTGATGGTGACGGTTACGCCAGTGCCACCAGCGCCTGCTACATCGATCTGATAATCACCGGTGTTATAAGAGCCTTCCACCAGTTCACCATCGGAGATGCGGCGGGTAAGAGAGTTGATGATGTTGCGTTCCAATGCAGCACGAAACTGATCCTCAAACCCCAACTCGTTAGCATCGTCGGTATGGTTGTTTTGGCTTTGGGCTTTGCTGAGCAGAAAGTTGGCATTGAGCGAGTTACCACCAAAGCTCGGATTGACTGGTGTATAGACTAATTCAGTAGCTTGAGCAGACATACTCAGGGCAAATAGGGTAAAAAGAAATGCTTTCATGATGTGATCACAACCCTTGTTTTAGCAGTTCATCGGTAATGGCGTCGGCTTTAATCTGGGCGAGTTGATTGACCGAAATGACAATCGCGGTTTCAGCTTTTTGCTTGATATCGTTATAGCGACGGCCGAAATAGGTCTGGTAAATCTTCTTCTGATTTATCTCCACCCAAAGATAGGTGCCAGCTTGCGGATAGACTTGTTCATAAATCACAACGCTCACCCCGCCTGTCTGTGGTACATCACGCCAATAACTTGAGTAGTAAAAGACAAAGTCCTTACCAAAGCGAGTTAGGGTGCGATCCATGACTAGGCCGGATAGCTCAATCTCTTGTGCGTGAATACTGCTACTTAGCAGTAACGCCAGTATTAACCACCATTTCTTCATATCAAAAAAGACCTACACCATCACTGATGTAGGTCTTACAACCTTTAGTTTTGTACAACAGTGGCAGTGTTTTGGCTGCCTACTTGAGATACTTGCATATAGTTGTTGGCACCCGCTTGGGCGCCCATAGCTAAGTTGTTAGTACCGTTTTGGTAGATGCTGACAACACCATCATCGCCAGTCACTGCGAAGTCGCCGCCGTCGATACCTTGAACGACGTTGCTATCACCGACTTGATTAACAATCACTGTGTTGTTGTATTCTGCCACCATCAGGTCAACCAAGTTGACGTCGCCTACTTGGGTTACATCAACCACGGCACCGTAAGAGCCTTTACCGTCAACTTCTGCGAGGTTTTGATCGCCAACTTGTGCTACGAGCACGATATTGTCATCGCCACCAATGTTGATGTTTGATTCGTTAAGGTCACCAATTTGTACAGTGATCGCAGTGTTATCAGCGCCATCTACCAGAGTAAATGTGGTGTTTTCATCACCAAGGCTTGCAGCTTGAATGGTGTTAGCGCTGCCATATACATAGGCGTCTGCTATGTTGTAGTCACCGCGTTGCACAATAGTGACATCATGGTCGTTACCGCTTTGTACAGCGATATAAGCATCGTTCAGATCGCCAACTTGCGTGACATCTAACGAGGTGCCGTTGCTGACTAAGCCATCTTGCAGGGTGATTAAGTTGGCATAGCCTTCTTGATCTGCAGTGATGCTGTTGTTGTTACCATCAACAGTTTCAACGATAAACTCGTTGTATTCACCATATTGAGTAACGTCAAAATCGTTGCCATTACCATAGGTGTCATAAGCGATAAATGCGTTCACATCACCTGCTTGGTCAACCACTGCGGTGTTGCGGTTACCTTCTACGGTAACAATACCGCCGACGTTATTTGAACCGTCTTGTGTAATGGTCATGCTGTTACGGTTACCGTAAACATCCATCAGACCACTTTCGTTATAGTTACCAGTTTGGACGCTGTCCATACTGTTACCATTGCCTTGGAAGCTGGCTTCAGTCCAGTTACCAGTACCAGTTTGCTCTTGGTAGCTATCGTTGTTGTTACCCAGCAAAATCGTGGTTGATTGGTTGGTTACGCCATCTTGTACAACTTCAGCAGTGTTGTAGTCACCTTGTTGTACAACTAACGCTTGGTTGAAAAGATCCGCTTGAGTCACGCTGGCTTGGTTACCGTTACCGACAACTTCAACTTGGGCAACATGCCAATCTTCAGTTTGGGTGGTGGTGATAACGTTGCTGGTACCGTCGGTATAAATGTAAGCCTCGGCCCAATCACCTGATTGTGCTGCATCGGTGACGTTCGCTTGACCGTTTTGCTCAACATCAGCGATGTGGCGTGTACCGTCCTGGTTTACCACGGCGATGTTACCCGTTGCTGCATTCAGTGGGGTTTGTTGAGTAACAGACGCATCATTGCTGGCTGCGTATGCTTGACCACATAAAACAACACTGATGGCTAAACCCAACAGGTGTTTACGGTGCTTAAATGTAAGCATTTGAGATTCTCCCTATCGATATTGAAGGACGGATATTTCCGCCCCGTTGCTTAGCTGTTCAACGGTAATTCCAGAGGTTTGACCCCATTGTCCCAGCGTAATTTGGTTGTTGTTGCCGATTTGAGTCAGGGTCGCTTGATTATCACTGCCAGCCTGCAACACATTGGTTTGGTTGCCTGCGCCTATTTGCGTTAGCGTAATCTGGTTGCTGTCACCGACTTGATCCAGCAGGGCGACATTGTTCTGACCAGCCTGAAATAACATCAGGTCGTTAGCGGTACCTTGTTGACCAATTAAGGTGACATTGGCGAGCTGTTGTCGTGCCAGCAGCGCGGCCAAAGTTGGGCTGAGCTGATTATCGGTGGCCATGAGATCGGCGGCATTGCTAGATGCACAAACGGTGGCAAATAGCAGTGCTATGATGGCAATTCCTTTCACTCTGATGTCCAAACTATCCGTTTTTTGTAAAGCCAGCATATAGGGCTACATCGGTCGCACAATTAGAACAATGGGCGATTTTTATCTTGAATGAATGTTAGAATGATTTACTTAACCGATAAAAATCATGGTGTTAGTGGAATTTGAATTTTTAATGAATAGCCCAAAAGGCCTAGTTTTGTACAAAAAATATTCGAATTACGGTCAATTAATTACATGGTGAGACTTAGGGAGTTGGAAATGAGTAGTAAGGGAGTATTAGCAGCAGTCACGGTTGGGTTAATCATGTACGCAACACAGCTGTCTGCTGCGTCGTTGTCGTATCCCAGCAGTGCTTCACGTCAGAATTATTTGAAAGATGCCAGCCAGCAGGTTTTGGCGCTCGTGCAAGCTAACGATGCTGCCGCATTGGCTGATGTGGTGCATTACCCGGTTACCATAGGTGGCAGCGAGCCTGCTGTCACGGTGCATAATGCCAAAGAATTTGTTGAATATTATCCGCACCTGTTTACTGATAAATTGCGGCAACAGGTGATCGCGAGTGCTAGCTCGCCAAGTATCAATTGGCGCGGTGCGCGCATTGGTGATGGCGCATTTTGGTTGAGTGGTCTTTGCGATGATGACCAATGTCAGCAGGTCACGGTGGCGATAACTTCATTTTATAACCCTGAGTTTTATCAACAGCCGTTTGGTCACGAGGCACAGCAACAGTTGCAACAGCGGATGTCTGCAAATCTTCCGGCCGAATTATTGCCGATTAAACTAAATAATCTGCTGTGGCAGACCAAAGATTATCGAGTACGAGTCGATACGTTAGCGGATGGTGAGCTGCGTTACGCCGTTTGGCCCGTTAACGCGGATATGAATCTCCAACCCGATTTAGTGCTACATCACGGTAAGCTGAAATACGATGGCAATGGTGGCAATCACTACTATCTGTTTAGCAATGGTAAATATCGCTACCGTTTGGATGTGGTCGTTATCGGCACTGACAACTCGCCCGCGGGATATTTAACCGTGAGCCGGGGCGAGCGTAAGTTAGTGAATCAACCAGTGGTTAACGAGTTGACGGCGCGTTAACCTCGCTGGTGGGCTTGTCTGCTAACAGCGCTTCACGTGCTAGCCGCTGCTGATTGACGGTAGCGGCAAAATTAATCGCAGACTGTGCTGGATTGAGCGAACGATGCGCTACCGCCAACTCAACTTTAATGGCCGTATGCTTAATCGGCCGATAGACCACCCCTTTGACTGACAGTTGTCGCATCGATTCCGGCAACATGGAGATGCCGAGTTCGGCCGATACCATCGATAGAATTGAAGCTATCTGCGGCGCAGGTTGGCCGATAATCGGCGCGAAGCCCGCCTCTTGGCACACGTGTACCACAGCATCGTGCAAGCTAACGGCGAGTGTCCGCGGCGTCAGAATAAAGGGTTCATCTTTCAGGTCAATCACATCAATGGTTTCGTGGGCGCGGGCGATGGGATGAGATGCAGGCAGCGCGATCACTAACTGCTCTTCTAAAAAGTGTTGCACCGTCAGATGCGTTGGATCGGAATCTGACGGCCGTAAAATTGCGGCATCGAGCCGATCGCTAGCAAGTCCTTCCGCTAAGGCCAATGAGTTGGCCTCTTCAATGGTGAGCTCCACTTCAGGATAACGGCGTCGATATTGGCGGATCACCGCCGGAATGGCGGGATGCAGCGCTGCGGTGCCTGTCACGCCCAAGCGCAATTTACCTATTTCACCTTTGGCCGCTTTCAGTGCCACATCTTTTGCATGCAGCAGTTGTTGCGGCAAGCCCGACAGTTGTTGATATAGCGCGTGTCCCGCATCAGTTAACTCTGCCCCGTGCGGGGTACGCACAAACAATGCCGTGCCTATCTCCTGTTCTAAGGTGCGGATCTGCTGGCTAAGCGGCGGCTGGGCAATGTGTAAACGGTTAGCCGCGCGGGTGAAATTGTGCTCTTCTGCTACCGCTAAAAAGTAGCGGATATGACGTAGCTCCATGCTATATCCAAAACATATCGAGAGTGGATTTATTATATATTAGAACTATTAAGGCTGGCTTCATAGAATAAGCGCGTTGACTCCACTTATTAGCCAAAAGTCGTAGATATTATGAATAGTTCTGACCCTAGCCCTTCCAGCGCTGTCAGCGCCACCGCCGATTCTGTTGCGGCTGACAGCGCAAGTTATGCCGGAATCGAAAAAGGTACCAAAGCGTTTAAAAATGCCAGTATCTCTCTGTTCCTCGCCGGTTTTTCTAGCTTCTCCCTCATCTATTGTGTGCAGCCGCTGTTGCCTGATCTTTCAAGCAGTTTTGGTGTTACGCCAGCAGAAAGCTCATTAGCGCTGTCGGTGACTACTGGCTGTTTGGCGATAGCAATTGTGCTGGCTGGCGCTTTCTCACAAGCGCTAGGGCGTAAAGGGCTTATGTTCTGTTCGATGGCCGCCGCAGCGGTATTGAACTGTTTAGTGGCAATTTCTCCTGAATGGCATGGTGTGCTGTTCGGCCGCGCGTTGGAAGGGATTGTGTTAGGCGGTGTGCCTGCGGTGGCGATGGCATGGCTTGCCGAAGAAATCGCTCCAAAAGATCTGGGTAAAGCGATGGGGCTTTATGTTGGTGGTACTGCGTTTGGTGCCATGATGGGACGGGTGGCGATGGGGCTACTCACTGAGTTTGCCTCTTGGCGCGTGGCCATGGGCGTGCTTGGCCTGCTGTGCTTAATCTCTGCTATTGGCTTTTGGTATCTCCTGCCTAATTCGCGCAACTTTGTGCGCAAACCTGGGCTGAACTTAGGTTTTCATGTGGCATCGTGGAGGAGTCATCTGCGTAATCCACGCTTGGTGAAGCTGTATGCGGTGGGCTTTATGTTGATCAGTATCTTTGTGACGCTGTTTAACTACACCACGTTCCGTTTGTCTGCTGAGCCATTTGGTTTTAACCCAACCCAAGTGAGTATGATCTTCTTAGCGTTCGCTTTTGGCATTGTGTCATCATCAATGGCGGGGAGCTTAGCTGATAAATTCGGTCGCACTAAGTTGCTGTTTGCGGCGTTTATTTTAATGCTCGCTGGCGCCATGCTAACCCTGTTTAGCGCGATTACTATGATTGTTTGCGGGGTGGCATTAATCACCACCGGATTTTTTGTCGGTCACTCGGCTGCAAGTAGCTCAGTGGGCGCGCATGCCAAAAAAGCTAAAGGCCATGCCTCGTCGCTTTATCTGCTGTTTTATTACATGGGTTCAAGTATTTCAGGGACTGTCGGCGGCTGGTTTTGGCAGCATGGTGGTTGGCCGTCAGTGGTAATGTTTACTGGCAGTTATGCCTTGGCTGGCTTGTTGCTGCTGTATGTCAGTGTATGGCGCGCCAAACATGCTGAGCAGGGGCAAGCCTTTTAATCGAGTAAGTTGACTGCGCCGCAATCGTTAGTCACAACCACAGCCCCGTTTGGGGCTGTGGTTGTTTGTGGGGTTACTTGGCCATTTCGCTGGTATGTACGCCAGCATTAATATCCTGCATCACTTGCGCACCAATTCCGAAGGATTCTAGGCGGGCGGTTGGATCGGTGATTGGCCCGTTAAACATCAACTCATTGACTTGCGTTTCTTCTAGCAACGCTTCAATACCTGCACGTATCCGGTTAGGACTCCCCACCAAAGAGCGGCTCAATGTGCGCTCCATGGCGTTAATTTCAAACGACTCATAACCTGTTAGCGGCTGCCGTGGCAGCGGAATTTTGCCTGGGGTGCCGCGGTAGAGTTGCAAAAATTGCTGCTGCAACGAGGTAAACAGATATTCCGCTTGACGGGTATTATCAGCGGCAATGAGATTAACGCACAGCATAGTGTATGGCGTAGGACATTGGGCTGACGGTTTGAATTGCTCGCGGTAGATCCGCAGCGCTTGCAGCAACATATCTGGCGCAAAGTGGGCGGCAAACGCAAAAGGTAAGCCCATTTGTGCCGCCAATTGAGCGCTGTACAGGCTGGAGCCTAACAACCATAACGGTACATGCAACCCTTGGCCGGGCACAGCATTGATGGTGCGGGAGGGATCATCAAAATAGTGCTGCAGCTCCAGCACATCTTGCGGAAAACTATCCACCGCTTGTTGTGGTTGGCGGCGCAATGCCCGCATGGTGACTTGGTCGGTACCCGGTGCGCGACCCAGCCCCAAATCGATACGGTCGCCAAACAGGGTGGCGAGTGTGCCAAACTGTTCGGCAATCACTAACGGCGAGTGGTTGGGCAACATAATACCGCCAGAGCCGATGCGAATCGTGCTGGTATTGTCACCAATATGGCACAGCAATACCGAGGTAGCAGCGCTGGCAATGCCCGGCATATTGTGGTGTTCAGCCAACCAATAGCGGCGATAACCTAATGATTCTGCCAGTTGTGCAAGCTGCACTGAATTTTCAAATGAAACTGTTGGAGCACTGCCTTCGACAACCGGCGCGAGGTCGAGTACTGAATATGAAACAGTCATGAGATATCCATTTTAGTAAAACGTGATTTTACGATATCACAAAAAATCCATGGCGATTTAGAGTGAGTCTCTATGGGTTATACCATTTTGATTGAAGAATAATTAATCATTAATTGTGGTTATTAATGCATATTTGTAGCGGGGTTCACGTTTTGTGGGTAAAAAGTGAACAGTTTGAGATGTCGCAAAAATGTATTGATGTGCTGTAGCAGTGGGCAGAAAGAGGGATTTGCTCGTGAGTAAAACTAACAGGCCCCATTTGAGCCTGTTAGTGGGATTACGGTTTACTTCTTCATCGCAGCATCGTAGAAGTTAGCCACGTCTTTATGGAAATCGGCCATGGCGTCTTCATTAAGATAGATCATGTGACCCGATGGGTAGTAGGTCATCTTAACGTTATCTTGCAACGTTGGGTCAAGGTTCATATGGGCTAAGTCGTACTCGGTTGCGTGAAACGGTGTCGCCATATCAAAGTAACCGTTGGCCGATAACACACGTAAGTCAGGGTTGGTACGGATAGCATCACCTAGGTCTCTCACCACATAGGGGGAACGGGTTTTGCCTTTATAGCCTTGAGCATGACTCCAATCCCAGTTTCTGAAGGCATCCATACTAAAGACGTTATAGTGTTCAGTGGTCGTGTAGTTTAGCTCAGTTTCTAAGTAGTTATGTAACGTAGAAATAAATGCGCTGCTTGGGGCTGTATCAGATGGATCGCTATCTGGTGTCTCGCCATTAGCTGCATCATCAATACCAAGATAACGACCATCATAACGCCCAAGTGTGCGGCGATCGTCTCGCAGTAACTCTTTACGGAATTGTGATTGACCCACACGCAGATTGGCTTGTTTGAGGTAATCGACATCAAGGCCAGTGTATTCATGCAGTTGCTCAGCAATATGTTGCAGTTGATCTGCTGGTAGGTGGTAGCCTTGCGCTAAAGCGCGGGTGAATTCGTTATCAGCAAATGCACGAACTTTATCGAGGAATGGTTTCAGTTTAGCGGGTTTGTGGGGTAGTTTGTTGTGATACCAAGCTGTGGCGGCAAACGTTGGCAATAACCCAATGTATTGGCGATCCAGCCCAGGTGCATTGGCACCATAGTTTAGAATACTCGACACCAACACCACGCCGTTAAAGGCCATACCATCACCTTGTAGCTTGTTGGCTAGTGCAGGGGCTCGCACTGTGCCGTATGATTCACCAATCAGAAATTTAGGGGAATTCCAGCGATGGTTTTCACTGATATAACGTGTAATAAAGCGGGCAAAACCATCTACGTCGCCATCAACGCCCCAGAAGGGTTTAGCTGGGTCATCTTTGCTATCAGTATTATCTGCAGCGGCGATGCCGCGTGAATACCCAGTACCAAAGGCGTCAATAAACACTAAGTCCGTTTTATCGAGCAAGGTATATTGGTTATCTATCAGCTGATATGGTGCGGCACCTGTGGGAGCGGCATTTTCAGTTTTTACGCGTTTAGGGCCAAATGAGCCCATGTGTAGCCACAAGCTGGATGAACCGGGGCCACCATTAAATAAAAAGGTCACCGGCCGTTGCTCGCCATGTTTAGCTGGCTTAGTGTACGCCACATAAAAGACACTGGCGTCAGCTTGATTTTTGTCGTTGCGAATCACCATCGTGCCAGCCGTGGCAGAATACGCTAGTTTATCGCCATTTAGACGAATACTATGCTCTGTAGTAACAGCTTGATCTTTTACTGCGGCCACGGCGGTGCTAGTGGCGGCGGATTCAGCAGCGAATGCGTGGTTGCTCAACAGCGGCGTTGTGGCGAGAGCAGCAGCAATAACCGCTGCTATGGGTAATAAACGCATGGTTAGCTCCAATATTTTAATTGTATTTGTTGATTGCGAAATGAAAGTCAGCGGCAGGTGGTTGCAACTGATGGGTGACAAGTTGCGGCCAACTCTCCTTGGTGGTTGTAACTGATTTTTTTCACCATGGTAAAGCGAATTCGGCCACGCAAATGTAGCAATTTATTAATGAGTAATGATTAAGCGGAAATAGTTACGTTATTGTTTTTACGTTAGAAAAGTTATTAATTATCCCAGTTTGACGCGTAGGGATGCCCTGAATGACATCGGTTGTCACAAATTCATAAATTAACAGAGTGTTTGTTAGGAAAAGTTAAAGTAACGGACGTCATCATGCATTAATATTTGCAGCTCACCTCCGTATAATTTGCTACAGATTGAGTGATTCAAGGATATAAGGTGCAATACTTATTAACCTATTTTAAAGGGCTGGCCATGGGCGCAGCCGATGTGGTTCCTGGGGTTTCTGGTGGAACGATTGCGTTTATAACCGGTATTTATGACACCCTACTGGAAAGCATTCGTCGCATTAACCCCAACTTGTGGAAGGTATTTCGCCAGCAGGGATTTAAGGCGGTATTAACCCATATCAACGCGGGCTTTTTAGTGAGCTTATTTGCTGGCATTCTCACCAGTATTTTAACGCTGGCGAAGCTTATCTCTTGGTTATTAGTCAACCAACCCATTCCGGTATGGTCGTTCTTTTTTGGCTTAATCATTATTTCTGCAGTGCATATGATGCGCCAAGTGAAAGGGCAAGTGTCGCTGGCGCGCATTGTATTATTTGGTATTGGCGTTGTTGTCGCATGGGGCATCACCGTGGTGTCACCAGTAAACGTGGAAGCCACCTATCTCAATATCTTCTTGGGGGGCGCCGTGGCGATTTGCGCGATGATTCTCCCGGGCATTTCCGGCAGCTTTATTTTGCTGTTAATCGGTTTGTATCCGGCCGTATTAGCGGCGGCAAAAGACCTGCAAATCGATATCTTACTGTGTTTTGCCGTCGGCGCTGTATGCGGCATTTTGAGCTTTAGCCACCTGCTGTCGATGCTGCTGAAACGTCAGCGTGATGCCACCTTTATCTTTCTCATCGGCTTGATGCTTGGCACGCTCGGTAAAATTTGGCCGTGGAAGCAAACGCTGACGTGGCGCACCAACTCCCATGGTGAGCAAGTCCCCTTCGCCCAGCAGAACCTGTCACCGATGGCGTTTGAGCATATTACTGGACACTCGCACCAGTTGTGGTTGGCGTTGATCTACGCCTGCGCCGCCATAGTGTTGGTGCTGGCGCTGGAATATGTCGGCCAGCGGAAGAAGGCTTGATAAGCTGTAAGCTGTAAGCTGTAAGCTATAAGCTATAAGCTATAAGCTATAAGCTATAAGCTGTAAGTTACGAGTTACGAGCTACGAGCTACGAGCTACGAGTTACGAGTGAAAGGCGAGTGAAGCGCTCGACGCTCATGTCATAAAAGCACCTACGGGTGCTTTTTTTGTGCTTGAAAAAATATTTGTACAAAAATTTGATCCTTGTACAACTTTGTGCCGTAATTAATACAAAGTTATACAAGGAGCAGATAAATGTACAAGTTTGATCCACAGCAGATCCGTCTTGGTATCAGCAGCTGTTTGCTCGGTGAAAAGGTGCGCTTTGATGGCGGCCATAAGCGCTCTGCTTATTGTCAGAACGAACTAACGCCCCATTTTGAATTTGTTCCAGTTTGCCCAGAAATGGCCATTGGTCTTGGCGCACCGCGTAAATCGATTCGTCTTAATCGTATGGCTGATAAGCGAATCAGCGTGAAGTCGGCTGATGGCAACCTAGATGTTACCGAAAAACTGCAGCAGTTCAGCAACGATAAAGTTGAGCAGTTGGACTTCATCAGTGGTTACATTGTCTGCGCCAAGTCGCCTACCTGTGGTATGGAGCGGGTAACGGTGTACAAAGATGGTACTAACAATGGCATCAAAGATGGCGTGGGTTTATACACCCAAACCTTGATGGCGCGTTGGCCCGAGTTGCCGGTAGAAGAGGAAGGGCGACTGCATGATCTCGTTATTCGTGAAAATTTTTTCACCCGTGTGTACGCCCATCATGATTGGCATCGGCAGCTCGCCAGTGGCTTAACGCATCATAAGTTGATGCAGTTTCATGCGCGCTATAAGTACCTGTTGATGGCACATTCGCCGGCGCATTATCGCCAACTCGGCCCATTGGTAGCGCGTTCCAGTGACGATATCAATGCAGTGGCCGAGCAGTATTTTCAAGGTTTTATGGCGGCGTTACGTCAGAAGGCGAGCCGTAAAAATCACACTAGCGCGCTGCAGCATATTCAAGGCTATTTCAAACGTAGCTTGAGCAAGACGCAAAAGGCGGAGCTGACGCAAACCATTATGGATTATCGCAATGGCCTCAAGCCGTTGATAGCGCCACTGACGCTGATCAATCACTACTTAGCTGAGCACCCCACGCCGTATATCGCCGAGCAGGTGTATCTCAATCCCCATCCACAGGAGTTAAAGCTGCGTTATGGCTACTGAAGTTGAATTTAACCTAACCATTGGCGAAGTCGCGCGGCTTACCGGCGTAAATCCGGTCACCCTGCGCGCATGGCAACGCCGCTTTGGGTTAGTGACGCCACAACGCACTCCCAAAGGTCACCGCCTGTACAGCGCTGAGCAAGTGGAAGAGATTAAAGAGATTTTGCACTGGTTGGAGCAAGGGGTGGCAATTAGTCGCGTTAAACCGCTACTAAAACAAGCGGCGCCAGTCGTCGCGGCAACCGTTGAAGTTGATAAAGATTGGCTGCAACTGACAGAAGGCCTAACCGACGCCGTGCTGGCGATGAAGGCGGTCACGTTGCGACAACGGCTCGACGAGCTTACCAGTTTGTATCCGCTACCGCTGTGTGGCGAACAGCTGTTGCAATGGCTAATCGCCTTGAATAGCGGCTTGGCTGCACGTGTTGATGGAGAGCTGCTACGTAGTTGGTTACAGCAGCAGTTACAGCAATATTTAGCACTGCGCTGTGATTCGGTGATGCGCCAGAAAAGCCGCAATCTGCTGCTAGTGAGCTTAGGCGAACAGCCAGACTATCAGCAGTGGCTGTGGCAATTAGCATTGCTGGCGCAAAATGTTGTGCCGCACAGTTTTACGCTGGCCGACAACCTCGATGCGCTCAGTCTCGTTAGCGAGCGGCTACAACCTTTTGCTGTGTTAGCGCTGCCTGCGGCACACACTCATCAAAGCACCTTGTCTCATTTAGACCAATTAGCACAAAAACTAGCGGTGCCCATCGCGCTCGGCGGGCCATACGCACCGCTGTTGCAGCAGGCCGTTAGCGAGTTAGCCAGCTTAACCGTTTTGGATAGCGTTACGCAGTTGGCCACGTGGCCAGCGCAAGCAAAGGAGTTGCAGTTATGAGTTCAACTAGCGTCCAGCAACAGAAGACCGTGTTTATCTGGTTTCGGCAGGACTTACGTATCACCGATAACCAAGCCCTAACCGCTGCGGTCAAGATGGCACGCCAGCAGCGCTTGCCATTAAAGGCGGTATATATTGCCACCCCAGTGCAATGGCAACGGCACGATGTTGGCCCACGGCAACTGGATTTTATGCAGCGGCATCTGCGTTGTTTGCAACAAGCGCTAGCGATGTTGGGCATTGAATTGAGCTTATGGTGTTGCGACACGTTTGAGGACGTCTTGCTGCTGTGGCAACAACAACTGGAGCAACAACGTGCGGTAGCTATTTTCGCTGGACGTGAGCCAGAGATTAATGAGCAACGTCGCGATCAGCAGCTACTGGATGCTGGACTACCGCTAAATCTTACCGATGAGCACTGTTTGTTAGCGCCGGGCTCGGTACGGAATCAAAGTGGTGAAATGTACCGAGTATTTACCCCATTTTTTAAACGTTGGCGTGAAATGGCATCTCGCAAAGCGTTTGTGCCACTACCGCCGCCCGCGCCACTGGCAAGTGCTATCAGTGTGCCAGCGCCGATTACTCTTCCGGTGGCACTCGGCAACAGTGAGTCGTGGCGCGCAGGTGAGGGCGAAGCTAAGCAACGGTTACAACAATTTGTCCTGCAAGCTGCGGAAGACTATGCGCAGCAACGAGATTTCCCAGCCATTGATGGCACTAGCAGCTTGTCGCCCTATCTGGCGCTGGGGGTACTTAGCCCGCGGCAATGTTTAGTGACGCTGTTGGCTACATTTCCTGAAGCGATTGTGGATGACACCAGTCCCGCACGCACTTGGTTAGCTGAACTGGTTTGGCGTGAGTTTTATCGCCATCTGCTGGTGGCCTTTCCTCATCTGTGTATGGGAGTGAGCTTTAATCCACTTGGTAGTGATATTCAGTGGCGTCAGGCGGATGAGGACTTTGCCGCTTGGTGCGAAGGCCGCACCGGTTATCCGATAGTCGATGCCGCCATGCGTCAGTTGAATCAAATAGGGTGGATGCACAACCGACTGCGGATGATTGTTGCCAGCTTTCTTACCAAACACTTGTTGATCGATTGGCGCCGTGGTGAGCGTTGGTTCCGTCGGCAACTACTGGACGGCGATCTGGCCGCCAACAATGGTGGTTGGCAATGGTCGGCTGGCACGGGGTGTGACGCGCAACCCTATTTCCGTATTTTCAATCCGATGACTCAAAGCGAGAAGTTCGATCCCGATGCGAGTTTTATTAAACGATATGTGCCGGAGGTGGCGGATTGGTCATTAAAACAGATCCATCATCCAGAACAACGCAGTCATGCTCAGTTGTTTACGGTGAGCGATTACCCACTCCCGATAGTGGAACATAGCGCTGCGAGAGCGCGGGCGTTAGACCGATTATCGGTACTGAAAAAAGCCAACTAACAAGGAGTCAGTGATGGCTAATTTTTGTGGACACGCCAGTTCGGCGCAGCAGCTATTATTGGAACAATTCATCAACATCTATCCCACGTTGCGTGCAGATAATTTAGCGCTACTGGCTGAGATATACGATGACGACATTCGTTTTCAAGATCCGCTGCATCAGCTGCAGGGGTTAGCGTTATTGACGGATTATTTTGCGGGGTTGTACCGCAACATCACTGACATCCATTTTGATATTCAGCAGGTGTTGATGACGGGTGAACAGGCAGCCATTAGCTGGCGTATGTTTTTTGCTCATCCCAAATTGGCGGCAGGTAAGCTCATTGAAGTCGATGGTATGAGCCATTTGACGCTGGCGGACAAGATTATTTTCCACCGTGACTACTTTGATGTTGGACAGATGTTATATGAGCAACTGCCGCTGGTGGGCGGATTGGTACGGCTGATCAAAAAGAGGGCACAAACATGAAACAAGTGCTGATAGTTGGCGCCACCTCAGGCATTGGGCTGCAGTTAGCGCGCGACTATGCCGCTGACGGTTGGCAGGTGCTGGCGGCTGGACGCAACATTGCTGCTGTGAGTGAGTTGGTGAATGTGAGCGCGATTGCCGTTGATATCACCGACGCCCAGCAGGTTGAACAAGCCTTTGCCGCATTGCCTGATCAAGCGTTAGATCTGCTGATCCTCAACGCTGGCACCTGCGAGTATTTGGATACCCAACAGTTTGATGGTGCTGCTTTCGCGCGAGTGATTAACACCAATTTAGTCGCGTTAGGTTACTGCTTGCAGCAGTTGTTAACCAAACTGAATGACGGTGGGCAGCTGGCGTTGACTGGCTCAGCGGTGGTGCATCTGCCATTTCCTCGTGCTGAAGCTTACGGTGCCTCTAAAGCCGCCGTGCACTATCTCGCTGGCAGTTTGCGGCTTGATCTCGCCTCACGTGCGATTGCTGTCAGCGAAATCCAACCCGGTTTTGTCGCGACCCCGCTCACTGCTCGTAACCAATTTAATATGCCGTGGCTGATGACGCCCGCTGAAGCGTCGATGCGTATTCGTCGCGGCTTAGCACGGCGACAAACGACCATCGCCTTTCCGCGTCGGTTGATTTGGAGTCTCAAGCTACTGTCTTTGCTGCCTATGTCGTGGCAACACCGCTTTTTACATCGGATGTAACCAAGGAGCCAAACTATGACGCAACCCGATGCATCGTCACCGCCTAAACGTATCGCCATTGTTGGTTCAGGCATCTCTTCTCTTACTTGTGGTTATCTACTGGCGCCTACTGCGGAAATTACCCTGTTTGAGGCCAACGACTATCTTGGTGGCCATACCGCCACGGTGGATATCGATGCGATTAAGCAACACTACGCCATTGATACCGGTTTTATTGTGTTTAATGACCGCACCTACCCGCGCTTTGAACGCTTGCTAGCGCGTCTTGGTGTGGCGGCGCAGCCGACAGAAATGAGTTTTTCGGTGCGGCATCAACTGACCGGGTTGGAATATAACGGCCACAATATCGCCACCTTGTTTGCCCAAAAACGCAACTTCTTTCGGCCTAAATTTTGGCGTTTTTTAAGCGAAATTTTACGCTTTAATCGCCGCTGCAAAGCGATTTATGCCGATGGCGTTTATCCCGATGACACCTTGGGCGAGTTCTTAAAACAGGAGGCGTTTTCTGAATTCTTCTGTGAACACTACATTCTGCCAATGGGCGCGGCGATCTGGTCGGCCAGCTTGCATGATATTGCCCAATTTCCGCTGCAAGCATTTATCGAGTTTTTCCACCATCACGGTTTATTAGATGTAAGCAATCGGCCGCAATGGTATGTGCTGAAAAATGGCTCACGCAGTTATATTCCGCCGTTGACGCAAGCCTTTGCTGACCGCATTCATCTTAACTCTCCGGTGCAAAGTATTCGGCGTCATGATGATGGCGTGGCGCTGTTAGTCAACGGTGAGTGGCATGAATTTGATGAGGTGATTTTAGGCTGCCACAGCGACCAAGCGTTGGCGCTGTTAAGTGACGCCGATCCGCTAGAGAAACAGGTGCTTGGTGCCTTGCCGTACCAGATGAATGATGTGGTGCTGCACATGGATACTAGTCTGATGCCAAAACGCCGCGCGGCGTGGGCCAGCTGGAACTACTGTTTAGATGGCGACAAACAGCGTCCCGCATGCGTGACCTATAACATGAATATCTTGCAGTGCCTGCCGCCTAATTCGCCCAACTTTTTGGTGACACTCAACCAAAGCGAACGCGTTGATGAGCAGAAAATCTTGCGACGGTTTCAATATGCTCATCCGCAGTTTTCTATGGCGGGATTGCGAGCCCGGCAGCATCGCGACCAGATCTGCGGTAAACGCCACACACACTTTGTCGGTGCCTACTGGTACAACGGCTTCCATGAAGATGGTGTGCGCAGTGCGCTGGATGTGTGCCAACGCTTTGGAGCGCACCTATGAGTGTTATCGACAGCGGCTTTTATCTCGGAGAAGTGCGCCATCAACGGCAAGAAGTTGTGCGCCATCAGTTCCGCTATCCGTTTGGTTTGGCGTTGTTCAATCTTGATGAGCTGCCGCAGTTGTATCAATTGAGCCGTTGGTTTGGGCCTGAACGTTGGCGGCCACTGAGTTTTAATCCTGATGTTCATCTCGCCGATGGGCTGACCGAGCCGCCGCAGCACAGCGTTACCGCGTTAAAACGACGGGTGCAGCAGCGGGTGATTGCCTTAGGTGGCGGTGAGGTCGAGCAAGTGTTTTATGCCGGACAGCTGTGCCATTTTGGTCTGTACTTCAGCCCAGTTAATTTTTTCTACTGTGTGGCTGGGCAGCAACTGCGCTGGATTTTGGCTGAAGTCAGCAATACGCCTTGGAATGAGCGTCATTATTATCTGGTGCCGTTTGCCAGCCGTGAGATGACTCCGAAAGATTTTCACGTGTCGCCGTTTATGGACAGCCACATGGGCTACCGCTGGCATTTCAATGTGCCCAACGAACAACTGCAATGTGTGATCCGTAACGTGCGTCCCGCCGTAGATACTCATTCTGGAAAAACCTGTTTTAGCGCGAGTATGTTACTCACGCGTCAGTTGATGTCAGCCAAAGCCATTCGCCGCTATGTGATGCGCTTTCCGTTGATGACGCTGCGCATTGTTGCGCTGATTTACTGGCAAGCTTTTAAATTATGGCGCTACAAAGTGCCGTTTGTTGCTCATCCTAATTATTCAAACGCCAAGGAGTCCTCTCATGCCACTAAGCGAGATTGAGTTATCGACCAGCCAGCCCGCCGCGCTCAAATTAGATTGGCAGCAGAAAATAGCACGTAAACTACTGTTTAAGGCGTTGGCGGCATTGCAGGGTGGGCGGCTTACTGTGATTGAAAACGGTGTGTCACATCAGTTTGGTGAACCGCAAGCGGCGCTGCATGCCTCGATGCATATTCGTGATCCGCGCTGTTACCGCCAATTGTTATTCGGCGGCAGCATTGGTGCGGCCGAAGCGTTTATTCAAGCATTTTGGCACAGTGATGACTTAACCGCGTTAGTGCAGTTGTTCGCGCAGAACTTGCATCTACTTGACCAAGTGGAACAGCGTTTTAGCTGGTTAAGTCGCAGCTTGCACTTGTTGAAGCATCGCTTTAGTCGCAATTCGGTGGCGGGATCTAAACGCAATATTTTGGCGCATTACGATCTGGGCAACAGCTTGTACCAGCAATTTCTCGACAACTCGATGCTGTATTCCAGTGCTATCTATCCTCATGCCGATGCAGGCTTGGAAGCCGCGCAGCAACACAAGCTGCAACTGATATGCGAGCGGCTGGATCTACGGCCAGGGCAAACGTTGCTAGAAATTGGCACTGGCTGGGGGGCGCTAGCTATCTACGCCGCCAAACATTATGGCGTGCAAGTGACCACCACCACCATCTCCGATGCGCAGTATCAATACGCCAAGGCGCGCATAGCACAAGAAGGGCTTACTGAGCAGATCACTCTGTTGCAGCAGGATTATCGGTTGTTACAAGGTCAATACGATCGCGTGGTCTCAATTGAGATGATAGAGGCGGTCGGTCATGCCTATCTGCCGGGCTTTTTTGCCAAGTTGAATGAGTTGTTGTTGCCGCACGGTAAGCTGCTGTTACAAGCGATCACTATCGCCGATCAGCGTTATGCCAGTTACCGCCGCAGCGTCGATTTTATTCAACGTTACATCTTTCCCGGTGGCTGTTTGCCGTCGGTGACGGTGATGGCGCAACAACTGACGGCTAACACGCAGATGGTAATGGATAGCTTGTATGACTTTGGTGGCGATTACGCCCGTACGCTGGCCGATTGGCAGCAGCGCTTTGTGACGGCATTGCCTGCGGTGCGTCAGCTTGGCTACGGCGAAGATTTTATTCGTATGTGGCGTTTCTACCTGAGTTATTGCGAAGGGGCATTTTTGGCTAGGGCGATCAGTGTGGTACACCTGACTGCGGCCAAAGCAGAGTATCGGCCACAGTCAATGAATTAACGTTTAGGCTTTGGCGGGGCTATTGCTTTGATATTGCTGATGCGGAAATGCTGCGTGGATCTGCTCGGCATATTTCGCCCCAGCACTCGGTGATACATGCAGTTTTACGGGGGGGGAATCTTGCGCTCTGACAACGCAACTCAGCTTCCCCTTTTTGGCAATAGCGCGGCATTCTTTGGCAAATCGCTCAGGGATTTTGCCGCTATGTTGTTGTAAATGCCCATTTTTAAAATGCATTTCAAAGATAACGTTTTTGGGTTTGCGGCCAAAAACCAGTTTGTAGATCACCCACAGAATGGCAGCAAGCGCCAGCAATTTAATCAGATTAGCCATAATGAAGTTCCACTATCAAAGAGATGCCCTAAATATAGCGGGGCATTCCGTCATAGACTGCTAAATTCATCACATAGCGTTAGCAAATTTACCTTATGGTTACCTTCGACTTATTTGCCAGCAGTTGGACGCTGGCAAGGCGGGTTATTCAGCTGATGCTTAGTTTGTTTGTGCTATGGTATTCAGCCAGAGTCAAACCTGCCCATAATAGGAGTCTTCTATGCAACTGCATAATCCACAACTACTGCAAACCCAAGCGTACATTGACGGCCAGTGGGTCGCCGCAGATAAGCAAGAGACGCATCCTGTAGTGAACCCTGCTACTGGCGAACAGATCGCTGAAGTTGCCTTTGTTGATGCGGCAGAAACTCAACGCGCGATTGAAGCGGCTGAACGCGCGCTACCTGCATGGCGTGCCAAAACCGCCAAAGAACGTGCACAACTGCTGCGCCGTTGGTTCGAGTTAATCACCGAACATACCGACGACTTGGCACTGCTAATGACCTCCGAGGGCGGCAAGCCGCTGGCAGAAGCCAAAGGCGAAGTGAGTTATGCCGCATCATTTATTGAGTGGTTTGCCGAAGAAGCAAAACGCTTGTACGGCGATGTCATACCCGGTCATCAGGCCGATAAACGTCTGTTGGTTATCAAGCAAAGCATTGGTGTTTGTGCGGCGATTACCCCGTGGAATTTTCCGGCAGCGATGATCACCCGTAAAGCGGGGCCCGCCTTGGCTGCCGGCTGTACCATGGTGCTTAAACCAGCCGAACAAACGCTACTGACAGCGCTGGCGCTGGCTAAGTTGGCTGAATTGGCAGGTATTCCAGCTGGGGTATTTAACGTGTTGCCGGGGCACGCCGCAGCCATTGGTAAAACCTTGTGCGATAGCCCAGTAGTACGCAAATTGACCTTTACTGGGTCAACGCCAGTTGGCATCAAACTGATGGAACAAAGCGCCGCGACGCTGAAAAAGCTGTCGCTGGAGCTGGGGGGAAATGCACCGTTTATCGTATTTGATGATGCCGATATTGATGCTGCTGTCGAAGGGGCCATGCTGTCGAAATACCGCAACGCGGGCCAAACTTGTGTGTGTACTAACCGCTTATATGTACACGACAGTGTCTACGACGAATTTGCCGACAAACTCGCGCAAAAAGTGGCGCAGCTAAAAGTCGGTAATGGTGCTGAACAAGGCGTTGATGTGGGGCCGCTGATTGATGCGAGAGCCTGTGAAAAAGTGCAGTCTCACCTTGCTGATGCCCTCGCGAAAGGGGCAACGTTGACCTATGGCGGCAAGCCACTTGAAGGCAATTTTATTGAGCCAGCCGTGCTAACTAACGTGACCTCGCAGATGAAAGTGGCGAAAGAGGAAACCTTTGGTCCGATTGCACCCTTGTTCCGTTTTACGGATGAGGCAGAAGTGATAGCTATGGCCAATGACACTGAGTTTGGCTTGGCCGCATATTTTTATGCCAAAGACTTGTCGCGCGTATGGCGCGTGGCTGAGGCGTTGGAATATGGCATGGTCGGCATCAATACTGGGCTTATCTCTAATGAGGTGGCACCGTTCGGTGGTATTAAAGCCTCCGGTTTAGGCCGAGAAGGTTCTAAATACGGCATCGATGATTACTTAGAAATGAAGTATCTGTGTATGTCGGTATAACCTGCTAATAAGAACCACAGCCGCAACTTAGTTGCGGCTGTTTGCTTTTCTAGTCACGAGAGCTGTTGATGCACATGACGACATGACGCATCATCCGTCATGCCTCAATCACGCTCCGTTAGCGGTAAAACGTTCAGCCAACCGCCACTGCCGCTAGCCAAAGTCGATACTGAGCTCATCTCCGCTGGATAATGCCGCTACCGTGCTAGCAACGCGATCAGAGCTGAGCAAAATCGCGTGCATTACTTGCACTACATCCTCAAGCTGGAGCTGGCCTTGAATGGTTATGTGATTAATACCTTGCATCTCTTTGGTGGCTTGTTCGGTCAGCCCACCATTTTGTTGCACCACACTGCCTATCTGTTTGGTGGAATCGCTGGTACGGCCTGCCAGTTGTCGTACTTCGTCAGCCACCACGGCAAAACCTCTCCCTTGTTCTCCTGCGCGTGCAGCTTCAATTGCGGCATTTAACGCCAGCAAATTGGTTTGGTCGGCAATGCCGCTGATGGTCGCAACAATGGCGTCGATATTGCGCGATTGCTCATTCAGCTTAGCAATAGCTTGTGCTGCTTGTTCCACTTGCTGCACATTATTGCGTGAACTGGTCGATACCGATTGCAGCAAACTCAATGCTTGTTGGACTTCGGCGTTGGTTTCCAGCGCCGACTGGTGGGCCACATCAGCAGCGCGTTTTGTGGCACTGGCTCTGAGTTCCCGTTCGGTGACGTCACTGGCAAACTTGATCAACTTATAAACCTTGCCAGTACAGTCTTTTACTGGGTTATATGAGGCTTCTAACCAGACCTCCTGCCCAGCTTTATTGATACGTTTAAACAGCCCACTGTAAACCTTACCGCCACTTAACTCCTGCCAGAAGTTAGGTTGCTTACGGTAAAAGGCATCATCACAAAACATGCGGTGATGCTTACCGATGATTTCGTGCTGTTGGTAGCCCATGGTTGCTAAGAAATTATCGTTAGCGGTGATCACATGGCCTTGAGTATCAAACTCAATAATCGCTTGCGAATGCTCTAACGCTTGGAAAATCGCGCGTTGGTTTTTCAGCTGTTCCTGTGTCTCTGTCACATCCGCTGCCAGCTTCATAATCTGCGTCAGTTGCTGATTTTCCATGATGGGAAAATAGGTCGCTTGTAACCAGAGGCGTTGACCATTGGCATGACGGCGTTCGACCACGCCACTATAGGGCTGACCATTGCGTAAACGCTGCCAAAACTGCTGATAGTCAGCCGATTGCGCGTAATTAGGTTCACACAGCTGGCGATGTTTCATCGTACGCAGCTGCTCAATGCTGAATCCTACGGTATCAGCAAACTGTTGGCTGGCGGTGATGATAGTGCCATCCAACTCAAACTTGATACTGGCAAGATTATTGTCAATAGAGTCGGTAACGGCTGTTAAATAGGCGTGCTGAGTGGCTAGGTCTTTGGCTTGCTGTTCAGCCTGAAGACGGTGGCGGTTCCAGAACATATTAACCCTTTAAGTTGTTGATTGGTTAACAAAATTGTTCCGTCCTTGAAAAGCATATTTTGATTGAGATAACTAGATGACCAACGGCAGTCATCTAGGATAAAGAGTGTAGCCAATACTTTCGAATTTGCTAAAATTATTCGGCTAATTTATCGGCGGCGCGTATTATCAGTGATAGCTAATGTTGAGTCGAGCACTATTTTGATAGGGGCACTATAGATGCCCCTTCGGTAAGCTTAATCGGTGTTTTGCAGCGCTGCGATAGTAGCTGATACGTTTTGCGAGCTGGTAAGAATATCATTCATCACTTGGCTAACCGCGTTGATCTGTTCCTTGCCTTTGGTGGTGGCTTCGGCAACGGAGGAGATCTCTTTGGTCGCTTGCTCAGTCAATGCGCCATTCTGTTTCACCACATTGCTGATCTGCTTAGTGGATTCGCTAGTACGCGCTGCCAGTTGCCGCACTTCATCGGCCACCACGGCAAAGCCACGGCCTTGCTCCCCGGCACGGGCTGCTTCAATCGCTGCGTTAAGCGCCAGCAAGTTGGTTTGATCGGCAATACCACTGATGGTGGACACAATCGCCTCAATATTACGCGACTGCTCGTTGAGTTCAGCAATCGCTGACGATGCACGTTGTACCTGCTGATAGTTAGCATTAGAAGTGTCTTGCACATTGCCTAGCAGTAAAGTGGCATCTTGTAGTTTGGCCGTTGTTTCAATGGCTGATTCACGTGCGACATTAGCCGCTTCTTTGGTGGCTTCGTTACGCAGCATCCGTTTGGTTAAATCACTGGCAAACTTCACCACTTTGTAAACTTTGCCGTCTTGATCTTTGATCGGGTTATAAGATGCCTCTAACCAGAGCGTGTCGCCGTGTTTGTTGTAGCGGCGATATACGCCTGATTTATAGTGGCCTGATGCTAGGTCTTTCCAGAAGGTTGGATTTTTACTGTAAAACTTGTCATCGCAGAACATGCGGTGATGTTTACCTTTGATCTCATGCAAGCTGTAGCCCATCAAATCGAGAAAATTACGATTGGCGTCAACCACATTGCCTTGCGGGTCAAACTCAATTGTCGCACGTGACAAATCCAGTGCGTCTGCCAAGGCAATTTTATCGAGTAGGTCTTCATATTTTTCGGTGATGTCTGAAGCAAACTTCATGATTTTAAGCAGATTGCCGTTTTGAACAACAGGAAAGTAAGTCGCGTCTAGCCACAATGCTCGGCCATCTGCATGACGACGTTTGATTTGTGAGGAGAAAGATTTGCCATGGCGTAGCCGATTCCAAAGATCGCTATATGCGGGAGAATTAACAAATTCGTGGAAACACAGCTCACGGTGATGCATGCCAATCAGCGACGCCACGTTGTAGCCAATCACCTTGGCGAATGGCTCACTCACCTCTATGATATTGCCTTCGGGATTGAAGGAAACAGTGGCTAAATTTTGGTTAATTGATTGGCTCATCGCCAGCAGTGCATCATGTTCTGCTTTGAGTGAATGCTCGTTGTTGCTCTTCTTTCTCCAGAACATCGTCATTTCCTTCTGGCTGATTAGTGACCTAATGCGGCGCGCTAGTCGATATATTAGTCTAGGAGTTAAACGGAATATTTGCCTAGTTGTAAGGATAAAAAACCTCCAGTATTGACTGGAGGTTCTTAAAAAATATTGCTTTTTAAGCTTTTACTGGAATTCGCTCTAACACGGCCAATAGCAATTGCCAGTATTGTCCGACCGTGGTGATATTCACTTTTTCGTCGGGGCTGTGTGGGTAACGAATGGTTGGGCCAATCGATACCATATCCATGGTTGGGTAAGGTTCTTTAAACAGGCCACATTCAAGACCTGCATGGATCACCATGATGACGGGCTCTTTGTGATAAATATCTTGGTAGGTATCGCGCACAATCGCCATCACTTCCGAGTTGCTGTCCGGCTTCCAACCTGGGTAAGCACCGCTGAATTTCACTTCGGCTTGTGCCAATTTACCCAGTGCGGCCAACTGGCTGCAGATGTTGTCACGACCAGAATCGATCAGTGACCGAATCAAACACAACACCACGATGTTGTCGGCGTTGGTGGTAATAACGCCCAAGTTCAGTGACGTTTCGGTCACCCCTTCGACTTCATCGCTCATGCGGATCACACCATTAGGGCAAGCGTGCAAAAGCGCCAGCAGTTGGCTCTGTGCTGCCGTAGCAAATTGCTCACTAGGCAGGGCAACAGGGCTGAGGCTGAACTTAACGTCGGCATCGGCTACCGCTAATTCTTGGCGCAGCAGCGCTTGATAATCACTAACGGCTAACGCTAAGGCATCGGCTTTATCGGCTGCCACCGTCACCGTTGCGTGCGCTTCACGCGGAATAGCATTGCGCAGTGAGCCGCCAGTGATATCAGTGAGTGCTAAGCCAAAATCATCGGCGTGATCAAACAGGAAGCGTGCCAGCAGTTTGTTAGCGTTGCCACGACCTAAGTGAATGTTGACCCCTGAGTGGCCGCCTTTCAAGCCAGAGATGGTCAGTTTAAACGCTTGTGCTTGGCTGTTGGTGGCTTGCTTAGGCAACGGCAGGGTAAAACTGGCATCAACACCGCCAGCACAACCCATGTAGATTTCACCTTCTTGCTCTGAGTCGGTGTTGATCAGAATATCACTTTGCAGTACGCCAGCTTGCAGGCCAAATGCACCAGTCATGCCAGCTTCTTCATCAATGGTCAGCAGCACTTCTAATGGGCCGTGCGGAATGTCAGTGCTTTCCAAAATGGCCAGTGCTGACGACATGCCAATACCGTTGTCGGCGCCCAGTGTGGTGCCATTGGCTTTAACCCAATCGCCATCAACCCATGCTTCAATTGGGTCTTTAGTAAAGTCATGCACTTTATCTGCATTGGCTTGCGGCACCATATCCATATGCGCTTGAATCACTACGCCTTTACGATCTTCCATGCCTGCGGTGGCGGGCTTACGGATAATTAGATTGCCAGTGGCATCTTCAATAACTGTTAGGCCGCGAGACTTGGCCCAATCTTGGATAAATTGGCTTAACGCGGCTTCGTGTTTTGATGGACGAGGAATTGCACAGATTTTTTCAAACCATTGCCACAAAGGCTGAGGGGCTAATTGGCTGAGTTGAGACACATTGGACTCCTGATAACTGAATTTAACATGGTCGCTGAGGTCGTCTCAGCGAAGATGGCTTCAGTCTATCACAAGTGAGAAATGTTCGTGTTTTTGCAAGGTGAACAGCGTGTGTAAAACTGCAAACTGAGATGAACAGTTTGGCAGTGTGCTGCGATAACAAGGGACAACCGAATGGCTGTCCCTTTGGTTAGCGCTGCGGCTTAGATTTTAAAGCGCCCGACAATGCTGACCAAAGCATTATTGGTTTGCTCAATACTGGCGGTATTTTCCAGCGAATGCTGACCCGATTGATCCAGTTCCTGCACAATTTCACTGATGGCCGACATATTGCGGCTAACCTCTTTGGTCACACAGCTTTGCTCTTCTGCTGCGGTGGCGATTTGGGTGCTCAGCGCACTGATGTTGCCAATAAAGGCGATAAGTGTATCAAGGCTTTGCGAGACTTCTTCTGAGCCTGTTGCTGTTTCTTGGCAGCGAGCTTTGGTTTCATCCATAGATTTCACCACTCGCTGGCTGCCTCGAAGCAGGCTTTCAATGGCTTGCTCAATCTCTTCGGTGCTTTCTTTTGTGCGGGTGGCCAGTGAGCGAACTTCATCTGCTACTACCGCAAAACCGCGGCCCTGCTCTCCCGCGCGAGCAGCTTCAATGGCGGCATTCAATGCCAGTAAGTTGGTTTGCTCTGCAATATCGCCGATGACTGATAAAATCGTGCTGATATTTTTCGTTTGGTCATTCATGGCTTGCACATCGTTTACTGCGGTTTCAACGTCAGATATCAATGCCATAACAGTTGCTTGCGACGCAGACAGAATCGCGCGCGACTGTTCACTGGTGTGATTGGCTTCTTCGGTCAATCTCGCGGTGTCGGCGGCATCGGTGGCCATTGAGTTGGCCGTTGCATCCATCTCCTCAATTGCCGTAGCTATCTGCTCGGTCTCTTTAACGTGATTTTGCAAAATATCGCTGTTGGTTGCCGCTTGGTTTTTCAATTGGCCAATGCTGCTGTGCAGTGAGTGCGTTGAGTCTTTTACATCGCTCATCATCGTTTGTAAGCTAGCAATGAACAGGTTGACGCCATGGGATATTTTACCGATGTCATCATCGGTTTTTACGGCGAGCCGTTGGGTTAAATCGCCATTACCGCTAGACAAACTCTGTATGGTGTCACGCAGCAAAATAATTGGACGGTAGAGTACATTGACTAAGCTAAACGCGATAAACACGCACAATACGGTGGCAATAATTGTGACAATTATGGCATTGTTGCGGGCTTTATCTAACTCAGCAAAAATCACTGATTTTTCTAATCCTAAGCCGTAATACCAGTATTTATCACCTACGCTAATGCGATGGGAAAACATGGTTTTTTCTTCACCATTCAAGCTGTAGTCCGCCATGGTAGAGTCGCTATTAACCACGCTATTTACGGTTTGTTTGAACCATGCGTACTGGTCGGCTTTCTGACCCGTTTTAATGGCATCAGAGGAGGAGGCTAGCAAGGTGGTGTCATGGTTAAGAATAATCGCCACAGCTCCCGGCATATCGGCCGATGGGGTGACTAACTTGTTTAAGAAGGACAGTTCTAAGTCAACTGAAATTGCCCCACCTTTGATGCGATTAACAATGGTGACCCAATAGGCGCCGTCAGTGCCTTGGTAGGGCTCGGTGACTGTCACATCGGTGGCTCTCATGGCACTTTGGTACCAAGGCCGTTCGGTGACATTGCCGTTATATTTATGGTTGGGCCAACTGGGGGTAGCTTGGTTCCAATAGCCGTCGCCATTATCAAAGGCAATCACGGTACTGCTGGAGTTCATCGCATTGGCAACTAGCTTAGTTAACTCAATGATTTCATCGGGAGTGCCGCTGAGCGCTTGGTCTTTGTATTGCTGGGAAATCTTGCGGATGCCGTTGACCTTTTCATTAATCATCGCCTCAATCACTTCGGCGCGGCCATCAACGTAATTACTGCTTTGGTTGATGATGGCTGTGGTTAACGAAGATTTCTGCTGCAAATAGAGAATAACGCTAGAAACCGCAACGGACACTGCGACTAAAAGCATAATGGAAAACATCAGCGCTTTTTTTAATCCGATTTGTCTCATGAACAATGCTCCGATATAGCTGAAATATAGGGACTAAAATTAAGTTTAGTCCCTAGTGGTGATATTTCATTATCGGCAGTTAAAAGAAAAATTGAATAACTTCTTGAAAGTTAGATTTTTAATTAAACGGGGAGATGGAGGTTATTCGCTAAAAAGTTGATTTTCGAAGTAGCTCTCAACAATCAGTACCGCTGATACGGAATCGATCTGACCTTTAGACAATGCTTTATAGCCACCATATTCGAACAGGCGCGACTTGGCATCAGCCGTTGTTAGTCGTTCATCTTGTGTGGTAATAGGCACACCAAAGCGACCGTGGATGCGATTGGCAAATTTACGTGCCCGCTGGGTCATCTCTTGTTCGGTACCGTCCATATTGAGCGGTAGACCAACGACCACGAGTTCCGGTTGCCACTCTTTTAACAACGCTTCAATCAGTGACCAGTCTGGAGTGCCATCAGTGGCTTTAATCGCCTTTAGTGGTTGAGCATTGCCGGTAATTGCTTGTCCAACGGCGACACCGATACTTTTGGTGCCAAAATCAAACCCTAAAATGGTGTTGGTCGACATTCGCTCACATTCCTTACAACAGCGCGTTTTAACAAGTGCGATTAGGCGTGACCAATATCGGTCGACATCTGCCAAAGATCAAACCCGAGGGATTTGGTGGCTGCTTCCCAACGTTCATCATAGGGCGTATCAAACAGCAGCTCTGGGGTGGCTGGAATCGTGAGCCACGAGTTTTCAGCCAGCTCTTTTTCTAGCTGATTGCGACTCCAACCCGCATAACCTAATACCACAAGACAGTGTTTGGGGGCTTTGTTGGTGCCGATTGCCGCTAGCACATCCCGCGAAGTGGTTAGCATAATGTCGTCAGAAATCTTACTGCTGTTAGCCCAGTTAGCTTGTGTGGTGTGCAATACAAAGCCGCGTTCTGGATTCACTGGACCACCGACTAACACTTGTTGGTCGGCTGAGGCGGCCAACTGTTGTTCGTCAGTAAACTCTAGTTGCGCCAATAACTCTTCGACATCAATACCAATGGGACGGTTAACCATAATTCCCATTGCGCCTTTCTCATCATGTTCACAAATGTAGATGAGTGAGCGCTCAAAAAAAGAGTCGTTCAACGATGGCATGGCAATTAAAAAGTGATTCTGCAAACTTTCCATTTAACAGCTCCTAAAAGTTGGCGACTAACCGCCAGCAAGCTTTACCTGATAGCCGAGCTTTTCTAACAGGGCTTTTAGTTGTTCGCGATTATCGGTTTGAACTTCGATAGTAAAGTCTTTTACCGTGCCGCCACAACCACACTGTTTTTTCAGCTTTTGCGCTAGCGGTTTGAGTTCATCGGCATTTAGCCCTAAACCGGTGATGACCGAAACCCCTTTGCCTTTACGGCCTTTACTGTCGCGATGGATACGTACAACGCCATCACCTTGTGGCACTTCCTCGGGCGTTTGAGGTTGCTCAATGCGGCCTTTATCTGTGCTATACACCAGCAACACATTGGGATCTATCTTCATGACATACTCAATTTTTGCGTATAATGCGTCGATTTTAACAGATTTCTATGTTTAACCGCAGTCTATGAACCGATTTTGACAGGCATAAAAAAACCGCTTCAATTGAAGCGGCGCAGTCATCTCAAGGGTGCAGGGAGTAAGATGAAAGAAGGTACGGCTGTTTAGTTGAGCACAATGCCGAGAATCACGCTGACTAGCGATAGTAATGCCAGCGGCGGTAGGGCGTTACGCCATTTGGGGATCAATAACACCATCGGCGTTGCCGCAAAGCTGATCATGGCCAAGCTGAAAAAGGATAAGGGCATTGAAAACGCTTTCACTGCCACCCAAGTCATCACCAGCAAGGGAAGTATCATCAATAGTTTGGGCTGGTTGGTGGCGTTCAGCCCCGCAACGCGTGACTCAGATTCGCGAGTTGCGCGCTGCGGCGTGAACAGAAACATCAGACTAGCGATAATTACCATGCTAACAATCCATGCCATGAGTCAGCACTCCCTTACGCTTCATAATTAATGATAATCATTATCATTTAAAAAATAAAAAATGCAATGGGTAATCTGAAATTATTCGATACTTAATTGCAGTTGTAGATTGGTAGCGCTGGCGGTAAGCTGGTGTGGTTACGCAATAGACGATCAAAGCAACTAGGTGATTTTTATGAAATATCTAATGTTAGCCGCCGTAGCGTTAGTTTTGGCCGGATGTGCATCGGTCAATACTGGCTGGGATTATGATCCCGCCGCCAATTTTTCGCAGTATAAAACCTATGCTTGGGTTGATGACAAAGTGTCAGCTGAAGAGTACCAACATGATGGATTACTGTCTCAGCGCGTACATAACGCCGTCGATAACGAGTTAGCTGCAAAAGGCTTTGTTAAAGTCGCACCAGAGGAAGCGCAATTGCTGGTGAACTATTTAACCAAAATTGATAAGCGAGCCACTGTTGATACATTCAATGCTGGTATGGGTTATGGCCCCTACGGGTATCGTGGATGGTGGGGCGCTAGCAACTCGTACTCACAAGTACGCGAGTACGACGTGGGTAGCTTAGTGTTGGATTTAATTGATGCCAAATCGAGCCAATTAGTATGGCGTGGTACTGCTAAGAATGTGGTACGTGAATACAAAACGCCTGAACAGCGCATCAATAAAGTGAATCAAGCGGCTAAGGCCGTGTTAGAAAACTTCCCGCCTAAAGCAAAATAGCACAACCCTTTGATAACGAAGGCTGGCAGTGATTTGCCAGCCTTTTTATTGATATCCATACAAATACTCCGTATTTAATCATCGCAAACTAGGTTTTAATAGCGGATAACTATAATACATCACACCATGGTGAGACTTTTGGAGTGAATTTTTATCGCCTAAGCGGTAAGTTAACTCGGGTGTTTGCCTGTAGTAGCGCTTCAATACAGATTCAACGTGGATGAGAGCAAGGTTCATATAGGAGCATGTGAATGGAAAACCTAAAGAGTTTTATGGAACACCTACCTGATTTGGTGATGGCTTATGGTGTCAAAGCCATCTTTGCCATTGTCATTTTCTACATAGGTAAATATCTCGCGTCATTGGCTAAGCGAGTGACGGGCAATGTGTTAAGTCGCAAAGTGGATAAGACAGTATCGTTTTTTGTCGGTAATCTTGCTTGGGCGGTAGTGTTCACCTTTACGGTGATCGCAACCTTGGGGCAGCTCGGTATTCAAACCGCATCGCTGGTAGCGATTCTCGGTGCCGCGGGTTTAGCGGTAGGTTTGGCGCTGCAAGGCTCACTGTCTAACTTTGCTTCTGGCGTACTGCTGGTCACTTTCCGTCCTTGTCGTGCGGGCGATTATATTGAAGCGGGCGGTGTTGCTGGTGTCGTAGATGAAATCACTATTTTTGCTACTCGCCTCAAAACTCCAGATAACAAAGTTATCACTTTGCCTAATTCATCACTGATGAACGGCAGCATCACCAACTATTCCATGATGAGCACACGTCGCTTGGATCTGGTTATTGGGGTGTCTTACGATGCGGATATCAAGAAAGCCAAGCAACTGCTGATTGAAATCCTCGAAAACAATGACAAGGTGTTGAAAGACCCTGCATACACTGTAGGGTTAAACGACCTTGCTGATTCATCTATCAATTTTGTGGTGCGTCCTTGGGTCAACTCGGCTGACTTTTTGACAACACGTTTTGCATTGCTCGAGACCATTAAATTGACCTTTGATGAGCATGGTATTGGTATCCCATATCCGCAGATGGATGTTCATGTCAAAGAGATACCTGCGGCGCAAACTCACTAATTTTTCACGGCGGTCAGTGTTAGTTGGCTGCCTCAAGGGAGCGTTTTATGAAAAAAGTTTGGCAAAGTAGTAGTTTGATTTTTGCGGCACTATTGGCAACGTCAGCCATGGCAGCGGAAGTGACCATGGGCGGCAAATCGGTCACGCTAGCGGGTGACTTACCCCATGTCGGTCAACCCGCTCCAACCTTTAAAGTGGTTGATGATAAGTTTACCCCAGTCTCGCTGGCAGACTTTAAAGGCAAAACGGTACTGATCAGTGCCGTGCCTAGCTTAGACACCGGCGTATGTGCGTTGCAAACTAAGCGCTTCAACAAAGAAGTGGCTAACTTTGACAGTAACGTGGTGATGCTGACAATCAGTGAAGACTTGCCCTTTGCCCAGAAACGTTTTTGCAAAGTGGAAAACGTAGACAAAATCAAAGTGCTATCTGATTCCGTTTGGCGTGATTTTGCCGCGCAATATGGTTTGATGATCCCGAATATGGGCTTATTAGCGCGTGCTATCTTCATTATCGATAGCGAAGGCAAGATCCAATACCAAGAGTTGGTATCTGATGTGTCACACCATCCAGATTATGATAAAGCGTTGGCTGAGCTGAAGAAGATTAGCCAGTAAATGCTTCTGAAACCAAAAAAGCGCCTTAAGAGGCGCTTTTTTATGGGCATGGTTCGTGTGCTAATGCGCTTTATCAAAATAGTAAAACGTCGGTGCCGACCAGCTAAAGCGAATCGCCAATAAGCGCAAGCTAAAGCCGAGCCACAGGCTCACACCTAAGCTGATCCACGGATTGGCATCGGCCATCTGTAAAATGACATAGCAGCTTGCCGTAACAATGGAGACAATGCCATACAATTCCTTATGGAAGATTAGCGGTATCTCATTACATAAAATATCGCGAATTACCCCACCAAATACGCCAGTAATGACCCCCATCACAATGGCGACTGAAGGGCTAAAACCTAAAGCTAAGGTTTTTTGTGCGCCAATTACTGAAAATACCGCTAGCCCCAGTGCATCAATGGTCAGGAACAGTCTTGCCAGATAACGCATCAGCGGTGCCACGACCACGGTCACTAATGATGCCACAATAATGGCTAACAGAAAGTGGGAGTTCTCGATCCAGATAAGTGGATAGTTGCCCAGCAATACGTCACGTAAGGTACCGCCGCCAATCGCGGTAGCGCAGCCAACAATCATGACACCAAACAGATCCATGCGTTTACGGCCAGCGGCGAGGGCGCCTGTCATCGCTTCTGCGATAATGCCGACAAACCATAACACCATGACAAATTGCGTCTCTTGCATTGCATCAATCCGCGAAAATAAAGGGAGCGCATTTTGGCGCAATCTAGGCTAAATGAACAATGAAAAGTTCTTATTTTTAGATAAGAAAATCTAATGCAACATTGGCCCATGTCGACTCATGGTGGAAATAGCAACAAAGCAAGGTGTATTGCTGAAACGTAGCCCTCGACTGTACAGTTGCTTGGCAGCACGGTAGAGTGACGTTTTTCGGCCGCATTAGTTAATTGAAATGATTGATTTAAGAAGTGATACCGTTACCCAACCTACCAGTGACATGCGTAAAGCCATGGCCGCCGCAGAAGTTGGCGACGATGTTTACGGTGATGATCCGAGTGTGAACCGACTGCAGCAGCTCGCTGCTGAGACGTTGGGGTTTGAGGATGCGCTGTTTACCAGCTCTGGCACGCAAGCCAACTTATTGGCTTTGATGTCACACTGCGGACGTGGTGACGAGTACATTTGTGGTCAACAAGCGCACAACTATAAGTTTGAAGCGGGTGGTGCTTCAGTGCTTGGCAGTATTCAACCTCAGCCGCTCACCAATCAACCGGACGGTACGATTGCACTTTCCGATGTCGTTGCGGCGATTAAGCCTGACGATATCCACTTTGCCCGCACTAAATTGCTCAGCCTAGAAAACACCATTGGTGGCAAAGTGTTGCCACAGCATTATTTGGCTGAAGCGCAGCAGTTGGCGTTTTACCATGGCTTAAAAATTCATTTAGACGGCGCGCGTATTGCCAATGCGGCGGTAGCGCAAGGCATCAAAATTGCTGATATCGCCCAGCATTTTGACTCAGTTTCTGTGTGTCTCTCTAAAGGACTGTGCGCGCCAGTCGGCTCACTGTTGTTGGGCGATGAACACTTTATCGCGCGGGCGCGTCGCTGGCGCAAAATGCTGGGTGGCGGTATGCGCCAAGCGGGGATTTTGGCTGCTGCGGCCGAGATTGCCCTAACGCAGCAAGTTGAACGTTTGGCTGATGACCACGCCAATGCGCAAACGTTGGCAGCGGGTTTAGCCGATATTGATGAGCTGGCGGGCAGTGTTGAAGTACATACCAATATGGTATTTGCAGATTTGCCAGCAGCATTGGTGCCTCAGCTATTGGTAGAAACTTTAGCCGAGCAGGGGATCCGTATCTCCGCTGCTAAACGGTTGCGCTTAGTGCTACACCATGGCGTGACAGTAGCCGATGTAACTAAAGTGATTGCGGCAGTGAAGCAGTTTTTCGCAGCACAACCCAAATAGTCATTTGCGGAAGCAATTAAAAAAGCCATCGATGAACGATGGCTTTTTTTGTGTTGATGAGCGACCGAGGTTAGTCGTTCAGCTCCTCTTTGACGGATTTCACCGCATCGCGCGATGCATGACCAATCTCGCGCGTAGCATCACGTGTCGCGTGACCAATAGCGGTCGTCGTCTTTTTGGTCGCATGGCCGATGTCTTGTCCGGCATGTTTTAAATCGGCACAGCCACTCAGTACTAATAAGGCAAACAGTGGCACTAGCTTACTCATGTTGGTCTCCTTAGTGACTTGTGGCCGTGTTGCAGGTTTACAACCGACCCGTCAGTTTGGCGTATTTTATCAGCAATTCGTCTTGCGATTCGACTTGCTGTGGATCATTGTCGATACAGTCGATAGGACACACCGACACACATGTTGGCTTGTCGTAGTGGCCGACACATTCAGTACAGCGTTCAGGATCTATCTCATAGATCTCTTCGCCCATGCTGATTGCCTGATTAGGACACTCAGGCTCACACATGTCGCAATTGATGCAGCTATCGTCGATTAACAGCGCCATTTACTGAGTCTCAGCCTACCTGATGTGGATTACGGGTATCCTGACCTTCAGTCAGGTTACGCAGCAAAATTGCGTGGGTTAAATCGACTTCTGCAGGTACTGGCAGATAGACGGTATGGCCGTTACCTGGGCCACAATCAATCTGTTCACCTTTGCGGTTTTCCAGTGTTTCGATGGTCAAGCTGATGTTGCCTTGCGGGGTCATCAATTCAACGCTATCACCGACACTGAATTTGTTTTTCACGTCGATTTCTGCCATGCCTGCCGCGTTTCGTTTGCCAGTCAGCTCACCACAGAACTGTTGGCTATCACTTACAGAATAGCCGTAATCATAGTTTTGGTATTCGTCATGGACGTGACGACGCAGGAATCCTTCAGTGTAACCACGGTGTGCCAAACCTTCTAATTGCAACATCAGGTTCGGGTCAAAGCCACGGCCAGAGGCCGCGTCATCAATCGCTTTACGATACAGCTGCGCGGTACGAGCCACGTAGTAGAAAGATTTGGTACGGCCTTCAATCTTTAATGAATTTACGCCCATTTTCGCTAAACGCTCAACGTGTTGAATCGCACGCAGATCTTTAGAGTTCATGATGTAAGTGCCATGCTCATCTTCAAACGCCGGCATGTATTCGCCGGGGCGGTTGCCTTCTTGCAGCAGGAAGATGCGGTCAGTGGCCGAGCCTTCACCAAGAGTCGGTTGTGGCTGTTCAATCTGCACTGGGTTGGCGGCGATGATGTCGCCAGTTTCGTTTTCTTTGGCTTCGTGTACATCGTACTTCCAACGGCATGCGTTGGTGCAGGTGCCTTGGTTCGGGTCACGTTTGTTGATGTAACCAGACAGCAGGCAACGACCGGAATAGGCCATACACAGTGCGCCGTGAACGAACACTTCCAGCTCAATGTCAGGGCAGCGTTGACGGATCTCTTCGATCTCATCTAACGATAGTTCGCGTGACAAAATGACGCGTTTGATGCCTTGAGATTCCCAGAATTTCACTGACGCCCAGTTAATGGCGTTAGCTTGTACAGACAGGTGCACCACTTGTTCGGGGAAGGCTTCACGCACCATCATGATCAAACCTGGGTCAGACATGATCAGCGCATCTGGCTTCATGTTCACCACAGGTTCCATATCTTTAATATAAGTTTTCAGCTTAGCGTTGTGTGGAGCAATGTTGCTTACCACATAGAGCTTTTTGCCCAGTTGGTGCGCTTCTTCAATGCCCGCGGCCAAGTTTTCCATTTTGAAATCGTTGTTACGTACCCGCAAGCTGTAGCGCGGCTGACCGGCATAAACCGCATCGGCACCGTAAGCAAAGGCATAGCGCATATTTTTTAAGGTCCCAGCAGGGGACAACAGCTCAGGTTTGAACATAACACTCTCTCAATGATGTGAATTAGGCAGCGACGACATGTCAGTTTTAGTGCTTAGCACCGCAGGCGCGGCATTTTACTGAACATTGGTCAAGTGATGCAAATCAAAAAGTTGATTAAATTAGTCTGGTTTATAGCTGGCGGTTACTAGGGCATAGTTTTGCTGGCTGTTGTCCGTCAGTTTGCTTGCAGTAATGTTAATAGATGGCGTGAGCATCACTTTTACTGCTGCTGGTCATTCATTAGCGAGACAAAGCTAGAGGTGGTTCAAATCCTTAATAATTATGGTTGGATTCGAACGGTGATTGGATTATCTTTCCGTTGATTCTTTTTAGAACTGATATACTTGATAAACTCATTTTAACATTTAGAGGCTGCTGACTATTGTTGATTTTTTTCAGCAGCCCCTAGCTAACAATTGGGGCGTGCATGTCTACTGAACACCAGCTGTTGGTCGGTCTGCTTAAAAAATTAAAAAGCGATACGCTGGTTTTACCAACCCTGCCGGAAGTGGCAATTCGCGTACAAGAAGTTGTCGGACAATCAAATTCCGGTCTCAAAGAGGTGGCTGAAGTTATTGGTCAGGATGCGGCGATTTCTGCGCGTCTGATTAAAGTCGCTAACAGCGCGTTATATAGCCGCGGTGTCAAAGCGGAAAATATCAATAACGCGGTCACCCGTATTGGCTTAACGCAAATTAAGTCCATTGTGACGTCTATCGCGATGGAACAGCTGTTCATTTCTACCAACGAGATGGTATGGGAAGTGATGGACGAAGTGTGGACCACCTCAATTGAGGTGACCTCCGCCGCCTGCGCGATGTTGCAGATGTATAAAGTGCAGCATCCCAAGTCGCCGCTGAACTACGATACGCTGACGCTGGCTGGATTGGTTCACAATATTGGTGCGCTGCCAGTGTTAACTGAGGCGGAGTCGCATCCTGAATTGTTTTCTAGCGTTGAGCAGTTGCGTGCGCTAGTAAGAAAACTGCAGGGGCCGATCGGTCGTGCGGTACTCAACAGTTGGGATTTTGCACCAGAAGTTACCGAAGTGGTGGAACGTTGGGCTGACTTGCACTATCTACCAGACCATGTCACCTATCTCGACTTTATCCGTGCTGCTGCGTTCTATGCCGGAGAGCTGCGTGCGGGCAATGAACTGGAGCAACGCTTGGATGTGTTCGTCAGTAAAGGATTACCGGTGACGCCTGATGATCTCGCCAATGAGCAATTCCTTGAGCAATATCATTCGATTAAAGCTAGCTACCATTAATCTTAATAGTCGTTATGCTGTAAGGGGTAATTGATTGCTGCGTTTGGCTAAGCAAAGTGCAGCAATTAAGTGTTGTCGCTATTTGCAGCAATAGAATAGCGCCGGTGTTGGTTTGAGTCGCTTTGAGGGATAGATGATATACCTGCTAATTAGCGCGGTAGTGCTATTGAGCATGGTAACCGCCATAAGCCTTTGGCGACATTACCGGCTTAAGCGCTTTATCAACCGCCTCGCCAATAATTTACGTGAACAAACCGAGCAGACGCTGTCACTCGACTTTGCCGATGTGCCCGCGCTGATGCTGCCGTTGTACACCGCATTTAAAGCGTTATTACGCCAACTGCCAGCCAATATTGGCCGTGATCCCCTCACGGGCTTACCTAATCGTGCCAGCCTTAAAAAGACTTTAGTGCCGTTAATGCCGCTCACCCAAGGCGCGCTGGTGCTGCTTAATATTGAGCAGTTTCGGTTCGTCAATGATCTGTTTGGCTTTCATACCGGTGACAAAGTGCTACAAGCGGTGGCACTGCGCCTACGGCAGTTTACGCCGCAACCGCGGTTTATCGCCCGTATGGATGGCGATGAGTTTCTGCTGTTTTTTGGAAGTGAAGTGGCACAACCGCAGCTATTGGCGTTGCAGCAATTGGTGCAACAACCTTATTTAGTTGGTAACGCGCCTATCGGTTTAAAAGTAAAAATTGGCGTGCTGCAATTAGCGACCGACCATGCCGATGTTTCGCAGATGCTGCGGCGCGTCGATTTGGCACTGAAGAAGGCTATCCAACCACCTTTTATTGCTTACTATCAGCAAGGGGATGATCAAGCCAATCAGCGCGAGATGAGCATAATTAACAGTTTGCCGAAAGCGTTGCAGCAACAACAACTCTATCTGGTTTACCAGCCAAAGCAGGCATTGGCTGGTGGCCAATGTGTGCAAGCCGAAGCGTTAATGCGTTGGGAACATCCGCAACTCGGGCACATCTCGCCCGCGGAATTTATTCCGTTGGCCGAATGTGCCGGTATGTTGGGCTTGGTCAGTGATTGGGTGTTAGATGGCGCGGTCGCCCAGTTGGCACGTTGGCAACAGCAAGGTGTGCATCTACCCGTGGCAATCAATCTCAGTAGCAGCGATTTTGAGCAGGACGTAGTGAGTAAAATCTCTGCTAAGTTAGCCGAGTACCAAGTGGATGCCCGCTTACTGGCGCTAGAACTGACAGAACGCACCTTAGTGGCTAATCTGGCCGATACTCAGCAGAAGTTACGCGAGCTGCGAGCGTTGGGGATTAAAGTCGCTATTGATGATTTTGGTACCGGCCACTCCTCATTGGCCTATCTCAAAGACTTACCTGTAGACGAAATCAAGATCGACAAAGCGTTTCTCGATGGCTTGTTTACCACCAACTCCAACGCGTTGAAAATCCTGCGCTGTAGTATTCAACTGTCACATCAGTTGGGCTTTAGCGTTACTGTTGAAGGGGTAGAAACTGCTGAGCAGCGTGAGCTCTTGGTAAAATTGGGGGCGGATGTGATCCAAGGACTCATTTATTCGCAACCGATGCGTGCCGCTGAATTAGTTTACCATGCTAGAGAATTGCACCTGTTCTCAAATATGGACGGTGATTTAATATTGCCATCTGACTAGTCTGCTCCGATAAGTGCTTGCCATTTTTTGCTGTTTTCCCGCTAACTAGCCAAAATCCATCAACAATTAGTGTGCGTAAATCCCCAGATATCCGCAAGCTGGTCAGCTGAGTGGCAATATTATATGACTTTATCTACATATTACTGAATAACACTATACATAACTGTTTTGTTATGCGTATAATCTTTGCCAATGATATTGAGGTGACTTGGACGAGCTTTGATATCGCAGAATGTTGGTGACGTTTGTAACTCAAGTGTCAGGGTTACAGGCTATTGGCGCCACATTCGGTTGGTTGCCATTGAGTAGCCAACACCTTCCCGGCTAGATTGTCGGTTTTTACCCTGAGTGAAAAAAGGGATGCCTAACGGCATCCCTTTTCCTTTTGGCAAACAATCGCGTTATGACTCGTTCGCGGTAGTGGCAGGTGGCTTTTGTTCTACCAACGCTTGTTGCAACTGCTGCTCCACCCAACCTGGCGATTTCGTGTTGTAGGATAATAGGTGATACATCGCAGGAATGACAAACAGGGTAATCACTGTAGCAAACGCCATACCAAAGAACACCACAGTACCTACCGCAATACGGCTTTCTGCACCTGCTCCGGTTGATAGGATCAGCGGAATTGCGCCTACCAGAGTGGTGAAGGCGGTCATCAGAATCGGGCGTAGTCGTCGGGCTGATGCATCAACAATCGCTTGTTCAAATGGCAAACCGCGGTCACGCAGCTGGTTAGCAAACTCTACAATCAAAATGCCGTTTTTGGTGACCATACCAATGAGCATGATCATGCCAATCTGGCTGTAGATGTTCATGCCTTGGTGGGTAAACCATAAGCCCAAGAAACCACCAAATACCCCCATAGGTACCGTAAACATCACCACCAATGGGTTAATAAAGCTCTCAAACTGCGCCGCCAGTACCAGATAAGCCACTAGCAGGGCCAAGCCAAACACAATGAAAATGCTGCTTTGGTTTTCTTTGTAGTCTTTGGACTCACCCGAGTAGCTCACGCTAATATCACCCGGCAGTTTTTCAATCACCAAGTTATCCAAGAAATTGAGCGCTTCGCCTAAGGTGTGCCCATCGGCCACGTTGGCGGCGAGTGTGATCGATTTCTTCTTATCGGTGTGTGCTAGACGCTGTGCTGAGGCTTCTTCACGGATTTGCGCTACTGAGTCCAATGTCACTAACGAGCCGCTGCGAGTACGCACATAGATCTGGCTCATATCGGTCATGCTGTTGAAGTGTTCTTCATCACCACGTAGATACACATCGTACTCTTCGCCACGTTCTACATACGTGGTTTGACGGCGACCGCCCAACATCACTTCCAAGGTATTGGCGATATCGGCCACGCTTACGCCCAGTTCTGCGGCACGCTCGCGGTTAATTCGAACCATCAATTCCGGCGTTGTTTCGGCATAGTCGAGATCCGCGCCAGTGATGATACCGCTCTGATTAGCTGCTGTTTGTAGCAACTGCGCCCACTTAAATAGCTCACGATAGTCCGAGCCACCGATGACAAACTGTACCGATTCACTTGAGCTACCGCGAAAGCCGGGCAACATCGGGCGTACCATCACGTCAGGAATATCTTTTAACGCTTGGGTTATTTGCGTCAAGGCTTGCGCTGCGGAGACCGTGCGTACTTTCCAATCTTCTAAACGCATAATGATGAAGCCGGTTTGGTCACCCGCCGCACCACCAAAGGCTGGCGTTTCTAAGCTGAATGAGCGTAATACTCCTTTACCCAGCATCGGCATTAACCGTTGTTGGATGATGTCCATGTTGGCTGACATACGGTTGTAACTGGTGCCTTCGGCGCCCTTGATAAAGGCGTAGATCACCCCACGGTCTTCCGGCGGTGCCAACTGTGCTGGCACGTTATTCATCAATGAAAAGCTACCGCCGATACAGGCGACGATGACTATCGGTGCAACAAATTTGTGTTTCACACAATACTGCACCCCGCGGCGATAGTGGCGCTCTAAACGGCTAAACAGGTTATCCAATAGGCGATTGAGGGCGCTGTGTTGCTGATGTGGTTTCAAGAGCTTGCTGCCCAATACTGGGGTCAGCGTCAGTGCCACAATCGAGGAGAAAATCACCGATACTGCCAGCAATACCGAGAACTCTGTAAACAGCAGCCCGACCATGCCTTCCATAAACGAGATAGGTAGAAACACCATCACCAATACAGCCGTCGTGGCGATAACGGCAAACCCCACTTCGCGCGTGCCTTTATAGGCAGCGACTAAGGGGGATTCTCCTTGCTCGATATGGTGGAAGATGTTTTCTACCACCACAATGGCGTCATCCACCACCAAACCGATGGCGAGGATCAGTGCCATCAAGGTGAGCAAGTTGATTGAGAAACCAAAGAAGTAGGCCGCCATAAAGGCGGAGATTAGCGATACCGGTACCGTGACCGCGGGGATCAATGTGGCGCGAGCTTGGCCAATAAATACGTACAGCACCAATATAACCAGAATGCCGGTGACATATAGCGTGCTGTACACCTCATCAATCGCTTGGTCGATAAAAATGGTGGAGTCGTAGTCGATAGCTAAGCTAGTGCCCTTAGGCAAAAACTTTTGCATCGCTTCCACTTGAGCGCGCACGCCTTTGGCGACTTCTAGCGGGTTAGCATCGGATTGCGGCACAATCCCTAAGCTCACGTTGGATACACCGTTGCTGCGGTAGGTGGAGTTTTCGTTTTCGGCGCCAATGTACACTTGGGCGATATCTTTCAGATATACCGGTGAACCGTCGCTTGAACTGCGCACTTGCAGATAATCAAAATCATCCGGCTGCATATATAGCCGCGCGGTACGCACTGTCATGGTGGTGGCATCGTTACGGATTTGGCCGCCGGGCGATTCTAAGTTTTCATTGTTGAGTGCGGTGATCACATCACTCACGGTGATTTGGCGACCCGCCATCTCTTCTGGTTTGAGTTTGATGTACATCACCTGCGTTAAACCGCCAGAGATGTTGATCGAGCTTACCCCGCTGATCAGGTTAAACTTATCTTCCAATACGCGGCGCGAATAGTCGGTGAGTTGGGTTCGATCCATCTCGCTGGAGCGTAAGCGGATATAGATAGCAGGGCGGCCAGAGCCATTATCTTTATACACAATGGGCTCATCGGCTTCTTCAGGCAATCGCCGTTGCGCGCGTGAAACCGCATCGCGCACGTCACTGACGCCTTCCATGATGTCCCAGCCAATTTTGAAGTTCACTGTGATACGGGAGGAACCATTACGGCTGGTAGAGGTGATTTGGTCGATACCGCTGATACCTGTTAATTGATCTTCAATATTTTTAGTAACTTGGCTCTCCATAATCGCCGCTGATGCGCCGCTGTAGGAGGTACGGATACTGACCACCGGATTTTCCACATCTGGCATCTCGCGCACTGATAATTTACTAAACGATACGATACCAAAGACACACAACAGCAAACTAAGCACAATGGCCACAATCGGCCGTTTTACTGAAACATCAGACAGCAACATCGCTTGGCTCCTGCGCTTCAGTTTTACCGGTTTCGGTGACTGGCTTGGTGGGTTTCAGTGGTTTCACTTGCATACCATCGCGAATGTTCACTAGCCCTTGCACCACAACGGTGTCGCCGACCTGCACGCCGTCGGTGATCAACACTTCGTTGTTCACTCGGGTGCCAAGGTGTACTTCAGTACGATGAGCAATATTTTTGCCATCCAACTTGTAGACGTAACGTTTGGTGCCTGAGTATTCCAAGGCTTGTACTGGAATGACGGGCATCGACACTGGTGGAAATTGAATGGTGGTGTTGAGCATCATGCCTGGCCGCAGCTTGTGGCTCAGATTGCGAAATTTCACGCGGGTGCGCACGTTGAGTGTTTCTTCGTTGATGCGTGGATCGATGGCGGTGACTTTGCCAGCAAAGTTTTCGAGCGGCCATGCGGCACTTTCGGCGGCGACTTCCATACCGAGGTTGAGCTGAGATAAACGCGATTCAGGGATTTGCAGATCGACCCGTAACTCACTGAGATCATCTAGGGTCAGTAACTCATCGCCTTGCGACACCATTTTACCGCGGCTGAAACTGATTAAGCCGATCACGCCGTCAAATGGCGCTTTGATGTAGTGATAATCCAAATCGGCTTTTACCGATGCTAAGCGCGCGGCGGCAATATCCACGCTAGCGTGTTGGGCATCAATTTCTGTTTGGGTGATGGCATCACTGTGTGCCAGTTTTTCATATTCGCGCAGTTTACGTGCTTCATCCGCTAAGTATGCTTCGGCCTCCATAACGGCGGCTTTGGCTTTGGCGTCATCCAGCACAATCAAGGTCTGCCCAGCTTTGACTTGCTCGTTAGAGCGGACGGCAATCTTTTCAATTTTGCCAGCGACTTGTGGTGCAATAAATACGGAGTGCTCTGCAGTCAGTTTGCCGATCAACCGCAGATCGGCTGAGAGTGGATGTTCGCTGACTATATCGGTCACTACTGGAATGGTGCGTTCTTCAGCCCCATGCGCATTGCTGCTGGCTGGGGGTTGAAGCGTTCGATAATAAATGGCGGCGCTGCCTAGCGCACAAATGATTAGCGCGGTGATGAGTTTTTTCATAAATGCCGTCTTGAGATCTTCCCCTGGATCGATGGCGTTATTCTATGGAAGCGGCGGCTAAAAGCTAAGTGACTTAGGTGGGAAAAGTGTAAATAAATACTCTGCAAAACTGCATTTATTTACATTTGTAGAAAAAGCTAGCAGTGGCGCGCCCTGCGCAGCGTCCAAGGTGTGTCAGCGGTAAAAAAACGGGAGCTTAGGCTCCCGCTGCATCAGTGCATTATTTCGACATACGTTTGTATTTCAAACGGTGCGGTTCAATCACATCGGCACCGTAATGTTCTTTCAACCACGTTGAGTATTCGGTGTAGTTACCTTCGTAGAAGTTCACTTTACCTTCATCACGGTAATCCAGAATGTGGGTACAGATACGGTCGAGAAACCAACGGTCGTGCGAGATCACCATAGCGCAGCCAGGGAATTCCACTAACGCTTCTTCCAGTGCCCGCAGGGTTTCTACGTCGAGGTCGTTGGTGGGTTCGTCAAGCAGCAACACGTTACCGCCAGATTGCAGTAATTTAGCCAAGTGCACGCGGTTACGTTCACCGCCTGACAAGCTGCCGATAATCTTTTGCTGATCGCCACCGCGGAAGTTAAAGCGGCCAACATAAGCGCGGCTTGGAATTTCGGTGCCATGAATACGGATGATATCCTGGCCGTCAGAGATCTCTTGCCATACGTTTTTTTTGTCGTCCATTTCGTCACGGAACTGATCAACCGAGGCGATTTGTACGGTATCACCGATTTCCACTTCACCGCTGTCAGGTTGCTCCGCACCAGTCAGCATGCGGAATAGGGTGGATTTACCCGCACCGTTGGGGCCGATAATCCCGACGATAGCGCCTTTCGGGATTGAGAAGCTCAAATCATCAATCAGTACACGGTCACCGTAGCTCTTGGTGAGGTTACGCACTTCAATCACCTTGTCACCCAAGCGTGGGCCAGGTGGAATGAACAGTTCGTTCGTCTCGTTACGGCGTTGGTAATCTTGGCTGCTCAGCTCTTCAAAACGCGCCATACGCGCTTTACCTTTTGACTGACGGCCTTTGCTGCCTTGGCGTACCCATTCCAACTCTTTCGCAATGGTTTTCTGGCGCGCGCTTTCGGTTGAAGCTTCGTGTTGCAGACGTTGGTCTTTCTGCTCCAGCCAAGACGAGTAGTTACCTTCCCACGGGATACCTTCCCCGCGGTCCAGTTCCAAAATCCAGCCTGCTGCGTTATCCAAGAAGTAACGGTCGTGGGTAATTGCCACTACGGTACCTGAATATTCATGCAGGAAGTTTTCCAGCCAAGCGACCGATTCGGCATCCAAGTGGTTGGTCGGTTCGTCGAGCAGCAGCATCTCTGGCTTTTCTAGCAGCAGACGACACAGTGCGACACGACGGCGTTCCCCCCCTGACAATACGCCAATTTTGGCATCCCATTCAGGCAGGCGCAGCGCATCGGCGGCGCGTTCCAAAATGTGGTCAAGGTTGTGGGCGTCAGTGGTTTGGATGATCGCTTCTAGCCTAGCTTGTTCAGCGGCCAGTGCGTCAAAGTCGGCATCAGGATCGGCATAGGCGGCGTATACTTCATCGAGACGAGTCAGTGCGCCTTTGGCTTCACCCACGGCTTCTTCAATCGCTTCGCGCACCGTTTGCTCAGGATCAAGCTGTGGCTCCTGTGGCAGATAACCGATTTTCAGCCCCGGCATTGGCCGTGCTTCACCTTCAATTTCGGTGTCGATACCCGCCATAATGCGCAATAAGGTGGATTTACCTGAGCCGTTTAGACCCAATACACCAATCTTGGCGCCAGGGAAAAAGCTCAATGAAATATCTTTCAAAATTTGCTTTTTAGGGGGAACGATTTTTCCCACCCGCAGCATGCTGTAGACAAATTGTGCCATAAACATTCCTATGTTTTTTCTGCTGGCGGCAGTTTACTAAATTGCGTGAGAGGCTGCCAACGACATCGGTCTAACTAAGATTAAAAGCCTTACTTACTATAAAGAACACGCGGAATTTCTTGCAGTGTCTTGAATGAATCTAGCAAAGGCGATAGTCATTATTGATAGGCAGATCAGCAGAAACACAATCGTTGCTGACATCAAACCAAAGTGAGCTGATACTTCGCCCAACATCATGATGGAGCAGGCCGCGACCGCATATCCACCAAAGAACAGGAATCCGCTCGATTTTTCCAGCGTACCAAGTGGTCGCCACAATTTAATCATGGTTAATCCCGCTAATTGCGACAAACTTTGACCACTGCCGATAAGCAGCGCTGACAGCATCATTAACACCAAACTGTGCAACGATTCAGCGGCAATAATAACGATGGCTCCCGCGTACGAAAGCAGCTGGCTGTAGATGACCATCCGTCGATAACTGAGTTTTTTCAATACAAATTGCACACAGACACCAAAGCCGAACAGCAAAAAAGGAATTGTGCCCGCTAGTGCGCGGCTGTCGTTGTCCATGAGACGCGAAATCATTGATGGACCTAACGATAGGAACAAGCCTGAAAGTGCAAACGGACCGGCAAACATGCCTGTCACCATTAACGCTTTGGCAAGGTTAACCGGTGCCGGTGGTTGGGTAGCGCTACTGGCAGCCACACCGTCACTGCTGGCCGTCACAATCAATAGTGAACATATCAACATTGCGCCGAAAAATAGACCGAAAATAATCAGCAAATGATGTGTCGATAAGTCAGCGGTAATACCTGAATATAGCGGGCCGACACCAAAACCAAGCACTGTGGCAACGGTGACTAACAGCGGCGTGTAGCTAACATTGAGGTAGTTGCCAATCCGCAGAATTTGCGCCACCCCCAAACTGGCAAAAATGCCGCTGGCAATACCGACGAACATGCGGGAAATAACCAACCACTCAATGATATTTGCGCTGGCAAAACCAATCGCCGCCAGCATTGCGCTGCCTAAACCCACTAATAATAATTTCTTAATCGTCTGCGGTTGCGTCGCTTTACGAAAAGTCAATAACGCGAAGATCACACCAATGTGATAGGCGATAAAAATGACGGAAATACCGACGTGAGAAAAGCCAATCTTGTGTTGCCACTCAGGATATAGCGGCACTGTCGCATTTGCGGTGGCAAAAACTAAAAACAATGAAATGGACTGGATGACAATGCCAAAGCGAGAAAATAATGTGTGTTGGGAAAACAACGAGGTACTCCGTACAACTCAGTAACGGTAGGAATAGGAGCCTATCATGGACTTGGGAATAGCTGTTGTAAATGCGCTTTTTACTGCTTAACCGTCTTAAATGATTTTGCTTAGCGTAAGAACTCAAAGCGAAATTTTGTGCTTTACTTCTCTAATCGCGATTTGAATAAGTTAGCCCGCTTATTCGCTCATTGTTGGAGAGGTTGAATGCCTGCAACAGAAAAATGGTTAGCGCAGAAACGGCTCAAAACTTTGCTGCTGTTTTGTGGCGTGTTGTTTGCGGTGTTTTTTGTGATGAGCTGGAGCAGCTATCAAGTGGCCACTTCAGCAGTCACTCATCAGATAGAGAAAAATTCGCTGCCATTGACCAGTGATAATGTCTATTCCCAGATCCAACGTGATTTAGTGACGCCGATCTTCATTGCTCGCTTAATGGCGCACGACACTTTTGTGCGTGATTGGGCATTGCAAACCACGCCAGCAGCAGAACCAATGCAACGTTATTTAACCGAGATTAATAAGCGTTTTGGTACCTTCTTGAGCTTCTTCGTGTTGGAAAAAGACAACCGCTACTTTCTGCCCGATCGTGTGCTCGATGTTACACAGTTGCCAGGTAATAAAGATTGGTATCAGCAAGTTAAACAGTTACCTGCAGAACAATATTATCGCGTTGATATTGGTCATGACCCAGACCATCCGGAGCGCACCGATATCTATATTGATCATCTGGTATATGACTACGATGGCAATCAAATTGGCATTACTGGTGTCGGTCTATCTGTCAATGAAGTGCGTAAGCTGATTACGCGCTATCAGCAGAAATATCAACGCACCATTTACTTTGTTGATGCTGAGGGCACCGTGGTGCTGCAAAGTCATGCGAGCCATCTGAGCTCCTTGGCACAGCGAGAAGGGATAAGTGAGATTTATCCAAAGCTATTTCAGCAAGAGAGCAACAGTTATCACTTCTATGATAGTGAAGGCAAAGTCTATTTACATATGCGTTTGGTTGAGGAGTTCGGTTGGTACATAGTGGTTGAAGAGCGCGAGAATAGCTCGCAAACGCGACTATTTTTGCAGTTTCTCATCAATATCGGTATCGCATTAGTGGTGACGGCGATTGTGTTACTGGTCAGTTTGCTCACTCAAAGTGGTTTTCAGCGTCGACTTGCACGCGCCGCCAGTTTTGATCCACTGACTGGCGCGAGTAATCGTCGCGCTGGAGAGGCGATATTTAGCACTATGCGTAAACATAGTCACTCGTTACCGATAGCGCTGATGCTGGTTGATATCGATCATTTTAAGCAGATTAACGATAGTCATGGGCATGAAGTGGGTGATCAAATGTTGATGCGATTGGTTGAGCACTGCCGTCGTCATGTGCGTGAGTCCGATATTATCTGCCGCTGGGGCGGGGAGGAGTTTGTGATGTTGTTTGCTCAATGCGAGCAAGTTAAAGCTAATGAATTAGCCGAACGTATCCGTCAAGGGGTTGAGCAACTGGCATTTAACCTTGACGGAAAACGATTGCAAATGACCATTAGTGCCGGATTAGTGATGGTGGGTGAACAAGGCAAACTTGCGCATTGGGTGAATCAAGCGGATGAAGCGTTATATCGTGCTAAGGAACAAGGACGTAATCGGGTCATCTGGCATGTGACCGAATGACTGATGAGATAAAAAATAAGCCCGCTTAATGCGGGCTTATTCAGTGGAAGCGCTGGTTCCTTTAGTTGCGCAATTGCGCTAACCGATTACAGTGGCTTCAATATCTGAGATAGATAGTCTGGCTGTTGTTCGATACGCACTAAATGCGGATATTTCAGCCCTTGGTGATAATCGATTTTGATGGTGCGGTATTGATCGAAATCTTTTACCAGCAACTCAATTGGTGCTTTGCTATCTTTCGCGTCAGTTACCGCATCTTGCAGCAGTTCCGCTTTGTAGCTTTCGCCGTTTACCGCGATCAGTGTCATGCTTGGTGATAACCCCGCATTGAATGCTTGGCTATCCCACAACACATCACTCAGTTCTCCTTTTTTGTTGGTGCTAAAACCCAACGAGTAGGTAAAGTCGACACGTTTATAACGGTCTTCCATCGCTTTAACTGCGGCAGATGGCGTGTCGTTGTACACCAGTTGCCAGCCTTGATCTTTCAGGGAATCAGAAAGATTCACATGGCCTTTCAAGCGGGCGTTGATAAAGGTTGCCCAGTCATACTGTTGCAGACCGTTCAACGTCGCGACCACATCATCAAAGGTATAGGTGTTGATATCCCACGCACCTGGGTGAACACCAAAGAAGGCTTTGGCAAAGTCGTTCACTGATACTTTGTTGTTGGTCAGATTACGCAGTTTGGCATCCACTGCGTACCAAATCAGCTGACCACCTTGATAGTAGTCTTCGCTCATTTGATAGTTGCGGAATGCCAACGGCGAACGTTGGGCGATGGTTGGATCGTTAGTGGTATCCAAAATAGTACGCCATTGCATGCCTGGGCGACCTTTATCATAGGTGGCCCCGAGCAGTGCCAACATGTCCATGGTGTTATCTTGGCTCATCAGGCCTGAGCGAGCAGAAACAATATAACCCCAGAATTGGGTCTGGCCTTCATAAACCCACAAGCCCATATCGCGTTTCACTTGGTTGTAGGTCGGCGTCCATAACTCAGCTGGGCGGCGATATTTACCATCCCACGAGTGGTTAAATTCGTGCGCCAGCAAGTCGCGGCCTAACCAAGATTTATCCCACTTAGTGAAGTAATCTTGCTTAGCACTGTTCTCGCTTGAACGGTGATGTTCCAAGCCGATGCCACCGAGTTTATCGGTCAGCGCCAGCAGGAAGTCATAGTGGTTGTAATGGTGCGCACCGTAGAGTTTGTACATCTGTTGCACTAACTCGCGGTGAGCTTTTAAGCCTTCATCGCTGATGTCGAGATCTTTCGCGCGGTCGGCAAACACGTTCAGGTGAACTGGCGTGTCCGCACCTGGGTTCAAATCTACGCGTTTGTAGTATTTACCAGCAAACATTGGGGAATCGACCAAGTTTTCAAAGTCGATGGTTTTAAAGCAGTAGCTGTTGCCTTTGCTGCTTTTGTTTTCCAACGCGGTGGCGTAATGCCAGTCTTTTGGCAAGGTAACGCAAGAATCTACCGGAATTTGGCGAGTGTAGTAACCAGCTGGGTAGAGCGCGACGGTGTTCCATTGCAGGTTGAGCATTTCTGGCGTCATCACCACGCGGCCTTGGCCACGATTTTGTGGCGACAGGAATTTGAAGCTCACGTCAACTTTGTTAGCGCCTTTTGGCACATCAATGTGGAACGCATTCACATTGCCCGCATCACGCTCCCAAGCGAGCACTTTGCCGTTAGCTTTAAATTCAAAACCAGCGACTTTATCAATCGGGCCAGTAGGCGAGTGGTGACCGGGGATCCATGATGGATACAGTAAGGTCATTTGTCCTGGTTTTGCCGGAATAACTTCAGTAATGTTGAAGATACGATGAGACAAATCGGTGGCATCAACATGCAGTTGAATATTGCCTTGATAGGGTTGATCAACTGGTGCAGGCACCTCGGCTTTGGCAGAAAACTGTATGCCAGCCAAAGCTGCGCCTACTGCCAGTGCGATAGCAGCATTTTTCACAGGGGCTCCTGATTTTTATTATCTAGTGGGCGTTCGTTGACGCCTCTATTTTTGATGCAAGGCATAGCACTTGCTGGTTAGTTTAGTGATTGCTGAAGCAATCTGTGTCGCGCAGACACAATACCGCTGTAGCCTATGGAATGAAAGCCGCGAACCGCCTGCAAGTGTTGCTGTTTGTTTCGATGCTTTGGCGGTGGATGAACATTTGCTACGCGTGGTTTTGCTGGTTGTTGTGCTGGTATTGGCGCTGTGGCGTAAACAAGAACGCCAGCTTGCGCTGGCGTTCTTTTGGTTTATCAAAGCATTAATCTTTGATTTTACCGGGTAGCATAGATTGCAGGCTTTTATCTTTGTCGATGAAGTAGTGCTTCAGCGCAAAGAACACGTGACCGACAATCACCACCAGCAAGCCATAAGTTAATACTTCATGGATGCTGGCAAACACAGGTTGCAGTTCTGGTGATTTATCTAACAGCGGTGGCAGCGTAAATAAGCCCGCTACTGGGATGGGGTAACCCGCTGCTGAACTAAATGCCCATCCTGAAATAGGGACTAATACCATCAGCAAATACAGCAAGTGGTGACCACCGTGCGCTGCTTTTTGCATAAATTTACTCATACCGACCAATTCTGGTGGGCGATGGGTGGCACGCCAGATGATACGCAGCACAATCAAAAAGATACTGACAGTAGCAATCTGTTTGTGCAGTGTGATCATTTCACCTTTGGCCGCATCATGAGCGGCATCAATACCGTAGCTCATAAATAATGCGGCATAAGCGCCAATCGCCATAGCGACCAGAATATCGATTGCCATCGTCCAGTGAAGCAACTTAGCAATACCCGTATAAGAACGTTGAGTTGTCATTGAATTACATCCTGTAACATTAAGTTGGCTGCATAATACCTTCGACTAAGCCGTAAAAAAACAGCATTAAATTGAAGTAATAGATGTATTTTTTCGATGATATCTGCATTGGTATACGAGAATTAGCACAGTGTATGCTAGTGCGTAACTCAGTTCAGCTTGGCTGAATCGTCGGCACCTTCCTACTACAATTCATCAGTTTAGCAGAGCCTTGGTAAGTAGCGATTTTCGGTGTTTGCTGTCGATGAACCCAGCTCTTGCTGTTGAGGCGTGACACACAACTCCTGCCAACAATAGGAATTCAGGGCAGATTAGGTCACAATATCCGCCGCCGTTTTTCTGAGTTGTATATTTCATGGATCATCTCAACGCATTATTTGTTTGGTATCCCTTTTTTGGGTTGCCCACCGCCATTGTTGGCTTGGCTATTTGGTGGCGTAATCAGCGCCGTGCTGAACTGTTTGTTTGGGATTGGGGCTTACTATTTGTGCCATTCCTGATCTGGGCTTTGATGTCTGCCGTTGATATGCGCGGTAAATCGTTGGCTAACTTAGTCGAACTCGCTTACATGAGTGGTTTTACTATGTTGGTGATGTTGCTGCGGGTGCGTTTTGCACTAAAGGTACCAGCCAAAGCGAATCTGTATAGTAAGCTGGCGTTGTTAGTTGCCTGTGTGTCAGCCGTATTACTGTGGGGCTTAGTGCCTCCATTAGCGGAGTAAATCAGTCGATGCATATTTGGGTAGATGCTGATGCGTGTCCGGTGGTGATTAAAGAAGTGCTGTTTCGCGCCGCCGAGCGCTGCCAAGTGATGGTGACGCTAGTGGCAAACCAGCCGCTACGTATTCCAAAATCAAAGTTCATCAGCACGCTGCAGGTGATGAAAGGCTTCGATGTGGCCGATAACGAAATTGTGGCGCGGGCGCGAGCGGGTGACTTAGTGATCACCAGTGATATTCCGTTGTCCGCCGATGTGCTGGCCAAAGGCGCGTTGGCACTGACACCGCGAGGCGAGCAATACACTGACGACAACATCAAATCTCGTCTGACGATGCGCGACTTTATGGATACCTTGCGTGCCAGTGGCATTGAATCGGGGGGGCCGCCAGCCTTGAGTCAGGCCGACCGCCAAGCATTCGCCAATAAACTCGACACGATTTTGGCGAAAGCTGCCCGTCAAAAAAGCTGAGCTTTACCGCTCGAATCTCGCAACTCACCTCCCATCTGTCATATTTCGAAACGGTTAAACTTTTGTATAAATTATGCGATTGTGAAAAGGTATAGCTATCCACCAGTAATGTGCTGTATTGCTCAGCCTTGCCCAAAATAACGACAGTGACACATTGATGAAATTATTCCAGCCTCTTGTTTTAACTTGTTGTATCAAAACACTCTTTTCGGTCGCTATTGCTGCAGCTTTTCCTGTGAAGGCGCTGGAGACTGATACATCGATATCCGCTGCGCAGTTGCAAGCCAGTGTTGATCTGCGTAAGAACTGGCAAGGGCTGACGCGCGATATTGCGTTTCCTGCACGTTGGGTGCCAGATTCCCATGAGTTCTACTACCGTAAAACTGTGCTCGGTGGTTTTGCATTTATTAAAGAGAATGCTGACAGCGGCGCTAAAGCTGCGGCGTTTGATCAAACTCTGGTCGCCAAGGGCATGACCAGCGCAACTGGTGAAGCGGTGACAGCATGGCAGTTGCCCTTTGATGACTTTTGGTATGAAGCGGATGGCATCGGCTTTTATCTACATTATGAGCCATGGCATTGCAGCTTAACTAACGCCAGCTGTGCGGCAGTGACGGATAACTCCCGCCCGATTGCGGATGGCGAAGTGCGTGACTTGCGGGTAGCGGCAGACAATCCGCTACGGCCATCACCCAACGGTAAGTTCAAGGCGCATATTCAAGCGCATAATGTCGAGCTGCTGGATAGCAACGGTCATCCACAACTGCTAAGCCAAGATGGCAGCGCCGTGCAGTTCTATGATGCACAAACGCTGCAATGGTCGCCGGATTCTCGCTATCTGCTGGCGTTAAAAGTCACTCCCGGCGAGGCGCGTTATGTCACGCGGGTGTTGTCGTCACCCGATGAGCAGTTGCAACCGAAAGTGATTAAGCAGCTCTACCCTAAACCCGGCGATGTGATTGATGTTGAGCAACCTGTGCTGTTTGATACAGAAACGGGCAAACAAACCTTCATCCCCCGCGATAGCTTTCCAAATGGTTACCTATTGGAAAATTTGCACTGGCGTCAAGACAGCCAAATCTTCGCCTTCACCTACACCGAGCGCGGCCATCAACGCAGTAAGTTAATTGAGGTCAATGTCAGCAGCGGTAAACCGCGGACAGTGGTGGATGAACAAACCGACACCTTTATCAATCAATGGGGCGGCAGCTATGCCCATGAAGTTAACGGCGTAGGTAGCGAGATTATTTGGTTATCGGAGCGTGATGGCTGGGCGCAGTTGTATCTGCTTGATGGTGCCAGTGGTCAAGTGAAAAATAAGATTACTGGCGGTGCATGGCCTGTGCGCGAGGTGGTGCATGTAGATGATGCTAAACGCAAAATCTGGTTTGCCGCCAGCGGTGTTAATCAAGGTGAAGATCCGTATTTTATCCACTACTACCGCATCAATTTTGACGGGACTGGTTTGACCGCTCTGACATCGGTCCCCGCCAATCATCATCTGAGTTTTTCTAGCGATATGCAGTATTTTGTCGATAGTTATTCGCGGGTCGACTTACCCAATGTGATGACGCTAAATCATGCGGATGGTCGGCCAGTGCGTACCGTCGCCAAAGGCGATATCAGCTTGTTGACTAAGGCAGGTTTTAAAGCGCCAGAGGTGTTTGTCGCTAAAGGACGCGATGCTAAAAGTGACATTTGGGGCATTATCGTCAAGCCGCAAAATTTTGACCCTAATAAGCGTTATCAAGTGATTGAGAATATCTACGCAGGGCCACACGATAGCTTTGTGCCAAAAGATTTTTGGCCGTTTGGTTATCACTCCGGCGGTGACAAAGTGATAGGGATGCAAGCGTTAGCTAACCTCGGGTTTATCGTGGTACAGATGGACGGCATGGGCACCAAAAATCGCTCCAAAGCATTTCACGATGTGGCGTGGAAAAATCTTGGTGATTCCGGTTTTCCCGATCGCATTTTGTGGCATAAGGCGGCTGCGAAAAAATACCCTTGGTATGACATCGATAAAGGCGTCGGCATCTACGGTGCATCAGCTGGTGGTCAAAGTACCTTGAGCGCGTTGCTGTTCCATCCTGACTTTTATACGGTTGGCGTGGCCTACGCGGGCTGTTATGACAACCGCATGGATAAAATGAGTTGGAACGAACAGTGGATGGGCTGGCCTGTGGATGACAGCTATTTACGTGCATCGGCAGTGGTCAACGCCAACAAACTACAAGGCAAGTTGCTGATTATCTTTGGCGAGCAAGACAGTAACGTTGATCCATCGTCTTCATTACAATTGGTCAATGCACTGATCAACGCCGATAAGGATTTTGATCTACTCGAAGTGCCCGGCGGTGAGCACAGTGTGGGGCGTTCCACTGGGCCGATTGATTATGTGCAGCGGCGCCAGTTTATGTTTTTTGTAGAGCAACTCCAGCAAGGTCATACGCCTAACGGGAATGCTGCTCTATCACCATAATTATTCACAAAAGTTGCTCGGCTGGTAAGGTGTATCAGCCGATAAAATGTATGTGACGGTATGACCGCAGATGAGAAGAGTGATTACCGCTGGACGGCGTTTTTTGGAACTGCATCAGCAATGCGCCTTTTGGTATCGGCGGTTATGGGCGAAATATCTGCTCGGAATAGAGCTTAGTTCTAGGCTCGAGATGACTTAGGGTGCGAGACACTCAGACACTCAGACACTCAGACACTCAGACACTCAGACACTCAGACACTCAGACACCGCGTTCGAAACTTGTGCCAAAGCGTCAGCGGCATCGATACGGCCCCCTTAGTTACGGTTTTAACGTAAAAAGTTGCCTGCAACAAAGGTAAATAATGACGTGTTTATCGATGTACGCGTGGGTGTGATCACAAATGAGAATCAAACTCATTTAACGGGTATTAATTAAAGATTAAACTAGTTCCAACCAAATTAGCCGCAGCGTAAGCGAAAACGTACTAAGCAACTAATTGATTTTAAAATAGATAAGCCTTTTCTTCATGGTGGTATTCAGCAGATTATTTATGCTGCTGTCTGGTTGGAGCAGGCTGACATAGACCGAAACAGATAGGTTAGAACTGATGATCAAACCCCAGCAACATAGAAAACTACCGCTTGCTATAGCGGTATCCGCCGCTTTTATCAGCCAATGTGCTTTAGCCGATGATGCAGTCCCTGCCAACGTGCAATCGATTGAAAAAATCGTGGTGATTGGTGAGAAAGCCCCTAAATCCCTTAAAGAAACCAGTTCCTCAGTGGCGGTTCTTTCAGAAGAGATACTGAACAGTACCGAGTATAAATCGGTGACTGAAGCCGTGTCTGAGATCCCTAACGTGGTCGCCGTTGCTGGTTCCTTACCCGATATCCGCGGTGTTAGCGGTAATGGGTCTGCTGGCGGCTTTAACTCTATCTCTGGTGGTGCTAAAGGGCGGGTATCCATTCTAGTTGATGGCGTCGCGCAGCCTTTTGTCGCCGATAATAGTGGCGATATGGGCTTGTGGGATATGGAGCAGATGGAGGTCTACCGTGGGCCGCAATCTACTAGCAATGGCCGTAACAGTATGGCGGGTGCGATCTACATTAAAACCAAAGATCCAACCAATGATTGGCATGGTGCTGCGCGAGTCGGGTATCGCAATGAAGACAGTTACGTAGATACCTCGGTGGCACTGTCAGGGCCGCTGGTGACCGATACCTTGTCATTCAGAGTCAGCGCGCAGCAACTCAACGGCAATACTATTACTGATGATAGCGGCTATCAAGGCAATCCTCCGGATTACGATCTGGATAAAGTGAAAGCAACACATGTTCGCACCAAGTTGAAATGGACGCCAACCGACAAATTGTCAATGCTGCTGAGCTACTCCGATAGCGATGAAAAGGGCGACGTTGGCCGTATCTTCTATAAAGCGGATGATCTGTCGGCATTTAACCGCATCTATTTTCGCGATATTAAAACGCGAGTAAAGACCACCAGTTTGCAAACCAATTATGAGTTTAATGATGATCTGCGCTTAGAAGTATTAGCCGCTTACATGGATTATCACTGGGGGTTTGATAGCTACGACGAAACTGAAGCAGAAAAGCAGGTGTTAGGCTTTGATGAAGATAATTACACCCTTGATGCTAAGTTGTCTTTCAACCAACGTGGCGATGCCGCCTTTGGTTTTGTCGGTCTAGATTATTTTAAACGTGAGCACGATGTTCTTAGTATCGGTTCAGCCGCTTATAACGGCGATGATTCCAGTGATTCCCTCGCGGCCTATGGCGAAGTGACCTTCACGCTGACTGATAAGTGGAGCCTGTTGACAGGGGCTCGTCTAGAGCGTGAGTCGCAGAGCCGCCACTTTATCTATGGCGCCATTGACGCCAATCTAGATAAAGATATCGACATCTTCCTGCCAAAACTGGAGTTGCAATATGCCATTACTGACGCAACTACCTTGGCATTGAGCGCCCGTAAGGGATACAACGCGGGGGGCGGCGCGCTCAACTTTACCGCGCAAGATTATTACTATTACGACGAAGAAGAAGTGATGACCTATGAGTTGAGTAGCCGTAGTGCATTGCTCGATGGCAATCTATTCTTGACGGCTAACCTGTTTTATAACGATTACGATGGCTTCCAGTCACTCAACGCTAGTCGCTATATCACCAACATGGATGATGTAGTGACCTATGGTGCGGAGCTAGGTATTAACGCCGATGTGACAGATGCGCTGCAAGTGAATGCCGGTATTGGTGTGCTGCATAGTGAAATTAAAGATGCTGGCGAGGATTATCAAAGCGCCAATGGTAATGAGCTAAATAATGCGCCATCTTTTACCGGGAATCTTGGCTTCACTTATTGGGTAACCAATGAATTTAGCGCTGGAGTTTCAGCTAACTATGTTGGCGAATACTATGGTGATTTTGCCAATACTGAAGGTAATAAAGCGGGCGACTATACCTTAGTACGTTTTCAAGCCAGTTATAAATCGGCTGACTGGCAAGTCACTGCATTTGTGAACAACGCCTTTGATGAACTCGCAGTATTGAGCCGTACGGCACCCGATGGACGTTATCCTACCGGATATGCTTCAGTGGCTGACCCAAGAAACATGGGAGTATCGGTGACCTATTCATTTTAACGAATAGCCGATGGCTTAATATTTAATTGGTAAGATGAATTGACCAGTAAATAATAACTCGCTGCGTCAACTTGATATCGTTAATAGCGATTAATAACTAAATCTAAATAGGCATCATCGTGGTGCCTATTTTTATTTGTGCGATTCGTTGTGACGTATAGAAGTGGAACTGTCTATTAGCGGTTTAACCATTAATAGTTTTTGTTAATTAAAAATGGATAGACTCTTCTGCTGGAGTGCTGTTGCCAAAAAATATGCTCCGAAAACGGTTAACTTTGACGCCGAATTTTACCTAACATTGAGTGGAGGGTATTTTCAATCGTACTCAGGTCAATATGTTGTTTTTTATATAGTAATTTTCTTTTTTCACCTGTCGTTTCTTTAGTGTCTATGCAATTATCGGTAAGGGGATAATTTTGATACTTTAGTCTAATGTTATTTTGAATATTGCCGTTTTGTGACTGCTTATCAATGTTAACCAATTGTTTTTAATTGGTAAAAAAAATAGATCGCAGAACTGTGATATAACAGACACTTCGATGTAACGTTATTTGATTATTAAATATTCATACAATACTATTCCTTCACAATAGACAGTGGTAGCAGATATCGGTACTGCTGTTGAGTCATATCTTTTGATATTGCTAGGTATTCACCGGAGTGAAAATCTAATACCTAATTACCGTGCGGGTGGGGACCCACAATGTAATCGGTATTATTAGTATCGTTAGATACAGCAGCGATGGGGCAGGCATCTTCTTTAGCGGCGGAACGGCAGGGGCTGGACTGGCTGAAGTTGACCAAAGGTGTACTGCCCCAATGGTTTCAGTATTGATATAACTATCATGCAGCTTTGTGGTGATGGTGTTCATTGAGTCGGTTTAATGATTTTGCCACAGAGTGGGAGTTGGGCTTAAATTTTATCGCTGTTTTTTTGCGCTTTATTTCGGGAGCGTAGCTGGTGGGGTTAAGAAAACAGCAGTGTAAACATGCTCAATAAAAAAATATGTCGATATACCCAAGCCAACCAAACTACTCTCGTCTGCACAATGTTTATGTCAATTTCTGCATCCAGGCACTATCAATCTAAATAGCCAATCTTAATACACCGATATTTTTGTGCGGGGTTCTGCTTGTTGTTTGGCGCGCAATAGATGGCTTTCATCAATCATGATGACATGGTTTCATCCCTAAAATAATGCTGATGGTACCGTGCTTGGTATATGGCTTTCGATGTTAGCGCCTTTACCGTAGCAGAGGTAATGTGATTTATTGCCCATAGGGATGGCGATGTGGTTTTTAGGTAAGAGGTATGGCTGGGTGGAATAGGGCGGGGTAAGCCCCAACAAAAAAGGCATATCAGAAGATATGCCTTTTAGCTAAAACTCGGTGTCTAATTACAGAGCAACGATGTTTTCAGCTTGAGGGCCTTTAGCACCTTGAGTTACTTCAAATTCAACTTTTTGACCTTCGTCCAAAGTTTTGAAGCCTTCACCAGTAATAGCGCGGAAGTGTGCAAACACATCTGGGCCATTTTCTTGAGCGATAAAACCGAAACCTTTGTCAGCGTTAAACCATTTTACAGTACCGATAGTTTTATTAGACATAATAATATCCTTTAAATATAGAGTGTTATAAGCCTTTATTAGGCGAGTTAGCTTGGAAATCAGCCTTTAACTTAGAAACTGCAGGACGAAGAATTATGACTAATGCGGCGTAATGTAGGTTTTAATTCGAAGCGTTCTTTTAAGCTGGGCTCATAGTAGTGAGATTGTCTGCATAAGTCCAGTGTTATTTCGCTTATTCAGCGAATAATTACTGCCCATATAGCTAGCAATACTTAAAAGCTGTCTTCAAAAGCGTGCAGAACATTATTTGATGATAGATTGTAGTAACTACTGCAGATGGCAATCTTGCGGTTAAATGGTACGGGGCGTACGATGTCCCGCCTCGGCTACTGTCAGCACCAGCGCAAGAGCAAGAAAGCTTAAATATCACACAACGTATTTAAAACCGCTGTTAGTACCTGCTCTAGGTAGTCGGTGCTACGGTATACTTGCTTTTGTTTGGGGAGCCAGACTGGTCAGGATGTTTCCGTTCTAAGCATATTCAACGCCATCTTCCGCGCTCCTGAAAGCACCATGCGCCATTTATCAATGAGCTTGCAACTATCCTGTCATCTAACTGGCTCTGTGATTTTGACCGATGCGAGCTAGGTAACTCATAGTTTAGAATTGTTGAAGCACAAGGATGTTTTGGGCGCAGTCGGGTGTGCGGACATATCGGCTTTAAATCTTTCGAGGGCAAGCAATGACACAGTAAAAAATCTTTCTCCCCATAGGCCAACACTAAAGCGCGCTGTTTGGGGGGTGAGTAAACGAAATCCCATTTATGCCGCGCTGCATCTATATCAGTCCAATACTAAAGGCCGTATGTTCATACACCGCCGACCGTAATTACACATCCCAAGAAAGTTATCACCTCAGCACTAAAGTGGAAACGACAGTCGCTCCTTAACTGAGCATGCGCGAGTCGACCGCTATCCACCAAAGTAAGCGAGCGGCGAAATCCTAATTCGCCATCGCTTCAGCCGTGTTTGATGCGGTGCAACTTACTGTAATATTGCGTCCGTCACGTTTGGCTTGATAAAGCGCGGCATCGGCGTTGCGGTAGAGTGTATCGAGGTTCTCGCCATCGTTTGGCCAACTGGCAATACCGATGCTGATAGTGAAATTGATGCTGTGATTTTGATAATTGAGGCGATGCTGTGCCAGCTGTTTCCGCAAATGCTCCGCCACATGATACGCGTTGCTGGCATCACTCTGTGCTAACAGCACACAAAACTCCTCGCCACCTACCCGAAACAACCAATCAGTAGCGCGTGTGTTGCGGCGGAGCTCTTCCGCCAGCTGCGCCAGTATTAAGTCACCAGCTTCATGGCCGTAGTTATCATTCAACTGCTTGAAAAAATCCACATCAATCAACAACAACGCAAAATGTCGTGACTGTGGTAATTGTTGATGCTGAAGCACCAAGCGTTTAAAAATGGTTTCTAAGTGCAGGCGATTATACAGGCCAGTCAGTGGGTCGTGAGACGCGACCTGCTGCAGTTGGTTAATCACACTGAGGCGGCGGGTTTCATAAACGTGGCTCATGATCCAAATGGCAAGGTAGCTAGCGATAGCATTGACCATGAGCGGCACATCAAGGCTGCCATCATCGAGTGGTTGAGTGGTGATCATTAATACCACGCCAATACTGCCAAACAGTAAGGATAATACTGCTCCAGCGCGTAACCCCATCAGCAGTAAACTGAGTGGTGGCATCATCATTAGCCAAAAAAAGCCATCGACATGCATTGCCTTAGTTGCAATACCGCTGGCAATAATGCTGAACACCATCAGCAGTAATAAGCCGCTCCATAGCCGTAGGCACTTAATCTGCGGTAAACGCCATAAAAACACCACACAGTAGAGCCCCACAATAGTTTCCACAATGATGAACGGGCGGCCGTTGACGGCATAAACGTTGCTGAATGCCATTAAAAATGCCAGCAGCGCAATTATCCACAGCATAGTACGCAATAAACCACGGCGATAATGATGACCATTGTCCCATATAGCCTGCAGCATTGAAGTTTTTGGCATGTCCGTTGACCAGTTTAAATGTGTGAAAAGGGGACTGATATTGTTGTTTTAGTCTTCGCGGCAAACCTTACGCGTGTTGCGTCAAAAAATCTACGTTATAAATTCTTATAAAATGTAGGTGGTTACATGCAAAATTTACAAGGATGTCAAATAAATGTCTATTCAGTCTTGCGGTGCGTGCTGCTACTAATGAATATAGCTGGTGTTCTGGGCAAAATGTTTTTTGCAGTAATGGCAGCGTTCTGCTTTATTTTTATGTAGTTAGCAATATGTCGTCCAAAGGCTTAGCGACATGTATCTGCAGTTTTCAACTAAGGCTAGCAATATGGAGATCGATCATTTAGTTATTTTCTGTAGTCCTGGCGCGCAAGAAGTCGAGTTGTTAAACGCCTTCGGGCTGCACGATGGCGTGGCGCGTAGCCATAGCGGACAAGGCACCGCCAGCCGTTGTTTTTTCTTTGGCAATTGCTATTTGGAGCTGCTGTTTGTTGAAGATGAAGCGCAACTGCGTAGCCATGCCACCCGCGTTACTCGACTGGCTGAGCGGTTGCTGCAAACCGACAGCAATACTTCACCGTTCGGCGTATGTTTCAAACAGCCATATCCTGACTTGAAAACGTTAGACTATCGCCCAGAGTTTTTGCCAGACGGTTACCGTTTATCACTCGCCAGCGATAATCCAACCAGTGAGCCGTTGTGGTTCTTTATCGAAATACCCGATGGTGAAGCTCAGCCGTTCCAACGGCAAAACATCAATTGGCAATCGGAGTTGCATCAGTTAACCGCAGTGCAACTGACGATTGCCCAAGGCCATAGTTTGTCTGCCACGGCCCAAGCGGTGATGGCGCATAGTGGTATCGAACTGTTTGCCGATGTTACCCCGTTGATGGAGCTGACTTTTGATCATGGTGCGCTTGGCGAGAGTCATGATTTTCGGCCAGCATTGCCGCTGTTGTTACGTTGGTAGTGTTATTGGCATCGGTGTTCGTCAGGTTGTATCGATGTTGTTTACCTGCTGATGAGTAACGACTAGCACTGTTAACTTTTTGCTTGTTAGCGATTCAGATTGCACGGTGATTTCCTTTCACTCAGCATGCAAATTATTGCTGTTGACGTGGTAAATTTTTTTAGCCATTTAAGGTGATGAAAGGCGAGACAATTTTCTACCAGCAACAGATTTTTTTATCGACGGTAATGCAGTCCGGTGATATCCGAACTATGCTCAATCTAGCGACGTTAGCGAAAGAACCTTATCGCGTAATTCTCGCGCGGTTAACCATTTTTCCTATTGAATTTAAAAGTTTTATTTCTTTTGGTGTGATAGCGGCTTTGGACGGGCTGTGAGGTTGAGTTGTGACTGCTGGCTAAATTTCCATACCAGTGTTAGCACGACATTTTTGTTGCGATTTTTTGCCGTTTCCCGTCGGCTCACGGGACTGTGGCAGAAGCCAAACCGGCGTTCCCACGCCGGTTTTTTTCGTGGCAATTTATCAAGTGCTTGGCGGCGGTTATTGCACTATTGCTGGCGCAATATCTCGACCTCCGAGCGCTTGGTACAAAGTGGACTGTGCCGTCAGTTGGTTGAGGCGGTTTTGCAGTAACGATGCTTCCGCGTTACGCATGGTTTCTTGCGCATTGAGCCAATCTTGAATACTCACTGCACCATTGCGATATTGACTGGCATAGATCTTCTCTGCAGCAACCGCTGAATCATATTGCAGCTGCAGTTTTTCGCCTTGGTAGGCGTACTGCTGCCGCGCCGAAATGGCGTTGTCCACATCTTCAAATGCTTGATATAGCGCTTGCCGATAGTTAATGGTGGCTGATTGATAATCGATATCAGCAATGTCATTGTTGAGCGACATCTGTCGCCATTGCAAAAACGGTAGGGTTAATCCTGCGCCTAATGTGCCGATTGGATTACGCAATAAGTCTTTTAACTGACTGGAGCTATCGCCGACCGAACCTGTGAGTGTCAGTGCCGGGAAATACTGAGTGAACGTGGCATCTTTAGCGGCCAGCGAGGCTTTTAACTGATACAACGCCGCTTTGATATCGGGGCGACGCACCAATAAATCGGCGGGAACACCCGCATTGATTTGTGGCACCTTGCCCTCGGGCAATTTATCAATACTGACCGGAAATTGCTCTGGTGGCCTATCAAACAAAATCGCCATGGCATTTTGCGCTTCTACCAACTGCTGTACTAACTCGCTGTGGCTGGCTTCTTGCCCCGCTAAGCTGCGCTGCGCTTCAAGCACGTTCAACTGCGATACTGCACCAGTGGCATATTGTTGCTGAGTCAGTGTCAGTGTTTGCTTGGCGTAATCAATACTGTTCTGGCTTAGCTGCAACCGCTGCTTTAAGTAGCCAATCTGCCAGTACAACGAGGCAGTAGTGGCGACTAAGGTTTGCGCCGTGCTTTCACGGTCTTGTTGGCTCGCCATGGCGGACCAACGTGCTTGGTCAACATCGGCACTGACGCGGCCCCACAGGTCAACTTCATAACTAACTGACACCGCAGCGTTGTAGCTAGTGCTGCTGTCGCCGCCATCTAACGGTTTGCTTTTATTAACCCCGGTGTTGGCTGACAGTTGTGGCCAATATTGGTCATCGGTAATGCCAGCTTGCAAGCGAGCACGTCGTAGCGTCAATGTGGCTAACGCCAAGTCATTGTTGTTGGCCAGCACTTGCTCAATCAGTTGATTCAGTTCGGGGTTATCAAACGAGGTCCACCAAGGATCCATATTCACTTGGCCTGCCACTTGGGTTTGCTGCCAACTGGCGGGAATGGTCACTTGTGGTTCGGTAAACTCACTGCGGGTAAACACTCCACAGCCAGTGAGCAGGGTACTGCACACGGCAAGTGCGGCTAAGTGGATTTGTATTTTGTGTTGTTTCATCATCTATTACTCTCTGGCCAAAGCGTCGACAGGGTCGAGACGGGCAGCATTACGTGCCGGTAAGAAACCAAATAACACCCCAATCAAGGTAGAGCAGCCAAAGGCGGCGACAATCGAGCTGGTGGAGTAGATCATCTGGAAGCTACTTCCTGCGGAGGAGAAGCCAAAACCGATTAAGAATGACAAGCTAATACCTAGGATACCGCCGCACAGGCAGACCAAAATCGCCTCAATCAAAAACTGACGCAGAATATCGCCTTGGCGTGCACCCACAGCCATACGTACGCCAATTTCGCGGGTACGTTCCGTCACCGATACCAACATAATATTCATTACGCCGATGCCGCCGACGACCAGTGAGATAACCGCGATGGCGGAGATCAGCAATGTCATGGTGGCGGTGGTCTTTTCAATATTTTGTCGAATGGTATCAGTGTTGATCGTGAAGAAGTCCTCTGTGCCATGGCGCATTTTCAACAGGCTAATAATGCCTTGTTCTGCCGCAGCATTTGGCGCATCGGAGCTGACCCTTACCGAGATACTATCCAGATAGTGTTGGCTCATCATACGACCGCCAACAGTGGTAAATGGTACCCACACCGTCAACGCATCGTTGTTACCAAAGGCACTCTGTTTTTTCTCGGTGACACCAATAATGCGTACGGGCAGATTACCGAGGAAAATCACCGCGCCAATCGGGTTGCTATCCGGAAATAGCTCGCGCTTGGTGTTGTCATCGATAACCGCTTCCTGTGCCAAGGTATCAACACTGGCGGCATCCCAATATTGCCCCGCAGCTAATTCATAACCTCGTACGCGGAAGAAATCTGGGCCAACACCGCTGACGGAGGCGCTCTTCGCTTGGTTGCCGTAACGAATCGTCACGCTAGTGCTGATAGACGGTGTGACACTATCCACAAACGGCAGGTTATTCAACGCATCAGCATCGGTGGCGGTGAGGGTGCGGATCCGGCCTGAACGCCGATCACCAAAGCCACTACCGGGGCGCACGTCAATGGTGTTGGTGCCCATTGAACTGATGTTTTGCAAAATCGCTTGCTGTGAACCTTCGCCCAGTGCAACCACTGAAACCACCGAGGCAATACCGATAATAATCCCCAGCATGGTCAAGAAGGTGCGCAACCGGTGCGACGACATGGCCAGCAGCGCCATCTTCAGTGCTTCGGTAAAGTTATCCCAGTTTGCCATCCAGTTACGTGGCTTGGCTTTTTTCTCTGGAATCGCTTTGGCAGTCGAGATCGGTTTGTTGCGGCGGTCGGCGAAGATCACCCCATCTTTAATCTCAATGATGCGATCGGCATATTCGGCCACCTGCATATCGTGGGTCACGATGATGATGGTGTGTCCATCTTGATGCAATTCTTGCAACAGCTGCATCATCTCTTCACCGCTGTGACTGTCGAGTGCACCAGTAGGTTCGTCGGCCAGAATCACATCGCCACCGTTCATCAAGGCGCGCGCGACACTGACACGTTGCTGCTGCCCACCACTGAGTTGGCTCGGTTTGTGATCAAGACGTTCGCCCAAACCTAAACGTGACAGCAACTGCTCTGCACGTTCATGGCGCTCATGGCGGTCCTTACCTGCATAAATCGCTGGCACTTCAGCGTTGCCTACGGCAGTGAGATCGCCCAGCAGGTGATAGCGCTGAAAGATAAACCCGAAGTATTCGCGGCGTAGTTCGGCCAGTTCGTCGGCTTCCATTTTCGAGGTATCTTGGCCATTGATGAAGTATTTCCCTTCAGACGGCTTATCCAAGCAGCCGAGAATGTTCATCAAGGTAGACTTACCGGAACCGGATTGGCCGACAATTGCCACCATTTCACCACGCTCAATGGTGAGATTGATGTCGTGTAATACCGTCAGTTGCTGCTCGCCCGCGGGAAACGAGCGATACACACCACTGATTTCAAGTAATGGATTGCTCATAAATTACAGTCTCACAGAGCGGCCAAAGCGGCTGGAATAACTGTTGCCTGATGGCATACCGATCACGACCATATCGCCTTCTTGCAGGCCATCGATGATCTGGGCATACACCTTGTTATTGATGCCTACTTTTACGTCGCGATATTGCAGCTCGCCGTTAACTAATACTGGCACTTGATATCTGGCGGCACCATTTTCGCTGCGTCGCGCTGGCTTGGCGCCGCCGTTGCTTGGGCCTTTCTTGGCTAATTGCAGCACTTGCGCTGGAACTAACAGCGTGTCTTTAGCTTGTTGCAGCACAATAGAGACTTGTGCCGTCATGCCAATGCGCAACGCGCGGTCGGCGTTTTCGACATCAAACAGGCCGTTATAGTAGATAGCTTCAGAGTCGCTAGAGGTCATGTCTTTATCATTACCATCCATCGAGGTCGGCCCAGGCTCAATCGCGCGCAGCGTGGCGAAGTATTTCTTATTCGGACTGCCCAAAATGGTGAAATACACCTGTTGGCCGGGCTTAACATTGACGACGTCGGCTTCAGAAATCTGCGCTTTGACGGTCATTTTATCTAACTGCGCCATCTCGATAATGGTTGGGGTAGTTTGATTGGAGTTTACCGTTTGGCCGACTTCCACCGCGTTGTACACCACAGTACCATCCATCGGTGCCGAAATCGTGGTATAGCCTAAATCCACTTTCGCGTTGTCTACCTGAATTTCCGCCTGTGCTTGTTGGGCAATCAACTGCTCCAGTTCGGCTTTATAGACAGTAAGATTGGCATCGGCCTGTTCGTAATCCGCCTTGGAGCTGGCGTTATCGGCCAACATCGCTTTTTGGCGGGCAAATTCGAGTTCAGCTTGGTGAATTTGGGCCACCTTAGCACGGTATTGGGCTTTGATGCTGTTGAGTGACGCTTGGGCGTTTTTTAAGCTGTTCTGCTGGGTCAGGCTATCAATCTGCGCAATCAAATCGCCTTTATTGACTTCTTGGCCTAGCTCAACAGCCATGCTTTTGATCTGCCCTGATACCTGAGCACCAACGTTGACTAACTTATAAGCTTGCAACATGCCGTTGGCGAGTACGGTGTTTTCGATGTCACCTCGCTGCACGGTTTCAGTGGCATATTCCGGCGCCTGTTTCGGGCGCGAGCTGTAGTAGAACACGACAGCGAGCACAATCACTGCGAGCACGGTAACGGTAGTAATGAGCTTGCGTTTAGCGGATTTTTTCATTTTGCAGACGATCCCTGAATGTCCACTACAACCCAATGTCAGTGGAACCAAAGTGATAAAACTGAACCTGCTCGCAGTATATCCAGTTTCCGTTTTTCACAGCGTGTGAAAGTGTAAGGATTTAGTAAAGATAAACAAATCAACGTATAAAAATGCAGTAAATCAGCGCGATAGACACAATTTGTTAATAATTATTAACCTTTGCACATATTTTGAACGTGGAAATTGGGGGCACTAATGGAGGGGGAATGAGCGGAATGTTGTGATGTCATGGTTCTGTCATTGAAGCTTCTTAAACTAGCGCTATTTAATGTCACGGCAGACTTAGGTAAATGATGCCGTTACGCCGTGGCTAGGTCCGTTGAAGGATGTGTTAATGGCTGCTCGGCGTTTTACTTTCACTCAATTTTTTGCCCTTGGTCGACGCCTGCGGGTGCGGCTATCACTGACTCAAAAAGTGATTGGGGGATTTTCTCTACTCGGCATGTTGCTGCTGGTCAGTGCCGCCGCCAATCTTCTTTATGGGCAGCAAGTGCAACAGCAATTACGCTTGATGACCGATAGCGCCACGCCGTTGGTGCTACAAACCAACCAGCTGGGTAAGGTGTTACTCAATGCCGACCGCCAACTGAAAAGCATTTCCAGTATTGACGATAGCCATCTCGCCATCACCGCCATTGATAACTTTGTTAGCGCACAAACCGAGTTTGATGCCGCGTTGCAACAGTTACAGCAACTAGCGCAGCAACATGAATCGTTGCTGTCATTGATTGCGCCGTTGTTGAGCCTCGACGAAGATTACTTTGCCCAAGGCAAACAGCTCGGAGAGCAGCAGCTTGCCATGCTCAATGCCAGCGAAGCGTTAATCGCCGCGCAACAGCAATGGCGGCAACTCGAGCACAATGCACTAATCACTGAGTTGCAACCGGCTGTCATAGCATTGGTAGCCGCCAGTGATGAGTTTGAACTCAGCCAAGCGCAACAAGTGCTGCAATCACAATTAACCGCGGCGCCGTCGACATTGACACAGCGGCTCAACACGCTTCAACAGGCCAAAGTCCAACAACTGCAAGCCAAACAGCAACGCCAAGCGTTGATCGATTTAACCGGTGGCACGATTGATTACGCCATTGCAGTGTTGGGAGCGGTCGACCAAGCGGCACATCAGTTAGTCACCGATAGCGCCACTGAGGTCACGCAAGCGCTGCAGATCGGTTTCTGGTTAACTCTCGGCATGTTGCTGAGTTCGTTGCCGTTGGCATTGTGGGTCACACTGAATATCTACCTCTCAATTAAACGTCCCCTTAACGAGTTGCTGCAGGTGCAGAATGCCGCTGTCGCGGGAGATTTGAGCCAACATGTTGCTTATAGCAGTCATAATGAGTTTGGCTTACTGGCCAACAGCACTAACACGCTTATCAGCCATATTCGACAGATGTTGCAGCAGTTCACGGATGGCGCCTCGCAGTTAACGCAGGTGTCAGAACAGACTCGTGAACGCTCGCACAGCACACATAGCGCATTGGATGCGCAGCGGGCGCAAACGCAGCAGGTCAATACCGCTATGAGCCAACTTGCCGCAGCGGTAGAAGAGGTGGCTCAGTCGGCGGCGCAGTCACTGGACAGCGTTATCGAAATGGGCGCTGCCGTGACCAAAGGACGAGAGCAGGTCTGTGTCAGTATGGCCAGTAATGAAACGCTCGCCAGTCACCTACGTGAAGCCAGTGACTCACTGCAAACGGTAGATCGCTCGGCCAATGATATCGGTGGCGTGTTAGATGTGATTAAAAGTGTGGCTGAGCAAACTAACTTGCTGGCGCTAAATGCTGCCATTGAGGCGGCGCGCGCCGGAGATCATGGCCGCGGTTTTGCGGTAGTTGCCAGTGAGGTGCGAACTTTGGCGCAACAAACCGGTGAGTCGGCCAACACCATTAAACAGATTATTGAGCAGCTGCAGCAAGGTGCCCATGCCACAGTGTCTTTGATGGAAAACTGTCAAACCGCGATGGCCGAGGGTTTACAGCACAGCGCCGATACGGCCGATTGTATGCGCCTGATCCAGCAATTGATTGATGGCGTCAGCCGTAATAGCGAACAGATCGCCAGCGCTGCTGTTGAGCAACAAAGCAGTTGTGAGCATATTGCCAGCAATGTACGCCAAATTGCCGAGACTACTGAAGACAGCTATGCCGGTGTCAGCGCTTTGGCTGCATCGAGTGAACATTTAGAGCATCTGGTTGCAGCGCAAGAGCAGCTCGTTAAGCAGTTTCGGGCCTAGGGGCTGTTTATCTTTGCTGGTTGTTTTTGCAGTAGACAGCGCGCGATTTAGGCAAGGCAGGTGATGTGCCGTGTAGTTATTCTCCACAAACAGCACCTAACGCTGGATAAATTCCGCGCTGTCGCTGCCCGAAGGGTTCATTTAAACGCCTCCTGAACATTGTTGTGCCCAGCTTGCTTAGTTGACTAAGCGTCGCAGGCCTCGCCTCGTTCATAACGCGTTTAATTTGAACAAAAATTAAACGCTAAAGGTCAACAGCCCCTAGTGGCTGTTGACCTTTGTTGTTCGTTTTTACAGCAGGAAGATCGGGGGGTAAGTCAGGCAGGTGCCGTGCTAAGTAGTCATTATCCACTAATCGCACCTAACGCTGGATAAATTCCGCGCTGTCGCTGCCCGAAGGGGCCATTTAACGGCAAGCTGAAGTTTGTGCATCCAGCTTGCTTAGTTGACTACGCGTCGCTGGCCACGTCTCGTACATCACGCGTTAGATTTTTGTGTCAATGGCTCAGCATTGGTGGCAACTGCACCTTGCATCTGAACGCTGTATGCAATAAAGACCAGCCGCTAGTGAGCCGTATGACATATTTGCTTATGATTTCTGTGTATGATTAATAGGTTAGCTTCATTAACATAGCTGAGCGATTTTTATCGCACGGTATATTGAATAGGGATGTCGGTGAGTGCGCTCTGTCAATTAATGGGATATCGCCGAGACAGCGCATTGACTGCAAACAACAAGGAGTTATCACATGAAATCATATTATCTGCTAATAATAGTTGGCGTGTTGGCAGGCTGTTCGAGTGCCACATCGAATACCACGGCGGCGCAGAAGGATGAGGCGTATCAACAATATATTGTGGCGCAGCAGTTGGTTCCGGCGCGTGATATTAAAAACTTCAAGTTGCGGCGCTGGGAAGCGTTAACCGAGTACAGCGTGTTGATCACCAGCCGTGGCGATGATTATCTATTTACTCTGCAGAACCGTTGCTCAAATATCGCCAACGCCACGTCTGTTATGGTTGGCCGCAACAGTCTTATTGTGCAGTTTAGTGACCGTCAGGCTACGATTGGTAATCCGCAACTGCTGCCGTCTAAGTGCATGATTAAAGCTATTTATCCATTAACCTCAGATCAGGCGCTGGCACTACGGCATTTAGGTGACCAACAATAGGTTGTTGCTGTCTGTATACAACAAGTCGTCGTTAGCGACTTGTTGTATACAGACAGCGCCGATACTTAGTTGCGACACTGACGAAAAACTCAGGGCGCTAATGAACTACAACGTTGGCGACTGCCGTCGTAATTGGCTGGAACGCCCACAGCCTTGGCAGTATGGGCGTCAACCTTGATGTCAAACTTACAAAAACATGCCGCCTGAAGCTTCAATCCGTTGGCCAGTGAGCCAGTGGCTGTTATCGCTCAGCAACATGGCGATGGCTGCGCCAATATCTTCGGCCTCACCGACGCGACCTTTGGCGGTTACACTGCTAACAAATTGATTGGCCTGCGCATTATCGCGCACTGTTCCGCCGTTAAAGTCGGTGGCGATAGCTCCTGGTGCCAGCGTATTAACGCTAATGCCACGTTCACCCAACTCTTTTGCCAAGTAACGCGACATTACTTCCACACCACCTTTCATCATGGCATAGGCGCTGGCTCCCGGCAGCGAGAAACGTGCTAATCCTGACGACACATTGAGAATGTGACCACCGTCTTTTAGCAGCGGCAGCAGCGCTTGCGTGAAAAAATAGGGCGCTTTCAGGTGGAGATTATAAAGATTATCAAACTCCTCCATGCTGGTCTCGGCAAACGGTTTGTGCAAACCGGTGCCAGCATTGTTAAGCAAATAATCGATATCGTTGCGGCGGAACTGTTGTGGTAGCAGTTGTTGTAACTGCTCAACAAAAGCGGCGTAGGTGGCAAAGTCACGCATATCCAGTGGCAAGGCTACCGCCTGCCGTCCCAATGCTTTTATCTCGTCCACTACCGCCATCGCAGCTTGCTGATTGGTCAGGTAAGTCAGCACGATATCCACGCCATCGCGTGCTAGTGCTAAAGCACCACTGCGACCAAGGCCTCGGCTACCGCCGGTAATCACTGCAAGTTTATTCATGGTTCTATCCTCATCGGTTATCACAAATCAACGTGGCTTAGCTTAGTGAATGGTGTTGGCTTGATAAATTAGCTAAATCCAATAAGACTGTTCACTTAATGTGAACAATGCTATTAGCCAAAATCGAGTACGCTAATGGCAAGGCAAAAACAGTCGCTGGCGGCAATTAGGAGTAGCTATGGATAAACTGGAATGCATGAAGCGTTTTGCTGTGGTGGCGCAAACTGGCAGTTTTACCCAAGCGGCTGAGCGGCTGAACGTCCCTAAATCGGCAGTATCCAGCGCGATAACGCGGTTGGAAAGCCATCTACAAAATCGCCTACTGCACCGCAGCACACGGCGAGTCACCTTGACTGAGGCAGGAGAGCGCTTTCTGCCGCTCTGCGTCAAGTTATTGGATGAGTTTGAAGGGTTAGAAAATCAGTTCCAACAGCAAAGCCATAGTATTGCGGGGGAGATCCGCGTCGATATGCCGGGGCGTTTTTTCTCACAAGTGTTGGCGCCGCGGTTGCCGGAGTGGTTTGCGGCTCACCCGCAAACTCGTATTCGGCTAATGGGTGCTGACCATCGCATCGACCCGATTAAAGAGCAGGTGGATTGCGTGCTGCGCGTTGGTGCGCTCAATGACAGCGACCTTATAGCCAAACAGTTAGGCGAATTGCCATTGGTCAATTGTGTCAGTCCAAGCTATGTCGCGCGTTACGGTTGTCCAATGCAGCTGACGGATCTCGCTAATCACTACCTCATTGATTACGCGCCGGGCCTGCGTCAGCAGGCTGATGGTTTTGAATATTGCCTTGATGGGCAACATACCAGTGTGGCGATGCCAAGCTTAGTTTCAGTTAGCACCACCGATGCTTATTTGAGTGCCTGCTTAAATGGACTGGGTATCGCCCAGTTGCCGCTGCATGGTGTGGCGCAGTTCATTGCCCAAGGGCAGTTGCTGTCAGTATTACCGAGCTTTCAGCCGCAGGCGATGCCAGTGGCAATCCTCTATGAATCGCGTCGGCACCAGCCTAAGCGGTTACGCTTGTTTATTGATTGGCTTGCCAGTTTGGTGAGCGAACTGTAATCTCGCTAACATCGCGTAAGAATTGCCAAGTAACGCCCCGCTGGCGGCATATAGATGTCACATTTAGCAACGTGTTTTCTGTAAAACGTCGGTCGCCAGTGAGCGTCTGACGGGTTAGCTGTGGTGTGTCACATTTCTTTATCAGTTGCTGATTTACCGCGCTCGTGCGGCGGCGTAAAATGCGCCACCTTTGGTCAAATTCCCGCATTTCGGGGGTGGTAACTACGACGATGAATCCCATTGTAATCACAGTTTGCTTACTGATTTGCAGTAACGTGTTTATGACGTTTGCTTGGTACGCCCATCTCAAAGAACTTAATAATAAATTTTGGCTGATTGCCGCACTGGTGAGTTGGGGCATCGCCTTATTTGAATATCTATTGCAGGTACCTGCTAACCGTATTGGCTATACCGTGCTGAGTGTTGGTCAATTGAAGATCCTGCAAGAGGTGATCACCTTAATGGTGTTTGTGCCGTTTTCGCTGTTCTATCTCAAAGAGCCGTTAAAGCTGGACTATTTATGGGCCGGACTCTGTTTAGTTGGGGCGGTGTATTTTGTGTTTCGCAGCAAGTTAAGTTAATTGAACCTTACTTTTTTCAGATGGTTGCTAAAAATTAAGCATGTTGAATATGACCTAATTAGTGTTATCTGATGCCTAACGCAAAGTTCGGTAAATTTGGTCACTGAATCACTAGCTCAATTGATAAATTGCTTATATATTGATGCAACTGAAAACAATTCTCATATAGATTTATGTCAAAAAAGTGGGTTCAGCGGATCAGTTTTCGCGTACATCAATGGTTAGGTCTTGCCAGTGCAGCAGTGTTGTTGGTTGTGGGATTAACCGGCGGCTTATTAGCTTTTGAAGATCAAATAGTGGGTGCATGGCCGACGCCAAAAGTGACGCCACAAGCGCAAATTATGGCACCGGCACAGCTGCTGTCAGCGCTTAACTTACCTGACAAACAACTGGAGCGAATCTATTTAGAACAAGCACCGGATGAACCTGCGCGCGCTTTGTATCGCGATGGTAAAACTAAGCAACGCGAATGGCGCACTTTTAATCCCTACACTGGCGAAATCCTAGGCCCCCGTCCTGCCATCAGCGAATTCTTTGGTGATGTGATGGCGCTGCACCGTTGGCTGTTGATGCCTAACTCTATCGGCAGCTTGTTCACTGGCACTGCGGCGGTGATGGCTATTATCTTCTTAATTGCGGGGATTATTCGCCGTGCTCCCGATAACTGGCGCAACGTTAAAGATTGGCTGGTTTGGAAGAAGGGCAGTTCTGGCCGTCATCTGTTATGGCAATGGCATGCACTGCTTGGCACTTGGTTATTTGTGCCGATTTTCATCATGGCGATTACTGGCCCATGGTTTGCGTTTGATTGGTATCGTGATGGCTTGCGCAGTGCGCTAGAAACACCAAAACCTAAGCTGGAGCTAAAGAGCAGCAGTAACGAAGTGAATCTCGACGCCGTGTGGCAGACGCTGCAAACCACGGTCCCGAACGGCCATTTTGCGCGCTTGTATATGCCGCGTAAGCCGGGGGATGCGCTAAATATTCGTTATCTGGATACTGATGCGCCGCATCATCACGCATTTTCTGCTTTGAGCCTTGATCTGGCTACAGGCAAGGTGCTGGCACAGCAACGCTACGCTGACTTGAGTGGTGGTGACTATATTTTGGCAAACATCTATGCCTTGCACACTGGTTTGTATTTCGGCTTACCGGGGCGAATTATCTGGTCATTGGGCGCGTTAGCTTTTGGGTCGTTCGCAGTGACTGGCGTTTGGCTGTTCTTCAACCGCCGTTCACGGCCAAAAGAAGCGGTGTCCGGTGCCGCCGATACACTCATTGCCTACGCGAGCCAAAGTGGTACTGCCGCGGCTTATGGCAAGCGTTTGCAGGCATGGTTTGCGCAGCAAGAGCGTAACGCGCATCTGCGTTGTGTCAGCAAAATCGAACCGGATGAATTGGTGAAATATCGCCAAGTGGTCTTGCTGGCGTCTACCTATGGCGAAGGCCAGCCACCGGATACAGCACTGCAATTCCAACAGCGCTTGGCCGAAGCCAACACTGTACTGCAAAACGTACAGGTGGCGGTATTGGCATTTGGTGACAGCCAATATCAACAGTTCTGCGCCTTCGGTCACTGGTTGGCTGAACGCTTTAATGCGCTCGGTGCGGCCACCTTATTGCCGCTGACCGAAGTTGACCGCGGTGCCGAGCAAACGATTAAGCAGTGGAATCAGGCACTAGCGCAGCAGTTATCTCTCAATGTCGCTGAACTCGATAGCGGTTTTAGTGCCGCGACGGTGGTGAGTAGCCGTTGTTTGAATCAAGATACAACCCGTGAAGTGTATGATGTGGTATTGCACATTGATGAACAATGGTCGCCCGGTGATCTGGTCGAGCTGATGCCATATGCCACTGAAGCGCAGAGTCGTGCGCACCTGAGTAGCATAGGTTTTAGTGGCGACGAAGTGGTGACTGCTTACGGCGAGCCTATGCCGTTATGGCAAGTACAATCGCTGTATAAAGAGTTTGGTGTGGCAGTCGCCAGTCAATCGGTGGACGAATATCTTGCGCAAACCGCTGATTTAGCCGTGCGCAGCTACTCCATTGCCAGCACTGATAGTAACCAGCAGCTGCGGCTGATGGTGCGTAAAGTCGTGTTAGATAATGGCTTGTTTGGACGGGGTTCAGGGTTATTGGCTGCGGTTGATGTTGGTGACAAACTGCAACTGCGTATCAAGTCGCATACTGCCTTCCAACTGCCAGAGCACGATGTACCGCTAGTATTGCTTGGTGCGGGGACGGGCTTAGCACCGTACTTAGGATTCTTGGCGGCACGTGCAGCCAAAGGCTTTACATCTAAGGTGTGGTTGCTGTTTGGTGAACGCTACGCTGAGCTAGACAATTACTATGGTGATGAATTGCAACGTTACGTCGACAACGGCACCATCAGCATATTAGATTATGCGTGGAGCCGCTGTCATGACCGCTTCCAACCGGGGATATATGTGCAGCAGTTATTAACTGAGCATAGTGAGCGTTTACAGCAATACCTGGCTGACGGCGCACATATCTATGTGTGCGGTAATATCGACGGGATTGGTGCTGGCGTCCAATTAGCCTTGCAGCAGCAACTGGGTGACGAAGCGTTAAATGCGTTGCAGCAACAGCAGCGTTATCACCGCGACCTCTATTAACTTCCGCCGTAGAGACTGAATACAACGCCAATATGGTGAAGCATATTGGCGTTGTTATTTTTGTGCGAGCAAAATCAAATGATGATGGTATCAATCGCGGCGGTTGACCTTTATCAATCATTTTGCTGTTGACTGCGCCGAATGATGGCAAGGCCAGCGATATGTCGTGTTGCGGTTTCCACAAGCTGCACTTGATGCCTAAATAGATCCCCTCGAAAGCTTTATTTAAACGCTTATTGTGCTGGTTACTTCGCTGTGGCAGGTAGAGCGAGCGGCGCTAGCGGTACCGTGGGTTGCAGCGTTAATCCATTCAACCAATCTAAGACTAATTTTTTTGATGCTGGTGTCGGTTTGAGAATATCCGCGTGGTTACCCGTCAGTTGGTGATACTCGTACGGGCGCACTTGCGCTAGATCTTTAATCCACTGGTTGCCAATCACCTCATCATCACTGGCATTGAGCACCATAGTGTGTTGCGGCCAGTTGCTTAAAATCTCGCGTAAATCCGTCTGTTTATCATCAATCTTGAGTTGCGCTAAGGCGCGCTGGCTGCCGGCCTCTAAACTGCTATCGGGGATAAAGCGGCTGGCAAACGGATGAAACGCTTGCGCGGCATGCATTGAGGCTTGTGACAACGGGCTGCTGGGGGCTAATAACAATAAGCCGCTGGCATCTGTGGCTTGCGCTAGATAACTCGCCACAATAGTGCCCATGGAGTGACCGACAATAATCCACGGCCTAGGCAGATCGAGCTGCTCAAGTAATGGTTTGAGGTAGCTGGTATCACGCACGCCAAAACTAAAGTCGTCAATGCTGGTGCTGCCGTGCTCTGGCAGATCGGGCATCACGGTGTGAAATCCTAAACTCTGAAAATAGTTACTCCAACCAATCATCCAGCTCCAATTGGCGGTATAGCCGTGGATCAGGATTACCGTACCTTGCCAGTGCTGTTCGTTCGGTGACAGGGTAATGGTTTGGCCCATGTCGCTTAGGGCAAAGCTGTTTTCTAATGGCAGCGGCTTATCATCAGTAAGCGGCGTACCCGTCACATAGTGTAAGCACGGCGCTTGGCAATCGGTGTGGTTTTGCAGTCGTAGTGGCGCATAAAACGCTTCTGGCGCCACAATTTCAGCCTGTGATTTTTGTGGGTGGGCGATCTGATTGGCCACGTAATTAGCGCATCCTTGCAGCATGCCGAATTGCAACGTGATGACGATAAGGATTAATTGACGCAAATATCTAATGTCCATATAAAAACCAAGGGGTTATATCTTTACAGCTGTTCGTCCATTCAACAAGTATAGAATTGTTGCAGCATTTGTTCTCTCCTTGAAACAGTATCATTTAAAACCCGAGAGATTTTCATCATGTGCAAGGGTGGGATTGTGACGCAGCTCAGAGTAGAATACGCGCAACCCTACCTACTAGATATTGTCCAGCTGGAGTATCCGATGCTGAAGAAAAGTATGAACATTGCTGATTATGATCCTGAGCTGAAACAGGCGATTGATGACGAAACTCGCCGTCAGGAAGAACATATTGAGCTGATTGCGTCTGAAAACTACACTAGCCCACGCGTCATGGAAGCGCAGGGTTCACAGTTAACCAACAAGTATGCTGAAGGATACCCAGGCAAACGTTATTACGGTGGTTGTGAATACGTTGACGTCGTAGAAACTTTAGCGATTGAACGTGCTAAAGAGCTGTTCGGCGCCACTTATGCGAACGTGCAACCGCACTCAGGTTCACAAGCAAACAGCGCTGTGTACATGGCATTGCTGCAAGCTGGCGATACCGTACTGGGGATGAACCTTGCTCACGGTGGTCACTTGACCCACGGTTCACCTGTTAACTTCTCTGGTAAGTTGTACAACATCATCCCTTACGGTGTTGATGATGCTGGTAAAATCGACTACGTCCAACTCGAAGCATTAGCGCTGGAACATAAACCGAAGATGATCATCGGTGGTTTCTCTGCTTACTCTGGCATTGTTGATTGGGCAAAACTGCGTGAAATCGCAGACAAAATCGGTGCTTACCTGTTCGTTGATATGGCACACGTTGCTGGTTTGGTCGCTGCGGGTGTTTATCCTAACCCAGTACCACATGCACACGTAGTGACCACCACAACTCACAAAACGCTGGCGGGTCCACGTGGTGGTTTGATCATCTCTGCCGCTGACGATGAAGACCTGTACAAAAAGCTGAATTCGGCCGTATTCCCTGGTGGTCAAGGTGGCCCACTGATGCACGTTATCGCGGGTAAAGCGGTAGCCTTCAAAGAAGCGTTGGAACCAGAATTCAAAGCGTACCAACAACAAGTGGTTGTTAACGCCAAAGCGATGGTAAAAGTGTTCTTGGAACGCGGTTACAAAATCGTTTCTGGTGGCACTGAAAACCACCTGATGCTGGTGGACTTAATCGGTCGTGAACTGACCGGTAAAGAAGCCGATGCCGCACTGGGCGCCGCCAACATCACCGTGAACAAGAACTCAGTACCTAACGACCCACGTTCACCATTTGTGACTTCAGGTATCCGTATCGGTACGCCATCAATCACTCGCCGTGGCTTCAAAGAAGCAGAAAGCAAGCAGTTGACCCACTGGATCTGCGACGTACTGGATAACGCGCAAGACGAAGCGGTTATCGCCGACGTGAAAGCCAAAGTGCTGGAACTGTGCGCTCGCTTCCCTGTTTATGGTTAACCTTTATAGGTGAATGCGATAAACTCCCATGGCCGCTATAGTTAGCGGCCATTTTCGTTTGTATTGGACTACAAACGAGCGCCATTCTTTTATCTCGCAGGAGACATTCCATGTATTGCCCATTTTGCAGTGCAACAGATACTAAAGTGATCGACTCGCGTCTGGTCGCCGAAGGCCATCAAGTGCGCCGCCGCCGTGAATGTACGCAATGCCATGAGCGTTTTACTACCTTTGAAGGTGCCGAGTTGGTGATGCCGCGGGTGATAAAACGTGACGGTTCACGTCAGCCGTTTGATGAAGAAAAACTCCGTGGCGGTATGTTACGGGCGGCTGAAAAACGTCCAGTGTCTATCGATAGTATTGAAGACGCAATTAACAAGATTAAATCGGCACTGCGCGCTACGGGTGAGCGCGAAGTGACCTCCGAGATGATCGGCAACCTGATGATGGAGCAGCTGATCGAACTCGACAAAGTGGCCTACATCCGTTTTGCCTCGGTGTATCGCGCCTTTGAAGATGTGTCAGAGTTTGGTGAAGCTATCGCCAAATTGCAGAAGAAATAACTATGTGGTCAACGCTTGATCGCGCCATGATGGCGCGTGCCATTCAACTCGCCGCCAACGGACGCTACACCACGCGGCCGAATCCTAATGTGGGCTGCGTTATCGTGGATGACAACGGTGAGATTGTCGGTGAAGGCTGGCATCAACGCGCTGGTGGCCCACACGCCGAAGTACACGCACTGCGGATAGCGGGCGACAAAGCGCGTGGTGCCACAGCCTATGTGACGCTGGAACCTTGCAGCCATTACGGCCGCACCCCTCCTTGCGCTCAAGCGCTCATCGATCACGGCTTAACGCGCGTCGTCGCTGCCATGACTGACCCCAACCCGCAAGTGGCGGGGCGCGGTTTGAATATGCTTAAAGACGCGGGGATTGACGTGTCTAACGGTTTACTCGAGGCAGAAGCACGGGCGTTGAATCCGGGGTTTTTATCACGCATGGAGCGGCAACGCCCTTATGTGCGGGTGAAATTGGCGGCGAGCCTTGATGGTAAAACCGCATTATCAAACGGCAAATCCCAATGGATTACTGGCTCAGCAGCTCGACGTGATGTGCAGCGTTTACGGGCGCTAAGTTGTGCGGTCATTACCGGCATCGGCTCGGTTCTAGCGGATGACCCATCCATGAATGTACGCCACAGTGAGCTGGGCGGTTTAGCGGAGACACTGACGGAAGACGCGTTGATTCAACCGCTGCGAGTGGTGGTCGATTCTCACTGTCGTATGCCGCCGGATGCCCAATTACTGAGCATTGAATCGCCAGTGCTGCTAGTCAGCAGCCAAGATTACGCCGAAGATTTTAAAGCGCAGTTACCTGCCCATGTGGTGTGTCTACAACTGCCAGCAACGAATAATCGCGTCGATTTAGCCGCCTTACTTGCGCATCTCGGCGCCCAGCACAATCTCGTGCTGGTAGAAGCGGGCGCAACCTTGTGTGGTGCTTTTATCGAGGCGGGATTAGCGGATGAATTAGTGTTGTATCAAGCGCCGAAAGTGCTGGGTGCACATGGCCGCAATCTACTCAATCTGCCAGACTATCAGCAGATGATTGATATCCCGCAGTTAACTCTTATCGATCAGCGCCAGCTTGGTGTTGATACGCGTATGATTTTTAAAATAGGTACATAACCCATGTTTACCGGCATTATTGAATCGGTTGGCCGCATTCGCGCAATTGAGCGCCGCGGTGATGATATCCGCCTGACTGTTGCGGTGGGTAAGCTCGATATGGGCGATGTTAAACTTGGTGACAGCATTGCTACCAACGGTGTGTGTTTGACCGTAGTGGCGCTAACGGCTGACAGTTACACCGCCGATGTTTCTGCCGAAACCGTGAGTCTCACCGGCTTTGACAACTATCAAGTTGGTCAGGCGGTTAACTTGGAAAAAGCAGTGACGCCCTCTACGCGTTTGGGCGGCCATCTCGTGAGTGGTCACATCGATGGTCAAGCACGAGTAGTTGAAGTGCATCCACGCGGCCAAGCCACTGAATACTGGTTGGAAGCGCCTGCTGAATTGTCACGTTATATTGCGCATAAAGGCTCAATTGCTATTGATGGCGTAAGCTTAACGGTGAACGAAGTGCAAGGTCATCGCTTCCGCTTAACTATTGTGCCGCATACCTCGGGTGAGACCACGCTGCCGTTGCTGCGTGCAGGCGATAGCGTCAATCTGGAAGTGGATCAAATCGCCCGTTATCTGGAGCGTTTGATGCAAGCGCCGGCCGCACCAACGGCGGGCGGCGTCACCATGGAACTGCTGGCAAAATCTGGCTTTATTCGTTGATCTGTGCCGTGCTTTAGAGGCATAGGTGCTGATTGTTTATCGACAACACGTTAAAATTTACTGCTCAAAAGTGAGTGGAAACCCAAGGTCGTATTATGGCGATTCATAGCATTGAAGAGATTGTAGAAGATATCCGTCAGGGCAAAATGGTCATTCTGATGGACGATGAAGACCGCGAAAATGAAGGCGACATTATTATTGCCGCTGAGAAAATCACTCCCGAAGCGATCAACTTTATGGCGCGTTATGCGCGTGGCTTGATCTGTCTAACGCTTACCAAGGAGCGCTGCCGCCAGCTGAATTTGCCGCTGATGGTACGCGACAACGGTTCGCCATTCGCCACCAACTTTACCTTGTCGATTGAAGCGGCCGAAGGCGTCACTACTGGTATCAGCGCGCATGACCGTTCGCGTACAGTTGAAGCCGCTGTGGCTAAAAACGCGAAACCAACTGATATCGTGCAGCCAGGGCATATCTTTCCGCTGGAGGCGCAACCTGGTGGCGTGTTGGTACGTGCGGGCCACACCGAAGCGGGTTGTGATTTAGCGCGTCTAGCTGGGTTAGAACCTGCTGCGGTGATTGTCGAAATCCTTAACGAAGACGGCACCATGGCGCGCCGCCCAGAGTTGGAAGTCTTTGCCGCCGAGCATGGTATCAAAATTGGCACCATTGCCGATTTGATTGAATACCGTAACAACAACGAAACTACTGTGGTACTGGAAGGCAAATGCCACCTGCCGACTCGCTTTGGTGAGTTTGCGCTGCACACCTTTCGCGACACCGTGGATAACCAACTACATTACGCCATGGTGCGTGGTGAAATCGGGGATGACGTGTTAGTGCGGGTGCATCTGAAAAACACCTTCAACGACTTACTGTTCTCCGAGCGTGATGAAGTGCGCAGCTGGCCGCTGGATAAAGCAATGGCGAAAATTGGCCAAGAGGGCGGAGTGATGTTACTGCTTGGCAACCAAGAGCCAAACGAAGATATCATCGCCAAAGTCAAAGCTTTTGAAGCGGAAGATAACCACGCGCTGGTGCCAACGCCGAAGAAGCCAAAAACCTCGCAACGTGTCGGGGTTGGCTCGCAGATTTTGGCATCCTTGGGCGTGAAGAAAATGCGCCTGCTGAGTTCGCCAAAGCGCTATCACTCCTTGAGTGGCTTTGGTTTGGAAGTTAGCGAATACATTGCTGACGAGTAATGCGCTAAATAAAATGGCGTATTGAAACATCATTTAGGGGGCTTAGGCGCAGTTTGCGTGCTATCATAGCGCCAATTTTGCGCCCGGGCCGGGTGCTTTAGCTTATATTTGGGTAATAAGATGAACGTTGTTCAAGGTAATATCGAAGCGAAAAACGCCAAGGTGGCCATCGTCGTTTCCCGTTTTAACAGCTTTATCGTCGACAGTCTGCTGGATGGTGCATTAGACACTCTGAAGCGTTTTGGTCAGGTAAGCGAAGACAATATCACAGTAGTTCGTGTGCCAGGTGCATATGAGCTGCCATTAACTGCTCGTCGCGTGGCGGCTAGCGGTAAATTTGACGGTATCATAGCGCTGGGCGCCGTGATCCGTGGCGGTACCCCGCATTTTGACTTTGTTGCTGGTGAATGTAACAAAGGCCTAGCGCAAGTGGCGTTGGAGTTCGATACGCCAGTATCTTTCGGTGTGTTGACCACTGATACTATCGAACAAGCCATCGACCGCGCTGGTGTTAAAGTTGGCAACAAAGGTGGCGAAGCTGCCCTGAGTTTGCTGGAAATGGTAAACGTGCTGAAAGCACTCGAAGAACAACTGTAAGACAGGTATTTCATGAAGCCATCTGAACGCCGCAGAGCCCGCCGCTTAGCGGTTCAAGCCATCTATTCTTGGCAAATGAGCGGTAACAATGTTGCAGACGTTGAGCACGAGTTTCTGACAGAACAAACTGTCGACGGTGTAGATATTCCCTATTTTCGCGAACTGTTCGTTGGTGCTGCGACCAAGCACGCCGAACTTGACCAACTGGTGATCCCGTTTTTGGCGCTGCGTCCATTTGAAGACGTTGACCCAATCGAGAAAGCGATTTTGCGTTTGGCAGCATTTGAACTGAGCTATCGTAAAGACACGCCACAAAAAGTGGTGGTGAACGAAGCGATTGAGCTGGCAAAAGCCTTCGGTGCTGACGACAGCCATAAGTTTGTGAACGGTATTCTCGACAAACTTATCAAGCAGAAATAAGCTAAAGAACGTGCGAAATACACTCGGTTATTTGGCGAATGTGCGTTCGTACTTTCTTTAATAAAACGGTATCCGCGGATACCGTTTTTCATTGCAGCAGACCGTGCAGTCGGTCAGGATTAGCATGAAAGAATTCCAACTGATAGACCACTTCTTCAACGGACGAGGACATCTGCGTAAAGATGTTAAGCTGGGCATCGGCGATGATTGCGCGTTGGTACAACCGGCCGAGCATAAATCGATAGCGATTTCTTGTGACACGCTGGTGGAAAATGTGCATTTTCTGCCAGACATGCCAGCACAGGCGTTAGGCTACAAAGCACTCGCGGTGAACCTGTCCGATTTAGCTGCCATGGGCGCTGAGCCTGCGTGGATGACATTAGCGCTGACTTTGCCGACCGCCGATGAGACATGGTTAGAGCAGTTCAGTAACGGTTTGTTTGAAGCGGCTGATTACTACATGATCTCGTTAGTCGGTGGTGATACCACTCGTGGACCACGTTCAATTACGATTACTGTTAACGGCCAGATCCCAGAAGGCAAAGCCTTGACCCGCGGCGGCGCGCGTCCGGGCGATTGGATCTATGTCACTGGCAGTTTGGGTGACTCGGCTTTAGGGCTGGATATTTTGCAGCACAAGCGTCAAGTGCACACTGAGCATCGTGAGTATCTGGTCAACCGCCATTATCATCCAACGCCTCGGGTGTTAGCGGGACAAGCGCTGCGCGGCATTGCCTCTAGCGCCATCGATTTGTCTGATGGCTTATACTCTGACATTCAACATGTGATGAAAGCTTCTGGTGTCGGCGCGGTGATTGAGGTTGAGCAATTGCCATTATCGCAAGCGATGCGTGACAGCGTAGACAGCGAAGCGGCACGTCATTATGCGTTGTGCGGCGGTGAAGACTACGAACTGCTATTCACCGTACCTGAAGCCCAGCGAGGTGCCCTTGATGTGGCATTGAGTCACGCTGGGGTGAAATTCACTAAGATTGGTCAAATCTATGCCCAACAAAAGTTGACGCTAATGTTAGCGGGCAAGGAATATGTACCGACAGCATCAGGGTTTCAACATTTTTAGATGAAGTTTTTTGCTAAAAGTCCGGCGTTGGCGCCGTTGAGTTTACGTAATCCGATCCACTTTTTAGCCTTGGGTTTTGGTAGTGGTTTAGCCAGAGTTGCACCGGGTACCTTTGGTACTGCGGCGGCGATTCCGGTGGTGTTGCTAATGTCTCTGCTGCCACAATCTGGTTATGTAGTGGTGACATTTTTTGCGTGTGTGTTGGGCATCTACATCTGCCATAAGACCTCGAAAGACTTAGGCGTTCACGACCACAAAGCGATTGTGTGGGATGAAGTGGCGGGCTACATGATCACCATGTTTGCTGCGCCGATCACTTGGCACTGGCTGCTGGCGGGCTTCGTGTTATTCCGTATTTTCGACATTTTGAAACCGTGGCCGATCCGCTGGTTAGATCGTAATGTTGATGGCGGCTTAGGCGTGATGGCCGACGATATTCTGGCTGGGGTACTCTCCTTCATCTGTATGCAGGCTGCGCTGTTTTACTTCAACGTGTAACGGCTGTTGCCTGAGCCAAAAAAAACACCAGCATCTCGCTGGTGTTTTTGTTGGTAATGACGGCGTGTTACATCACAACAAATAAACCGTCAGTGTGCAGGCGCCGTGAGCACCAATCACCAAGGCTTGCTCGATATCGGCGGTCTTTGATGGCCCTGAAATAAAGGTGCCATAGCCCACGTTTTCGAGATTCACCCGCTTTAATGCTTCATGCATATTGGCCACCAGTTGCTCGGCGCGCACTACTAGCAACAAGTTTTCGCAGATAAACGGCGCAATACGGATGCCGGCACCTTGTTCTGTTACCCATACCGCGCCATTTTCGGCAACGGCTAGCTCGCCTTGGATCACCGCATAGTTGATGTCGCGCAGCGCATGGGGATCAGATGGTGTGGCGCGGTTGCCACTCACCTCAGCGACTTGAGAAATCACTTGCTGTCCATCAGCGACCAAGCTCGCCACCTGTTGTTGTAGAGCACTTAGCGCATCCACTTTCACTAAGGTGCCACCGACGGCTTGCACACTAGCTTCAAACTGACCGACGAGATCATCGAGTCGCGGTTTGATATCCACTTGAGGTAGTGGTTGAGGCTGAAGAGCACCGCTGCCAAGCGCGGCCAAAATATCAGATTTGCTCGACATGCTATTTACTCCTGTGCTGTTTGTACCAGGTTTCAAAGCTGGTTTTTGGCGCTTTGGGTAATTCACGATATTTGCCCCACGCACCAGAGAACGGTTTTAGCATGGCATGTGGTAGATGGCGTAAGCTAAAGCGCGCCACGCTCATGGCGCAGTTAAATACGGTGGCGCTGCCCATCACTTTGCCAACAATCGGCATATAGCGTTCTTTCCCGTAAGGCAGCTTACCTTGCTCCGCTTTTAGACGACGTTGATAAGCGATGATCTTGTCCAGCGGTACCTTGGTTGGGCACACATACGTACAAGACCCACACAAGGTACATGCCCAAGCGGTGGTGTTGGTGTCATCTTGCTGGGCCCCCACGGCAATGCCGATAGGGCCGGGGATAAAGTAGTTATAGCTGTAGCCACCACTGCGGCGATACACCGGACAGGTATTGATGCAGCCGCCGCAGCGAATACATTTGAGTGATTCGGCCAGCAGTTCATCTTGCAGTGCTTTGGTGCGGCCATTATCGACGATGATAATGTGCATTTCACCGCCCGGTTTTGGCCCGTGATAGAAGCTGCTATAGGTGGTAATCGGCTGACCGATAGCGTTACGGGCGAGGGTACGCAGCAGTACCGAGGCGGCTTCCATATTGGGCACCATCTTGTCGATGCCCATTGAGTGCAGCGTCAGCCCCGGCAAGTTGCCGCCCATGTCGGCATTACCTTCGTTAGTGCAGACAACAATCGCACCTTGGTCGGCAATGGCCATGTTTACGCCCGTCATGGCTGCATCGGCACTGAGGAACTGTTCGCGTAGGTGTCGCCGCGCCGCGCGGGTTAGGTACGTCGGATCGCTGGCACCTTTTTCAGTACCGATTTTTTCATGAAACAGTTCTCCCACTTCCTCTTTCTTGAGGTGAATGGCGGGCACCACAATATGTGAAGGCGGCTGCTTGTTGAGCTGAATAATACGTTCACCAAGGTCGGTATCGATCACTTCAATGCCATGCTGTTCCAGGTAGGGATTGAGGTGGCACTCTTCAGTGAGCATCGACTTGGACTTCACCAGCTTTTTGACTTGGTGCTTGCTTAAAATCTCATGCACGATGCGGTTGTGCTCAGCACCATCTATGGCCCAATGCACTTGAATGCCTTGTTTGAGGCAGTTGGCCTCAAACTGCTCCAGATATTGGCCTAGGTGCGACAGGGTATGCAGTTTGTATTGTGAGCCTAATTCACGCAGCTGTTCCCATTCGGGCAGTGAGCTAGCGGCACGGTCGCGTTTTTGACGCAGTAACCATAATGCTTTGGAGTGCCAATCGACGCGGCTTTCGTCACGGCAGAATATCTCGGCTTTTTCTGCGTGGTTAGCGGTTGCGGTAGTTGCCATGCTGCCCTCCTTATATTGCGTCGTTGAGAATTTGCGCCAGATGGCGGGTTTCAATGGGTAGCTCGAGACGGCGGATCATGCCATCTAAGTGCATCAGGCAGGATGGGTCATAACCCACTACATAGCGGGCGCCAGTGTTGGCGTGAGCCGTTGCTTTGTCTTTGCCCATTTTGGCAGATACTGCGCCTTCATCCATGGCGAAGGTGCCGCCAAAACCACAACATTCATCGTGCGGTTCGGGATAGACCACTTCAATACTCGGGATTTTATTGAGGAGCGCTTCGAGCTTGTTGTACTCCGGTGTCATCGACTCAGTGGCTTTTGCCAGTGTCAGCATCCGCAAACCGTGGCAAGACATCTGCATACTGACTTTGTATGCGAGCGGACGTTTGAACTCAGCTACTGGCGCAATATCGTGCAGAAACTCGGTCAGTTCATACAGTTTGTCGATCACCGCTTGTGCTTCGGCCGAGTTATCAAACTCGTGGAAGTTTTCTTTGGCCGCTACCAAGCAAGAGGCGGCAGGGCAGACGATGGCATCACAGTCGACCCCTTTAAACGCGTTTAAGAGTTTAAGTACGGTGCTGCGCGCTTCGTTGAAGCAGCCTGAATTGGTCATGGGTTGGCCGCAGCAGGTTTGCCCTTGTGGCAGAATCACTTGGTGCCCCAGTTTCTCGAGTAATTCTAGCGTGGCGATAGCCACTTGGGGCATTAGCTGATTCACCAAACAGGGAATAAATAATGCAATTTTCATGGTTATTTCCTTAAGTGCTTTTACACGACAAAACAACGTGGTATTGGCTGGTGGCAGTTTGTTAGCTGCTCGATTTATTCAGTGTTAGCGCAATACGTTGTCGAATATATACCTTTCATTTTGTTAGCTAAAGTGCTTAATCAGTAAATGATTAAGTGGATTTTCTCATTTTTGAGAATTGTCTAACTTGATGAAAATAATGACTAAATTTATATTTATTTTTGGCTGTTATTTTTTACTGTTGCATAAATGAAAAGAGGAGCCGAAGCTCCTCTTTATGCCCGTCGGTTAACGGCTGCATTCTTCTAACAGAAACGCCAGATGGCGATAGGAGATGCCGCTGTGGTGGCTTAAGCCCACTTCGCACATACGGTTGGCGTAGTAGCCTTCGGTCACCTCAGTTGGCAGCAACTGCTTGATATTGCGCAGTGCTGTCTCGTTGATTTCCGGCTTATACAGGCCTTTTTCACCCGCATAGCCACAACAAGTGATGCCCGCAGGCCGCACAATATTGCTAGAACAAGCTGTCGCAATCGCTTCCATCTTCGGCTCAATGTGCATCTTGCGTGCAGAGCAACCTAAGTGCAGCGCCACTGCAGATTTTTTCTTGATGGTGAGTTTTGGCATCACTTCATCATGAATAAAATCAACCAAGTCGAGGATGGTAAACTCAGGGTTGCCGGTCAAGGTGCGGTAGGTACAAGACAGCGCATCAATCACAATCGGGATTTCACCGTTGTTAGATATGTCGCGCAGGACATCGATCAGCTCATCACGTTTGCCGTTAGCGTTTTTAAAGTCACCTTTAGATTCCCACATCTGGCCGCAGCATAGACTGCGAGTCTTAGGTGGAGTGATGACGTTAAAGCCTGCGCGTTCCAACAGAGTGACTGTGACGTCTGGCAAGGTGCGTTCATCTGGATCTTGCGGCGTTTTACCAAAGGTACGGCCACCACAGGCGGCGAAGTAAACCACGCTTGGTTGGCCTGCCACAGGCGCGGACGGTTGCGGCAGATTGCCACCTTTGGGAAAATCAGGATTCCAGTACGGTACTTCGCTAGAGATCATTCGGCCAGCTTTCATCAAACCACCGGTGATGCTATCGCCTGTGACTTTATGCAGCACGTTGAGGATATTAAACCCTGTGCTTAACGCCGTATTAACGGCTCCCCAGTTTTTGGCTTGAAAATCGAGCACTTTTTGCTGGGTACTGGTGATATATGGCGTGCGTAGCTTGCGAACTAAGTTGCCCATGCTGTTATCCACTGGGCAAGCAATAGTACACAACTGGCAGGCGGCACAGGTATCTACAACATCGTATTTAGCCGCTGCCCGCATTTTCTCCGCGCCTTCCTTGTCGCCTTCACTCTCTAAACGAGAGATCTCACGCAAGGTGGCAATACGTTGCCGTGGGGTCAGGTTCAGTGCTGTGGTTGGACAGGTTTTTTCGCAGAAACCACATTCAATGCAACGGTCAACAAAGTCATCGACCACGGGACATGGCTTGATGTTTTTGACGTGCACGTTTTTATCCTCGTTGAGGATAACCCCGGGGTTTAACAGACCTTGAGGGTCGAATACCTGCTTGATGTTTTTCATCAAGGTGTAAGCTTCTGGCCCCCATTCTGCTTCTACGAATGGCGCAACCGCGCGACCCGTACCATGCTCGGCTTTCATTGAGCCATCGTATTTGTTGATCACCATATCGGCGACATCATCCATAAAGTTATGGAAGCGGGTGATATCGTCTTGAGTGGCGAACGTTGGCGTAATAATGAAGTGGAAGTTACCGGCCAGTGCGTGGCCGTAGATCACCCCTTCATGGTAACCATGTTTATGGAACAGCTCAGTTAAGTCATGTGCTGCGTTAGCTAAATGCTGAACATCAAATGCCACGTCTTCAATGATGACCGAGGTGCCTTTGGGCCGAGCGCCACCGATGATTGGGAACAGTCCTGAACGCATCGCCCAGTACTTACCATACACCGCCTGATCTTTACTGAAAGTAATCGGACGTTCGGTTTCCAAGAAGGCCAGTTTTTCAATCACATCCTTGGTGTAACCGTCTAAGGTTGCTTCATCGTCAGAGCGTGATTCAATCAGCAAAATCGCTGAGCCTTCCGGCAGTGAACCAATCCAATCTGGCATGCCAGGCTTGCCTGTCACGGCTTTGATTGACGCCCAATCGAGCAACTCAGCGGCGGCCACGCTATCGCCAATAATCGGCGGAATAGCGCGAGCTGCATCCTCCATATTGAAGAATACAGCCATGGCTGACGCTTTGTATTTTGCCTCGACAACCGTGTGGTAGGTCACTTCATTAACGAAGGCCAACGTCCCTTCGGCACCGACCATGATGTGCTCGATAATATCGAACGGATCTTCATAATCGACCAGAGCGTTCAGGCTGTAACCTGTGGTGTTCTTAATGGCGTACTTTTTGCGAATACGCGCCGCCAAAGCTTCATTACCGCGAGCCATTTCGCCAAGGCCTTTGACTTGCTCCAACAGGTTGGCATGGGTTTCACGGAATACCGCTTTAGAGGCTTCATTACCAGTATCTAACTCGGTGCCATCCGCAAGTACCAGCTTGACCGACTTAACAGTTTGGTAGCTGTTTTGCGCGGTACCGCAGCACATGCCAGAGGCGTTGTTGGAGTAGATGCCGCCGACCATCGCAGAGGTCAGCGTAGCTGGATCGGGGCCAATTTTCTTGTTGAACGGTTTGAGCGCAGTATTGGCATCGCTGCCAATGACGGCGGCACCTAACGTAATGGCTGAAGCGTCATTGTTGATTTTTAAGGTGCGGAATCCATCAAACCCTAACATCAACAAAATGCCTTCACCAATGGCTTGGCCGGACAGACTGGTACCTGCGGCACGGAAGGTGACAGGAGCTTGGTGTTTTCTTGCCACGGCAAGTGTTTTCTTCACTTGCTCCAAATTTTCTGCATGCACTACCACTTCAGGCACTATGCGAAAATAACTGGCGTCGGTCGACCAGGCAAAACGGCGCACTGGATCATCACTAACCGCACTTTCTCCCAGAGAGTGACGCAAGTCCTGTACAACTGCTTGATAATTAATAGACATAATGCATCTCTTTATACATTGAACTCACTGAATAGGCGGAAACTACGTTGGTTTCCGCTCAGCGTTATTATGCCCTCAGCTGTTAATATCCGCCCCAAACAAAGGCGATAGTACCAGCTAGTAGTGCATAGCAAATCGCCACCGGCATTGTTTTACGGATGATTTCAGATTCGCGGCCAGCCATACCCACCACAGTAGCGGCTGCTACAACGTTCATCACGCACAACATGTTACCCGCATTGGCGCCCATGCCCTGAAGTGCAAGGAATAATGTGTGATTGCCACCGATTTTATCGGCAACACTGTATTGCAAGCCGGAGAACATCATGTTGGAGAAGGTCGCACTACCTGACAAGAAGGCACCAAAGATGCCGACAATCGGTGAGACCCACTCCCACACTGAACCCAGAGAACTTCCCAACAGGTTGGCTAACGCCACAGGCATAGATGACAAGCTCGCATCGTTAGTACCGGAGTTAAGAAATATTTTTACCATAGGCACTGATGCACCTAATGAGATGATGGTCGGTACCATCGACTTACATGAAACTGCCACCGAGGTCTTAATGGCGTGGCTATTCATTTTGAACAGGAAAAAGCCCAATACACACACCACCACAAAGAAAATGCCGGGAGCATAGAAGGTGGCAAAGCTGGCTTTTAAGCTGGTGCCCATAATATCGGCCACACTGATATTGAAGCTGTTCAACCACGCTTTAAATGGGGTAACCACGCGAGACAGCACCAGCAGCGCAGCCATGATCAGATAAGGCGTCCACGCGGCAAACTGTGAGAAGCGTACTTCTGTATGCTGCGCGGTTTCTTCGTTGGCATCGTTTTCAGCAAAGTCATTCCAAGGCGTTGCTGGCAGTAACCAGCCTTTACGTGCGACAGGGATAACAATCGCCATGCCGATCAACGCACCAATCACTGATGGAAACTCAGGGCCTGCGAAGTAGTTAATCGTCCAAGCGGGAATAGTGAAGGCAAAACCGGCGAACAGGGCAAATTTCCAAATGGTCAGACCTTCTTTAAATGACTTATTGCGCCCAAAGAAGCCGGTTAACACCGATACCATGACTAAGGGGATCAATGACCCTATGATCAAATCCATGGAGATCATATGGTGGGCAATAAACTGTGCGTAACCGGCAAAGTTGCCACCATGCTCAGCAAAGTAGCCGCTAGCCATACTGGTACCATTTTGGATCAGCCCTTGTTCCATACCAAAGGTGACTGGTAAACCAATCGCGCCAAACGATACGCACACAGAATCCCCAATCAGTGCCACGACCGCCGCGGCGACCGGTGGAATGCCCAGCAATACTAATAATGGTGCGCCAATTGCGGCTGGCGTACCAAAACCAGCTGACCCTTCAATAAAGGAGCCAAACAGCCAGCAGATGATGATGACCTGTACGCGCGCGTCGGCGCTAATGTTGGTGAACCCTGCGCGAATGGTGTCCATTGCGCCGGAATATTTGAGTGTATTGAGTAGGAAAACTGCGCCGAAAATAATGGTGAGTGGTGTGATAGCTGACAATAGGCCTTCAACAACCGAGGCCGCTAGCATGTTAGTGTCCATTTGCCAAACAAATACTGCGGCCAAAGCGGTGATCAATGCCGAGATTGGCATGGCTTTAGATGCAGGTAAGCGCAATATCACCAGGAACAGCATCACGCTGATCACTGGGCTTAAACTAGCGAGAAGTTGCAGAAAGCTCATTGTTGCCCCTTTATTATCATGTTGCTTTGTTATGTGTTATCTGCCCGGCTTCCCCACATACAACTACCGGTCATTTTTTAATTCAGCATAATCTTTATCAATTCAAGCCACATCAACATGATCTGGATCATCTTGCTAGGGAGGAATTTTGGCAGTTTTTATCAATGAGAACTTAAGCGAAAACTGAAACAGAGTGAATGTGACATTAGTCGCAAAATAAATTGGCGTTTAATTCTGTAAAAGAATATACCGATGGAGTTTAATTCTATTAGTTAATTTACACCGCTAAATTTGCTGCTTTTTGCAATAAAGTGATCTGGTTTTTTCATCCATGGTGTAAAGCTGGAGCTTTTTTACAAAAGTCGAATGTGATCTATATCACCCGTAGTTGGCAGTTGTTAAATATGTAAAAACTGAATAAGTAATATAAATAAAGTTAAAACAGCAGTTTACGGCAATAAAAAACGCCGCATCGGTAAGGTAGCGGCGTTTAAAAAGACGGAAAAATATCGGCGATTAATTGTTAAGTGTAGTTAACTATCAAAAGTTGATGCTATCTGTTTGAAAAAAACACTATCGGTCAACGACACTTGGCAACATTAACAACAGTGGGCAAGTCATCATCTGCTCAACGGCAAGCCGCGATGGCTTAGAATAGCTTACTGCCCCAACCGAGCTTATTACGCAGTACGTGGAAGTAATTGTGTCCCTTAGGATGGATCAGCTTCAGCTGTTCGCTGCTGCGCTGAATAATTATCTCATCACCCGGCAGCACCGCCAAAGTCACGTGGCCATCACAACCCACTTCTAACGGCTCGCCATTGTGCGGTGATACCACCAACTTAATGATGCTAGCAGCATCAATCACAATTGGACGGCAGGAGAGGGTGTGCGGAAACATTGGTACTAAAATCAATGCCGCCAGATTCGGCGTTAAAATCGAACCTCCAGCGGACAGTGAATAGGCGGTTGAGCCAGTCGGCGTGGAAACAATCATGCCGTCGGCGCGTTGGCTATACATGAATCTGTCGTCAATATAGACTTCAAATTCAATCATATGCGCGATTTTACCTGGGTGTAGCACCGCCTCGTTCACCGCCGTATTACAGGCTTTGACTTCACCGTGACGATACACTTTGGTTTCCAGCAAAAAGCGGTGCTCAATTTCGTAGCGGCCAGCTAATACCTCGGCAAGTGGCTCTTCAAACGCATCGGGCGACAGGTCAGTTAAGAAGCCTAGATTGCCGCGGTTAACACCGATCACAGCGATATCAAACCGCGCTAACACGCGGGCAGCGCCCAGCATGTTACCGTCACCGCCAACCACAATCGCCAGTTGGCAGCGTTCACCGATTTCAAGCAAATCGACCGCTTCGACCTTGGCCCCAAGCTCTGATGCGACTCGCTCCTCCACCAGTACCTCGTACCCTTTTTGATGCAGCCAGTGCAGTAAACGCGTTAACGTTTGCTGGGTGCCTTGATGGTGAGGTTTGCCGATGAGGCCGATGGTATGAAATTCCGAGGTCATAAAATTAACGAGCCTAGGGTTGAAACAGCTAAATTGATCCCCATAATATGCGCAGAGTATGCAGAAACAAAGCATTTTTAGCTGGAGTAAAAATGAGCAACGAGTCATCAAAAGCAGGACAAGAGCAGGTTGAAGAAGTGGTAGAAACTGTTCAACAAACTGAAGCAAGCGCCGCTGAAACCGCTGGTGAAAACGTCGCTGACGTGATTGACGAGCTGACCCAAGCAAACTTCCGTATTGAAGAGTTGGAACAAGCAGTCGCTGAAGCTGAAGCCAAAGTGGCCGAACAGAAAGATTCGGTACTGCGTGCCGCCGCTGAATCGGAAAACGTGCGCCGTCGTGCAGCATTAGATGTTGAAAAAGCGCACAAATTTGCTTTGGAAAAGTTTGTCAACGAGCTGCTGCCGGTTATCGATAACCTAGAGCGGGCGCTGTCTGGCGCGGTTACTGCGGACGAAGCGAGCAAGCCATTGTTTGAAGGTGTAGAGCTGACGCTGAAAACCTTTGTGAGTGCGGTTGAGAAGTTCGGTGTTAAAGCGGTGAACCCAGTGGGTGAGCCATTTAACCCTGATCAACATCAAGCGATCGGTATGCAACCTAGTGCAGAATACCCAGCAAACACTGTGATGTTGGTAATGCAGAAAGGTTATCTGCTGAATGATCGTCTATTGCGCCCAGCAATGGTGATGGTATCCCAAGGTGGCGAAACCGCTAGCGTTGATACCCAAGCTTGAGCAGCATCATCGATGAAAAATGCAGCCTTTTTTGGCTGCATTTTTTATGCTGAATTTGTGAGTTAGTGCAAATAAAAACGCCCCGGCAGGCGGAGCGTTTTATCAGCATTGCTTAATTCGTCAGCGAATTAGCACACAGCGTTTTTGATGAACTCAACAATTTGGTCCATCGGTACGTCTTGTTTCTCACCTGTACGGCGATTTTTGTATTCGAACATACCGTTGTCGATGTTGCGGTCACCGATCACGATAGTATGCGGAATACCAATCAGTTCCATATCGGCGAACATTACGCCTGGGCGCTCTTTACGGTCATCGAACATCACTTCAATACCCGCGTCGGCGAGGTCTTGATACAGTTTCTCAGCGATATCAGTTACGCGATGAGATTTGTGCATGTTCATTGGCAGAATGCCCACTTTGAATGGCGCAATGGCATCTGGCCAAATGATGCCGCGGTCATCGTGGTTTTGCTCGATAGCGGCTGCTACGATACGGCTCACGCCCACACCGTAACAACCCATCAGCAAGGTTTGTGCTTTGCCGTTTTCATCCAATACGGTGGCGTTCATCGCTTCTGAGTAGCGCGTGCCTAATTGGAAGATGTGGCCGACTTCGATACCGCGAGCGAAGGCATAAGTGCCTTTACCGTCTGGCGTGGCTTCACCTTCGATCACGTTACGGATGTCGGCAGCTTGTGGTTGGGCGACATCACGTTCCCAGTTGATACCGAAGTAGTGTTTACCATCTTGGTTAGCACCGGCGTCAAAGTCGCTCATTACCGCCACAGAGTGGTCGATAAATACTGGCATGTTCAGACCAACTGGGCCTAATGAACCAGGACCTGCACCGATAGCGGCGCGGATCTCTTCTTCCGTTGCAAACTCCAGTGGCGACAATACGCCTGGCAGTTTGTCAGCTTTGGTTTCGTTCAGTTCGTGATCGCCACGTACCAACAGTGCAACCAGTGGCGCTTCTTCAGTGTCACCACGTACAATCAGGGTTTTCACCGTTTTCTCAATTGCTAAACCGAACTGTTCAACCAGCTCTTCAATCGTTTTGGCGTTTGGCGTGTCAACCAAGCTCATCTCTTGCGTTGGCGCCGCACGTTCTGTGGTTGGCAGTGGCGCTTCCGCTTTCTCAATGTTAGCGGCGTAATCGCTGCCAGTTGAGTATGCCAGCAGGTCTTCACCGCTTTGTGCCAATACATGGAACTCGTGTGACATGCTGCCACCGATAGAGCCTGTATCGGCCAATACTGGACGGAACTCTAAACCCAAGCGTGCCAAAATGTTGGAATAGGCTTGGAACATCGCTTGATAAGTGGCATCCAGCGTTTCTTTATCCAGATGGAATGAGTAACCATCTTTCATTAGGAATTCACGTGCGCGCATCACACCAAAACGTGGCCGGACTTCATCACGGAATTTGGTTTGAATTTGATACAGGGTCAGTGGTAGCTGCTTGTATGAACTGATCTCTTTACGTACTAAGTCAGTGATCACTTCTTCGTGAGTCGGGCCGAGTACGAAGTCGCGGTTGTTACGGTCAACAAAACGCAGCAGTTCTGGGCCAAATTTGTCCCAACGGCCTGATTCAACCCACAAGTCACCCGGTTGAACCATCGGCATCAGAATTTCAACGGCGCCCGCTTTTTCCATCTCGTCGCGCACGATGGCTTCCACTTTGCGCAGTACACGCAAGCCGCTCGGCAACCAACTATAAAGACCAGCAGCATTACGACGGATCATACCAGCGCGCAGCATAAGTTGATGACTGATAACTTCTGCGTTGGCAGGGGTTTCTTTCTGTGTTGATAGCAGGTATTGGCTAATTCGCATTTACCTAAAGTCCCATGTGATTTTGATGGGCGCCATTTTATCACCTGCTTTGAGCTTGTCACCCAACGCTGGTGGCTTAGACGCATTTTTTTCATGTATATAGGTGCGAATAACGCTTTACGCCACGCAGGCATGGTAAGCCGTCTCCGCTCGGGCTGTTAATTGCAGAGATGGTGTAGCGTAGCAAAGTTGGCTAGCGCAGGGCTTGCACAGAACGTATTCGCTGTTTTCCCAAACGAGTAATAACAAAACGTTAGTTGGTAGTGCCGCGTTGGCCGTCCGCTTTGGTGGCGGGTTTATCACGACGATCACCAATGATTTTAGCGGGATTTCCCGCCATGATCGCATAGGCAGGGACATCTTTGGTGACGATGGCGCCCATGCCAATCACCGCATGATCACCAATGGTTACACCATCGACGATACCGACTTGGGCGCCGACCCAGACATCTTGACCAATCACCACGCCTTGCGATTGGCTGCTTTGCTGGTAGATCGGCATATCTGGCGCCATGCCGTGATTAAAGGCATAGATGGTGACGTTATTGGCGATACGCGTTTGATCGCCAATGATTAAGCCTTTGCCGCCGCCATCGAGCGAGCAACCGTGGTTGATGCTGACTTCATTGCCGATGGTTATGGGGCCATGTAGAAAGCAATCGGCGGCAATCATGCATCGATTGCCGATGCTGATACCGCGATTCGGCTCGCCAAACAGTTGTGCTTCTGGTGCAATAAAACAGTTAGCGCCGATCGTAATGGTTTCTAGCTGTTGCAGTTCGGTCTGAATTTGCTGTTGCCACGGCTCGGCCCACAGCAAATGCGTTGGTTTTAACCGATACCACAACCACGGCATCCAGCTGAGGCGGCGCTTATGTTGGGCGATATAGTCTTCAGCCGTTGGCTTCGCCGCCGTCATCAGCTGGGTTCCTCTGTTGTCACACTGCGTTGCTGAGGCGCATCCACAATATCTACCACTTCAATGCCGTGCTCGCGGGCGAACCAAAAGATATCCAAGTCATACAGTGCGACTTGATAACGCTTAGGATCGTCCTTGGCCTTTTTGTAGGCGGGGCGCGGATCTTGCGCGAGTACCGCGCTGATCAACTCTGCGAGGTGTGGGTATTGGTTATCCCATTTAGCGAGCTTGGTTTGTGCAATTTCATTGAAACTGACACTGACGGCGACTGGCGGCGCTTGTGCGATTCCTGCGTGGGCATCGGTGACAGCATCAGAAAATGGAATATAAGGTTTGATGTCCACAATCGGCGTGCCATCGAGCAGATCCATGCCGGAAATTTCTAACTGGACTCTGCCTTTGTGCTGCCGAACGCCGTGCAGTTTTACCACCGATTGGCCGATGCCATTGGGACGGAAGGTAGAGCGGGTGGCAAATACGCCCAGTTTTTCATTACCGCCTAAGCGCGGTGGGCGCACGGTGGTTTTCCAACCTTGGGCGAGGTTTTCATGAAATGAGAACAGCAGCCACAAATGGCTGTATTGCTCTATACCGCGCACCGCATCGAGGTGATTATAAGGCGGTACTAATTCCACGTAGCCGCGAATAAAATCGACTAAGCCGGGCTGACGTGGAATACCAAATTTTTGTTTATACGGGGTGCGGCAAAACGCTACCGCTTCGATGCGGTTTTCAAAATGTTCTGTGGTCAATCAAATCACCGCTAATTATTGGCCGCTAACTTTGATGGCTTGGCCAATACATAAAGTACGGCTGAAACAGCCTTCTGCTGGCTCAGGAATGGCTGCACATTTTTGCATGATAATGCCGTTAGCATTTTTGTCGGCCGCTTTACGGCGAGCATCCGTCCGTGCGTTGGCAAGACTGGCGGGCGAGGCATTTTCATCAATTTGGCAATCGGTACCTTCAATCATCCCCAGTGCGGTGTAGGGCGCATCTGGCATGCGGTTTTCGTACAGCGTCACTTGTGATGGTTTGAAGTAGTTATTGATCTCATCTTTATCGAGATTGGAGTGAAAGGTGTAGTTACTACAGCCACTGAGTAACAGCAGAGAGAGTGATACAACAGGGAAAGCGACTTTCATGGCTAGCGGCCTTTATGTAGTTGAGTACCTTTTGAAATGCTCCCCAGCAATCTGGGGAGCGACATAAGCCAAGGTACTCTAGCGAGTAAGGTATTTATGATAAAGCTGACGGTGGCGATTGTTCAAATCAACTTTACGTCCTTCGATATAAAGTGCTTCAATTTTGCCAAATGCAGGGTCGAGAATATCGCCGCTGCTGATGACGATAGATCCCGCATAACCTACGGCTAATGCCCCTAAATCGGACGCACCAACAATCTTAGCAGCATCAAGGGTTATGGCCTTGAGCGCTTCATCTGGTGTTAAGCCCCATGCCACGGTTTGCGCTGCCGCGAGTGGTAGGTTACGGCTGTCCCAATCATCACTAAAGCCAATAGCAAATGGAATGCCGACGGATTTCAATAATGCAGGAATTTTAAAGGCTTGGCCGATGGGTTCATCGCTGCGCTCAGGCAGATCTAGCATATGAGTGTACACCACGCTGGCGTGCATCTCGTTGAGCACATCGGCGGCGCGCCATGCATCGTAGCCCCCGACGATCACCAGTGACAGTTGGTATTTTTTGGCAATAGCGGCGGCATCTTCAATGGCTTGCTGCTTGTCGGCATGGACAAACAGCTTGCCGCTGTCATCAAATAATGGCAGCATCGCCTGCCAGCGCTCATCCGGTGTTTTGATCTGCTTGGCTTTGGCCGCTAACGCGTAACGATAGGCGGATTCAAAGTGTTGATCAATCTCCTTCAGCTTTTGTTCATAAGCGGCTTTCGCCTTAGCTTTTTGTTCATCGGTTCTTACGCCCCAACGTGGCATAGTGGGCCAGTTTAGGTGAACTTGCACTGCCGCGGTATGCTGCGCATCTTCCACGGTCCAGCTGTCGAGATTCACTAACGCTGATTGACCCGCCAGCCCTTCGCCTCGTGGCACGACTTGGGCATACGCAATGCCGTTGGCACGCACGGTAGGGATGAGTTCTGAGTCCGGATTAAAAGCAGCGCTGGCTTCAAGTTGTGGATTGTCAGTGCCAACATCTTTAATGTCGTTGGTGGAGCGTACGGCTGAGATCTCCACTAATCCAAGCGTGGTATCCAACGCGATTAATCCGGGATAGACATGTTTGCCACTGGCATCAATTACCGTGGCGTTATCTGCACTCAGTTGTTGACCAATCGCGGCAATCTTGCCATCGATCAGTAACAGGTCGGTTTGTGGTTGTACGCCATTGAGCACTGTGTGCAGCGTGGCGTTTTTCACCAGAATAGGTTGGCTTTGCGGCGCCGCTGGCACCATGTCGTGCGCCTGTGCGCTAAACACGGCGCCAAAGATAAAGGCAATGGTTGTTGTTAGACGCATCATAGGGCCTCCTGTTGCTGAGTCCATGCGTGGAAATCGGTATCACAATGCCAGATGGGCTCCGCGGGTTTACTGCTGGTTTCTCCCTGTTTACGAGCATCGTCACTACTGAGCACTTTTTGTATCAATGCCGCTTTTTCTATCGCAGTATCGCGAATTCGTTGTTCGTCAGTTGCGCGGTCAAAATAGCGCTTGCCAGCAATCCACACCGCTTTAGTTTTGGCATACGCTGACAGAGGATTATGATCCCACAGCACCAAGTCGGCCTGTTTGCCTTCTTCGATAGAGCCTGTCAGTTGGTCTACGCCCAGCTGTTTGGCAGGGTTAATAGTGACCATCTTCCAAGCGTCTCCTGGTTTCATATCGCAATACATAATGGATTTGGCGGCCTCTTGGTTCAGACGGCGTTGCATTTCGTAGTCGTCCGAGTTAATCGACGTCACTACGCCTTTGCGTGCCATCAAGCAGGCGTTTTGTGGAATAGCGTCATACACTTCAAATTTGTAGGCCCACCAATCAGCGAAGGTCGAAGCCCCCGCACCATGGGCAGCCAATTCCGGCGCGACTTTGTAGCCTTCCAATACGTGGGTGAAAGTCTTCACGCGGAAATCAAACTGCTCTGCCAAACGGAGGAACATTAAAATTTCCGACTGCACGTAAGAGTGAATGTGCACATCGCGCTGGCTGTTGAGCACTTGTTCTACCGCTTCTAACCGCAGGTTAGGGCGTGGCTCAAGGGTTTTGCGTTTGTCGCGCGAACGCAGTTCAGCGTAGTCGTCACGTTGTTCTTGGTATTCGCGTGTGGCATTAAAGGCATCGGTAAACAGCGCTTTTACGCCCATACGGGTTTGCGGAAAACGTTTACTAAAGCGTTCGCCCCAATTGCTCTGCTTGACGTTTTCACCCAGCGCAAATTTAATGCCTGGGCGCGCTTGCTCAAATTTGAGCCCTTCAGCGGTTTCCCCCCAGCGCAGCTGGATCACTTGTGACTGACCACCGATAGGGTTAGCACTGCCGTGTAGCAAATTGGCGGTGGTCACCCCGCCAGCCAGTGAGCGATAGATGGCGACAGCATCTGGATCGACTACATCACCAATACGTACTTCAGCGGTGACCGCGTCGGTGCCTTCGTTTACGCCACCATTAATGGCGATATGTGAGTGTTCGTCGATAATACCCGCTGTGAGATGTAAACCAGTAGCATCAATCACTTGATAGCCGGATGGGGCATCTAAATTGTTGCCAACGCGGCGGATCTTACCTTGGGTGATTAACACATCAGCATCTTCTAACACGCCTTGCGCTGCAGAGGTCCATACGGTGGCATGTTTGAACAGCAGGTTTTCTTGCTGTGGTAGCTGTTCTACCCCAAAGGCTTGCAGCGGATGTACCAGCTTACTGGCGTAGCTCGGTGTCGGCTGTTGGCTGTTTGACTCGGAGGCAACAGTGGCTGGTTGCGGCTGACCATTAATCGGCTCTACATTGCCGTCAGCGGTGATTAGACGGCCTTGAACGCCGTGTTGGTCACGCCACAAGCTAATTCTGCTCACTCCAGCTAAGCCTGCTTGACCTAACTCGGCGCTAAAGGAGACTCGTTGATCATCAGCTTGCAGGTGCTGCAGCTTCACTTCCTCATCACCGGCGGTAAGGCTGCCTTTGACACTGCCTTTAGCTGGAACCGTGAGATTGAGTGACAATTCCAATTCGCCCACCGCGAGCTGATATTCGCCCTGCCAAACATGGGCGGCAGGCAGTAGCTTATGTTCTTCACCTTGGGTCCATACGCTGACGATTCGCCCATCTTTGAATAGATTACCTTCAGCAATCACTAAGTCCGCCATATAGCCGGGCGCAATTTTACCGACGATATTATCAATCCCCGCCGCGGCGGCTGCATCGGTGGTGAGCGCTGCCAGCGCTTGTTGTTCAGATAGACCAGCGGCTAGCGCCATTCTTAAACGAGGCCAGAAGGCGTCTGCATCGATGCCATATTGGGTGAAGGCAAATGGAATTTTATGGGCGGCAATCGTGGCAGCATTACTTGGTGCTCGCTCCCAGTGACGCAAACTCGCCAGCGAGGTGTTATTGGCGCTTTCTTCTGCAGTGACATCCGGTGCTGCTGGATAGTTGAGAGGTACAATCAGTTGTGGTCGATATTGTTGTAACTCATCAACGCGTGCGTATTCCTGACCATTACCTAACAAATGTACTGTTAAATTTTCTTCACTTAATAATTTGGCCGCACGGAGCTCACTATTGAGATCATCAGCGGCAAATATTGCCCCCGTTTGTTTAAGGTCGGCTAATGCTTCAAGGGCGATATTAAACTCCGGCATGGCAATATCGGGGTAAGATTTTGCTTTAGCGACATTTTCGTTATACCAACGCGCATCACTAAATGTTTGCCTTATTAGTGCAATGCTACCCATTAATGAGCTTGGATAGTCTTGTGGCGAGCTACCTTTATCAAAAGAGATAAAGTGGTGTGTTCGCGCTTTATAAATCACTTGGTTGGCGGTTTTATTAGCCAGAGATACACTCACGCCTGTACCGCGAAATATGCCATCCATAACGGCACTTTGCACGCTAGTAAAACCATTTATGCGCCATTTTTGTGCATCTTTATCGTTGGGATAGATATAACTAAACCACTCTTTTTCGGCGTGAATAGCACCGTTGGCAGCATTACCGCCAATACGTTTAATCTCATATACCGGCGGCTGATATGTTTGTTTTTCTGGTTTATATTCAATGCCGTAATTGGTATAGGGATCAATAAAACCTGGGTATACTATGTAACCATTAAGATTAATGGTAAAAGTACCGGCTGGTATGTCATTGTCTTTAAGAATGGCTTTTATTCGGTTGTCTTCAATAAGCACGGTCGCATTACTGAGTTGTTTACCCGGCGCTAACACTACGGTGGCGTGGGCCAGAGCGGTGAGTTTGGGTGTGTTGTCGCTCTGCTGCCCGTCTCCGGCGTAGGCAATCGAGCTAGCAACTGACAGCAGCGCGACTGGAAATAGTGATATTTTCATCTAAGCATAGACCCCTGAAATATGTAGATTGAAACTGCATACAAGGTACCTTAGCCAAAATGTAAAAGCTATGCGATAAATGTAAGAAATATGGATCGGATTGTTTTGGTAAATGACATAAAAAAGCCCCGATATACGGGGCTTTTTATTTATCGAGTGATTATTTCTCGATAAGGAACTCGTCCATTGAATGACCGTTGTCCACTTGAGTTTTGAACACGGTTGGCATACGGCCTTGGCCAGTCCAAGTTACCATTTCACCGTCAACTTCAATTTGGTATTTTGGTGGACGTGGAGCGCGTTTTTTAGTTGGCTTAGCTGGTGTTGCGCCTAAATCTTCAACAGACAGACCAACAGATTCCATCTGCTGCCGAATATCTTCAATTTTAGCGAGGCGAGCCGCTTGCAGTTTTTCTTCCTCTTTGGCTTCTTCTGCACGTTCAACGATAACTTTTTCAAGTTTCTCAGCAACAGCCTTCAACTCTTCTACGCTCAAATCTTTAACTGCAGCTTTAAAGCGGCGACCATGGGTCAAAATATCTAGAAATTCGCTCATTAAATTTTCTTCCCTTAATAAGGTGGGTAAGGACATATGGGTAAATAATAGAAACAACATGTGCTGGAATCAAATAAATTTATCTTCATAAAGTGATATTTTTTATTTTTAAGGAATATTTTACTTAATTGAGAATTAAAATGGATGGAGGGTTTTATCTATCCGATAAAATAATAGCGTATTAAAGTTAAACATTTGTTTGATTTTGTGTTGACGTGAACGTAAACGTGACATAAAGTCAGCGGTAATCTGTAACCGTCAACAGCACTGGTGACTTGAAGGACTGAATGATGAAAGTATTAGTGGCAGTGAAGCGGGTTGTCGATGCCAATGTGAAGGTGCGTGTCAGCGCTGATCACTCCGGCGTTGAGCTTGCCAACGTTAAAATGGCGTTGAATCCCTTTTGTGAAATTGCCGTTGAGGAAGCCATTCGCTTAAAAGAAGCGGGTAAAGCCTCTGAGGTTGTCGTGGTAACTATTGGCGCTAGCGTGGCGCAGGAGCAACTACGCACGGCGCTAGCGTTAGGCGCAGACCGTGCGATTCATGTCACCACTGATACAGAACTGGTGCCGTTATCGGTTGCTAAACTGCTGTTAGCCGTGCAACAGCAGGAGCAAGCACAACTCTTGATCCTCGGTAAACAGTCGATTGATGGTGATAACAATCAGACGGGGCAGATGCTAGCGGCGCTAGGTAAATTGCCGCAAGCGACTTTTATCTCTGAAGTTGAAGTGATTGATGGCGGTGTAGCCGTGACTCGTGAAGTCGATGGCGGTGTACAAGTGGTTAAGTTGCCTCTGCCTGCGGTACTTACCGCTGATTTGCGTTTGAACGAGCCGCGTTACGCGACCTTGCCGAATATTATGAAAGCTAAAAGAAAGCCGCTTGATACGGTCACCGCGGATTCTCTTGGCGTCACTTTGAAAGCCCATCAACAGTTGGTCAGTGTCACGCCACCCAAAGCGCGACAAGCGGGCGTGATGGTCGATTCTGTGGCCGCTTTGGTCGATAAATTGAAAAACGAAGCGAAGGTGATTTGATATGGCAGTATTAGTTATTGCAGAACATGATAATCATCAGTTGAAAGCTGATACGTTAAAAGCCGTAGCGGCGGCGAGCCAACTGCCCGGTGAGATTCATGTCTTGGTTGCTGGTGCCGATTGCGCTAATGCGGTCAAAGCGGCAACACAGTTGGCTGGCGTAAATAAAGTGCTAGTCGCCGAGCACTCGGTATATCAACACCAATTGGCGGAAAATGTCGCTGAACTCATCGCCGCCAATGCCACAGGCTATAGCCATATTTTGGCGGCGGCCTCGGCTTTTGGTAAAGATCTACTGCCGCGGGCAGCTGCGTTGCTCGATGTTGCTATGGTGTCCGATATCATTGAAATTGTTGATGACGCAACGTTTGTGCGGCCGATTTATGCCGGTAGCGCACTGGCTACGGTAAAAAGTTTAGATGAGATCAAAGTGGTGTCTATTCGTAGCTCGGCATTTGATACGGTAGGGCAAGATGGTAGTGCAACCACGGAAGCGGTTTCGCAGGTATTTGAGCCGCTCAGCGAGTTTGTCAGCAAAACCGAGATTGCCTCAGAACGCCCTGAACTTAGCAGCGCCAATGTGGTGGTCTCTGGTGGCCGCGCTTTGGGTAGCGCCGAGAACTTTGCCTTGATTGAGCAATTGGCGGATAAATTGGGGGGCGCTGTCGGCGCATCTCGAGCGGCAGTCGATGCTGGCTACGTCGCTAACGATCTGCAAGTGGGGCAAACCGGTAAGATTGTAGCGCCTTCACTGTATATTGCGGTGGGGATTTCCGGTGCTATTCAACACCTTGCCGGCATGAAGGACTCTAAAGTTATCGTTGCCATTAATAAAGATCCGCAGGCGCCAATTTTCCAAGTGGCGGACTATGGATTAGAGGCTGATCTGTTTGAAGCCTTGCCGAGCCTGATAGAAATGATTTAATCTGTGCGCTAAATATAGAGGCGGTTCAGGATTGTCCCTTAACCGCCTTTTCTTTTGCGTCAGCGTCTACAACCTGGATGCTGACAGTAGAGGTGCGCTCACTAAGAGTAATGGCAAGCAGGTGATTCCGTTTGATGTGCCATGAAAGGAGTGAGTGCCGAAGCAGCTAGATGCGTCACGTCTACTGCTGGGACTGTCGTCGAAGAGGGGCAGTCTTGTCATGGTTGGTTGAGCATTCTCAACCCCGTGGAGCGCTACTGATATCAGGTTTGGCTCTTTTGCCTTGATATGCCGTTGCTCTCCATTCAGTCAATACTGTTAACAAAAAGAATAACGACATATGACCATTACCAGTTATGCCGACTCGGCATTATCTATTCTCCCCCCTACTATCGCGATTGTACTGGCCATTCTTACCCGTAAAGTGCTTGTCTCTTTAGGGGTGGGTATTTTAGTTGGCGTGTTATTGTTGAACCAATGGTCGATTATCGACAGTGGTAGTTACTTAGCACAGAAGGTCTCCGGACTTTTTTGGAACGCCGGAACTGAGCACTTTTGGCAAGGTGGTAGCGCCAATAGTTGGAACTTATATGTGCTTGGTTTTTTAATCTTGCTGGGCATGATCACCGCGTTGATTACCGCCAGTGGTGCGGCACGAGCCTTTGCCGAATGGGGTAAACAACATATTCGCAAACGCCGCGATGCCAAGATGCTTACCATGTTTTTAGGTGTGGCTATCTTTATTGATGATTACTTTAATAGCTTAGTGGTGGGGAGTATTTCACGGCCACTGACTGACCGTTATTACATCTCACGCGCAAAATTGGCTTATCTGCTGGACTCCACTGCAGCACCTGTCTGTGTTATCTCACCTGTTTCTAGCTGGGGCGCTTATATCATTGCGCTTATTGGCGGCATTTTGGCGACACATGGTATCGATGATATTGGTCATCTGGCTGCGTTTGTTGAAATGGTACCGATGAATTTTTACGCCATTTTCGCGCTACTTTTGCTGTTTATGGTGGCTTATTTCGAGCTTGATATTGGCCCAATGAAACAACATGAGCAGGCGGCGCGTCGTGGTCAACTCTACGATGAGAGCAAAGGCAATCCGCCGGGGGCGGCGGTTGAACTCAACGAAGCGGATGGCGGTAAGGTTCGCGGCCTATTTTTGCCGATTGGTGTATTGGTCGGGGCAACTATCTACTTTATGTTGTCATCTGGCGCGAATGCTTTAGCAGAGAAAGCATTGCCGTTTAGCTGGATTGGAGCATTTGAGCAAACGGATGTGGCGTCTTCACTGTTCTTTGGTGCATGCGCAGGTTTGCTAATGACGTTACTGTTGGCATTTATGCAACGGTTGCCGCTGAGCAATATTGGTCAGGCGTTGTGGGTCGGCGCTAAGTCGATGTTGCCTGCCATCTACATTTTGCTGTTCGCTTGGACGATTTCTGGGGTGATTGGCGCGCTGGAAACCGGTAAATATATGGCGAGTTTAGCTTCGGGTAATATTCCGTTTGCTTTGCTGCCTGCTGCGCTATTTATCTTGGCTGGACTTACTGCATTCGCGACTGGCACCAGTTGGGGCACCTTTGGCATTATGCTGCCAATTGCGGCGGATATGGCAATGGGTAGCCATGCGTCGATGTTATTACCGATGATGGCCGCGGTGTTATCTGGCTCGGTGTTTGGTGACCACTGTTCACCTATTTCCGATACCACCATTTTGTCGTCTACTGGGGCGAGTTGCCATCATATTGACCATGTCATGACGCAATTGCCTTACGCCTTAGTGGTGGCGTTGTTATCCGTGCTTGGTTATCTGGTGATGGGCTTTACCAACTCAGTCGCCGCCGGGTTGGCGACTTGTAGTGTGGTATTTATTGTCGCATTGTTCTGGTTAAGAGCTCGCGCCCGTAGATAGTGGTTGAATCGCTATCTGTTTCACACAAAAGCGCAGCCAACAATGGCTGCGCTTGTTGCTTCGGACTGTTAGTGGTTACAGCAGGCCGCGACGTTTTAACAGGCCGTCAGTGGTGGGCTGCTGTCCGCGGAAGTTTTCATAAGCTTCCATCGGTGGCACGCTGTTGCCAACTTCACGAATCGCGTTACGGAACTTCATGCCAATTTCGCGATTGAGGCCGCCTTGAGTTTGTACGTAGGCGAAAGCATCTGCCGCCAAAATTTCACTCCACATGTAGGCGTAATAGCTGGCGCTATAGCCGCCTGGGAAGGCGTGTGCAAAGTAAGTTGAACGGTAACGCGGCGGTACCGCAGTGAGGTTAACCCCATGTTTTGCCAGCGCGGCGGCTTCAAACTCGGCCACATTTTGCTGTGGCGCATCAGCTTTCAGGCTGTGCCATTCCAAGTCGAGCAGGGCAGCAGACATATATTCCAGTGTGTCAAAGCCCATGTTGAAGCTGCGAGAGTTCAGCAGTTTTTCTAGCATATCTGCTGGCAATGGTTCGCCCGTTTGATAGTGCTTAGCGTAGTTAGCTAACACCGTTGGATGACCAGCCCAGTCCTCTTCAAATGTGGATGGGAACTCGACAAAGTCACGCGATACCGCTGTGCCTGACAGGCTTGGGTATTTCACTTTAGAGAACATACCATGAGTGCCATGGCCCAGTTCGTGGAACATAGTGGTGACTTGGTCGTAACTAACAAACGTGGGTTCGCCATCTGGCGCTTTCTGAATGTTCATGACGTTGACGACCACAGGTTTTTGATTCAGCAGTTCGCTTTGGCGTACAAAAGAACTCATCCACGCACCACCACGTTTGCCTTCGCGGGCAAAGTAGTCACCGTAGAAAATAGCCATGCTGCTACCGTCGGCATCGAACATCTCCCACGCTTTCACATCTGGGTGATATACCGGCAGATCGGGACGTGGTTTGAACGTTACACCATACAATTGGTTCAGGGTGAAGAAAACACCGTCTTCGAGCACACGGTTGAACTCGAAGTAGGGCTTGAGGCTGTTCTCATCCAGATCAAATTCGGCTTTACGTACTTTTTCAGCGTAATAAGCCCAATCCCACGGTTGTAACTCAAAATCGCCACCGGTTTTGGTGATCATTGCTTGAATCGCTGCCGCTTCTTTCTCGGTATTTTTAACCACGGCGGGCACCATCGAGCCAAACATGTCAAACACAGCGCTTGGTGCCTTAGCCATTTGTGGTGCTAGGCGATATGTTGCCCAGTTTTCATAGCCGAGTAGTGCAGCCTTTTGCGCGCGCAGTTGCGCCAAACGGGCCACTAATGAGGTCGTTTCATTATCACCGCTGAGGCCACGAGTTGACGATGCCAACCAGATCTGCTGCCGTAATTCACGGTTATTCAGTTGTGCGAGTACCGGTTGACGAGTGGTGTTAGTCAGGTTCAGCAGATATTGCCCTTCGTGACCGGCATCGGCAGCGTCTTTAGCTGCGTTACGGATAGCGGTATCAGACAGTCCGTCCAGCTGTTTGACATCGGCAACCAACACTGCGTTTTCTTTGGTCAGCTTTAACAAGCGCTGTTGGAACTCGTTGGTCAGGGTAGATTCTTCTTCGTTGAGGGCACGAATTTGTACTTTCTGCTCGTCGGTCAACTGCGCACCAGCCAGTACAAAACGTTGATGATAAACCTCGATCAAACGGACTTCTTCTTTGGTCAGCGTTAACTGCTCGCGCTGTTGATACAGGCTATCGATACGATTGAACAGTTTGGCATTCAGATGAATATTGTCCGTGTGGGCGGCCATTTTAGGCGCCATTTCACGCTGAATGCGACGGAACTCTTCATTACTGTTAGAACCGCTCAGGTTATAGAACACGGCAGAGGCGCGGCTTAACAATGCACCAGAGCGCTCCAATGCTTCAATGGTATTGGCAAAGGTTGGCGCGTCAGTTTGCTCGGCAATTGCCAACACTTCTGCCATCTGCGCGGCGATGCCCGCTTCTAACGCAGGTTGAAAGTGCTCGGTTTTAATCGCGCTAAAATCAGGTGCTTGGTACTGCAGTTGGCTGGTGCTGAACAGCGGGTTTTGTTGTGCGGTATTAGCAGTTGTATCAGGCGTTGCGGCAGGTGCTTTAGCGGCAGTATTGGCGGTGGTTTCGTTTGCCTCATCAGATTGAGAACAACCTGTGACGAGCAATAGCTGCCCGAGCATCACGGCAATGAGCGTCTTACGCATGTTATTATTTTCCTTTGGTTAACGGCGAATAAGTAGCGCAAGCTAGCAATTAGGCGTTAAGTCAATCTTAAACAACTGGCTGAGGCGCGCGCAGGTGTTACATCGGTTGTATTAAAAATGTAACAATTTGCATTGGGCCGCCGTGTGGTGGGAGTTTATCGCGATGAGTCGCCACTGATTTTTTAACGAAAACAGGGTAAGATGGCCGCCATTGCGAATTACAGGAGCGCCAGTTTTGGCTCAGCTTTACTTTTACTATTCGGCGATGAATGCCGGTAAATCGACCTCATTACTGCAATCATCTTATAACTACCGTGAACGTGGCATGCATACCTTAGTGCTAACGCCTGCGATTGATGATCGTTTTGGTATGGGCAAAGTTGCTTCAAGAATCGGTATTCAGTGTGAAGCAACCATCTTTGGTGGCAGTGATGATCTGGCGGCGCGAATTACCGCTGAGCATGAACGTGAGCTTTTGCATTGCGTGCTGGTGGATGAATCTCAGTTCCTCAGTAAAGAGCAGGTAAAACAGCTGGCGTATGTGGTGGATTGCTTGGATATTCCGGTCTTGTGTTACGGCCTGCGTACCGACTTCCAAGGAGAATTGTTCTCCGGTAGCCAATATCTGTTGGCATGGGCGGATAAATTAGTTGAGCTGAAAACTATCTGTTTCTGTGGCCGCAAAGCCAATATGGTGGTGCGCCGTGATAGCCAAGGCAATGCCATTAAAGAGGGCGCTCAGGTAGCGATTGGCGGCAACGAAAGCTACGAGTCCGTGTGCCGTAAACACTTCCGCGAATTGGTGTGGCAGTAATCTAAACGCCGCAGCAGCGGGGCAGGATAGCTAGGGACGGTGCGAATAAGTCCCATGCGTGCTCTGCATGGGATACCGCTTTCAGATGCAAGGCGCAGTTTGCCGCGAATGGTGAACCCTTTGCCAAAACGGCAACATGGCAGATGACGCTGTATGCCTCGCTCTACGGGGATTTATAAGCTAACACATTTCTTCGTTAGCCAATTTTGCCATGCTCCAGCATGTCCGCGGTTAGCTGCCTTGAACTGCTATGGCTTCCCAATCCAGAGTGTCGCGAAGACTGGTTCACACCTCCCCTAGTCCTGTCGCTGCGATTTAGCTGACTTGAGGCCAACGCTGGCCAATAAGCGCGCCTTATGGCGATAAGCCGCAACCAATTTATCCAATTGGGTATTGATGCCCGTCAACGCCAATGCTAGCTGGAAAATTAACCAGCTATAACCGTTAAGAATAAAGGCCGATTGTGCCGCCTCAGTACTCTCGGTTTGTGCCAGTCGCTGCAGCGTAATCAACTGCTGCTCAAGTTGATAGCTGAAGCCTGCTGGCAGTTGTGGCTGTTCGGCTTGCTTACCTGACATATAATCCGCCAATTGCAGCAGGTGCTGCTGCATCGTTTGGGCAAACAGCTGAATTTGTTGCAGTGCTGTTTGATCGGTGTGATTTAATTGCGATTGTAACAGTAGCTCTAACAGCGTGATGACACGTATTTGCTCATCGGCCAGCTCAGTGACAGTGTCCGCATGTTTTTTCAGTGTTTGGCTTTCCCACTCGAGGGAGAAACGCAGTTTTTTCTGTGCTAACACCGCTTTCATGGTGTTTTCCAACTGTGCGCGTACCGCTTTGTTATCGGCGTTCTCCCCCAAATGCGCTTCTAGCACTTTGGCCATTAACGAAAAGGATTTTGCCAGCTGGGCACGCCAGTCCTGTTTGGCTTTGATCGGTAAAACAAACAGCGATACCAGCACGGCCACCACACAGCCGATAAGAATATTTGCCGTTCGCCATAACGCTTCAGAGGTATCGTGGTTGGCATCGCCAATGACCATGATCATAGTGAAGCCCGTGACTAAGTATGCGTAGCTGTAGCGCCCAGCGTTGAGGAAACATACCACCGCAACCCCGAGGATCAACAGCCCCATCATGTGCCAATATTGCTCGATAAAAATTACCAGCAACACGCCATAGGCCGCGCCGATTAATGTGCCTATGGCACGTTGCAGCGATTTTTCAATGGCGCCACCTACTTGAGGTAAGCCCATCATGATGATCACAATCGTTACCATGGCCCAGATGAAATGGGGGACCGGCCAGAAGCCATTAATGATTGCCACAATCGACAAGGCTAAGGCGATTTTGAAGGTATGAACGATTCGAGCGTAACGGTAAATAAAGGCTGACAGTTGCGAAGCTTGTTCAAACACGGTCAATATTCCGTTGTTTTGATACTTTTGAAAGATAAGTAATTATTGCAAATAACTGCTGTTGGCGCGCCTGAATTACCGCCAAAACGCATGAATGTTGGTCGATTTTTCGACCATGATGGGGAGAGTGTGAATTGTATCACATCAGTACCGCTGGCAGCAGCAAACGGCACTGATGTGGCGCTGGAATATTACTTGATTGGACGTAACTCAAGGGAAGATTGCGCCATCAAATAGGCAAATTGCGTATACACCGCCACGTTTTGCGCCAATGCTGCGGGATCGATCTTATCTAAGGTGTCATTGGGGGTGTGGTGGTAATCAAAATAATCACGCCCATCTTGACGCAATGAAGCAACGGGCACGCCATGCGCTGGCAGCAAAGAGACTTCTGAACCACCACGGGCATTATTATCACCTTGCTCAACATCTGCGTTGGCTAGAGGGGCTAACAGCTGCTGCGCTTGGCTAAATACGGATGGTGCCACACGCAAATCAGCGCGATAGATAGGGCCTGCACCAAAGTCAGACTCGGCGGCGATGTAGTGTTTGCTCAGTTCAGCTTTATGTTGCTCAACATAAGCTTTACCCCCCACCATACCGATCTCTTCTGCGGCAAACAGTACCACTCGAATAGTGCGCGCCGGGCGTTCTGGCAGTTCACTAATCAGCTTGGCAGCAGCGGTGACGATTGCCACACCAGATGCATCATCAATCGCGCCAGTGCCTTCGTCCCATGAGTCGAGATGGGCGCCTAACAGCACGATTTCATCAGGCTTTGATGCACCAGTAACTTCACCGATGACGTTGTAAGTTGTGGTGGTACCTAGATCTTTAGGCGTTAATGTTAGCTCAATGGTGACATCAGACGTGCGTGCCAGCATGGCAGTCAGTAGGTCAGCATCAGGGCTGCTCAGTGCCGCTGCTGGAATTTTGCTGACCTTGTCATCGTAACGCATCATGCCTGTATGCGGCATACGGTCGCTGTCTGTACCGATAGAGCGAATAACAATGGCTACCGCGCCGAGTTTAGCGGCTTCTACTGCGCCATTAACTCGCGCTCCCACCGTTTTGCCATAACCAGCACCGGTTTTGAAACGTTCGGTCTTTTCGTCGATAAAAACTATCTTGCCTTCAACATTCTTCTTATTTGCATGTTTTAGCGCATTAAGATTGTCGAAACGAACAATATTAGCAGTTAGCCCAGTTTCAGGCGTTGCTACACTGCCACCTAAAGCGGTGAGCACTAACGGCTGAGGGTAGGGGGCGACAACACGAGCACTCGCTGTTCCCCGTTGCCAAACAGGCACTACCACGGGTTCTTTGTAGACTTTATCAAATCCAAGTGATTGTAATTTAGCGGTAGCCCAGTCAACTGCGCGCAGATCTTCTGGGCTGCCAGCCAAGCGAGGACCTATCTCGACTGTCAAAGATTCCGCAATTTTGTAAGCTAGGTCAGATTGTTGTGCTTTTGAATTGAGAGATGTTGCAACCTTTTGATTTAAATCGGAAGTTGTTGCATAGGAACCATTGGAAAATCCAGTTAATATCGCGCTCAACGTAAAAATTATTAGGGGGTTTCTCATATAATTCCTTATTTTTTATATGTGTGTCCCATTTTTCGAAATAATGTACCAAAAAATGTGCTTTGCGTCCCGTCTATCTGTGTAAGCCAACGCTATATTAGGGGTGGAATTTATTTTAGGAGAGAAAGCTCGTATGAATATTGAGTTAATGCAACAGCGAGCGGACCACGCGGTGGTTTTGCTGAAAGCGCTGGCTAATGAGAGACGGTTATTTATTTTGTGCTATCTGCTGAATGAAGGCGAGATGTGCGTTGGTGAAATGAATAAGAAACTCGGGTTGAGTCAGTCAGCGTTATCACAGCATCTGGCGTGGCTGCGCAAGGATAATTTGGTCACAACGCGCAAAGAGGCCCAAACGGTATACTATTCGCTGAAAAGTGAAGAGGTTCGTGAGATCATTCGTCTGCTCGATAATATGTATTGCCACTAATTATCTAATAGCAGACATAAAAAAAACCGGCTTTCGCCGGTTTTTTTTATGACATTCGAATCAATTAAGCAGCCAGTGCTTTGATACGAGTGTTCAAACGAGACTTATGACGAGCAGCCTTGTTCTTGTGGATCAGGCCTTTTGTTGCCATACGGTCAAGAATTGGTTGTGCAGCGTTGAAAGCTTCAACAGCAGCAGCATGGTCACCAGCTCTGATAGCAGCGATAACTTTTTTAACGTAAGTACGCATCATTGAGCGGCGGCTCGCATTGTGTTGACGACGCTTTTCAGATTGAATTGCGCGTTTCTTTGCAGTCTTGCTATTAGCCAAGGTGCAACTCCTAAAAACTGGAATGATAACTTTTAAAGGCCGAGGAGAATGCACGTTTTTCGCGACGTTGTCAACGACACCGGTGGAAAATCCGCCATAAAAGCAAATTATTCCGCAGCGATTTGGTGTTCCTCAACCCAACTCGTGTAAGATGGGGCGCATTCTAACAGTAAAAACTAGCGTGTGACAGCCCAAAAAGGAAATTTTGAGATTTTGCGCTGTATTGGCTGGCCTACCAAATTTAGGGTGAGTTGATTGAGTAGAAAACTGGTTCGTTCTGGGCTCATTGTGAGTGCAATGACGTTGATTTCCAGAGTGTTGGGCTTAGTACGTGATGTGGTGGTAGCGAGCCTAATGGGCGCGGGGGTGAGCGCCGATGTATTCTTCTTTGCCAACAAAATTCCTAACTTTCTCAGACGGCTGTTTGCCGAAGGCGCATTTGCCCAAGCCTTCGTGCCGGTACTCACCGAATATCAAGAAACCAAGAGCAGCGATGAGGTGCGCGAACTGCTGGCTAAAGTTGCTGGCACATTGGGGGTATTGGTCTCCATAGTGACTGTGATTGGTGTGCTGGCGTCGCCAGCATTGACAGCATTGTTTGGTGCAGGATGGTTTGTCGCATGGCTTCACGGTGAAGCTGATGGCGCTAAGTTCGAGCTAGCATCATTGATGCTAAAAATTACTTTTCCTTATTTATGGTTTATCACTTTTACCGCCTTGGCGGGCTCCATCCTTAATACTCGTGGCCGCTTTGCGGTGTCGGCATTTACTCCGGTATTTTTGAACGTGGCGATTATTGCCGCAGCTATTTTTCTCAGCCCGAAGTTAGACCATCCTGAAATTGGTTTAGCGTGGGGGGTGTTTGCTGGCGGGGTGATTCAATTTCTATTTCAAATTCCATTCTTGTTGCGCGAGCGAGCTTTGGTTCGGCCGCGGTGGGGATGGGACCACGAAGGCGTGGTTAAAATTCGTAAGCTGATGCTGCCGGCGTTATTTGGTGTCAGCGTGTCACAGATCAACTTGCTGTTAGACACCTTTATTGCCAGCTTTCTGGTGACGGGTTCTATCAGTTGGCTGTATTACTCCGACCGTTTACTTGAGTTTCCGCTCGGCTTATTTGGTATTGCGATTGCCACCGTCATTCTGCCAGCATTATCTAAGCGGTTTGTGACGGCAGATAAGCAAGATTTCAATGACACCATGGATTGGGGCATTCGGGCGGTTATTCTGCTCGGTGCGCCTGCTATGGCCGGCTTGATTGTGTTAGCCCAGCCGATGTTAATGGTGCTATTTATGCGCGGCGAGTTTAGCGTGAGCGATGTGGCGCACGCGGGCGCCTCGTTAGTGGCTTATGGCTCGGGGCTGCTGAGCTTTATGTTGATTAAAGTGTTAGCGCCAGGCTACTACGCGCGTCAAGATACTAAAACGCCGGTGAAGTACGGCATTATTGCTATGGTCAGTAACATGGTGTTTAACATTATGCTGGCGGTTCCTTTTGGCTATGTGGGCTTGGCGATCGCGACATCTATGTCTGCGGCGTTGAATACTTGTCTGCTATACCGCGGTTTACATCAGCGAGATGTGTATCGATTGAGTAGTAAAACGTTAGTGTTTATTGCCAAGGTGCTCCTCGCAGTATGCGCTATGGTGGCCTTACTGGTGTATTTCACTCCAGACGTGCAGCAATGGGCGCAGTGGCATTTTGCTGAACGGGTTCAGCATCTGCTGGGCTTAATTGCAGCAGGGGCAGCGGTATATGCTGTGGTGTTACTGGTCACGGGGATTCGTCCATGGCAGCCAAAACCTGTGTCCAAGGGCTGATTATCATCATGAGCTGGTATATAATCCGCCAATTTGCGCCGAAGCGGTCGTTTTTGGTATGGAATTGATTCGCGGAATTCACAATATTCTGCCCAAACATCATGGGTGCGTGTTAACCATTGGTAATTTCGATGGGGTGCACCGTGGTCATGCAGAAGTGGTTGGTAATCTGGTTAAACGAGCGCACCATCTAGGCTTGCCTGCGATGGCTATGACGTTTGAGCCGCAGCCACAAGAGCTATTTTGTGGTGATAATGCGCCAGCACGTTTAAGTTTGTTGGCAGATAAACTGCGGTTGTTGGAAGAGCTAGGTATTGAACGCGTACTGTGCGTTAACTTCAATCAACGTTTTGCCAGTATGCAGCCCGAAGCGTTTATTGCTGAGCTGTTAGTGAAACAGCTAGGCGTTAAATATTTGGTCGTTGGGGACGATTTTCGTTTTGGTCAACAACGCCGTGGCACATTTGAGATGCTATGCAAAGCGGGTGAGCAGTACGGCTTTGCGGTGGTGAGCACGCAAAGTTTTCTGGTCGGTGACCAGCGTGTTAGTTCGACCATGGTGCGCGAGGCGTTAGCTAAAGGTAATTTGGAGCTGGCGCGGCGTTTATTGGGGCATGCGTATGTCATGTCTGGCCGCGTCGCACATGGGGAAAAAATTGGCCGTACCATCGGCTTTCCTACGGCGAACATCGCCTTAAAACGCAAAGTCGTCCCGATCAAAGGAGTGTTTGCGGTGCGATTATGGTGGGACGGCAGTGATGTGTACGACGGTGTAGCCAATATCGGTTACCGCCCTACAGTACAAGGGCAAACCTGCCAGTTGGAAGTGAACTTGTTTGACTTCAATGACGATTTGTATGGAAAAAAAGTCGCCGTAGAACTGGTGGCTAAGATTCGTGATGAAAAGCCGTTCCAGTCTCTGGACGCGCTAAAACAACAGATTAATTATGATGTTGACAAGGCGAAGGCCTTACTCAGCAAAGATGCAGGCTGATTTTTCAGTCAACAAAATGGTAAAGGATCGATGAGCGACTATAAATCAACTCTGAATTTGCCGGAAACTGAGTTTCCGATGCGTGGCAACCTGGCAAACCGGGAACCCGAAATGCTGGATCGTTGGAACAGTGACAACCTGTACCAGCAGATCCGCAACAGCCGTGCTGGCCGTGATTTATTTATTCTGCATGATGGCCCTCCATATGCGAACGGCGACATTCATATTGGTCACTCAGTTAATAAGATCCTTAAAGACATTATTATCAAGTCAAAAACCTTGTCAGGTTTTGACGCGCCGTACGTTCCCGGTTGGGACTGCCACGGTCTGCCTATTGAGCTTAAAGTTGAGCAAAAAGTGGGTAAGCCTGGGCAAAAGATCTCTGCCGCCGAGTTTCGTGAGCAGTGCCGCCAATATGCTGCTAAACAGGTAGATGGCCAGCGCAATGACTTTATCCGCTTAGGTGTGTTGGGTGATTGGAGCAATCCATACCTGACCATGAATTTTGACACAGAAGCTAACATCATCCGTTCATTGGCAAAAGTTATTGATAACGGTCACCTGCAAAAAGGTGTTAAGCCAGTTCACTGGTGTACTGACTGTGGTTCTGCGTTGGCTGAAGCGGAAGTGGAATATGAAGATAAAACTTCACCAGCTATCGATGTTGCATTTACCGCGGTAGATAGCGCTAAAGTGGCGGCCGCTTTTGGCGCTGGCGATATCAGCGATATTGCCATGGTGATCTGGACGACTACACCGTGGACATTGCCAGCTAACCGCGCTTTGTGCGTGAGTGCAGACTTGGACTATGTACTGGTTGAACTGCAGCTGGAAAGCGGCGTTAAGCACTTAGTGTTGGCTGAAGCGTTGTGGGAAGATTGCGTTAAACGTTACGGCGCGACCGATGCTAAAGTGTTGGGCCGTGCTAAAGGCGAAACACTGGAGCTGATGCAGTTCCAACATCCATTCTATGACTTCAGTGTTCCAGTCATTCTGGGCGATCACGTGACAACCGATTCAGGTACTGGCGTGGTTCACACCGCTCCTGGTCACGGTCAAGATGACTTCGTGGTCGGTAACAAATACGGCTTGGAAGTGGCCAACCCAGTGAACGATGAGGGCGTTTATAAAGAAGATACGCCGCTGTTCGCTGGTCAGTTTGTCTTTAAAGCCAATGATGCGATTGTTGATTTGCTCAAAGAACGCCATGCGTTAATGCACTTTGAAAAATACAACCATAGTTATCCGCATTGCTGGCGCCATAAAAAACCGATTATCTTCCGTGCCACGCCGCAGTGGTTTATCTCAATGGATAACAACGGCCTGCGCAGCCAAGCTTTGACTGAAATTGGTCAAACGCAATGGATCCCAGAGTGGGGGGAAGCCCGTATCGAGAAGATGGTAGCGAACCGCCCTGATTGGTGTATCTCCCGCCAACGTACTTGGGGGGTACCGATCACCTTGTTTGTGAACAAGGAAACCGAAGAGCTACATCCCGACAGCGTAGCGCTGATGGAGCGCATCGCACATCGTATCGAACAACAAGGTATCCAAGCTTGGTGGGATCTTGATGTGGCCGAAATCTTAGGTGATGACGCTGATCAATATCGTAAAGTCACTGACACCTTAGACGTGTGGTATGACTCAGGTTCAACGTTCTCTACAGTGGTAGGTACGCGTCCTGAATTCCAAGGCAAGCGTGCTGACCTGTACTTAGAAGGTTCAGACCAACACCGCGGTTGGTTCATGTCATCTTTGATGTTGTCGACCGCTATGCACAACGAAGCGCCTTATCGCCAAGTGCTGACTCACGGTTTCACCGTGGATGCCAAAGGCCGTAAGATGTCTAAGTCATTGGGTAACGTCATCGCGCCGCAGAAAGTGACCAACAGTTTAGGTGCTGATATTTTACGTCTGTGGGTAGCATCTACCGATTACAGCGGCGAAATGACCGTATCTGATGAAATTCTGAAACGCAGTGCTGACGCATACCGCCGTATCCGTAACACCGCCCGTTTCTTGTTGGCTAACCTAAGTGGCTTTAATCCAGCAACCGATATGGTCGCCATTGAAGACATGGTAGCGTTGGATCGTTGGGTGGTACGTCGTGCACACGCAGTACAACAAGAGTTGCTGCAAGCCTATAACGAATACAACTTCCACGTAGTGACTCAGAAACTGATGCAGTTCTGTTCAGTAGAGCTGGGTAGCTTCTATCTGGATATCATCAAAGACCGTCAATACACCGCTAAGGCGGATGGTAATGCGCGCCGTAGCTGTCAATCAGCGTTGTATTTGATCTCAGAAGCGCTGGTACGCTGGATTGCGCCAATCCTCAGCTTTACTGCCGATGAAATCTGGCAATTGCTGCCAGGCGAGCGGGCGCAATACGTATTTACCCAAGAGTGGTATGACGGCCTGCGTAGCGTCACCTTAGATGATGACCTGAGCGACGATTACTGGCAGCAACTGCTGACCGTACGTGACGAAGTCAACAAAGCTTTGGAACAAGGCCGTCGTGACAAAGTTATCGGTGGTGCGCTGGAAGCGGAAGTAACCTTGTTTGCCGACGCTGATTTAGCGGCTACGCTGACCAAGCTCGGTGACGAGTTACGCTTTGTGTTGTTGACCTCAAAAGCCATTGTTGCACCACTGGCTGATGCCGTAGCTGAAGCTGCCGACACTGAGCTGAAAGGTTTAAAACTGTTGGTGGCTAAAACCGCCGCTGAGAAATGTGAGCGTTGCTGGCACCATCGTGAAGACGTAGGTGTGAACCAAGCTCATCCGCATCTGTGTGGTCGCTGTGTGACCAACATTGAAGGTGATGGCGAACATCGCAACTTTGCATAAGGTGACCCGCATGCCCGCTGATTGGAAACAAAGTGGCCTGCGCTGGTATTGGATAGTTGGTTTGGTGATCCTCGCCGACCAACTGTCTAAACAGATCATTCTGGCTACCTTTAAGCTTAACGAGTCGCTCAACCTGCTACCGTTTTTCTCGCTGACCTATCGGCAAAATACTGGCGCTGCTTTTAGCTTCCTGCATGATGCAGGTGGTTGGCAGCGCTGGCTATTCGCCTTGGTCGCTATTGGTTTTAGTGTGGTGCTGACCGTGTGGTTACGTCGCCAACACTGGACCGATAAACTCACTGGTGTAGCGTTTACCTTAGTTATTGGTGGCGCCATCGGAAACCTGATAGACCGGTTGATGCACGGCTTTGTGGTAGATTTTCTGCACTTCTTTTACCAAAACTACCATTACCCTGCGTTTAACATTGCAGATTCAGCGATCTGCGTTGGCGCAGTGCTGATTATCTTTGAAGGTTTCTTCGTTAAAAAGCCGCGCGAGGATAAAAGCAATGGCTGATGTTACCCGTTCACTACTGTGCCATATGGTGATCAAACTCGATGATGGTTCAACCGCTGAAAACACCCGTAACAGTAAACAACCCGCCTTGTTAAACATTGGCGATGATAGTTTAAGCCCAGCGTTTGAACAGGCTTTGGTTGATCTGCAGGTGGGAGATACGACGGAATTTACGCTGGCGCCGCAAGATGCCTTTGGTGAACCTAACCCTGATGCTATCTATTATCTGGACCGCAGCAAGTTTCCTGCTGATATGCAGCTGGAAGCCGGTGTTATTGTGGGTTTTGCCGGCCCTGGTGGTAGTGAAATCCCTGGGATTGTGCGTGAAGTCGCTGGCGATTCTGTTACCGTGGACATGAACCATCCGCTGGCGGGACAGACATTAACGTTTCAAATTGAAGTGATTGAGGAGCGCTAAGATGACCGCATTAAAACCTGCTGCTGGTGGGCTGAATATTTTGCTGGCGAATCCTCGTGGTTTTTGTGCTGGCGTTGACCGTGCTATCAGTATTGTTGAACGTGCCCTCGAGCTGTTTTCTCCACCGATCTATGTGCGTCACGAAGTGGTACACAATCGTTATGTGGTACAGAACCTCAAAGACCGTGGTGCAGTGTTCGTTGATGAACTTGATCAAGTACCAGACAACAGTATCGTCATTTTCAGTGCTCACGGTGTGTCGCAAGCTGTGCGTCAAGAAGCCAAGTCTCGCGGTCTTAAAGTCTTTGATGCCACTTGTCCGCTGGTCACTAAAGTGCATCTGCAAGTGACTCGTGCCAGCCGTAAAGGCATTGAGTGCATTCTGATTGGTCACGAAGGCCACCCAGAAGTCGAAGGCACCATGGGACAGTACGACAATCCTGAAGGTGGCGTGTATCTGGTAGAGTCAGTAGAAGACGTCGCTAAGATGCAGGTGAAGAATCCTGATAATCTCTGCTTCGTGACCCAGACAACATTGTCAGTTGATGATACTCAAGACATCATTGCGGCGTTGCAGGCGCGTTTCCCTAGCGTTGAAGGACCACGCAAAGATGATATCTGCTACGCCACACAGAACCGCCAAGATGCGGTGAGAAAGCTGGCCTCTGATGTTGATATGTTGATTGTGGTTGGCTCGAAGAACAGTTCTAACTCTAACCGCTTGCGCGAATTGGCTGAAAAGTCTGGCACCCGCGCTTATCTGGTCGATACCGCGGAAGACATCAATTGCACATGGTTTGATGGCGTCGCGAAAGTGGCGGTTACCGCCGGTGCTTCTGCGCCAGAAGTGCTAGTGCAACAAGTGGTCGAAGCCGTTGCTGCTGCAGCCCCGAGTGTGGTGACAGAAGTAGAAGGACGAGAAGAGGATACCGTATTTGCGGTACCTGCAGAGTTGCGGTGAGCTGCTAATTAGTTAACAAAAAAGCCCCGAATATCGGGGCTTTTTTACAGGAAATTCTACTTGTGAAGTTAAATCAGCAAGCTGTCTAAATCATCTTCAAAGCTGCTGTCGATATCGCGTAATTCTTTCAACAAACGATGTTTTTCTTTTAGCGCTTCAATCTCGCGCCACTTACGTTTTTTACTTGAACCCCGAGAGCGACTTGGGGTCTCACTCGACTCTTCTAGCGCACTACCGTAGCCTAAACGATCCATGGCAACCTCCTGTTGTAGTTTTTCTCAGCAATTTAATAGCATAGATATTAAACAGAGTGCAAGCGGAATGTTTCGTGGCTGTTACTAAAAAGCGACGGTTAGATGAAAATAAGTTTACGGTAATTAGAACAAAAAAGCCGATGGTTAACATCGGCTTTTTAACTGCTTAGATATTATCAGTTTAGCGCTAGATACAACCTTTTCTAAACGCGTTGATAAGACCGTTGCTTGAAGCGTCTAGTGCATCACAATCACTGTCAGCGGCAAGACGATCCAGCACATCATTCCCTAAGGTTTTACCCAGTTCTACGCCCCATTGGTCAAATGAGTTGATGTCCCAGATAGTGCCTTGTACTAACGTGCGGTGCTCATAAAGCGCAATCAGGGCACCCAGCGTTTGTGGTGTCAGCTTATCCATTAAGATGGTGTTGCTTGGTTTATTACCCGCCATCTCTTTGTGTTTAGCAATAACGGTTTTCTCAGCGTCAGACAGCTTACTATTTTGCAGTTCAGCCATCGCTTCATCGAAAGTGCGACCTTGCATCAATGCTTGAGTTTGACCAAAGCAGTTAGAGGCTAACTGAATATGGTGCTCGCCCAACGGATTGTGGCTTTGCAGTGGCATGATGAAATCGGCTGGGATCAGCGCAGTACCTTGGTGTAATAACTGGTGATAGGCGTGTTGGCCGTTAGTGCCTTCACCGCCCCAGATCACTGGCCCTGTGCTGTAGTCGACTTGCGCACCGTTCATCTTAGCGGATTTACCATTGCTTTCCATGTCGAGCTGCTGGAAGTAAGCGGGTAAGCCACGCAGGTAGTGATCGTAAGTCAACACTACGTGTGATTGGGCATTAAAGAAGTTGTTGTACCACAGTGACAACATACCCATCAGCACTGGCATGTTTTCACTAAATGGTGCAGAGGCAAAGTGTGCGTCCATTTCGCGAGCGCCTGCTAGCAAACCACGGAAGTTATCCATGCCAACCAACAGCGCAATCGGTAAACCGATAGCTGACCACAGCGAGTAACGACCACCAACCCAATCCCACATTGGGAAAATGTTGGTTTCATCAATACCAAAGTCAGTCGCTTTAGCCACGTTAGAGGTGATGGCAGCGAAGTGTTTCGCCACATCTTGCTGGCTACCACCATTGGCAAGGAACCAAGCTTTGGCGCTAAGTGTGTTGGTCAGCGTTTCCTGCGTGCCAAATGATTTTGACGATGTCAGGAACAGGGTAGTCTCAGGATTAACTAGCTTTAGTTTTTCGGCGATAGACGTGCCGTCGACGTTAGCCACATAGTGCACGTTGACGTGGCCAGTCCAGTACGGACGCAAGGCTTCAGAGGCTATTTTGGGCCCCAAAAATGAGCCACCGATACCGATAGAAACCACGTCAGTAATGGTTTTGCCAGTATAGCCTTTCCAGTTACCTTGATGGATATCAGCTACAAACTGTTCCATCTTCGCCAGTGTTGCTTGTACCTCGGGTACCACGTTAACACCGTCAACACGGATATCCGCATCGGCAGGTGCGCGTAATGCGGTATGTAATACTGCACGTTGTTCGGTGGTATTGATAATGGCACCACTGAACATGGCAGCAATTTTTTGCTCTAAACCCGCTTCTTCAGCCAGTGCCAGCAATTGTTGCATTACGGCATCGGTGACGCGGTTTTTAGAGTAATCAAGAAAAAGACCACACTGCTTTAGCGTCATCTGTTCAAAGCGCTGTGGATTATCAGCAAACAGTTTACGCATGTGCGGCAGGTTGCCACTTAACTGTGACAACGCCTGCCAAGCAGGAGATTGTGTCAGTTGAGTCATGATGTCTGTCCTGCGGTTGATTAAGCGAGTTTCGCGGTCAGCATGGTTTCCAATTTGCCTTGGTCGATGGCAAAGTTACGGATACCTTCAGCCAGTTTTTCCACTGCCATTGGATCTTCGTTAAATTCCCAACGGAATTGTGCTTCGGTCAGTGGTGCGGGTGCTGCTTCAACGTCTGTTGTTGCTTGCAGTTTTGTTTCAATAACGGTATCTGCATTCGCCAACTCTTCCAGCAGGTTAGGGCCGATAGTTAAACGGTCACAGCCAGCTAGTTCGATGATCTCACCCGTGTTACGGAAGCTTGCACCCATTACTACGGTGTTGTAGCCGTGTTTTTTGTAGTAGTTGTAGATGCTAGTGACTGATACTACGCCTGGGTCTTCGCTGGCAGTATAATCTTTACCGGTGCTTTTCTTGTACCAGTCCAGAATACGACCCACAAATGGTGAGATCAGATATACGCCCGCTTCTGCACATGCACGCGCTTGGGCAAAGCTAAACAGCAGTGTTAGGTTACAGTTGATGCCTTCGGCTTCCAACTCTTTGGCGGCACAGATGCCTTCCCACGTTGACGCCAGTTTGATCAGGATGCGTGATTTATCGATACCAGCATCTTTATAGAGTTTGATCAGTTTTTTGGCTTTGGCGATTGATGCTTCTTTATCAAAAGATAAACGTGCATCTACTTCAGTAGAGATGCGTCCTGGAACGATTTTGAGGATCTCTAAACCGATGTTTACGGCGAGTTTATCGCTGGCATCTTCCAGTTGTTGAGCGGCATCACTACTTTGTGCTTTTGCCCATGCAACGGCTTCGTCAATCAACGCAGCATATTCAGGGATTTGAGATGCCTTAAGGATCAACGATGGGTTGGTCGTGGCATCTTCAGGTTGGTAACGTTTGATTGCTTCGATATCACCGGTGTCGGCAACAATAGTCGTAACTGATTTTAATTGCGCTAAGGTATTGGCCATGGATAACTTCCTTTAGATAAGCTGTCATTAATGCTGCTTTTCAGATTGGCTATTAGACGCTAAATTGTATTACTTTTTCAATTCGTCAATGAAAAAAAATTACAATTGTGGCTGAAATCAACCAAAAAAAAGCAGTCGACTGAGGCAAATTTGATGTGGTCAGTGTACTGATTTTACTCGCTGAATACTAATTGCGTATGACAAAAATAAAAAAGCCGCTGGAACCAGCGGCTTTTAGACGAATATAAGTGTTTATTTCAGCAGAGGTTGTTTCTCTTTAAACACGGCTTTAGCGACGATACGTCGGTTTGCTGCGTTGGCTTCCGCAGAAGAACCTTGCATCAGTGGTTCAGATTCACCATAGCCTTTGGCGGTGATGCGGTTAGCATCAATGCCATATTGTTCAACTAACACTTTGGCGACTACATCCGCACGTTTCTGGGAAATCCACAGGTTGTAATCTTCTTTACCAGGTAAAGAAGCGTGGCCTGCAATTTCAACTTGTGCTTTTGGATACTTGTTGAGGAACTTCGCCGCTTTTTCGATTTCACCCATAGAATCAGGTTTCAGGACGGTAGAGTTATTATCGAATTGGGCTTCAATTCTCAAGTCGTCCAATTTGTCGATGTAGATGGTACAACCCTGCGCGTCGACCTTGTGATCCATTGGGGTATCTGGACATTGATCAAGGTCATCAGTTACGCCATCGTTGTCTGAATCAACTGGCGCTGCCGCCACTACAACAGGTTCTGGCGTTGGCTCTGGTTCACTGCCACCAAAGCGATAGCTCAGTGTAATACCCCAGTAGTTAGCGTCCATCTCAAGGTTGCTTACACGAGATTCATCAATATCTTCATAACGACGATACTTAGCTGCTAGCGACAGCTTTTTAGTAATGTCATAAGAGATACCCGCACCTAAGTAAGGGCCAACATCGTTGTGCTCTAGGCGATCTTCACCCCAGTTGATTTCGTTCTGGGTGGTGTAGTTAAACGCCCCAGCTTCACCAACTAATTTCCAGCTATTACCTAAAGGCCAGTAGCCAACCACACCTAAGGTAAAGCCTTTAACACCAACGTCGTTAGCTACATTGTCATAGTCAATCCATGTGGAATGGCCTAGGTGGCGCCAGCCAAGTTCTAATGACAGGTAGTCATTGATCATGTAACCACCAAATGCTTCATAGGCGAACGGTTCATCATCGCCACAGATTTGCATCTCGGTCATTTCACAGTTGGGACCAAAGTTAGTTTGACCAGCACCGGCACCAACGTACCAAGGACTGAGTGATTCATCTGCATAGGCTGCAGTAGGTAGCGCTGCAAGCACTAAAAGGTGGGTTAATTTCAGTTTCATCATCATTCTCCAAATCCTTGAAAAATATTGTTTGTTGCTTTGCGTCGCGCACGCCTCAGCGTTACGACTTACGCTTTGGTATCGCGGGCACATTATTAGTGGCTCAAGCTGAATTCCTGTTGAACCGCACTTATATTTTAATAGGTTAGGATGATTTAGAGATTTTTCCTGTTTTTGCATAAAAAAAGAGCCACTTTTCAGTGGCTCTTCAAATTTAGATAGATATTTAACTATCTATTAACGTTTCCATTCCCAGTTTTCAATGTATTCTGGGTCTACACCGTTAGCTTTGATGTAGTTTTTGTGGTCAACCAGACGTTGCAACATGTCGGTGGTAATACGTGAGTGAGTTGTCTCATCGATTACACCTTGTTGGAACAGTTTGTAGGCCATATCAATCACTAAGTGATAACGAGAAGTACCGTTACGTACACCCATATCGAATGGCGTAGTAGTTGAACCTTCTTCTTCGTAACCTTTGATGCGGAAGCGATGTGCACCTTTATAGTCAAACACCAGTTTCTTGATGGTGTTTGGATAACCGTGATAGTTAAATACCACACCTTTATCCGTGGTGAAGATATCGTCCAGCAACCAAGGTTTAGATGAGAACTCTAAGCTACCCAAGCCGTTGGCGTTCAACTCGGTAACGCTGACGAAACGGACTTTAACGCGTGGCAGTTGTTCACGTACCAGTACCAATGCTGCCATGGCTTCTTGTGTTGCGTAATCACCACAACCTGCCAGAACCACGTCTGGGTTTTCGTCAGAAGCGAAGTCCCAAACCATGACGCCGTCTTCAGCTTGTTTACGCGCTTCTTCCAAGCTCAACCATTGTGGCAGCTCTTTCTTACCAGCGACCAGAATGTTCAGTTTGTCACGACCAGCGAAAGCTTTTTCGGTGTAAACCAAGGTTGAGTTAGCATCTGCTGGCAGATAAGCCGATACGATCTCAGCGTGTTTCTCAAGCATTGCCCCCAAGAATGATGGGTTTTGGTGTGAGTAACCGTTGTGGTCTTGGCGTTCCAGCAGTGAAGACAATACGACGTTGCATGCAGGTACAGGCTTACGGAAGTGAATACCTTGGCTAGCATGCACATATTTACAGTATTGGTCAGCCATTGATGCGATAACTTGTGAGAACGACTCATAAGTTGGGAACATGGCGTGACGACCAGTCACTGTGTAACCATGCATCATACCGAACAGCAGGTTTTCTGACAGTAGTTCCAGTACACGACCATCACGGCTCATGTCGTCATCCCAGCTTTCGATAGGCCATTGCCATGCGCGGTCGGTGGCTTCAAATACTGCTTGCAGCTGGTTTGAATAAGTTTCATCAGGGCTGAAGATACGGATATTGCGTTCGTTTTCGTTCAGTTTGAACGCATCACGCATCCATTCACCCATTTTCAGCATGGAGTAACCGCGACTACCGCGTACGATGTCTGGACCATAAGCCAGTTTGGTCAGCTCAGGGTTTTTCACCGCTTGAACCACTTCACCACCGTAGCTCAGACGTTGTTGACCACAGCACAATTCGCTTGGTGGAATTAAGCTTTGGATCTCTGCATCAAAGATCAACTCACCTTTGTCGTTCATTGAATACAGTTCGTGGAACTTGTAGCTGTCTAACCAGTTATTCAGTGCGGTCAAGTGACGTTCATCAGTGGCGCACTTGTTAACGATAACTTGGTGAGACTCGCAGTTGCCTTCCAGTTTTTTACCATCAAATTCAGGCACACCAGTCCAGCCTTTGGCGGTTTTCATTAGGATGACTGGCCAACGTGGCTTACATACATCGTCGCCACTGCGTGCGATACGTTGGATTTCGGTGATCATGTCGTACGCTTTGTCCATTGCATTGGTCATTTGTACGTACACGTCTTCTGGCAGGTTGCTATCTACATAGATAGGGTAGTAACCCAAACCAGTGAATTCAGCTTCCAGTTCTTCGCGGTCCATACGGCCCATACGAGTTGGACCAGAAATTTTGTAACCGTTGATATGCACGATTGGTAGAATCGCACCGTTATTCTTTGGAGAAACTAGACGGTTAGCATACCAAGAGGCTGCTAAAGGCCCTGTTTCTGATTCACCGTCGCCCACTAATACTGTCGCGATTAAATCAGGGTTATCGAGTACTGCCCCCCAAGCGACAGATAGCGAATAACCCAGTTCACCACCTTCCAGAATTTGTCCAGGTGCTTCCGGGTTAGCGTGCGAAGGGTAACCATAAGCGGCAGAGAACTTACGGCAGATATCTGAAATACCGTCTTCGTTGTAAGGAATGGTTTCTGGGTAGTAGTGGCTCAGAGAACCTTCCATAAACAGGTTAGCTTGTACAGCAGGGAAGCCGTGGCCTGGACCTACAAGATACAAGAACTTACGGTTGTGCTTGGTGATCAAACGGTTTACGTTGGCATAAACAAAGTTAATGCCTGGGCAAGTACCCCAGTGACCCAGCAAACGTGGCTTGATGTCGCCGTGCTGTAGGGGACGTTTGAAAAGCACATTGTTTTTCAGGTAGATTTGTGAAGTCGCCAAAAAGTTAGTGGCCCGTACATACTTTTTCAGCGCAGCGATTTCTTGCTGTTGGGTCATAAGATGCCTCACTTGAGCAAATACCAGTTAATTTGTATGACATAACTATATTTGTAGTTAAATTACAAAAATGTGGTGGAAATCAGGTTTCTGGAAGTTAGTTTGGCTAGCGGGCTGCCAGCTTGGCGGGTGGTTAAAATAAAAATATTGTCTAATCAATTAGTTAATCGTTATTAAAAACAGAAAATCATTTATAGTATAAATGCATGTATTGTGAGATTGATCTCATAGACCAAAGTATTGATCGTAATTGACGCTGGACGAAATTTGCTCCAATGTCGTGAAAACGTAAGATACTTTCAGAATTTACTGCTACTAAAACTTACTTTATTACTAGGATAAGATGTCGAATTCTCGATTTTTGTGACATCTTTTTGGGTCGTTTATGGTTGAAACCGTTGTCAAATTTCTCAACTCCCTCTTGTGGGACCAACTACTTATTTATGCATTAGTTGGGGTCGGGGTCTATTTCACCGTCAGTTTGCTGTTTATCCAAGTTACTCATCTTAAGCATTCTGCCAAAGTTATGCTAACTAGTCGGCAGGCCGACGAGGCTGGGTTATCTTCATTTCAAGTGTTTTGTACCAGTATGGCCGCCAGAGTTGGCGCTGGTAACATGGCCGGGGTGGCTGTAGCTATCGGTGCTGGTGGGCCGGGGGCTATCTTTTGGATGTGGTTAATCGCTATGGTGGGTATGGCAACCGCCATGGTGGAGTCAACATTGGCCCAAGTCTACAAGGTGAAAGATAGCACTGGTCAATATCGCGGTGGGCCTGCTTATTACATGGAGAAGGGGCTCGGGCAACGGTGGATGGGTGTGCTGTTTTCGGTCTTTCTGATCATCTCCTTTGGTTTAGTGTTTAACGCCGTGCAAGCCAACACCATCGCTGGTGCGGTTAATCAAGTCTTTGATGTCTCGCCAACGGTGATTGGCATTGGCTTAGTCTTGGTAAGCGCCGTAGTTATTACTGGTGGTATGCGCAAAGTGGCGCGAGTATCGGAATTTGTCGTGCCAGTGATGGCATTGTTCTACATTGCGATGGCATTGATTGTTGTGGCGATGAACTTTGATAAGTTACCAGCAGTGTTTAGCTTAGTGATTAATAACGCCTTTGGTTGGCATGAAGCCGCGGCGGGTGGTGTGGGTTACACCGTATCACAAGCAATGCAGTCGGGGGTTGCGCGGGGCTTATTCTCCAACGAAGCCGGTATGGGCAGTGCCGCTAACGTAGCTGCCTGTGCTGCACCTACACCGCCACATCCTGCGTCTCAAGGCTTTGTACAGATGGTGGGAGTGTTTATTGATACCTTAGTAATCTGTACTGCCACTGCGGCCATTATTTTGTTGTCGCACGATTGGCAGGCCAGTGATGACGGTATCGCCATGACCATCACTGCATTGCAATTTCATGTCGGAGTTTGGGGCGGTTGGTTTGTCGCCGGTGCCATTTTGCTGTTTTGTTTTACCTCGATTATTGCCAATTATTCCTATGCAGAGAGCAACGTCATTTTTCTCATTGGCAATCGCCGCAGTGTGATTTTAGGTTTTCGCCTCGGTGTATTGGCTATGGTGATGTTTGGTGCCTTGGCTAAAATCTCGCTGGTGTGGGATTTAGCTAATCTATCAATGGGGCTGATGGCGCTAGTGAATATTCTTGCCTTGGTGTTGTTGTCCGGTGTCGCGTTCCGAGTGATTACGGATTACCGCGACCAACTGGCCGCAGGGAAGGAACCTGAGTTTGATAAGACGCAATTTCCTGATATTGCTCAGCAGATGGACGACCAAGTATGGAACGTGACGACTGAAGAATCGCGTCCAGTCCCTGAGCGTTAACGACTCCATCGGTCAAGCTTATCGGAAAAACCACGTGCACAATACGTGGTTTTTTTATATCAATCCCTTATCATTGCCGCAAAGTTGTCGTGAAGGAATTGAATATGTTAATCCTGGTTTCCCCCGCAAAGACCTTAGATTTTGAAACACCAGCGCCAGTGGCGGAATATAGCCTTCCGATGTTTTTAGATAACAGCCAAGCGCTGATTGACGTGTGTCGTCAGCTAACACCTATGCAAATTGCGAAGTTGATGAGCGTAAGCGATAAAATTGCTGGTCTGAATGCTGCGCGTTTCGCCTCGTGGCAGCAGCCATTCACCTTAGGTAATGCCAAACAAGCGTTATATGCTTTTAAAGGCGATGTTTATACTGGCTTAGATGCCGAATCGCTTACTCCGGAAGTGGTGATGCGTGCGCAAAAACGGCTACGCATGCTCTCAGGCTTGTATGGTTTGCTCAAACCGCTGGATTTAATGCAACCTTATCGTTTAGAGATGGGCACGCAATTGGAAAACCCACGCGGTAAGAATCTGTATGAGTTCTGGGGAGATGAAATCACTACCGCCATTAACAATGCGCTATCGAGTGACGAACCCGAGTTGATTGTTAATTTAGCGTCTAACGAGTATTTCAAAGCAGTTAAATCTAAGCAGCTTAACGGTAATTTGGTATCGCCAGTATTCAAAGACTGCAAAAACGGCCACTACAAAATTATCAGTTTTTACGCCAAAAAAGCACGCGGCATGATGGCGCGCTGGTTGCTTGAGCAAGACATTCAGCAGCCTGAGCAACTGCAGCAGTTTGATGTGGCTGGTTATTACTATTCTGCTGAACAATCTACCGCGCAAGCGCCTTTGTTCCTGCGCGAAGAACAAGCTTAAACCGCCCCTAGCTGTTGCGAACCTCGACGATATTCGAGGCTCGCAATCAGCGCGTTAAGCAATAATGGTAATTTGATCAGCGCTTTGAATTGGCAGTAGGGCTTGCCCCTGAAGGCGCATCACCGCTCCTGCAATACGCAACTGTTTACCAAGCAGGGTTTTAGCTGGATTGACAATGCCGCGTTCTTGTAACTGGGCGATGGCATTGGCCGATAAACACAAGCGTAGGTTATCACTGTCTTGCGCCGCAGACTGGCTATTCAGATAAATAACGCCATCGCTGGCTTGTTGATCGCTACTGCTGCTCACAACAAAATCGATATCGAGATTAGCTTTGCCTATGTTTTTGCTGGCATCTTTAGCTGATAGTCGTTGCGCCGCGCTAACATCAATGCAGCAGCTGACTAGAAATAATGCCGCAATAACTAATTGAACCCACATATCCACTCCTTGAATTGCTTTGGTTATGGTTAAGTCGCCGCATTATTTTTGTACGATTTTGCCATCGTCGTCTATGAGTTTATGGTATGCCGTACATTAAAAATATGTAGCTTAGCCTCGCCGCTTATCGTTTGTCATATGTTACGGGCGATTTAAGGTTGAAAGCCGGCATTAACTAGGCCGTGTTGGTGGTGTGCATAAGCGCGATAAGTGGATGTTTGCTAAACACATAGCATCAGCATCGTAGGTATGATGATGCTATGATGCCGTTAAAACAAAAGCAGTAGCTTGATGTCGTTACGTCACTCTTGTTGCTGTGATAATTATCATTACCTCATCGCTCCGCCCTACGCCGTAGCGATATCGGAGAATTCCCCATGATTGGTCCCATCGTTAATAGCGTGGCTATTATGGCTGGCGCATTTTGCGGCGCGACATTAGCTCGATATATTCCAAAACGTTTACAAACAGGACTACCACCAACATTCGCGCTGGCATCCATTGCGATTGGCATCAACATGTTGATGAAAGGACACAATGTTCCAGTGGTGGTGTTATCGCTGATTTTTGGCACCGCTATTGGTGAGTTGTGCTACTTCGAGCGTTCCATCTCCAATGGCGCGACTTTTATTCAACGCAAGTTAGATCGCTTTATTCCGCTGCCTCGTGGACTCACTCAAGAGGAGTTTGCCAAGCAATTCACCGCGTTAATTGTGGTGTTTGGCGCCAGTGGACTCGGGGTGATTGGTGCCATGACCGAAGGTATGAATGGGGATTACCAACTGCTACTCGTCAAAGCGGTGATGGACTTTCTGACCGCGAGTATCTTCGCCATCGGCCTTGGTGCTGGTATTGGCTTAACTGCGGTGGTGCAGTTCGTGGTGCAAGCCGCGCTGTTTATACTGGCGAAGCCAATCATGCCGCTAATGGATGACATTGTATTCGGTGACTTCTCGGCGGTGGGCGGCATCATCATGGTCGCGGTTGGATTGCGTATTGCCAAGATCATGAACTTCTCGGTTGTTAACTTCCTGCCTGCACTGTTTTTGGTGCTGCCAATCTCTTATCTGTGGCGCCATTTCTTCGGTTAGCCTGTTGAGCCGCCTTGATAAAAGAAGCCAATTAACTTAGTTAGGTTGGCTTCTTTTTTTGAGCTCATCTAAGTAGTTGTAGATGGTAAAGCGAGTGACACCTAATGCTTTAGCTGCTCGGTTTACACCACCTCTTACCACAAAAATTCCATTGCTTTGCATGGTAGCAACTGCGGCGATTTTGTCTTCTTTGCTGAACTGAGCTAACGGTTTTGCGTGGGCATTAATAGCCGAGTCAATAATGTCTTCCATTAACGTATCTACTTGTGCTGGCTGATGTTGAGCCGAGGCAGTCTTACTGATTGGCGTTATATCTTTATTTAACATCTTGCTGAGCCATGAGTAGGCGGCCTGAGGAATGGTCATGTCAGAATTAAAGCATAATGCTGCATAGGGAATACCATCACTATCGCGAAAAATAGCTGTGGATGAGTGCAGCGCTAAACCGCTTTTGGCTACAGTGTGATAGCTTGCGATGACACTGTTATGATCTCCATGTTCATTTAGCTTTTTAAATGCTTCAGTAAAACCTACATCACCTTTTGGCCCCGCAAGAATAGAGTCGCCAAGCGCTCTACCCGTGACATGGCCGTTTGCTAATGCGATGACAGAACTTTCTGGCAATGTCATATCGTGCAATACCACTTCAACATTGTTACTCAATACGTGTTCTAGCAATTCAACAACGGTTTTAAGTGTGCTTAAAACGAGTTGTCTCTCTGCTGCACAAAACTGTGAGCGTGCAAGTTCAATTTTCTGAAAAGTTTTAGATTCCATTTAGTTACCTGAGCAATCCAATTTGTAGCTGAATGACTTTGCGTCCGTGCGCTAGTGGTATTTTGGCGATTTTAGTTACTTTAACACGTTATCAATTTTTAACAATTTGCTTATTTATTTCAACAAAAAGTGTTGAACAGCTAAACTAAATGTGTAAATTATATACTTTAGTTGCATGTGAGTTTTTAAAAACGTTAATGATATGTTGGTCATGTGTGGTGGCTCGCTTTTCAGATGTTGGCTGTTTTTCGTCGAATGCAATTAACTTAATAATATGAAAATAAATAAAAATATCGTTGCGCGATAGGTGCCGCGAATCGACAGAGGAAGAGGGCATAGGCACGTCAGCCACCTTCCAATGATTTCAACAAAATGAAGAAAGGAAGAGAGATGATGCCGTATGTATCCCTAAAACAACATCGTTTGAGTTCACTAGCAAAGCACATCAGTTTAGTGCTTGGTGCGGCGACTTTGTTCGCTGCTCAAGCTATGGCTGATGAAGCTGCTCAACCTGATACTGCAAAAGCCGAAAAAGACCAAAATTTTGAGAAAATTGTGGTAACGGCCTCTAAACGTAATGAGCGGCTACAGGATGTCGCATTATCAATGGAAGTACTCGATGCCAAGAAACTCGCGGAGACCGGTAAAGCTAAACTGGCCGATTATTTTGCGGAAATTCCCGGCCTGAGCTACGTGTCTAGTGCCATGAGTAGTACCATTGTGATGCGCGGTGTTGGCACTGATGCTGGTATTGGTACGCGCCCGACATCTGGTGTGACCATTGACGACGTTCCATATGGTTCAGCAACTAACACTGGTGTGATCCCCGATTTGGATCCCTCTGACATTCAACAAATTGAAGTGCTGCGCGGCCCACAAGGAACCCTTTATGGTGCCAGCAGCATGGGAGGCTTGGTGAAATATGTCACTATAGATCCTAACTCAAGTTATGCTACCGGTCACCTCGAAGTGGGTGGTTCTTCGACTGCACATGGTGGTAATGGGCATAGCCTTCGTGCCTCAGGCAACTTGCCTATCACTGATGATTTTGCCATACGTGTGAGTGGCTTTAAACGCCAAGATCCATCCTTTGTGAGTAATGAGCGTGATGGCTCTGACAACAGCATCGACAGTGAAGGCGGTCGTATTGCAGCGATTTGGCATATCAACGACGATTGGACTTTCCACAGTTCTGCAATGTTCCAAAACACTTCTCAAGCGAACACTGCTTATGTCGATGTTGAACCAGATCTTACGCCAGTATATGACCAGTATCAGCATTCTCGTGGCGTTGATACTGACAACTTTGAAGGGCAAACACGTTTTTACACGGCTAAGATTTCAGGTGATTTAGGTTGGGGGTCTTTCGACTCTATCACTGGTTACACTGAGCACCGAGCTGCCGCGAAGCAAGACGTGGGTTACACCTCTATCGGTAGCTATGCACCAGCATTTTCAAGTATGTTTGACTTGGGATACCAAGAAGCAGGTGCCTTCATTGATAACCGTTACGATGAAGATAAGATCAGCCAAGAATTCCGTCTTTCTTCCAAAGATGATGTTCGCTTTCAATGGCAGGTTGGCTTGTTCTATACCAAAGAAAGTGTTGATAGCACACAGAATTTCTATCTGTCAGACAATGCCACCGGAGAATACTACTCCGCTGTGCCACTGCTGATCTCTACCGGTGATGACTCCTATAAAGAATCTGCCGTTTTCGTTAATACCACTTATAAAATAACTGAGCAGTGGGATGTGACCGTTGGTGGTCGCTATGCGAAAAACAAAATGGATAACGCTGGATATGCGGGCGGTATGTTGACTGATGAAGAGGAAACGGCTGACGACTACAGTGATAACGTCTTTACCTATTTGTTGGCGTCTCGCTATCACTTCAATGACGATATGATGGTGTTTGGTCGCGTATCTTCAGGCTATCGTGCGGGTGGCAGTAACGGCACTCTCGTCGATGGTATTCCTGAAAGCTACGACTCAGACTCATTAGTAAGCTACGAGCTAGGCTTCAAAGGCGGCTTCTTGGATGACGCGTTAGCGTTAAATGCCACTGCTTATTACATCGATTGGTCTGATCTGCAAATCAGCCAAGTAGATTTGACTTACGGGTCAAACTACACCACTAACGCGGGTAAGGCCGCGAGCCAAGGTATCGAGTTTGGTGTGAATTATGACTTCCTCGAAGATTGGAAGTTAGCGGTTAGCTACGCGTTCACCGACGCGACATTAAAAGAAGATATCCCTGGCTATGTTGAAGATGCTACTGCTTACGGCAAAGATGGCGACCGTATGCCATTTTCCGCAAAAAACTCTGGCACTGTATCGCTGCAACATACCGTCGATTTGGGCAATGGTGCGCAGTTAAGTTTTGGCGGCAATGTGACTTACATGGGCGATCGCTACATGCAATTTACCCAATCGTCTGAAATCTCACGGATTCACTTACCTAGCTATACCACTGTTGGTCTCAGCTCGACGCTGAACTACAACAACTGGTCGCTGACGTTGTATGCCAACAACCTGTTTGATGAAGAGGGGTATATCAGTGCTAACCGCCGTGGTACCGCAACAGCTACCACCGACGTAAACTACGGTGCGGTTTTGATTCAACCACAAACCATCGGCTTGACCCTCGCTTGGGATCTATAACCTTCCTTAGCTTTTAGCCCGACAATGCTGCCGGGCATCTTTTTTTCATAAGGGAGCCGTATGACCTTTAAAATTCATCCTATTGCCGCATGTTTTATGCTGCTCTCTGGTGCTGTGTGCGCCGATGAGTTGCCTAGTATTCACCTGACACTGACGCCAGTTGTTGAGCATGGTAAGCCAGTCGCTATGGACGTGACTGAGACAATTACCAGCAATAAGCCATTGCCACAACTGGTGATTTCGAAAACGCTTGGTCCGTTGCAACATATTGTTGAACGGATTTCTCGCCTGAAAGTAAGCGATAGCCAAGGCAATGTTGCGATACATGAAGGTAACGCCACCTTAGCTGATGCGTTAGGGCAAATGCCGTTTGCATGGAAAACGGCACGCGACACCGTCGGTACCGTGACGGTGACTTATCGCGTAGCAGTATCACATGACACCACACCCGGCCCTACGTGGGAGCTGCGCACTGAACCGAAAGGCATAAGTGCGGCAGGTAATACCTTCTTAGTGCTACCAGAATCAGAGCAAACCTACGCAGTTTCTGCCGCGTGGGATATTTCAGCGCTGCCGAAAGGCTCCACCACTATTAACAGTCTGCCAGTAAGTGGTGAAGCGACGCCAGCGCGGATCGCGGCCACTTATTTTATGGCTGGCGATTTAGCGCGTTTTAACGGCACTGGCAAAAGTGCACCGTTCAGAGCTGCATCTACCGCTGAGCCGAAAAAATTCGCTACTGCCTCATTGCTAGAATGGGCGCACAACGCCTACCAGAAATATTCGGATTTCCTTGGCTTCCCAGCATTACCACCATTCACTGTGACGTTTCGCAGTAATCCAATGATCTCCAAAAGTGGTACTGAACTCCCTGACGCGTTAATGGTGGCGGCTAACAACGACATTGAATTCAGCGACATGACGCAGATCTTGTCCCATGAGATGGTGCACGTATATCTGCATGATTTGGAAGGCGCAAGTTGGTTCCAAGAAGGCTTGGCGGTCATGTATGAAAATCGCGCACCGTTTGCCTTGGGATTGATTGACGCCGATACCTATCTGAAGTCAGTCAATAACACTCTGCTGACCTATTACAGCAATGCTCGCAAAAATATGGAGATGCAAGCCGCTACTGCTGCTTTTTGGACCGATGCACGTGCGCGCTTGCAACCCTATTACCGCGGCGCATTGTATTTCATTGTCACTGACTCACGTATTCGTATGGCATCTGGCGGTGCCCATAATCTTGATCAACTGCTGGTGGATTTTCTGGCGCGTTCCCGCGAAGGCAAATCTGTATCTGCCAAAGATTGGTTGGAGTTAGTACGGCAATACATCGGTGCTGATGCAGATAAAGATTATGCCGCGATGCAGTCTGGTGGACTCTTGGTACCGGAAGATGGCGCTTTTGGTCGCTGTTTTACTCGTGAAAAAGTCTCAATGCCGTTATTTGATTTGGGATTTGATATCAGCAGCTTGATGCAAATTCCGCGCGTCATCCAGGGTTTAAACCCCCACTCTCCTGCAGCAAAAGCAGGCTTAAAAGAGGGCGATAAGGTGCTGAAATCTGTTGGCTTAGATGAACAGCAATCAAAACCTTCGTCACCATTGACATTGTTGGTCGAACGCAACGGTAAGCCAACCAGTATCTCTTTTGTACCGACAGGCGCTTTGACCGAAGGTTATCAATGGCAGAAAAAGAATGGATCAGCGGGAGAGACTGAATGTCGTCGTTAAGATTTTTATCTTGTTTAGCGAGGCCCGTGGCCTTAACCGTTGCGGCGTTTTCGCTGCTGTGTATGTCTGCGGTAGCACAGGATGACCAAGCAATGTGGAGCAGCCATTGCGGTGAATCCCATAGTTTTAAAAATGTCAGTTATCGCGGTTGTTTAGAAACGTTAGCGTTAGAAAGCGGTGAGCATGGCACCACGATGGATGCCATCAGTTACACCGTTAAATCGACAACATCCCGTCCAGTCATGTTTCTGTTCAATGGTGGCCCAGGTTCATCCTCCTCAATGCTACATTTCGATGGCTTAGGCCCCAAGCAAAAGCAGAAGGGGGCTGACGGCAAAGATGCCTTTGTCGATAATCCACACTCACTTTTAGACCAAGTTGATCTGGTGTTTATTGATCCGCCGGGATCGGGATTGACTCAAGCCCCAGAAAGTGAAGCATCGCGCTTAAAGTTTTGGACCTCTGAAGGGGATGCCAAAGCGTTTGTGCAGTTTGTGCGTCGTTGGTTAGCGGAGCATCATCGCAGCGATGCGCGTATTTTCATCGGTGGCGAAAGCTATGGTGGTTATCGACTGGCGCTGATGTCCAAGCAACTGACCGACCTCAATGTCGGCGGCTTGCTGTTTATATCACCTTTGCTCGACGGCAGCGATACCTCCGAAGCCGATGGCAATGTGTTGAGCTATGTGTTCAATTTGCCAAGTATGGCGATTGCCGCGGCGCATTATCATCGTGGTAACTTGCAAGACAAATCGTTGCAGCAGATTTATCAGCAGGTATCACAATACAGTTACCAAGTTTATACCCCAGCGTTAATGCAAGGGGCGGCATTAGCCAAAAATACCCAGCAAAAAATCGCGCAAGAGTTGGCGGCGATGTTGGGGATCTCGGCCAAAGATCTGTTAGATAAATCCTTGAAACTGGGCGTGGAAGACTATCGTAATATGCTACTCGCGAGCGATGGTAATGTGTTTGGTCGCTTAGACTCGCGTGTTGAAGCCCCGTTGCCGCCGCCAAGAAAGGACAAGGTATCGGCGCTTGATGATCCAGCATTAGGATTAAAAGGTGGTTTGGAAATCAAGGTGCCGCTGTATACCCACTACCTACAACAGTTGACGGGGATCAGCAATGATGCGCCTTATAAAGCATTGAACCTCAACATTAACTTCCATTGGCAGTACGCACCACATCGTGAAGGCTTTGAAGGTGAAGCGTTTTACTTTAATCCGACCGCTAACTTGGCTGACTTTGTGAAGCAAAAGCCCGATAGCAAGCTGCTGGTGCTTTCCGGTTACTACGACTTAGCTATACCGACACAAGCGGTGGAATTTGCGCTCAATCAAGCTGATATTCCGCAGCAGAACCTGACATTAGCGATACTCCAAACTGGCCACTCGGTGTTTGCTGATAAAGCAGCGCGACCTGAGTTGGATAAGTTGCTGAAGGAGTTCATCAAATGAAACTTAACACCTTAGGTGCAGCGGTTCTCGCCACATTGGGCTTTTATGCACATACTGCCTTCGCGCAGCTTGAAGAGTTCAGCGTTATCGCCAATGGTGAAAACGTGGGCTATATCAAAGCTGATACCGAACAGAGTCATAGCGATGTGACTTACTATGTCGATAACAATGGCCGCGGCCCAAAGCATAAGGCGCAGCTGTCGGTTAACGCACAAGGTATTCCGCAGCAATTAACCATCAAAGGCACGTCGTTGATGGGCGGTGATGTGGCTGAAAGCTTTAGTTGGCAACAGCAACAGGTAAGCTGGAAAAGCCAAGCGGATGCAGGAAAGCTAAACATCAGCAGTCCAGCGCTGTACATTGCTAACGACGGTGATCCTTGGTTATTAGGCCGTTACGCCAGCGCCATTTTGCAATCGGGCAAGACTCAATTGCCGACACTTCCGGCAGGCAATGCGTATCTCACCAAATTACGTAGTGTCACCTTAGGCAAGGGCCAACAGCAAATTGTGCTACAGGCATACATGTTGTCAGGACTGTCATTATCGCCATCGCTGTTGTTACTTGATGACCAGCAGCAGTTGTTTGCCGTGTTTAGTGCGCAAGAAGTCAATGTGCGTAAAGGCTATGAAGCGGATGCGGCTAAACTGCAGCAACTGGCTAGCACCTTAGAAAGTGATCGGATGCAGCAGTTACAGCAGCAACTGGCACATCGTTTCGACCACGGCTGGCGTTTGGACAATGTGCACCTATTTATGCCAGAAATCGGCAAACGATCTGACTTAGTGTCAATTACTGTTAACAACGGCAAGATCGCTGCGGTGACGCCAATGACACAGACAGCCAAAGCGAGTCGCGATGTGGCGGTTTATGATGGCGAAGGCGGTACGGTAATTCCGGGACTGCATGATATGCATTCCCACAGCACCTTAGCGTCGGGACTTTGGTATTTGGCGGCTGGTGTCACCAATACACGCGATATGGGCAATGACAACCAGTTTTTGCTGGGACTTATTCCACAAATCAACGCCGATAAGTTGGCGGGGCCACGGATTACTCGGAACGGCTTTCTCGAAGGCCGTAGTCCTTATTCGGCACGCGATGGCTTTGTGGTGAACTCTGAGGCTGAAGCATTAGAAAAAGTACGTTGGTACAAAGATCACGGCTATTGGCAGATCAAAATCTACAATTCGATGACTCCAGAGTGGGTGCCTGCGATTGCTAAAGAAGCCCATCGATTAGGCATGGGGGTTACTGGGCATATTCCCGCCTTTACTGATGCTGACCATATGATCGCAGCAGGTTATGACGAGATCACTCACATTAATCAATTGATGTTGGGTTGGTTGTTAACGCCAGATGAGGACACCCGTACGCCGTTGCGCTTAACGGCAATGGCGCGCGCGGCGAACTTAGAGCTTGCTAGCGACAAGGTGCAGCACACAATAACGGCCATGTCGCAGCAACAGATTGCCATTGACCCAACCGCAGTCATCCTTGAACGATTAATGTTGAGCAGAGCTGGGGAGGTGGCAGCAGGCGATCAAGCCTACCTGTCACATATGCCAATCGGCTATCAAAGGTATCGTCAACGTACCTTTGTACCTGATCTCACTCCTGCGCTTGACAAAGATTATCGCACCGCATTTAACAAAATCTTGGCGGTGCTTAAGTTAATGCATGAGCATCATATTCAACTACTTCCCGGTACTGATGATACGACCGGATTTACCGTGTTGCGAGAGCTGGAGCTTTACGTAAAAGCCGGTATTCCTGCGCACGAAGTGATGACATTGGCAACATTAGGTTGTGCTGAATATCTAGGCCAGCAACAAATGCTCGGGAGTGTCGCTGTCGGGAAAAAAGCGGATTTTGTGCTGCTTGCCGACAACCCGTTACAAGATATCAGTGCGGTGCGTAGTGCGCGCTTAGTCGCTAAAGATGAGCAACTGTATTTTCCTAGTGAGATTTACCAAGCGCTAGGTGTTAAGCCCTTTACCCAACCCCCTAAAAAACAACAATAACGATCAGCGCCCTCATTGATGGCGCTGCGGTCGTAGGCTGCTGAGTTAACCAATTCATATGCGTGACAGCCGGGCCGCAAAACAGAGGAAAATTTATGAATGTGATTGAACAACGATTGAGTGAGATGGGCTTAGTATTGCCTCCGCCACTCGTTCCCCCCGCCGGGGTCGTACTGCCATTTCGTATGGTACGAGTACTCGGCAACCGTGCCCTGATTTCCGGTCATGGACCGCAAAATGCAGATGGAACACTGGGCTTTTTTGGCAGGGTCGGCGCGGATGTATCTACCGAGATGGCTTACCAAGCGGCACAGGCTACGGCGTTATCTATTTTAGCGAGTTTAAAGCGTGAACTTGGATCTCTGGAGCGTATTTCGCGCTGGGGACGTATCTTCGGCATGGTGGCATCGGCTCCTGGGTTTTCTCTGCAACCCCATGTGATCAATGGTTTTTCTGACTTGATTATCGCGCTCTTTGGTGAGGAGGTTGGTCAACATAGCCGGACAGCTATTGGCATGGCGGAGTTACCTTTTGGGATCTGCGTTGAGATTGAAGGTGAAGTTGAGCTAGTTGACTAGCGGCCAAATTTAACAGGAGTTTTTAATGAAACACCAACATATCACTGTAGATAAAACCGTTGATCAACAGCGTCGTAGTTTGATGGGCAAAATTGTCGCGGCGCCACTTGCTATGGGGTTGGCTAGCTCTTTTACTACTGCAGTGTCAGCGGCTCCACGTGAGACAACCTATGGTGGTCTTAACAATAGCCGCCGCGATTTTGAATTTGAAGGCACCTTTCTAAATGGGGCATATATGCACCCAGTTGCGACTGGCGCTGCCGATGCCATTAAACAATACCTTGATGCTCGACTCATGAATGCCGGACAACAGCAAGTCAATATGAGCGGCGACCGCGATACAGCGATAAAGCTTTTTGGCAAACTGTTTAATGCTGATGCCGATGAGCTCGCGTGGATTCCCAGCACCACCGTGGCAGAAAACCTCGTTGTTGATGGTCTAGGGCTTCATGAAAAAGGCAGTGTGGTCACCGATGTCTATCATTTTAGCGGCTCACTATTTATGTATAACGAGTTTGCTAAACAGGGGCTGAAATACACCATCGTTGAAGCCCGTGACCAACGTATTCATGTGGAAGATATTGCTAAAGCAATTAAACCTGATACGCGGTTAATTGCGTTGACGTTAGTCTCGAATGTTGCCGGCTTTGAACATGATTTAAAAGCTGTGTGCGATATGGCTCATGCCAAAGGCGTGATGGTCTATGCCGACATCATTCAGGCTGCCGGTAATACGCCAATCGACCTACATGGCTCGGGCGTAGATTTTGCGGCGTGTTCTACCTACAAATGGCTGATGGGCGATTTTGGCATCGGCATTATGTATGCCCGCCGCGATAGCCAAGCAGCACTAAAACGCAGTCAGATTGGTTTCCGTCAAGAAGGAAAAGTCATCACGCATTATCTGCCGATGGATAAACCGGGTTACCCGTTAATTGAAACCCAAGCCACGAGCGGCTTATCGGGAATTGTGGGAGTGGGAACGTTAGGGAACGGTGCGGTAGCGGCGTTGGCCTATTCACTCGGTTATCTCGATAAGCTGGGCTTGGACAACATCAAGGCATGGCGTCAGCCATTACTGCAACAACTGCAAACTGAAATGCCCAAACTAGGTTTTCAACCGTTAACGCCTGTAGATTCCACCTCCGCGATTGTGTCGTTTGCTTTTAATGATGATGCCACCAAGTTGTATAACAAACTGCAAAAAGCCGGAGTTAGCGTCACCGTTTATCGCCACTATTTGCGCATAGCGCCCTCTTTTTATAACAGCGTAACCGACATTGAGCGCCTGCTAGGAGCCTTAAAATGAAAACCTTGTTCACCGTAGCATTGCTGCTACTGAGTTGTGCGGTATTGGCCGATGAACCGACCTTTTACGCTACAAAAGGTGCGCCGTTTGCCAAAGCGGTTCGAGCTGGAGACACTTTGTATCTCTCCGGTATGATTGGTGGCCGACCAGATGGCACCATTCCCAGTGATTTTAACCTGCAGATTACTCAGTTGATGGACAACCTCAAGGCCCGTGCGCAGGAGCTGCATTTTGCCATGGACGATATCATTAAATGTACGGTAATGATCAGCGATATGAACAAATGGCAGGACTTCAATCGTATCTACATCAGTTATTTCTCACCAGAAAAACTCCCCGCTCGTAGCGCATTTGGCGTTAACGGTTTAGCCCTAGGAGCCGCCGCCGAACTGGAATGTATCGTTTATCAGCCGCAGGAGGCCAAGTAATGGTTAAATCAGTATTAGCTGCTGCGCTGTTCGCCAGTGCCGTAGGCCAAGTTGTTGCCGCCGATGCCCCACCGAGTTTGACACTCACTATTATGCCTACGATGAAGGACAGTGTTGTTACTGATGTGGCTATTCACATGACACAACAGGCGCCACAGATAGCCGCTGGTCAATCACTATTAACAATGCCGATTGAGTTGGTTTCAACGCCAACCGCCGCCTATCAAGCGCGTGACATTTCTGCTAAAGATGCGCAAGGCGTATTGACGCTAACCGCCGAGGAAATGCCTGCTGATCCAAGTGGTCAATATCGGCGTTACTTTGCTGATCGAGCGACCGTTGGTGATGTAACTTATGAGTACCACACTCCGCCGCGAGCCGTCGACGCCAGTACCCGTAACGGTCCTTTATTTGACCTACGCACTCAGCAACAAGGGGTCATGGGCGCAGGGGTGTATTTCTTGGCTTTGCCAGCGGAAGGTCAGCCTTTTAGCGTGACGCTTAAATGGGACCTCTCCAAAATGCCTAGCGCTAGCCGAGGGGTTTCGAGCTATGGTGAAAATACATTAAATACAGTGATGCCTGCTGAGGCACTGCGTTTTGCCTACTATGCCGCTGGGCAGTTGCAGCAGTGGCCGAAGGGAAACAACAGTAATTTCACTATGTATTGGCTGGATAAGCCGCCGTTCGATATGGCTCAATTGGCACCACAAACACAGACTTTCTACCGCTATATGGCCAACTTCTTTGGAGATAAGCGCGATTATCGGGTTTTTGCGCGTTCTAACCCATATCCCGCGGGGGGCGGTACGGGGTTAGCTCATTCATTTATGTTTGGTTATGGCAGTGAAGGGCAAACTATTGCTGAAGGTGTGCAGGTATTGTTGGCTCACGAAATGGCGCACACATGGCCGAAACTGAATTCATCCGAATCACATGCGCAAACCGCTTGGTACACCGAAGGTACCGCCGAATATTACGCCATTCTGATGTCGTTACGTGCTGGCATATCAGATCCTAAAGAGTTTCTGCGGCAAATTAACCTGCGTGCCGCCGCGTATTACGCCAACCCCTACGTCAAGCTGACCAATCATGATGCCGGTGAACTGTTCTGGAAAGATGCCAGAGCACAAAAAGTGCCTTATGGCCGTGGCTTTATGTACCTGTTTGACTTGAATCAACGGTTGCAGCAAGCCTCGAATGGTCAGCGTAGTGTGGATGATTTAGTGTTGGAGATTTATCAGCGCCAGCAGCAAGGTGAAACCATAGGTAACACTGAATGGCAGCAAATCATTCAACGCGAACTTGGCGAACAAGCGGTAATCGACTTTCAGCAGATGACTCAAGGCGCACTGCAAATACCCTCAACTACGGCCTTTGGCTGCCTAGATGCGAAAGCGGAAAAATACCGTCCGTTCGACTTGGGCTTTGATGAGATGCGCCTTGGCGAGGTCTTTAAACTGCGTGACGCTAGCGAGGCCGCCAAAGCGGGGCTGAAAACTGGCGATAAAATCGTGCATATAACGCCGCTGGCAGAGTTAAAAGCTGATCCTTCGAAAAAGATGGCTATTACCGTCAAGCGCGGTGAGCAAACCTTATATTTTAGTTTTCTACCTCGTGGAGCATTCGTCGATGGCTGGCAATGGCATTTTAACGAGCGAGGTCCCGCAGCGTGCCATTTTGAGTAAAGGAATATGATGAATGAACAGAATGATTAAATCTGCGCTGCTAATGTTAGCGCTCTTGTGCGCTGGGGGGGTATTGGCTGAGCAGGCTGATATCTCAGCGCCGATTATTAAACAGCATCAGGGAACGTTTGCTGGTAAGACACTGCATTATCAATCGGTAGTTGAGCCGTTTTTACTGACACCGCTTAACGATAATCCAGTGAAGATTGTGAGTACCAGCTATCAGGTGGGCAACGACGCGCAACGTCCGGTGTTGTTTGCGTTTAATGGTGGACCAATCTCACCTTCCATCTACTTGCATATGTTAGCTTTAGGGCCAAAGCGACTAGCCATACCTGATGACCTTGAGGCGGATCCTGCGACATTTGCCCTAGTAGCTAACCAGTATTCACCACTGGATGTTACCGATATTGTATTTTATGACCCTGCCAATACTGGCTTCAGTAAAATGCAAGTAGCAGACAAAGCCGGGGAATACTACGGCAATGTGAATGATGCTAAGCAGTTTGTTGCCTTTGTGCATGCTTGGTTGCAACGTCACCAGCGTCAATCATCACCCGTCTATATCCTTGGTGAAAGCTATGGCACCATGCGCACTGCTGCCGCGGTGCAACAGCTGAGTGCCGAGGATAAACGGATTAATCTGCGCGGTATCTATCTGTTTGGACAAGCGTTGAACTTGGTGGAGACTGCCCAACGCCCAGGTAACGTGATGACTTACGTGGTTTCATTGAAAACCTTAGCCGCGTTAGCTTGGTATCACGATAAGGTGGATAAACAGGGCAGAACATTGCCACAGGTTTTGCAGCAAGTAGGTCTGTTTGCTGAAGGTGAATATTTGCGGGTGTTGTTGGCAGGTAATACCGCGTCAGTTGAGGAACGTGAAGCGGTTGCCTCTAAATTAGCCAGCTATACCGGTGTCAGTGCTGAAGAGCACTTAGCGTATAATCTGCGATTGAGCAAAAATCAGTTCCGTTTGGAATTACTCAAATCACAGCAGTTGGTGTTGGGCGGCTCTGACGGAAGGTATACCGCTAAAGCATCTAAGGAAGGGCAACTGGTGGATGGTGCTACGGTAGTTTATCCGCCTTTGTATAAGGCGTTTCACCAATATGCGGCTAACGAATTAGGTGTTGACAATGCCGATAGCTATAACGTCTCATCCCCAATTACCTCACTAACACAATGGGATTGGGGCTCTAAGGCTGGACCTTTTGGCAACTGGCCATATGCGGATGGAGTTACCGCTGGCTTTAAGGCATTTCCAAAGTTGCAGTTATATGTGGGCGTGGGTTATTACGATACGCAAACCACCACTGGGGCAACTGAGTATTTACTAAAGCAGGAACCATGGCCGAAATCGCAAGTAATGCTGAAATACTATGCTGGTGGACATATGGCTTACACCGTAGAAGCGAATTTGCAGCAATTCACTGATGATTTGCGTAGTTTGCTAACTCATCATTGATGTTAATTATAAAAAGGGTTGCCGCAGCGACCCTTTTGATAATGTCAGTGCTAACACGTTTTACTCTTTGGCTTGCCACTCATGCCGTAGCAAGCCAAAGTAGCAAAGATTGCGTCTTACGCCATTCACCACAAAGTGCTGCCGCAGTGTCCCTTCGTGAGTAAACCCTAGCCGCTTAGCTACGGCGATGCTGCCATGGTTATCGTCATTGCAGCAGATGACGACTTTATTCATGTGTAGCTCATCAAATAACTGCTTTATCAGCCATTGGCATGCGCGGGTGATAATGCCTTGACCGTGCCATTCAACACCAAGCATATAGCCAATTTCAGCCCACTTTGCCTGTAAATCCATTTCTCGTACTAGCAGATAACCTGCCATCTGTTGTCCTTGCCACAAGGTATAGAACAGCGCTTCACCGCGTTGCTGTTTGCCAAGACTCGTGGTTAGCAATTCGGTTAGCTGTTCGAGTGTATGAGTGCGACTGACGAAAGGGATAGTGTCTTGGTAGCACAGGCGTTGCTGCTCTATATGAGCGAAAAAGGCAGGAGCTTGTGTCAGCGTTAATGGTGTGAGTTGGAGCGGACCTATGGTGGTTTCGCGGGGCTGAAACATAACGAATCCTACTTGGGGGCTATTGACCTTGCGTGTTTGAATTTTTCAAATTAACCGCGTTATAAATGAGGCGCTGTCAGTGACACTTAGTCAACTGAACAAGCTAAATGCAACAAAGGTCAGTTGACTTAATCTAATGTTTTAGTGACGTTAATTGACTGATATTTATACGCGAAAAGCAGGATGACGCCAAGTGGAGCTAACCGTGCACGCTCAGTCCATTTGGCAAGTTGCCTATAAAAAGGTGGCGGTTAAGCCGCCGCAACGCTGAAAAGGCTCCAGCCGCCAAAGGCGATAAGACTTAAACTGATGCCACAACCGAGCGGCAGGATCAGCTTTTTGGCAATGCGAAAGCTGCGGTCAAAGCCAAAGTAGTTTACCCAGCGGCGTGCTCTGGGGCTACGTTGTAAGTAACAGTGCAGTTGGCTGTTATCCAGTAGGTGACTGATATTACGCATCAATAATAAGCCGCCAGTCACGAGACAAAGCAGCGAAGTAAGATAAGTATCCATAATCTACTAGTGATAATGTGAATGTATGATTTACCGCTGTCGTTGCGTGAATAAACAGCAGCGATAAAAAAGAAGCGCACACCTTAGGCGAATTCAGTATGACGACAAAGGATAGAAAGACTTTAATGTGATCAGTGTCACAAAACATCTTTTTGTTTACACTAACGTAACTGTTTGTTTTTGAAGTTTATTAAACGTCAATTTCTGGTGTGTCATCGTTGCATACTAGCTTACCTGCTGTTTTCATTTGAATTTCTTCCACACTAACTCCTGGTGCGCGTTCTAATAGATGAAAAGCGCCATCTTTAACTTTAAGCAGGGCTAAATCGGTCAATACTCGCTGAATGCATTGATAGCCGGTCAACGGCAACTGGCATTGTGGCAGTAACTTAGAGTGGCCATCCTTATCTGCGTGCATCATGGTGACGATAATATTGTTAGAGCCAGCGACTAAATCCATGGCACCGCCCATGCCTTTGACCACCTTGCCGGGGATCATCCACGATGCGATGGAGCCGTTAACATCGACTTCAAATGCGCCAAGTACTGTCAGATCGACATTGCCGCCGCGGATCATGGCAAAGCTGTCAGCGCTGGAGAAAAACGCGGCGCCTTTGACTGCGGTGACAGTTTGCTTGCCGGCATTGATCAGATCCGCATCCACTTCAGCTTCAGTCGGGAAGGCACCCATGCCGAGTAAGCCATTTTCGGACTGCAGCATGACTTGGATATTTGACGGAATATAGTTAGCCACTAGCGTAGGAATGCCGATACCAAGATTGACGTAATCGCCATCTTGTAACTCTTGCGCCACGCGTTTAGCCATCTGTTCACGAGTGAGTGCCATCTGTTGACTCCTTGACTGTTAGCCGCGCACGGTGCGCTTTTCGATACGTTTTTCAAATTGGCCAACAATCAGTCGGTCAACGTAAATCCCTGGTGTGTGCACATGGTTAGCATCCAGTTCGCCAGCAGGGACAATCAACTCCACCTCTGCCACAGTGATCTTGCCAGCGGTCGCCATCACCGGATTAAAGTTAGCTGCGGTGTGGCGGTAGATAAGGTTGCCCATGGTGTCCGCTTTCCACGCTTTTATCAGCGCAAAGTCGGCAGGTAATGCGGGTTCTAATACATAGTGGCGGCCATTGAACTCGCGCGTTTCTTTGCCCTCTGCAACAGGGGTACCATAGCCAGTCGCAGTGTAAAAGGCGGGAATACCTGCGCCTGCGGCACGAATTTTCTCCGCCAAGGTGCCTTGCGGCGTGAGGATAACGTCAAGCTCGCCACTCAGCATCTGCTGCTCAAACAGCGCATTTTCACCTACGTAGGAAGCAATCATGGTGCGGATCTGACGTTGTTGTAGTAATAAACCGAGACCGAAATCATCGACGCCTGCGTTGTTTGATATCGCGGTTAATCCACGTACCTGCATGCGCGCCATCTCGGCGATTAATCCTTCGGGAATGCCACACAAGCCAAACCCGCCGACCATGATGGTCATATTATCGGTCAGCCCTGCTAGCGCTTGCTGATAGGTGCTGACCACTTTATTGAATCCGCTCATATCGCCTCCGTTGTGTTAGGCGCTGTTTGTGGAGAATAACTACACTGCATATCACCTGCCTTGCCTAAATCCCGCTCTGTCTGCTGCAGAAACGTTCAACAAAGGTCAACATCAACAGCCCCTATAGCAGCGCTAATGCCACTTTGCTGCGATTGACAATGCCTAGCCGCTGGCAGACCTGCTGACCAACGGATGCCAACTGCTTGACATCGATACCAGTATGAATGCCGAGGCCGTGTAACATATACAGCAGATCTTCAGTGGCAAGATTGCCAGATGAGCCGCGCGCATAAGGGCAGCCACCAAGACCGGCCACGGCACTATCGATAGTGGCAATACCGCTATCAAGGCAAGCGAGTACATTGGCTAGTGCTTGGCCATAAGTGTCGTGAAAATGTAATGCCAGCTGGGCTGGTGGCACGCAGACACTAACGGTATCTAACATGCGGCGGACTTTCGCTGGCGTGCCCACTCCGATAGTGTCTCCCAGTGACACCTCGTAGGCGCCCATCTCCAGTAAAGTATGGGCTACCGCCGCTACCTGCTCGGCGGCAATGTCGCCTTCATATGGGCACCCCAGCACACATGATACATAGGCGCGTACTGGCAAGTTGAGCCGTTGTGCCTCAGTAAACACCGCTTCAAAACGGGCTAATGATTGGCTAATCGAACAATGAATATTGTGCTGACAAAAGGTTTCAGAGGCGGCAGTAAATACGGCAATTTCGTCCATACCAACCGCTACCGCATGCTTAAGCCCTGTGATGTTGGGCGTTAGCGCTGAATAGCGCACCTTCGGGGCACGAGTGATTTGTTGGCACACTGCAGCGGAATCCGCCATTTGTGGTACCCATTTGGGAGATACAAAACTGCCGGCCTCAATACGCTGAATGCCAGCGGCCGCAAGACCTTCAATCAAGTTAATTTTGTCAGCGATGTGCAGTGGTGCTTCGTTTTGTAGACCGTCGCGGGGGCCAACTTCGTAGATGCTAATGTGGGCTGGGTACATCAAACACCTCCTGCACTGACGCCATCGGCTTCGTCCGCGACAAAATGCAGCAACAAGGCACCTTCTTGGACTAACTCACCGGCAGTAAAACAGAACTCGCTGACCACGCCGTCGCTCGGTGCATTGATCTGATATTCCATTTTCATCGCTTCCATCACTATCAAGCCTTGTCCTTGCTTTACGGGCTGATTAGGCGGGACGAGCTGAGTGACGATGGTACCGTTCATGGGGGCACAAAAGCTGTGTTCGCTAGCGGAATGCTGTGGTTGATGCGTGGGAATAAGTTGATAATCAAAGGTGTGGCCTTGATAGAGCAGACTGAGCCGCTCGCCTCGGCGCATAAACGGCACCGTTTCACTGCGGCCTGCCAGTGTGATTTGTAGGATTTCTGCCGCTAACAATTGGCCTTCAAACGCCAGCTGTTGCCCATTAAGGGATAGCCGATAGCCCGCATCTGTGCGCTGCACCAATAGCCAAACGGCTTGCGCTTGCATGCCGACGGGTTCGAGGTAGATATGCCAAGTCGCTGGGCTATTGAGTCTCAACGCCGTGAGTGCTGCCCTATGCGGGTCACTCAAAATAACCGCTAGCGCTGCGGCGCAAGTACGCCAAGTGTCGCTAGGTTGCTGCAGCAATTGGTCAAGATGGTTACTGATAAAGTGCGTGGTAAAGTGAGTGGCTACAAACTCGCTATGGCTTGCTAGCGCTGCAAGAAATGCCAGATTGTGTTTAACGCCCACGATACACGTTTGTTGCAGTGCCCGTTGCAGTTGTGCCAAAGCAAGTTCACGGTTGGGCTGATGCACGATCAGCTTGGCGATCATCGGATCATAATAGGCGCTAATATTTTCTTCGATTTGTGTGCCAGTATGCACGCCACAGTCAATCCGCAGTTGCGCGCTGCTGGCGGGAAATATCAGCCGTTGCAAGATGCCCGAAGCGGGCAAAAATTGTTGCTGTGGATCTTCGGCATAAATACGCGCTTCAACCGCATGGCCGTGTAATTGCACTTGTGATTGGGTTAAGGGTAATGGTTCACCGCTGGCGATGCGCAGTTGCCACTCCACCAGATCAACGCCAGTGATCATCTCGGTGATGGGGTGTTCCACCTGTAGCCGCGTATTCATCTCCATAAAATAGAACTGCTGCTGTTCATCCATCAGAAACTCAATCGTGCCAGCACCGACGTAATTGATGGCCTGCGCCGCGGCAACGGCGGCTTGCCCCATCGCTTGGCGGGTGGCAGCGCTGAGCCCCGGTGCAGGCGCTTCTTCAATCACCTTTTGATGGCGACGCTGCAGTGAGCAGTCGCGATCGCCCAAATAGATGCAGTTGCCTTGTTGGTCGGCAAACACTTGCACCTCAATGTGCCGTGGGCCGGTGAAGTACTTTTCCAGTAGCATCTGCTCGTCACCAAAGCTGGCTTTGGCTTCACGTTTGGCAGCATTAAGCTGTGGGGCAAACTCATCGGCATGATTAACCACGCGCATGCCTTTACCACCACCGCCGAGCGCGGCTTTGATCAGTAGCGGATACCCGATGTGCTCGGCGGCACTCGTCAATGCGGTAAGTGTTTGCTCACTGCCGTGATAGCCGGGAATGAGTGGAACTCCCGCCGCAGCCATGATCGCCTTGGCGGCGCTTTTACTGCCCATCGCCGCAATGGCGCTAGCTGGCGGCCCGACAAAGATAATGCCCGCAGCATCGCAGGTGGCAGAAAAGTCGGTATTTTCGGATAGAAAGCCGTAGCCGGGATGAATGGCATCTGCGCGCGCTTGTTTGGCGATGGCGATGATCGCTGCAATATTGAGATACGCGCTGACTGGAGTATCGCCACTCACGTAATAGGCAGCATCAGCCAGCGATACATGCTTGGCGTGACGATCAACATCAGAATAGATGGCAACAGTGCGAACGCCTAAGCGCTGGCAAGTTGCCATGATGCGACACGCAATTTCGCCACGATTGGCAATCAATAGCGTACGAATATTAGCCATGGTTGCCCTCCGTGTTTTGGCTGCGCCATTGCGGTGAGCGCTGATCGAAAAAGGCGTGAATGCCTTCCTGCGCTTCGGCTTTGGCGCGTACCTCGGCAATTGCCTGTGCCGTGAGTTGATGCAGTTCGGTATCAATAGGCTGTTGGGCGATTTGACCTAACAACTGTTTGCAGTATTTTTGCGCCTGCGGCGCGCCCTTGAGCAGAGCATTGACTAACTGCTCACAGGTGGGCTGTAACTCGTCTGCCAGTTGGTGCACTAATCCAAGTGATAACGCTTCGTGCGCGTTGATGACTTCGGCAGTCAGTGCGTAGCGCCGCATTTGCCGCATACCTATGGTTCTGGCAACGTAGGGAGAGATCACCGCAGGGATCAGCCCCAGTTTGACTTCGCTGAGGCAAAAACGAGCAGAGTGGTGGGCAATGGCGATATCGCAGCAGCACAATAGCCCAAGTGCGCCGCCAAACGCGGCACCGTGCACCAACGCAATAGTGGGATGAGGAAACTCATCCAAAGTGCGCATCAGCAACGCCAGCGTGTTGGCATCGCTAACATTAGCGGCAAAGTCCATCTGTGCTTGGCGCTGCATCCAATTAAGATCTGCACCCGCACTAAAATGTTTGCCATTACCTTGTAATATCAAAGCACGACAATCCTGCCATGTAGCCAGATGTTGCAGTGCGTCGGTGAGTTCGGCAATTAGCTGTTCATCAAAGGCGTTGGCGCTGTCGGGGCGATTAAGGGTAAGGCGACAGACGCCGCGATGATCACTTTCGAACAGTACTGATGGCATGCTGACTCCTAAATTCTGAATACGCCAAAATGCGTCGGTTCAATGGGGGCAACACTGGCCGCGCCCAACGCTAATCCGAGAACATCGCGGGTCTGTGCCGGGTCGATAATGCCATCGTCCCACAGGCGGGCACTGGCGTAGTAGGGATGTCCTTCATGTTCATAGGTTGCCTGAATCGGCGCTTTGAACTCAGCTTCCTCCGCGGCACTCCACGACTTACCTTGGCGAGCGAGGCTGTCACGTTTCACAGTGGCGAGCACATTAGCCGCTTGCTCACCACCCATCACCGAAATACGGGCATTGGGCCAACTCCACATCATCGTCGGTTCATAGGCACGGCCACACATGCCATAGTTACCCGCGCCATAACTGCCGCCAATAATAACGGTAAACTTAGGCACGTTAGCGCAAGCGACGGCCATCACCATCTTCGCGCCGTGTTTGGCAATGCCTTGCTGTTCGTATTTTTGGCCAACCATAAACCCCGTGATGTTTTGCAGAAAAATCAGCGGAATATTGCGCTGGCAACACAGCTCAATAAAGTGAGTGCCTTTTTCGGCCGACTCCGAGAACAGAATGCCGTTATTGGCCACGATGCCAACTGCATGACCGTGCACATGGGCAAAGCCACACACTAAGGTAGCACCATAGTTGGTTTTAAACTCGGCAAAATCTGAGTCATCCACTAAGCGGGCAATGACTTCGCGCACTTCGAAGGGTTTTTTAAGATCAGTGCCGACAATGCCGTACAGCTCATCAGCGGCATAACGCGGTGGCAGATAGTCAGTCGGCAGTTTTACCGCAGGGCGGTTAAGGTGATTAACCGCTTGCCGCGCCAGTTGCAGCGCATGGCTGTCATCCTGCGCTAAATGGTCGGCAACACCAGACAAACGGGTGTGCACATCGCCGCCACCCAGTGCTTCGGCGGACACCTCTTCGCCTGTGGCGGCTTTCACCAGCGGCGGCCCCGCCAGGAAAATGGTGCCTTGATTAGCGACAATGATCGATTCATCAGCCATCGCAGGGACATAAGCGCCGCCCGCGGTGCACAAGCCCATCACTACGGCAATCTGGGCGATACCCTGAGCAGACATTTGCGCTTGGTTATAGAAAATGCGGCCGAAATGATCACGGTCGGGAAATACCTCGGCTTGTAACGGCAGATAGGCACCGCCGGAATCGACTAAATAGAGGCAGGGGAGGTGGCAGCGCGCGGCGATGGCCTGAGCACGTAGGTGTTTTTTTACTGTAAGCGGAAAGTAACTGCCGCCTTTCACTGTCGGATCGTTCACTACGATCATGCAGTCGATGCCGTGAATACGGCCAATACCGGCAATGACGCCCGCTGCTGGCACGAACTCCTCATACACTTGATGAGCGGCAAATAGGCCGATCTCTAAAAACGGACTGCCGCAATCTAATAACTGTGCTAACCGCTGCCGCGGTGCTAATTTGCCTTTGCTGCAATGGCGGGCAAGTGCCGCAGCACCACCGCCTTGGCAGATCTGCTCACTATCGTGTTTGAGTTGCTCAACCAATGCCTGCATGGCGTTGTAACGCGCCTGAAACTCGGGGGCATGACGGTTGATCTGGCTGCTTATCACACTCATCTCAATCGCTCCTTGGTTGGGCTTGGTTATTTAAGCTCGTTAAACAACTCGCGGCCAATCAGCATGCGGCGAATCTCTGACGTACCAGCACCGATTTCGTACAGCTTGGCATCACGTAATAAGCGGCCAGCGGCATAATCATTGATGTAGCCGTTACCGCCAAGCAGTTGGATGGTGTCTAGCGCCGCTTTGGTAGCCGCTTCCGCACTATAAAGAATGGCACCCGCCGCATCTTTGCGACTGACATGGCCGCTATCACAAGCATGTGCCACGGCGTAAACATAAGCTTTGGCGCTGTTCATGGCGGTATACATGTCGGCCAATTTGGCTTGTACCAGTTGGAACTCGCCGATGGCTTTACCAAATTGCACCCGTTCTGCGGTATAGGGATGCGCTACATCCAAGCAAGCCGAGAGAATGCCAAGCGGGCCGCTCGCTAGGACTACGCGTTCGTAGTCGAGACCACTCATCAGCACTTTAACCCCTTGGTTAAGGCCGCCGAGCAAGTTTTCGCTGGGGACTTCGCAGTTGTTGAACACCAACTCGCAGGTGCTAGAGCCGCGCATGCCGAGTTTATTGAGCTTCTGCGCGGTGCTAAAACCACTAAAAGTGCGCTCAACAATAAACGCGCTAATGCCGTGGGAGCCAAGTTCTGGCGCGGTTTTAGCGTACACCGCCAATACATCAGCATCAGGGCCGTTGGTGATCCACATCTTGTTGCCATTGAGGATAAAGTGGTCGCCTTGGCGAGTGGCCTTAAGGCTCATGGAGACCACATCTGAGCCAGCGTTGGGTTCACTCATCGCTAGGGCGCCAATGTGCTCGCCACTGACTAGCTTGGGGAGGTATTTGGCTTTTTGTGCGTCGCTGCCATTGCGATAAATCTGATTGACGCAAAGATTAGAATGCGCGCCATACGATAGGCCAACTGAGGCGCTAGCGCGGGAGATCTCCTCCATGGCGATGACATGCGCCAAATAGCCCATATCCGCGCCACCATATTGTTCGCTGACAGTAATGCCGAGTAGGCCAAGTTCGCCGAGTTTCGGCCAAAGTTCTTTTGGAAAACGGTTGTCGGCGTCGATAGCCGCAGCGATAGGTGCAATTTCGGTGTTGCTAAAGTTGGCCACCGCATCGCGCAATAGATTGAGCTCTTCTGGTAGGCCAAAATTCAGTGGTGTGTAGCTGCTCGCCATGCATGGTCTCCGTCACTGTGAAACCCAGTAACAACAGTACAGAGACCAACGTTAGTTAACGTTTATCGGTGACCTCTGCTAACGACTGGCGACATTGGTTTTCTGCGGATGACAGTTCCATCAGCACAATTTTGATGTCGTCCATCTGCTGCTGTAGGGCATGTTTTTTTTCTTCTATCAGCGTTAGCATGGTATTGAGTTGTGATGTACTGCTTTTGTCGGCATCATAGAGCTCAAATAGTCTGCGCGTTTCTGCTAGAGAAAACCCCAGTCTTTTACCCCGTAAAATCAACTTCAAACGCACACGGTCTTTCATACTGTAGATGCGCGTTTGGCCGCGGCGCTTGGGCTTAAGCAGTCCCTGATCCTCATAAAAGCGAATGCTACGTGTCGTGATATCAAACTCTTTCGACAGTTCGCTGATTGAATAAGAGGTTTGTGGACTTGGCTTAATACTCATGAGCTACGGCTTCCTGCATAAAATACAACAACCTAGTCAAGATATATGAAGTTTACGTAAAGGTAAATATAACCTTGTTTAATTTTAGCCAAATTTCTGAACGTTGCTGAGATTAACGCAGTGGTCGGCGCTGTTAATCCCTGCTCGGTTAAGGGTTATAGGCTAACGTCTAATAGGGAGTGCTTAAAAAAGCAACTCATAATGAAGTTGGAAAGGAAGGGGTGTTTTTGCCGTAAAGGTAGTCCTTGGGGAGGACAGTTGAATGACACAATCAGGTTTAGCCCTGTACAGAATGTCACTCGATGACAAAAACGCATTTTGGGGCGAGTGTGCCAAATTAATTGACTGGTACCAGCCCTGGGAAAAGGTACTAGATGATAGCAAGGCGCCGTTCTATCACTGGTTTAGCCAAGGCCAACTTAATACCTGTTTTAACGCCGTTGACCGACACGTTAACCGTGGGGCGGGAGAGCGGGTAGCGATTCGTTATTTTAGCCCTGTCACGCAGACGGAGTATGCGGTGACATACGCTGAACTGCAGGCGCAGGTGAGTCGACTCGCCGGTTATATTGCATCGCTTGGGCTAGTGAAAGGTGATCGGGTGGTGATCTATATGCCGATGGTGCCTGAAACCGTGTATGCCATGTTGGCTTGCGCTCGCCTTGGGGTCATTCATTCCGTGGTTTTTGGTGGCTTTGCGGCCAACGAACTGGCCACGCGTATCAATGATGCGAAACCTAGGTTAGTGCTAAGTGCTTCCTGTGGGGTAGAACCTTCAGGCGTGGTGCCATACAAGCCGTTATTGGATAAAGCATTAGCACAAGCCACACATAGGGTTGACCACTGCCTGATTCTACAACGTAGCCAGCACCAAGCTGAGTTGATTGAACCGCGTGACGTCGATTGGCAGGCGGCCGTTTGCAAAGCCTCTGCGGCCGATTGTGTGGCGGTGGCGGCTACCGATCCACTCTATATTTTGTATACCTCGGGTACGACGGGACAACCTAAAGGTGTGGTGCGTGACAATGGTGGTCATGCGGTCGCCTTGGCGTGGTCAATGAAGCATGTCTACGACATTGATGCCGGTGATACTTTTTGGGCGGCTTCTGATGTGGGTTGGGTCGTTGGGCACTCATACATAGTGTATGCGCCGCTACTGGTGGGGGCCACGACTGTATTATATGAGGGCAAACCGGTAGGAACTCCGGACCCAGGGATCTTCTGGCGCACCATTGAAAAGTATCAGGTAAAGTCTTTTTTCACCGCGCCGACGGCGATTCGTGCCATTAAGCGTGAAGATCCTAACGCTGAATATGCGGCTAAAGTGAACCTCGGCTGCCTTAAAAACGTATTTCTGGCAGGTGAACGTTGCGATCCTGAAACGCTTAACTGGGCGGCCAGCAAACTGGGTAAACCGGTAATTGATCATTGGTGGCAAACCGAGACTGGCTGGCCAGTGGCGGCAAACCTGATGGGCGTTGATCCAATTCCGGTAAAAGCGGGCTCACCTGCGCGTGCGGTTCCTGGGTATCAAGTCGACGTGCTCAATGAATTGGGGGAAAACGTCGCCGCAGGTCAGTCCGGAAATGTAGTAATTAAACTACCTTTGCCGCCGGGCACACTCACCACGTTATGGCAAAACGACCAGCGGTTTGCCGATAGCTATTTGAGCATGTATCCCGGCTACTATCTCACTGGTGACGCGGGTTATATGGATGAAGATGGCTATCTCTACATCATGAGTCGCATCGACGACATTATTAATGTGGCAGGGCATCGTTTATCCACTGGTCGTTTTGAAGAGGTTTTGTGCCAACATGCGGCAGTAGCGGAAGCCGCGGTGATTGGTGTTGACGATAAACTCAAAGGCCAAGTGCCGCTGGGACTGGTAGTGCTGAAGAATGGTGTCGACATCAGTGACGAGCAGTTGCATAACGAACTCGTCGCTCTTGTGCGGCAGGAAATTGGCCCTGTAGCAGCGTTTAAGCTGGTTAGCGCGGTTCAGAAGTTACCGAAAACTCGCTCAGGTAAAATTCTACGTGGTACTATGCGCAATATTGCTGATAACAAGAGCTTTACCCCGCCAGCAACCATTGAAGATCCGCAAACGCTCGACATTGTACGCACAGCACTCACGCGTATGGGCTATGCTGATTCATTGTTGCAAGCACATGCCTAATTGCTGCTGATTGGTAAAGACCCGCCGCGTTGGCGGGTCTTTTTGTGATCTTGATTCGGAACAATCGATTTTTCCGTAAGTTTTCATCACTACTATCTATTTGCATCGGTAATAGCTCATTCAGTAGAATGCGAACTAATTATTGGATGTATCGCACATTTTTGTCTGTTGTGTGAACAGAATTTGGTGGGAAAACATTATGGAACCCGAGTTAAAAGCTGCAGATATTGGTGTTATTGGTCTGGGCGTGATGGGTAAAAACCTCGCACTCAATATTGTTGATAATGGTTTTTCTGTTGCAGCGTTTGATCTGGACGAGCAAAAAGTTCAGGCAGTGGAGCAACAAGCAGCCACTGAGGTTGCAGGACGTGAGCAACGTTTGTTCGGGGTAAACTCCTTAGCAAATATGTTGGCCAGTGTTAAGGCTCCACGAGTATTTTTGCTGTCTGTACCCGCAGGTAAAGCAGTTGATAGTATTTGTGATGCCTTAATCGATGCGGGCGCAATTGCCGAAGATATCGTTATCGATACCGGTAACAGCTTGTGGACTGATACCGTTGCGCGTGAGAAACACTATCAAGGCAAGCTGACATTCTTTAGCTCAGCCGTATCAGGTGGTGAAGTGGGGGCACGTTTTGGACCTTCATTAATGCCTAGCGGTGATAAAGCCGCTTGGGATCGTATTGCGCCAATCTGGCAAGCCATTGCGGCTAAAGTTGATGGCGAGACAGGCCAACCACTGGAACGTCACCAACCGGGTGACGTGATCGAACAAGGTGAACCTTGTACCGCTTACATTGGCCCAGCGGGTGCTGGTCACTACGTCAAAATGGTGCACAACGGTATTGAATATGCCGATATGCAGCTGATCTGCGAAACCTTCCACTTTATGCAAATCGGCTTAGGCATGAACACTGTCCAAATCGCTGAAGTGTTTGAGCGTTGGAATAAAGGTGTTCTGAATAGCTACTTGATCGAAATCAGTGCTGAAGTATTGCGCCAAGTTGACCCGCAAACCGACAAGCCTTTGGTGGACATCATCCTCGATAAAGCGGGTCAAAAAGGTACTGGCTTATGGACGGCGGTGAGCAGCTTGCAGTTGGGTTGCCCAGCATCAACCATTGCTGAAGCAGTTTTTGCCCGCTCAATGAGCACGCAAAAAACACTGCGCCAACAACTGGCAACGTCACTGCAAGGCCCCGCCATTGCCCCTGTTTCTGCTGAAGAGCAGCAACAAACCATCAATGCATTGGAAGCCGCTTTGTACTGCGCCAAAGTGACGGCATACGCTCAAGGCTTCCAGATGATTGCCATGCAAGCTAAAGAGCAAGATTGGGAACTGGACTACGCGGCTATCGCGCGTATCTGGCGTGCAGGTTGTATCATTCGTGCAGGTTTCCTCAGCACCATTAGCGACGCTTTTGAAGCTAATGGCCATCTGGCCAACTTGCTGCTGGCTGACGGTTTTGCTTCTAAGCTGAATGAGTTGCAAGGCCAATGGCGCCAAGTCGTGGCGCAAGCGGTAGTGAAGGGCATTCCAGTACCATGTATCAGCTCTGCATTGGCTTACTTTGACTCACTGCGTTGTGAAGTGTTGCCTGCTAACTTACTGCAAGGCCAACGTGACTTCTTTGGTTCACATACCTTTGAACGTACTGATGCGCCAGCAGGTGAGTTCTACCATATCACTTGGAGTGAATCGCCACGTAAGTTGGTGAAAATTCGCTAATCAGATGAGTAAGAAGGTGCGAACGAATCTTTGCATCTTAGCAAAAAGGCTTCCCTCGGGAAGCCTTTTTTGATGTTGTAAAATTAATTGCGATGTTTATACGCCGACCACTAAGCCCACGCTAAACAGTGCACTAAACATCATGGTGAGTTTAGCTGTACGTCCCAATAATGGGTTCAGCGACGCGCCAGAGTGCTGAGCAAAATCGGATGACAGTTTACGGGCCATAATCAGTGATAGACCAGCCAATAGCACTGGAAAGCCTGGCAGTTGTCCCAGTAAAAAGCCGGCAATGATCAAGCCGAACGGCAAATATACCAATGCTTGATACATTACTTTGGCCTGTGCTTCACCGATACGTACCGCAAGAGTTTTCTTGCCCGCTTGGGTGTCAGTACGAATATCACGGGTGTTGTTCACCAGCATAATAGCTGCGTTAAGCAAACCGACGGCACAACCTAACAACCAAGAAGCCGTTGTGGTGGCGCCTGCTTGCAGGTAATAACTGCCCACCACGGCGACCAGTCCAAAGAATACAAATGCCGCTAATTCACCTAAACCGTGTGATGCCAGCGGGTAAGGGCCACCGCTGTAACCTAAGGCACCTAATATGGAGGCTACCGCTAAAATGGCAATTGGCCAGCCGCCATGCCAAATCAAAAATGAGCCAACGATCAATGACAGCAATAAGCAGAATGTCATGGCATTACGCACGCTTTCAGGCTTAATCATGCCGCTCTGGGTTACGCGAGTTGGGCCGACACGCTCGGCGGTATCAATACCGTTGCGATAATCAAAATAGTCATTAGCTAAGTTGACAGCAATTTGTAACAACAAAGCGCATACCATAGAGGCTATTGCTACTGGCATACTAAATTTGTCGAGCGGTAGCGCGAGAAAATTACCAATCAGCAGCGGACCGGCAGCGGCAGGTAGCGTACGCGGCCGAATGGCGAGGATCCAAGGGTTCATTCTGTACCAGTGAGTTAGACCAAATACTAAGGTTATAGGATAACAATTTCTGTTGGGAAAGTTAGTACAACAGGAAGAATGCATGTAAAAGAGTTTGAATTAGCGCACATTTGTTGTCCTTCCTTAACTAAAAAATGGCTCCATACTCAATAGTACACGACAAATTTGTCATGAGTTTTAGGTCTGAACTGACAAGCTTTTGCCCGCTCCGTTGTAGACCTTGGTTGCTAGGGACGGTAGATCGTTGTTGAACCTTGCTGCATCCAGCCTGTTTAGTTGAGTTAGTGTCGTTGGCAGCGCCTCGTTCATTACATGTTTCGTTTGATCCATCATCAAACATGAATGTTCGCCAGCTGCTAGCGTCACAGTTTATTGGATTTGGGCGTGGGCCAAGGAATCGTCCCGATAGTCATAACGCCGCTGTGGTGGACTTACGTCATGTGTACCACCAACACAACGCGTCTGCGCAACTCTGTGCGTTAAAGACAGGAGTAGTCTACATGCGCTTCAACGATAGGACTGTGGTCATTACTGGCGCTGCGTCCGGATTGGGTAGAGCATTTGCCATCGCGTTAGCACAGCGTGGGGCAAGCTTAGCGCTGATTGATAGCCAATCGCTAATGGAAGTTAAGTGTGCAGTAGAGGCGGTGGGGGGAGACGTAGTTTGTTGGCAATGTGATGTCACGGATGAGGCCAACATTGATAACGTGACTCAGGATATTCTTGCCACCTTTTCACAAATAGATGGCTTGATCCTCGCTGCGGGCGTGCACCACCGCAATGCACTGGAAAACATTCCTCTACAGGAATGGCGGCGGCAAATTGATGTCGACTTTGATGGTGCCTTTCTGCTTTGTCGCGCCTTTTGGCCGCATATGAAAAACCAAGGCTATGGCCGCATTTTGCTGTTAACTGGGGTTAGCGGCTTGTTCGGTGATTATTTTGAGTCAGCCTACGCCACCGCCAAAATGGGCTTGCTTGGGCTTGCCAACTGCATGAGCCAAGAAGGGCTTAATTACAATATTCACGTAAACACCTTATGCGCGCAGGCGCTTACACCGATGACATATCAGCATCTAGCCGCAGATGTGGCGCCTATGTTTTCCATGGAGACTCCCGTCGCTGCCGCCATCTATTTAATGAGTGAAAATGCGCCATCTGGACAGCATCTCCTCGCGGCGGCAGGCAGTATTAGTCGCGCCTATATTGCCCAATCCAAACCTTTGTACTTGTCCGCCGCCCGCTGCACACCGGAGGCGCTCAAGAAGTTGTGGCACAAATTAAATGAGGGCACCAGCTCAGCAGTGAGCCGCAGTGGTGAGGAGCAGATAGTGAAGTGGGCAACCCAAGCTTCCAAGGAACACGGGGTGTTACTCAAATAGGGGATGGTTTACTAAGAATGAAGCAAACGCCGCCGTTCCGGTGAGTTAACCGCTTAAAATAGCTGTGGATCTCAATTTCGGCGTATCCTAATGGCTAGTTCGCACCTTCCTAATGTTAACGCTGGTATTCCGTTATGGGTCTGCGGTAATCTTTGGCGAAGAGAATATCAGATGCAGGATCATTCATGAGTCACGTGCTAGATGAGTTAATGTCACTTTTGGCGTTAGAACGTATTGAAACGGGTTGGTATCGTGGCCAGAGCCAAGATTTGGGCTTTGGCCATGTTTTTGGTGGGCAGGTCATGGGGCAGGCGCTTAGCGCGGCACGACAAACCGTACCAGCAGATCGTCATATTCATTCATTGCACTCCTATTTTTTACGGGCTGGTGATGAAAAATTACCCATCATTTATGATGTTGAAACCATGCGTGATGGCGGTAGCTTTAGCGCGCGCCGCGTGAAAGCCGTACAGAAAGGTCGGCCAATTTTTTACATGACCTGTTCTTTCCAGGTCGAGGAAAAAGGCTTTGACCATCAAAGTCCTATGCCAGATGTTCAAGGGCCTGAAGGCTTGCTGAACCAACAAGAATTAGCCATGACGTTGCGAGACAAAGTCCCGCCAAAAATGTTAGAAAAATTTATGGCTGATGCACCGATTGAGATGCGGTTGGTTAATCCACTCAATCCGATAACTCCTAACGAAACTGAACCACGCCGCTACGTGTGGATCCGTGCTAACGGCCATGTCCCGCCAGATCATGATATGCACGATTATCTGCTAGCCTATGCGTCTGATTTCAATTTTCTTGTTACTGCAGCTCAGCCACATGGTGTATCGTTTTTGACACCAGGTATGCGCATGGCAACCATCGATCATTCGATCTGGTTCCATCGCCCAGTTAACTTAAGTGATTGGTTGCTGTACGCCATCGAAAGTCCTAATGCTTGCGGTGGTCGAGGTTATGTTCGCGGTCAGTTTTTCGACCAACAAGGTCGACTAATTGCTTCATGTACGCAGGAAGGACTTATGCGAATGACTGACTCACATCAAACAAAAAAGGATGACTAATGAAGCTGCTTAAAGGTGTATTTGCACTGGTGATGCTACTGTCAGTAGCGGGATGCGTTACGGTTGAACCAGATCCACCTATAGTGATTAATGGCGCGGCGAGTTACCGAGAAAAACTGGCTCTGCCACAGGGGTGTTCGATTACCATCGCGGTGATTGATTTAGACACTCCGGGTGTCATTGTTGCGCAAAAGACCTTTAACATAGCTCGCGTGCCTGTGCCATTTAAGTTCATTTTGCCAGCTGATACCATCAGCAGCAGCATCAACTATGGCGTGGTGTCGTTAATCCAGTACAACAACAAGGTGATTTTCCAAACCTATGATAAGTACCCTGTTATTAATAACGGTAAAAATACGGTTGAAGTGATGATGAAGGCGGTACCGCTGGAAAATCTTCAATAGCGGTTGCCAGCGGCAAGCGTTATGTCCGTCCTAAGATCGGTTCGCGGTGTATAGAGACTTCGCCTTCTAGGGCGGAGTAGAGAGTTGTCATAAAGACGTTCTCTATATGTCAACGTATTGCCGGGCGGGGAATAAGAGCAATAAAAAAGGTGCTGATATCAGCACCTTTTTTGCATCTCGAGTTAGCACATTACACTTTAAACACGCTAATTTGACGCTTCAAAGTGGTCGCCAACTCAGCTAACTGATCGGCAGACTGTACGGTATCATTTGCCCGCGCATCGCCCTCTTTGGCTAAGTCGGTGATTTCATGCAAGCTACGGGTCACATCAGCAGCCACAGAACTTTGCTGTTCAGTAGCGCTGGCGATGCTGCTGACCGATACTGCTAAGTCGGCGATACGCTGAGCAATATGAGTTAGCTGCTGGTTTGCAGCTGAGCCTTGCTCAGATGATTTTTGCCCCAGCGTATGGCTTTCATCCATACGTGTTGCAGTATCACGTACCTTGCTTTGCAGTTGCAAAATTGTTTGGCTAATTTCAGAGATCGACGCTTGCGTCCGGCTAGCTAGAGTACGTACTTCATCAGCTACCACCGCAAAGCCGCGGCCTTGCTCACCAGCACGCGCCGCTTCAATTGCTGCGTTAAGTGCCAGCAGGTTGGTTTGTTCTGCAATACCGTTGATCACTTCGGTGATCTTGTTGATAGCTTCACTCTCTTTAGCAACGCCTTCCACTGCTTGATGGCTATGGGTAAGCTGTTCAGACAGTGTTTCCAAGCCATGTACTACCTGCAGTAGTGCTTGTTGGCCTTCTTGTGAGGCACTATCTACTTGACGACTTTGGTCCGCACTTTGGTTGGCATGGTTGGCCACATCGCGGATTGAGGTCGACATCTCTTCAATAGCCGTGGCGATTTGGTCGGTTTGTGACATCAGCGCTTTGGCCTCTTCACCGTTCAATCTGGCAGTGTTTTGCGCGGTGCTGGCTTGAGCTTCTAAAGTTTGTACAGAATCAAGCAGAGAGCGGATCAGTTTGCGTAAGTTTTGTGTCATTAGGCTGGCACTGTAACTGATACGGTCTACTTCGTTTTCACTGGAACTGCTGATGTTAGGCAAATCAGTGCTGAGGTTACCGTTACCAAGCTGTTCCATGTGCTCTTGCAAACGGCGCAATGGCTTAACGGTTTTTACCAGCACTATCGACAGCAATGCAGTAATCGCCAAAATTCCGATGAGAGAAATCAGCATGCTGACGTACAGTAAGAATTGACTTTCTTCATTCAGTTCTGCTGATTTTGCTTGGCCAATAATCACCCAATCCCAGCCGGGAATAGCAGCACTCAAGCTCACCATCTCGTCACCGCTGTGGTTGGCGAAATGAAACATCTGATCATGTTGAGTCAGCAACTGGTCCAGTGGTAAACCATCTAATTGGCTTGCTTCTACTGGTTTACCAATAGGTAATGATGGATGCGCAATTAGGGCGTTATCAGCCTGACGCAGTACCATGTAATACCCCGATTCTTCGATGCGTAGTTGCTTCATCGATTCCTGAAGTTGCAGCAGCGAATCGGTAATATCAAAACCGATATAAAGAATGGCCACCACATTGCCTTGTGGATCTCGCATCGGATGGTAGATGGTCATGTAGTCTTTACCAAACAGCTTAGCGTAGCCTTCATAGGTCTCACCCTTGATCAATTTGCTGTAGCCAGGGTGTTTTTGACCGAGATAAGTTCCTAAAGCGCGGGAGCCATCAGCTTTAGTCAGTGATGTGGATACTCGAAGGAAGTCATCGCCATCGCGCACAAAAATAGTGGCGTTACCGCCAGTGAGTTTGGCATAGCGGTCTACTTTACTTTTGGATGAGTTGATTAGCTCGTTACCTTGCATCAAGGCTGGCGTTTCTTTACCAAGAATATTGATGGTCTTATTGGCGGGCTTGTAGAACTGCCCTGGATACATCTCGCGAAACACCTCACTATTGCGTCGAGCGAGAATAAGTAATGTGTCGTATTGCAGCTTCAGTAAGTCCTCAACTGAATGCATTTGAGCTTGCACACCAGTCAGTGCCTTGTCGCGCAGCGCATTCGCGGCGGACTTATACGAAATGGCACCTATCAGGCCAAACACGACGATGGTTAGTATAAATGACAGCGTCCCTATCTGTTTGGCGATTGGCCAGTTACGGTAGTTCATTGTCTAATCTCTTATTAAAATTATTGATTGTTCAAGCGCTAGCCATGGTTGAGTATACGGCGACGTGCTTGAGGTTACATCAGGACGTTCGATGTTCAGTATAGCTTGTATCGGCCATCCACCAGATTTTGTTAGTTTAACTAACTAGATAATCTAAAAAGTGAATCCGTTAACAGGGGCCAAAATTAGCCCCAATTGTGCATATAAAAAAGCAGCTAACCCGCGTTAACTGCTTTTGTTCGCCTTACTTGGCGTTGAGCATCGCTTTCTTGAGACTATTCTGTGCTGGTTCATCTCCGAGCCAGATATTCATAAGTGCCACACGAAAGGCATCGTTGCCTACCGTTGCTTGCAGTTGTTGGTTTTTAAAGGCTGAAACGCCATCTTTTTTACTAAACAGCAGTAAAAATTGATCGCCTACTTTAATGTCATCTTTAAATAAGCCGATGAATTGCTCAATCTCTGTGGCAATCGATGCTGTGTTGCCATGGGTGGCATCATCAAAGCCCTCACGAATGGCATCTTCCATTTTTTCTGAGGTGATTAGCCCTGATAAAATGGTCAGATTGATGGCGGCGTAATCTGTCTCAAGCACTTCGGTTACAGATTTGGTTTTACTAGGTAAATACAGGCCGCCGACATACAAATCCATAAAAAACTTGGTGCGCACACCCGCCCCGTTAAGCACTAAGGCTGGTACTCCTTCAAGTTGCATGGTGTCGGCAACTTGGGTATCTGCCACTTCAATGGCAGACGTCTGAAATGACGCTACTGACAGCCAAGCAAGGCAAAAAACAAACAGTTTTTTCATGATAAGTTTCTCGTATTGTTTAACCGCGTAAGCCAATATCACACATACCATCTTGGTGGAACCAAACTGCTTGACGGTTTTGACTGCTGATTAACAGCGGTTCATTGTCGTTAAACAGGAAACACTTCCAATGACGCTTGAAGCATCCCCAAGTTGTTTCGATTACGTCATATTTCTCGTAGCAGAAAAACACTACGGTATCTTCAGTCCAATCAACAAAACCGCTGACTAACTCAGGCAATTCATGATCATCGCTGTCCCATGCTGCTTGCCATTCGTCGGACTGATGCCAAGTGCTACTGCGTGCGGCCCAATCACCCTTAGCAAATTCATCCGGCGCTACGTTTTTATTGCTCACCCAACGATTCCACACATCCATCGCTGATTTTTGTGTCAGCGGCTTAATGAAGGGCTGGTCCTGTTCTGGCACAGGTAACTCGTGGTGATTGAACATCCAACGACGACGGTATTGGTCTAACGGTTGATAACTAAGCGACAAGCCCACACTCCTAACATAACGTGATCGCGCGATTATATCTGGTTATGCAGCACAACCCAAGAACCGCTGACTGGCCGCTAAGGTGGGCGTATCGATATGGACGCGTGTCAATGCAGCACTGTCGCCGTAAAACAGAGTTTAGTCAAAATGCTTCATCATTCCTAACGCCACGGGATTACGAGGATCTAGCGCCAATACTTGTTCAAAAATGGTTTTAGCTGCGGTATGTTGACTAACATTGAGCAAAAACTCGGCAAAGTTAAGTAACACTGGAATGTTTTCAGGGTACTTATCTAAAAAGTTGAGATAAGTATTGAGCGCATCCTGCGACTTATTATTCAAATGCAGTACTCGCGCATAGATGGGTTTAAAGTCGTCAAAATTGAGTTGCAGTTCAGCCAAGGCATGTTCTGCCACATCAAGTCGCTGTAATTTGAGCGATAGTGCGGCGATGTCTCGGCGTTGAATGTGATCGATTTTGTCTGCAGGAATGTTCAGTAAATGCGCTAACGCTTCCGTGTTATTGCCTATCATAATGTTGTAGTAGGCACTGGCGAGGTTGAAATCAGTGGTGTATTCATCACTGTCTTTTTGCTTTGCGGCTAATGCATCTACCATCCGCTTAAGACCAATGTCGTTATTTTGACTTTTTAAGTGGAAAATTTTCTTAGTGATTAAATCGTGGTTCTTTCTTCTTGAGTCCAATTTTTGAGCGAAGCCATCAGCAGCATGTTCTACCAGTTCATGGAAGTCATTTTTTAGATTTAAACTAATATCGTCATTTAAGACTGTGCCTAATGCCTGCTCACGGCTATATATTCTTCCGATGGTATTTTCTTGTCGCCACAGCTTGTCTAACTTTTCGATCGGATACTCTGCATCTAACTCATCAATTCTCGTTTGCGTACGCACAATGGCTTGCGTTAATTGCGGTATTAATTCTGACGTTGATGACAACATGGCTTGATAGTAGTTTGAGTTCATTTCTTTAATGTAATTATCATCCCAGTCCTCTTTCGTGCGGCTGGTTAAGAATGATGAAAACTCTGAAAAGCCATAGATTTTTATTGATGAAAGTAGTTTTTTTGGCGATTTATTGATCTCTTTTTCGATTTTTTCGATCTTTTTAGCGGCTTCTGGCGACAATGCGTGTTGGTTTTGCTGACATAATTTTAGCGCTTTCGCTGCCTGTTCGTTTATCTCGGTGATATTTCTTAGCGCCTTGGTTATCTCCTTTTTTGTTGCTAACAAAGATTCCACTTTGTTATGTTCATCTTTTAGTATCGCTTCAATAACGTTAGTGAGATCATCCTTTCTTTCCTCTAGTGTAATTTTATCTTGAGGAATATGTTCGATATTTTCTATTTTAGCTGCATGCGGGGATAAGTTGATGATTTTACTGCTTGTTAACAAAGATGCTTGTTCTGCTAATGATTGGATAGCTAGCTTCATTTGGACGGTTGTCTCAACTAACTCGCCTGCATAGGTGGTGACCCATTCGCCGAGAGTGACTAGATCGGCTCCAGCAGCTTCCTCTTTGGTGCCTTTGGCATGTGTTTTTCCTGTGGTGGAGTAACAGAGATCTACCCCTGTTAATAAAATTCTGCTAGCTCCCATCTGTACTGCCAATTCTATAGCAGAGTTGGTGACCGTTGTTTGTTTCAGTTCTATATTGTCTTCATTCTTCCATGGATAGCGGTTACCCAAATAGACATAATTTTCAGACCATTGGCTAGATATATATGGAGTTGTATGGTACGCCGATGCGAGTAAAAATTTATCTTGGTGTCGCATCATGTCCTTACTAATATCAAAACTTACTTTTTGTGGATCGACAGTGACAACAATCTCCGGGAGGATTCCATAGGATATTAGCTTGTTAGCAACCCTTGATATGGTAATTATAATAAGATTATTTCTATTGGCCTTTATCCATTCTAAATTATGATCTAATGATGGGCCTCCAGCAGCAAGAAGTATGGTTGCATCCTTCGCCTTTTGACAAAGCGTTTTTGCAGCAATGCGGTTATCTGGAATGCTAAATATCTGGTTTCTTAAAAAGATTTTCTGCTGTAATTTTACCTGTTCAATAATTTTTTTGGTATTAATCAGCTTTTGGCATTTTAGTTTTAAATCTAAATATTCTGGAATATGGTTAGACTGTACTGACTTTGATTCATGAATAATAAAGTTTCCTTTGCCAACGCTGATACTTATTTGGGTATCATTAATAAGTCGCGACAATCCCTCAAAAGTGGTGGTGTGAAAATAGTTTTTGTACTCTTCTGGTACTTCGATATTCAGCAGATTGGTGACATCTTCAAGTTCGACAACAATAATCTGGCTACCTTCTTGCTTTTCAAGATTGAGGAGGTAGTCAGCAAGCAATCCCGAATCTGAGCCGATAACGATATGAAGTACATCCTTCATTTGGAAAAAATTTTTATAGGACTGATCGTATAATGATTTGGAGTCGATTTTTTCAAACGTCGCTGGATTGAGGGCGGGAAAGTAGACTTCTCCGAATGGGCTGACGGTGACAGTCTGGAGTACTTCTGGTGAGATTGATTGCATATTGGGTCCTTGGGTAACGCACAATTATTTTTCACTGCAAAACTCAGACCGCTAGTGGATGGCTGTTGCAGGATTATTGTTCAGTCATTACCAACATTGGCTGTGTTGTAAAAAGGCTACCACATCAGTGCTAAATGGGTGAAATCCATTGCGGCAAGCTGGGTGAGATTATAGCTCTCAACCGGACATGAATATGAGCGGTGTTTACGTAGGCATAGAAATGTCTACAATCTAGATACAACAGTCACCTTCAGAAACGCTTGGTGACAATGCACTGAAGGATCCCCTCATAAATCCGCCAGTGCATAGCCATTTTTTAAGAGCTGCTCAGCTAGAACTACCGCCGCTGC